>JAZDOD010000008.1:0-203461 GCA_043798995.1 bacterium
TCTGTATTATTTAAATCAAGGAAAAGTTGAAATTCCCGTTCCTTTCCTTTATGAAAGTAGTAGTTGGGCAAAAGAAGTTTTAGACAAAGAAATTCCTTTGGTGGAAAGGAATAAATTTTTTATTCTAATTACTGCGCAAGACGATTATTTTAACTGGTTTACGGATTATCAAGCTTTAGTTTTTATGGATTTTAATTTTTTTTTTATTAACAAAGAATATCATGAAAGTTTAAGCGATAAGGAGATTTCAGATTTATTTATTCGCAACAATACTAAGTACATTGTAAAGAACAGTTTGGGTTATGATTTTAGCGATAAAGCCGATCAGGAACACCAAAAATTTTTCAAGATTGTTAGTAATTCCTCGCATTTTAAATTAATTGCCAATAAGGATAACAAATATTTTATTTGGCAAGTCTATTAATTATAAATTAAGGGTAAAGATGAAAATTTGCTTTATAACAAATCGTTTAGATATTATTTGCGGAGGCCGTCAAAAAGGCGGCGATAAATATGGTTGGGGCAGGTATTCATGGGAGATAGTTAAACGTATAGCCGCTCAGCCCGATTTTGAAGTTGAGGTTTTAATAGAGGAGCCAAGCGGTTATAAAAAAGAAAGGTGTATTTTAAAGAAATGTTTTAGCCTTAGGGAATTACCTATTCTTTTTTTGAACGCTCTCAAGGCAAGAAAATATATAAAAAACTGCGATATTATTCATGCTTTAGATGCCTATCCCTATGGCGTAATTGCCGCTTTAGCTAATCTCGGGCTTAATAAAAAATTAATTATTAATGGAGTCGGAACCTTCTCTGTCGCTCCGTTAGAAAGTCCTTTAAAATCAAATTTGCTTAGATGGGCTTATAGAAAAGCCTCGGTTGTTTTATGTATTAGTAATTATACTTGTCAGGAAATCAAGAAAAGAATTTCTAGTCTTAATAATATGAAAGTGATTTTTTTAGGAATAGATGTAAATTATTTTAAAAGAAATCCTTATCCAAAAATTCAAGTTCCTAAAAAATTTATTCTAAGCGTTGGTGTATTAAAAAAAAGAAAAGGTCAACACATAACCATTCCGGCTTTTGCAAAAGTGGTAAAAAAATACTCCGAACTTAAATATATTATAATTGGTGATCAGTCAAACAAATCTTATTTTGCTTTATTAAAAGAATTAGTTAAAGAAAACAATTTGGAAGACAAGGTTATTTTTCTTGCTAATGTTTCTGACAAAGACTTGATTGATTATTATTCCACTTGCACTTTTTCAATAATTGCTTCTCAGAATGATGGATTAAATTTTGAAGGATTTGGTTTAATTCATTTGGAAGCCAGTGCTTGTGGTAAACCAGTAATTGGTACTTATGACAATGGTTGCGAAGATGCTATTGTTGATGGCGTGACTGGGTTTTTGGTTCCCCAAAATGATATTGAGGCAACTGCTCAAGCAATGCTAAAAATTTTGGATAATCCTGGGTTAGATAGAAAAATGGGCAGAGAAGGAAGAAAATGGGCAGAAAAGTTAAATTGGGATAATATTATAAAAAAATATATAGCAGTTTATCAGTAATAGTAATAAATTTATGACTGATGTAAAGGAAATTTATTCCAGCTACGCCGACAAAATTTTTACTAAACGCTTTCAGTCGCCTTATCCGCTGCGAAGATACGCTCATCAAAAAGAATATGAGTCAATTTTGAAATTCGTGGAGCCAGATACAAAAGTTTTAGATGCTGGTTGTGGTGAGGGAGTGCTATCAATTTTGATGGCGCAAAAGGGCGCAGAGGTTATTGGTTGTGATATATCTGGGCCAAATATTGCTGCCGCCGAGAATTTGGCTCGCCAAAATCAATTGACTAATATTAAATTTTTAGTAGCTGATGCTGAAAATTTACCACTTGCTAATAATTCTTTTGATTTAGTTATTAGTTGTCATGTTTTAGAGCACCTGCCTGATTTTGAAAAAGGATTGGCTGAAATCAAAAGGATTACTAAGTCCCGGGCGATTATAGCCCTACCAACTTGCTTAAATTTATGCGCTGCTTGTCTTTTAGGCGGAGATAATTTTTGGCGCATTTCTAAAAGGACGATTTATGGCCTGCCGTGGGGAATTCTGAGAATTTTTTTTAATTTAGGCGAAGACGGCATTAACGAAGCATATGTCGGCAAGAAGGAATTGCCTCATCTTTGGCGTTATCCTTGGGTAATGCGCTGTCAAATTAAAAAAGCTGGCTTTCGCATCATTCATTTTGAAGCCAGCTCTTTATGTTTGCCTTATTTTAATTTTTTGTTGCCTTTAGTTAAATTTTTAGATAAATATAAGGCAAAGCCAATTTTAAGAAATTTTGGTTATGGTAGTTTTGCTGTGGTTGAAAAAGATTGAGAGATAGCTGCAAAACCATCTCTAAATTTGTTTAATTCCCCAAGAAAAAAAGATTAAGATAAAGACGCGCGTTATCAGTCTCGCAATTATCGCTCCCCATAAGCCCCAAAAATAAATTAAAACAAAAAGTAAAAATATTTGCACGAGCGGAATAATAATATTGATCTGATAAAGTTGTTTTTTAGCCATTTGCGAAAGCAAGGCGCTTTGTGGCAAAGCGGCCGTAGCGCCGATTAGGCCGATGGCGAAGATTTGCGAATAAACAACGGAAATTAGATATTTGGGAAAAAACAGGCGAAAAACAAACGGAATAAAAATAATATATAAAATAATAATCACGATAATAAAAAGAGCAAATCTGCTCATTTTTTTATATATTGTTGCTTTAATTTCCTCGCGGGATCTTAAACTAAATTTTGGGATAGCCAGAGTATAAATATTTTTTAGATAACCTTTTAACTTTTCCGGCGGAGCGATTGCCAAAGAATAAATTGCCAATTCGGTCGCGCCTAAAAATTGAAAGATCAATAAACGATCAAGATAATTGGCGATTATGTTTAGAACATCCATTAAACTTAAGTGTTTGCCGTAAGAGATGGTTTGGTCATCGGTTTTTTGATTTGGTTTAAATTTTTTCAGAACGACGGTGAAAAAAATAAAGTTTAATGAAGTATAACCAATAAGATAGGCAGCAATAATAATAAATAAATTTTTTGTCAAAAATAAAATAATAATTAAAAGAAACGTCACCAAAACACTCGTTAAGGAAGAAAATTTGGTCAGTGCAGTAAAATTTTTTTTGCCAGATAAAAAATCGCCATAGATTAGACTGGCTTGCATTAATGGTAAAAAAAGAGCTGCCAAAATTAGAGGGATGGGCAAATTATTGTTTCCTTGGAGCCAATAATAAATAGCTAACATTATTATCACCATACTTCCTACGCTTGCCCATTTTATTTTAGTTTTAAATGAATCGATCACCGATCCCTCGAAGTCCATGGCTACGGCTCGAGATACGGCATTGCCCATGCCAGTTAGAGAAAAAATTGACAATAAGCCAAAAATAGATAAGAGGTATTTATAATTACCATAGACCGACGGTTCAATAAGATTGGCAAAAGCTAAAAGCAGCAGGAAGGCTGTAATAGCGGAAATAATCTGCCCCAGAACTAGCCAAAAACTGCCTTTAGCCAAGTAAATCATGTCGGTTTTAATATATTTTTCCGAGTGGCGAAGTAGACGGTAAATTTTTTCTTTTAAATTCATAATCTATAATCTATTTGCCTCGCGCGATTTTTACAACATCCTCGGGCAAAAAGTTTTCTGTTTTAACAAAGCTTTTATTACCAGTGACATAAATTTCCCGCGGATTGTAATCTTCAGTTAAGTAATTATTTTTAACGCAAACATCATAAAGTTCTGTATTGGGAAAGGGTTGAAAAATAAATTTTTTAACGCGGTTAAAGCCAAGACTATTAGCAAATTTTAATGTTTGTTGCATTGTTTCAATTGTTTCTCCCGGTATGCCAAACATAAAAGCCCCCTCTGTTTTGAGTCCGATTTTTCGACAAATGTCAATTATATTTTTTATTTTACTAAGATCAATTCGTTTTTTGATAATTTTATCTAAAATTTCCTGATTGCCGGACTCAACACACATTCTAATATGCCTAAAACCAGCCTTTTTGAGCCAGGTTAAGACCTCTTCGTCAAGTGTCGGCACATAAACGCCACTATTAGCGGAAAGCGTGATGTTGTATTTGCGCTCAACAATTTTTTGGCATATCTCAATAATTCTACTTTTAGAGATATTAAAATTATCATCCTGAATATTAATATGTTTAATCTGATATTTATTAACCAATTCATCAATTTCTGTTAAAACATTTTCGGCCGAGCGCATTCGCCAACTATGCCCCCAAAGATTATGAACAGCGCAGAAAGCGCAACGGTTAGGACACCCCCTAGACGTAACAATGTCAGCCGTAGGCAAAAATTCATTCATTTTTTTAGAGTTATGGAGCTTATAATAAAACTGGTCTAATAGCGGCGCCCGGCTTATAAAAGAAGCAATAGTTTTGATAATTTTTTCTTTGATTTTTAGTTTTTTTAAGCGATGATAAATGAAGATGTAAAAATTCTGTTTCGCGTAGTTTTTATAATTTAATAAATTACGAGCCGGTAAGGGGATAATGTCTAAATCTTTAATTAATTCTCGCGGAGGGTTAATAATTATTTGATCATATTTTTTATAAGCAATTCCCTTAATCTCTTCTAAGTTTTTCATTTTTTTATCAAGTAATTCTTTAAAAGTGATTTCTCCCTCGCCATAAATAATAATGTCGATATAAGGATTAGCTTCCAACACTTCCTTGGGGTTAGTTGATGGATGAGGACCTCCGGCGATAACAATAAGACCGGGATAAGTTTCTTTAATCGTTTTAGTAATTATGTTAACAGAGTCGTTTTGAGCTGAAAAAAGCCAGGTTATACCAATAACATCTGGCTGAAATTCACTAATTTTTTTAATGATTTTTTCGCTTTTAAGGCCCAGAAAAATTGTTTTTGGAAAATCTTCAAGGGTCCAATATTTATACCAGCCTTCACCAACAGCGTCTAAGATTTTTATTTGATAATCCTTTCTTAAAAAAGCGGCTAAAGTTTCCAACCCCAAGGGTTCGTTAATTGCGGCAGGAAAATAAAATTTTTCAACGGCAAAAAAAGATCTTAAAAATAATACTTTCATAGGAATTTTTTTATCTATCTGCCTAAAGCTCGCAACACGATATTTATTGTTTTTAAAATAATAGTTAGATCCAATAGTAAGGATCTATTTTTAATATAAAAAAGATCGTATTGAAGTTTTTCCAAAGCATCTTTAACCGAAGCGCCATAGGGAAAATTGATTTGAGCCCAGCCAGAAAGGCCGGGTCTTGCTAATAATCTTTGGCGATAAAAAGGAATTTCTCGTTCAAGCATTTCAATAAATTCTGCTTGTTCCGGCCTGGGGCCGACAAAACTCATTTCACCAAGTAGAATATTCAAAAATTGCGGTATTTCATCAAGGCGAGTTTTGCGCAAAAATCGGCCAACTCGAGTTATTCGGGGGTCAAATTTCATTGCCCATTGCGGACCGTTTTTTTCCGCGTCCTTATGCATGGTGCGAAATTTTAGAGCTTGAAATAATTTGCCATCTTTTCCTATTCGATATTGTTTAAAAAGGATGGGTCCGGGGCCGTCAATTTTAATTGCCAAGACAATGAAGGGAATAAAAATTAAAGACAAAAGGCCGGCCAAAATAGCTAACACAATGTCCATTAAGCGTTTAATAATTTCATAAATAATTTTTTCACTTTCGGCTAAGTTTTCCAAAAACCAAACTTCGCCAATGAAATTGACCGGTATTTTACCAGTCAATTTTTCGTAAAAATGTGGCAGATCCAGAAAGTTTATTTTGGCCGATAAATTTTGGTAAAGCTGGCGGACTAATTCCGGATTCTGATGGTGATCCAAGGCGGTAACAACAGTTTTGATTTTTTTGTCGCGTAAAATTTGGCTTAGATTAAGATTAACTAAATCAAAATTGATTTTTTCAACCTCGGCCGGCAATTGCTCGGCCATTTTTTGGTTGTCACTGTCAATCACGGCAATTAATTTATAACCAAGTTGCGGCTTTTTAGCTATTTTTTGGACTAACTCTATCACCTGATCATTAAGGCCAATAATAAGTAAGTTGTTGAGTAAAAGGGAAGAACGGACAAAACGATTATAAATCAGCCGCCAGATAAAAAACAGGACGGCGGCGATGGCAATGTTTAAAAACAAAACTCGTTTTGGCGCAATGCCGACATTGGGTATAAAATAAAAGAAAGCCATGGCTAAAATGGCGTTGATTAAAGAGACCTTTAAAAGACTGGCGGCAATTTTGGCGTTATTTTCAGCTTGGCCTAATTCATAAAGCCGGCTGATAAAGAAAATAATAATCCAAACAAGATAAACAAAACTAAAGGGCCAAAAATGCTGAGCCCACCAGGGAGAGGCCTCGGTTAAACCGTAGCGCAGGACTAAAGTTAGCCATAAAGATAAATAGAGGATAGCCAAATCCCCTAAAACCAAGCTTATTTTTTTGATTTTCCGGAAAAAATAAGTCATCATTAGCTTATATTATATTAGATAAGTTGTTTTTTAGCAAGAGTAAAATTTTATCCTCTTTTGACGTTTTATGTTTTTACAGCGAGATTATTAATTTAAAGACAATACCTGAATTAAGAATATTGAGAGGAAAAAGTTATCCACAGCCACCTGTACCCCCCCCTTTTTTTTGTGCTATAATTTAATTAAAGATAATAAAAATCTTAACTTATAAATTAATTAAATTAAACGATTAAAAACTTATGGCAAAGAATTATTTTCGGAGAAAAATTTTTCCTTTTATTCAGAGCGGGGCAATAATCTTAATCTCAGTTTTTTTTATTGCCTCGGTTATTTATGCCACTACTACTATTGGCTCTAATATTACCACTGGCGGCAATTTAACCGTTAGCGGCAACGCTACGACCACCGGTAATTTTATTATCGGCGCCTCAAGTTGGAGTGCACCAACCTCCACGCTAACAGTGATAGGCAGTGCTTATATTAACACGAAAGCAACTACCTCTGACGCTTTTTGGATCGGCACTGGCGGCACGGCTAACAATATCAATTTAGCCGGCGGGGATTTGTATGTTCAAAACGATGCCGAATGTGACGGGACTTTCTATGGCGCGAGTAGTCAATGGAGTAGCACTTTCAGTGTCAGTGGTTTGTCCACTTTTGCTACCGCTACCTCAACCTCGGCCACTACTTCTGATTATTTAATGATTGGCCGCGGCTCACCGAGTTTTAATTACAAAGGTGATTTGTGGGTCAAAGACGCAGTGGAAATAGGTGGTAGCGCCACCACCAGCGCTGATTTTGTAGTTGGTTCTGAAACAAGAGCGGCGACAACAACTATTAAAATTAAAGCAGATGCCACAGGAGGCAATGGCTCAAGTTGTGTTGAGTGGGTAAATGTTGAGGGGGTAATTTACCGCGAATATGTTAATGGTGCTGGAAATAAGGTTTTGGAGGCCGGCGCTTGTAAATAAATTTTAAAATACTTAAAATAAATAACTTATGAAAAAGAGATATTTAATCATAAGCAGTTTAATTATTTTTTCTTTGGTCTTAAGCCAACCTCTTTTAGCAGCTACCAATGATTTTACCGCTGATGCCAACATTACGGTGACTGGCGTAACTATGGGTAGCGGGACAGTTGATATGATTATTAAGAGTGGTTCTACGGCCGAAAGCTGGAGTTTTGATGGCGGCACTTTCACCGTAACTAACCCCGGCTCTTTTTTAGTTGGTTCTTCGGATAGTAGCGTCGGGGTAATTAATATCAATAGAGGCGGGGGCTTGGTAGAATGCGGGGCAAATACCACTCCGGGCACAACTTCTGTAACTCTGCCAACTACCGCTGGTGTTTACACTATTTCACCCTCTACCTCTACGAGTTGTTCGTCTAGTTTATGTTCAACTTTGGCTAATGCAGCCACCTATAACTCCTACCCTACCTGTGGAGCCGCCAGTTGTAATAGTGGCTATCGCGTCTTTGGTTCGGGCGCGAGCGCGACTTGCGTTATGATTGGCGGCGGCGGAGGAGGAGGCGGAACGTCTTCTGGCAGCGGCAGTGGAAACACCATTACTATTAATAGCGGTCAAACATCTTCTCTTGGAACGGTTAGCAGTGGTGGAGTTAATTTATTTATATATATAAATTCGCAAGCTAATTTTACAATCACGGTCAGTAGCGGAAAAACCGAAAGCCATAGTTTAAAAGTTAATCAAATTGAGATTGAAAAAAAACAAATTTGGCTTGTCTTTGAATCCCAACCGGTTATTATTAAATTAACCGCTGGGCAAACCAAATTAGTTGACTTAGATGGTGATGGCGTTAATGATATTAAAGTGATTTTTAATCAATTAGCCGTTAACAAGATTGATTTGACCGTTAAAACAACCAAGCCAAAAATTGAGGGTTCGGGGGATTTAGTCAGATTAAATTGCGCAACCTGTAAAACAGTTTATTATATAGGTAATGATGGTAAAAGATATGTCTTTCCCAATGACAAGGTTTATAGGGCCTGGTATAATGATTTTTCAAAAGTCAAAGTTATTGCCTCAGGGGAGTTAAATCAGTATCCAATCGGCGGCAATGTAACTTATCGCCCGGGCATCAAAATGGTTAAAATTCAAACTGATCCCAAGGTCTATGCGATAGGAAAAAGCGGTGTCTTGCGTTGGGTTAAAACCGAAAGCATTGCCCAAGAGCTTTATGGCCAAAATTGGAATACTATGATTGATGATATTTCCCCCTTATTTTTTGTAAATTACAAAATGGGCGAAGAGATAGCTTCAACCGCAAATTATGATAAAGATTCGGCTACAATCGATTCTGCCGATATTAATATTGATAAGGATCTTTTTTAAAAAGTTTGTTTTATATCAAAAAAGACGCTAATGATAATGAGATTAGAAGCGTCTTTTTTGGTTTTAAGTTGAAATCCTTGATTATCTTTTATCATTTTGTTATAGTTATTTTATCTTTAATCTCGTCATTTTTTAATTTTTAAAACATGATTGATTTATGACTAATTCCAAAAGTGAAAAGTGGTATTTGGCCATTATTACCGGAGGTATTTATCTCTGCCTCTTTATTCCACTTATTGTCAGCGGTCGTTTTGTTTTCCCCTTTATTTTTCCGAAAGTCGTTGTTTTTCGGACTATTATTGAGGTTATTTTCTTTTTTTACCTTCTTTTAGCTTTGCAGAATCCGGCTTACCGGCCCAAACTTTCTTTAGTGGGAAAACTTCTTATTCTTTATTTTGTTATTTTAATTATTGCCAGTCTTTTCGGCGTTAATTTTTATCGCAGTTTTTGGAGCAATGTTGAAAGAAGCGATGGCCTGATAGTCGTAGCTCATTTTTTAATCTTTTTTCTTATTGTTAGCAGTGTCTTTAAAGAGAGGGCCAAGTGGTATAATTTATTAAACTTTAGCGTGATCGCTAGTCTCTTGGTTACCTTATACGCTTTGGCCCAGCAATTTGATTTAGGGAGCCGTTTTAATTTGGCCTTTCTGCTTCATAGCGGTGAATCCCGGCTTTCAGCCACGATTGGCAATGCCAGTTTCTTGGCCGCTTATCTGATTTTTAATATCGCTTTTGCCATTATCCTTCTTAGCCAGAAAAAAGCTATCGGCTGGCGGATTTTTTATTTTTTGGCTTTGTTTTTGGAAATTTATGTTTTGTATAATACTCAGACTCGAGGCGCAGTTTTGTCGTTTTTTGTGGGCATTGTTATTTTTGTTTTTCTTTCAATTATTTTGTCGCAGAATAAGAAAATTAAGAAGGCGGCTATTGTTAGTTTGTTGGTAATTATTGTCTTTGTTGTTTTAATTTGGCTTAACGCCGATAAGCCGTGGGTCAAGAAGAATCCGACACTGGGCAGAATTGTTTCTATTTCATCAACCGATATTACCACCCAAGCGCGAATTTTGACTTGGCAGGCTAGCATGGGAGGCTGGCACGAGCGTTTTTGGCTGGGTTGGGGGTATGAGAATTATAATATTGTCTTTAATAAATATTTTCCGGCCGGACTTATTTTAGATATCGGCTCGCGCGTTTGGTATGATCGCGCTCATAACATTATTTTTGATATCGGCGTTACCTCGGGCCTGGTGGGACTCTCAACTTATCTCGGTATTTTAATATCAGCCATAATTTTGCTTTGGCAAAAATTCAAAAAAAATCATGAAGATTATTATTTATATATTTTTCTTCTTATTTTACTTATTGTTTATTTTGGCCAGAATTTTTTTGTCTTTGATACGCCGGCCAGTTATCTAATGTTTTATCTGACTTTGGCTTTGATTAATTTTCTAATTTTAGAAAAGAAAATAAGCCAAGAGTCCGTTCAAGAAAAAAAAATTATTCCTCAAAAATTAAGTTTTCCCGTTGCTTTAACCCTTTTTGTCATATTTTTATTTGTCTTTTATATTGTTAATCTAAAGCCAGCTCGGGCTAATTTGGATTGCATTAGGGCCGTGACAATTGAAAAACAGGGCTTAGCCAAAGAATATTTTAACGAGATAATAAATTATTTTAAAAAATCATTTTCTTATCAAACCTACCAAAATGCAGAGTTCAGGCAATACTTAGCTGATTTTGTTGCTGGTAAAATTAGAGAAAACCAAATTCCGGAAAAAGATTTGGCCCAAATAGCTCAGCTATCTGCCTCCGAACTTAAAAAAAGCATTGAAGAGGAGCCGATGAATGTCCGCAATTATATTTATTTAATGACGCTTTACAATAATTCTTTCAAATTTGATAAAAGCCAGCTGGATGAGGTTATTAAGTTAGGCAATCAAGCCATTCCTTTAAGTCCGACTCGGCCTCATATTTATTTTGAAATGGCTCAATCTTATGTTTTTAAGGGCGATTTTGATAAAGCCATTGAATATTTTAAAAAAGGGCTGGAATTAAATAATAGAGTGGTTGATTTTAATTGGAGCTTGGCGGCCGTTTATATTTTAGCAGGCAAAACCGAAGAAGCTTCGCAACAATTTGACTGGATGGTAAAAAATTTGAATTTTAAATATGATACCGTGGAAAATCTTTCGCGCTTGATCAGAGTTTATACTGTAAAAAACGATTTTCAAAAACTCACAGAACTTTACAATAAATTAATTGAGTTTGATCCCAACAAGGCCGAATACCATGCCAAATTAGCTTTTAGCTATGCTCAGATAGGACAAAAAGACAAGGCGATTGCCGAAGTTAAAAAAGCGGTTGAATTAGATCCGTCTTATGCCCAAGAAGCAGAAAAATTTTTGAAAGAACTTGAATCTCCACAAAAGAAATAATTTTTTATGTTTTTTTTTCAATTTAAAAAGAAATATTTAGTTTTGATTTTTTTGGGCTTAATTTTACCATTTTTGGCCAACTCACATTCCACTGCCGATTTAACTAAAGAAGTGGTAGTGAAATTTAAAGGTAATAACGAGCCCTATAAATTTAAATTTTCTTCTAATTCAGACATATCGCAAATTATCAAAAAATATTTAACTAATCCTCAAGTTGAATTTGCCGAACCGAATATTATTTATCAAGCCACGACTTTTATTCCTAACGATCCGGATTATATTAAACAGAATTATTTACAGAATATCAAAGCGCCCGATGCCTGGGATCAATCGCAGGGCGAGGGGACAATCATTGCTTTTTTGGATTCCGGCGTTCAATTGGATCATCCGGATCTTCGGGAAAATATTTGGGTTAATCGCGGCGAGATACCCAATGACTCCCTGGACAATGATAACGATGGTTATATTAATGATGTTAACGGTTGGGATTTTGTCCTTAATCGGCCGGATTCTAATCCTCAATTTTCCTCGGGTTGCACTATTGATAAAAGCTGTTCAGAAATCGGCGTTAATCACGGAACTATTGTGGCCGGCGTGGCTGCCGGGCGCGGCCAAAATCAAAAAGGCATAATCGGCGTGGCTTGGAAAAGTCAGATTATGTCGCTTCGGGTTTTGAACTCTTTAGGAGTCGGTGACACCGTAACGGTTACCAAAGGCATTAACTACGCCATTTTAAAAAACGTAGATGTGATTAATTTAAGTTTTGTCGGTGTTGGCAAAAGCCAGGTTTTAGAAGACGCTTTAAAACGGGCTTATGATCAGGGAATTGTGATTGTGGCCGCTGCCGGCAATGACAGCACTACCCAGCACGGCTTTAATATGGACGAAACGCCGATGTATCCGGTTTGTGATCCGGCAGAAGAAAATATTATTTTAGGCGTGGGAACGATTACTCCCGACGGCAAGAAAGCCCTTTTTTCTAATTACGGCGCTAAATGCGTTGATTTAGCTACTTACGGCAGCCAGTTTTACAGTGCCGAGGTTTATCGGCTTGATGCAGTTTATCCTCAAGAATTTAGTCGTTTTTACGGCGGCTGGTGGAGTGGGACATCGCTTTCCGCGCCTTTAGTTTCCGGCGTGGCCGCCTTGATTAAATCAAAAAATAAAAGTCTGGGAGCCAAAGAGGTTATTAATTTGATTTTAGATAAGACCTCGGGCTATAATAATTTAGAAGATTCTTTTAAGGATAAATTCGGCCGAGGTCTTCTTAATGCCTGTCAGGCAGTGAGCGCTACGCCCAGCCAACCTGAACCAATTTCTCAGGAAGCTAAAAATTATTTATTAGTCGGACCTCTTTCGGCTTATAACGCCGAAGTAAAATTATATAAGTTTGATACTATTTCTCAGCAAAGCTACATTAAAAAAATAGTTGTTTACGATGGAAAATATGTCGGCGGTCTTAATACAGCCGGCGCCGATATTAATCAGGATTGGGCAGCTGAAGTTGTTGTTGCGCCGACAAAAGGCAATCAGCCCTTAATTCAGATTTATGATCAGTTGGGCAGGTTAATCAATCAGTTCTTTGCTTATGACAAAAAATTTCGCGGCGGAGTAAGCGTGGCAGCGGCCGATGTTGATGGCGATGGCCAAGCGGAAATTATTACCGGAGCCGGTCCCGGCGGCGGGCCTCATATCAGAGTTTTTGATCGTTTCGGCCGAGTTGCGGAACAATTTTTTGCTTTTGATTCTTCGTTTCGCGGCGGCCTTAATGTCACAAGTTGCGGTTTGTTCGGCAGTCAGCCCCAGATTATTGTTTCGCCTCAAAGCAAGATGGAGCCGGTAGTTAAAATTTTTAATAGTAGAGGAGAAACTTTAGGGCAGTTTTTATCGTTTGATAAAGTCGGCCTCAAGGGAGCAACTCTTAGCTGTCTTAAAATTCAATAATTTATTTAATTAACTTTTTTATTAAATTTATGTTGGGTAGGAAAACAATCGACAAAAAAAATATTCTTGTTTTTGGAGGGGCTGGTTTTATTGGTTCGCATCTTTGTCAGGCGCTTCTTAGAGAAGGCAATGTTGTTTGTGTTGATAATTTTATTACCGGCAAAGAAAAAAATATTGATTCCTTGCTTCGCAACTATAATTTTGAGTTTGTTCGCCACGATGTAACCAAGCCGATAGATTTTTTGGAGAGTTTAGTTGAATTAGATAAATTCAAAGTTAAAGTTCAGGGCTTTCAGGAAATTTATCATTTGGCTTGTCCTTCTTTGCCGCGCAGATTCTCCGAATTAGCTATTGAAATTTTAATGGCTAATGCTTTAGGGACAAAAAACATTTTGGACGCAGTTCTTAAATATCAAGCCAAATTTATTTTTGTTTCCAGTTCCGTCGTTTACGGCAAAGCACCCGATTCCCAGCCGCATATTGATGAAAATTATATGGGAGTCAGCGACCCATTGCGGGGTCGCAGTTGTTATTTTGAAGGCAAGCGTTTTGCCGAAAGTTTAATTAATAATTATCGAATGAAATTCCAGCTTGATACAAAAATTGTTCGTGTTTTCACGACTTATGGCCCAAGAATGCGGTTTTCTGATGGCAGAACTGTTTCAACTTTTGTTTGGCATGCCCTCGAGGGCAAGGATTTAGTTATTTATGGCAATCAGAATCTAAAGAGTTCTTATTGTTATGTTGATGATATTATCCAAGGTCTTCTTAAATTAGCTAAATCTAAAGAAAGCGGTCCAATTAATTTGGGAAATGATGTGGAAGTAAAGATTATTGATGTGGCTGAAAAGGTAATTAAGATGCTCAATTCTCGCTCAAAAATTGTTTTTAAAGAGCCGGAGACCTATTATATTTTTTCGCCGATTCCTGATATAACTTTAGCCCGCGAAAGATTGGGCTGGTCCCCGGTTTATTTATTGGATGCGGGACTGAAAAAGACCGTTGATTATCTTAAAGCCAGCCGCAGTTTGGTTGGATTTAGCGATTCGGAGTAAACTAAAAAGCTGATGACTTGTCCTCAAAACACGCTCACAAGACACCTTTAATTTATTGAAGTTTTAATCCTTGTTCGCTCTGTGGCTCGACCACAAGATAATTTAGAGATTTAGAGTATACTTTTTGAGTGGTCTCGCCAAAGGTTTTTAGGACAAGTCATCAGCTTAAAGAGTAGAATTGCAAATAAATTATGAAAATCGCCATCATTATTCCTGCTTTTAATGAAGAAAAAAATATTGGCCAAGTAGTTGAGGAAGTAAAAAAAATTGTTCCCTGGGTAATTGTGGTTGATGACGGCTCGGTTGACGGGACGGCGCAACTGGCCAAAGAAAAAAATGCCGAAGTTTTAAAACATTTGGTTAACTCTGGCCAGGGCGCGGCGCTTAAAACCGGCACTGAGTGGGCAGTTTCTCGGGGCGCGGAAATAATTGTTCATTTTGATGCTGACGGACAGCATTTAGCCGATGATATCAAAGTTCTCGTTGAGCCCATTATAAAAAATGAGGCCGATGTTGTTTTGGGTTCACGGTTTTTGAAGAAAGACGTTAAGACACCTCTCACTAAAAAATATTTAATTCTTTGGCCAGCGATTATTTTCAATTGGTTTTTAACCGGCGTAAAACTGACTGACGCTCATAATGGGCTGCGGGCTTTAAATAGAGAGGCCTGGCAAAAAATTAGTTTGACCCAGCCACGGATGGCCCATAATACCGAGATTCTCTCGGAAATCCGAAGAAATAAACTTTATTTTAAGGAAGTAGGGGTGACAGTTTTGTATCAAGATTACGGCCAGGGATTAAAAGGGGGACTAAGAATTATTAAGGATTTGATTAAAGGAAAGATATTTTTTTAAAGTATTATGTTAATCCAATTTGTTATTGTTATTTTTATAATTTTCGCCTGGCTCAAGTTGTTTTCAAAATTAAAAAACAAAGAAATTTCTTTGTGGGAAGCGATGAGCTGGTCTATACTTTGGTTAATTGTCGGCTTAGCCGCGCTTTGGCCAAAGAATTTGGATCGGGTGGCCCAGTTTTTTGGCGTTTATCGCGGCGCGGATTTGGCTCTTTATTTTTCGGTGATTGTTCTTTTCTATTTGGTTTTTCGCCTTTTTACCCGCTTGGAAAAAATTGAGCGCGATATTGTTAAAATTATAAGGGAATTGGCTATAAAAGAAAAAAAAGATGGCAAATAATTGCCATTGAAAATTAAAAAGATTTATCCCCGAAGTTTTAACGGTCAGTCCAAAGGACTGATCTTTTTATTTATTTCGCCTAACGTTTAAGAATAAAAGAAGTTTGACTTATTTTTTCTCGTTTCTGAAATCATTTTCTTCAAGCCCTGACAAAAGCAATATTGACTGAAAAGTGCCATATGGCACTTCTTTTTTACCTATTTTAACAATCACTGTGCGCGTCGGGTTGCCTTGCTTGCGAAATTTAGCATGCGATCCTTTTTGTGAAACAAAAAAGAAGCCCTTTTCTTGTAGGACTCTTATTATTGTTTTAAGTTTTATCGGTCTAGGCATACTCAAAAACAAGTGGCACCAAATCCGGTTTTTCCACCTTATTTATTTTTGAAAGAGGAATATCCTCAAAATATAATTCTAACGCTTCTTGCAGGGATTCCAATGCTTCTTTTTTGGTATCACCAAAACTGGAAACTCCGGTATTAAGATTCCAAGAAACATAATGCTTTCTCTCTTTCCAGACTACATTTTTTAAATTAATTTTACGCATAAGTTTATTGTTCCTACACTATAATACTGTCATGGAGGCAAAAATATGTCAAATTTGCCTGCCCGCCAAAGTTTAAACGTCGGCGGGGGAAATGCCTCGGCTCGGCACTTTCCTTTTATTCTTTGTTAGGCGAGGGTTTGACTTCTTTCCTTATGAAATTAATAAAAAAGAGAAGTCAAAAGCGCTAGCGCCCTCTTGAGTTTTATTTAAAATTTTTGCTTTTCCTTGAATGGAAAAAATAAACTATTACTGATACAAAAATAAACACTAATAAGGATAACGCTATCCAACCCTTGGCATTATAATCACACCAATTAATAAAACCAAGTCCGCTACAATCGACTAAACCTAATTCTCTAGAAAAAGGAATGAATATCGGCAATATTAAGTATGTTCGAATTAAATAAAATATGATTATAATTATACCACTTATGGGTATAATTTTTTTAGCAAGTTTAATTTTTTCCATTTTTTTAAAAGTAAAGTAAAAATTTTAAATAAAATTTCATATATCGTATCGGCACATGCGAAGTTGCGTAGCAATTTGGGTTGAAGAAATTTTGCACTCCTTTGAAATATAATTGCGCAAAATTTCTGAACCGCATGTGCCGTGTTATCTGATGTTTTATTTGCCCTTAAAATACCTTAATTTAAGCCCTTTTTAAATTTTGTTGTTCAGCTTGACACAGAGACTACTTTCTACTATACTATCCTGAATACCAAAATTAGGTATTGCCCTAAATCAAAAGGGGGAGGATTAGAAACAGCATACTTAAAAAGGAGGGTGTTATGGAAAATCCTAATGCCGAAAATGTAGTTCATTGCTCAATCTGCGGCACATTTACACATGGTGACGGAAGTCAAGCAGAACGAATGCATAACCAAGGACATGAAGCAACGCACACAGTGTCTTTTGGGAAATATTATTGCACAGTCTGCAAATGCGTTCACGAAGAACGCCCCACACCATGTAGGAAGGAAAGTTGGTGAAAAGAATTCTTTAATGTTTAACCGTCTCTTGCAAATATTATTTGCGGGAGGCGGTTTTTTCTTTGTAAAAAAATTTCAAAAAAGGGCTATTAAAAAATAAAAATTAAGGGCAAATAAAATTTCAGATAACGTTTACGCATCATCTGAAGTTTTCATCCCGTTTTAGTAGGATAAAATTTTTATTTCAGACAATGCTTGGTTTAATTATCTCCGCCTAAACCTTCATCAGACTAAGGGATGAAAATTTGGGCGGAGGGAAATTGACACTCCTTGAATCGCTTTGGTCAATTTCCTGTAGCCAGATATGCGTTGTTGTGCGATGTAAATTTTTTATCTCGTTGTTAATTGCGCTAATCTTTATGCTACTAAAAGAAAATTTGATTTTTGTTTTTGGTTCAAAAAAGAGGGGTAAGGGGTGAATTTTTTGAGCCAAAAACTCCTTATTCAGATTCCTTGAATGAATTGATAATGTAATCTATTTCTTTTAAACATTCATCCTTTCTTTGTAATTCACAAGTAACATCCAATTTGGCCTTCCGGCCGCTTTTGAATTTTAATAAGGTGTATTCTCTATAAGCCTCTGTACCTTTATAATCTTCAAATTTGAAATAGTCGGCAATTTCTTTTTTTACTTCTGTGCCGTTAGCTAAAGTTCTATTTTCTATTCTCGTATTAACATCAATGGCTGCTGATAATGATTTATCATAAGGATAAGCATTATTAGTACCAGGAAGTTTATTATACATTAAAACATAAATATCATTAGCGCTATTCGGCGTATCATTTTTTAGCTTTAATTTTGTTTCACTTCCGCTTAAATTATTGCCTCTAATAAAATCCTTATCAATTTCCCATTTTTCAGGAATATTAAATCCAACACCACATTTGCATACAAAATCGAGCTTTTGTTCATTTAGTTCGGCCAAATTGCTACTTTCATTATGCTGCATTATTCCTTTTGGAACCGCGTATAGAAGTACGACCATAATTACTGGAAATGCTATAAGTGATATTATGTTGCTAGCGATAGCAGCAAACCAAATCCGAACTCTGCTTCCATCAATGAAAATCCGCAATCCAATAATCAAGAGAACAAATGAGTAAATAGCAGAAATTGCAAGAAGAAAAAATAATAGAAAAAATGCAAAAAATAAGAATACGGAAAATAGTGCTGGTGTGGCGGAGTAAACGAGAGCTTTAAAGCAATTATAAAAAGTTATATTTACTCGTAAGATTTTAAATATTAAAAATAATGTAATTGTAGAAACGATAAAAAACGGAATGACTATAAGTGGAATATAAATAACCCCCAGAAAAGACCCCAGGTAACTGCTTGCTGCGGCGAATGTTGGCCCTACGGTTTTCATTATCAGAGATCCGAGTAAAAATTGAAAAATAAAATTCGCAATAATTAATGTCGTGAGTAAAAAAACGAAATATTTGAAAGTTTGGATAAAATTTTCATCTTTAACGCTTTCAAATAGCCTTCTTGGAGCGACAAAAATTTTGAGAAGTTTTTTCATCACTCCAAATTGAGCCTCAGCGACTTCTGGTTGAATGGACTTGTTTGTAGATTCTTCCATAGTTTTTTTTAATATTATAAATTAATTCGTTTTTTCTGCGATTCCAGGAGCAGAAAAAACACTTTTTACCCCTCTATAAAATAAATAAAAAATCAAATTTTCGTCGTGGTTTAATGCACAAAACCTGAAATTACCACAAAGATAAAAAATTTATTTCGCACAACGCATCGCGATATCCGACGTTTCAATGAAGCGAAGCGAATTGAAATGTGGCTTTAGCCCTTGCGGATATCGCGTGTTAGGCGATGTTGTGCTGATTTTTATTCCACGAACTTAAAACTTTCTAACATTTTATCAAACATTTCGATATCTTTTTGCTGACCTGTTATTTCGATGCGGTTATTTTTATTCCAGGTTTTAGGAAAGTCGAGAAAATTAATAATTCTCAAAATATTCCCATTTTCTAGTTTCCAATTTTTTTCTATCGCACTTTTGCCGTCAATGGAAATTTTTTTCTCGTCAGGTTTGTTCTGTGGAAGTCCACGATCTAATTCACCCTGTGGCAAGATTCCAAATTGAGCTACTCCACTTGAGAAAAAAATATGAAAAGCGTAGTCGAATTCTTTGCCTTCCTTGAATGTCCAGCTTTTTGGGTAGTTTATGCTAAAATTATTTGCTTTATTTGAGTAGGTAAGCATAACAACTTCTTTATTTAGATTTTCGTTTGTAGTAGTCGAAGTCGTTTTATTTTCTAGCTTTTCATCTATAGTTTGAGAATTATTAATTTTTGGTTGTTGAATTTCAGTTGAAGTGTTTTTAGATGCATCGTTCGTGATATTCGGGGAAGTTGTTTTATTGGTAACAGCTTGATTAGTCGTACAGCCGGTCAGCAAAAGAATTAAAGAAAAGAAAGATAAAATGTGTTTTTTCATAGTTGAATTTTGAGTTAGTAAGAAGTTGAGAAAAATCAGCACAATTTCGCCTAACGTATCCGAGTATGCGAAGTTCGCTTTTCGGATTTATTGAATTAATTTGTTAATTGGCTTAAGACTATTTTATCGCACTCTTACTGAAATTACCACCTAGCGGAGAAAAGCGAACTTGGGAAAAAATCGAGCCGAGAGTTTTTCCGCATACTCGGTGTTAAACGACCCGAGTCCTGCCTACATTATTGAAATATATAAAGAAAAGGCAGGGTGAGAGCGCAGCGTGGCTTGAGTTTTGTTCAAATCCAATTTAAATTTTTCTTCTGCTTTTATCGTATATTAAAATCACCAAACTAGAAATTGTATAATAATATACCACTAACATTAAAAATGCTATGGGAGTACCAAGACTCGTGGTCATAAAGACATGTAATGCTGGCCCAACTAAAGTTATTGCCACGAGAGCTGTTTGAAAAATAGACGGCGGTGGACATTTTGTATATGGCGGACAAACTCCACTCATTCCAGCCACTATTCCTAAAATCAAAAGCAGAAGAAAAAGCACAATTTTAAATTTGGTTGGTTTGAAAAATTCCTTCATAAATTTAAATTGGATTTTAACAAAATTTCGTTTAACTAGTTATATGCGAACTTGTTGACTTCGACCTTTATTTTTAGTAGAATTTGAATATAAATTTTAAATCATAAGTGCCTTATGAATCAAAACAATTACTACCCGAGCCAGGATCCTTTGCTCAAATTGAGGCAGGAAATGAAGCTTCGGAAATTCAGCCAGAAAACCATTCAGTCCTATCTGCATTATATCACGGAATTATTGACATATTCAAGTAAAAATCCTAAAACCGTCAATACCGAAGATATCCGCGACTATTTGGAACATTTGGCGGATAAAAATTTTTCCGCCTCAACTCTAAACACTGCCTATAGCGCGCTTAAATTTTACTTTGAAAAAATACTCTGTCGCAGGTTTTTTATGAATATCCCCCGCGCCAAGCGACCAAAAACGCTTCCGGAAACACTAACCAAAGAGGAAGTGAGAAAAATTTTAGGAGTCATTCAGAATGTTAAGCATAAATTATTATTGGGATTAATATATTCTTCGGGATTGCGTGTTTCCGAAGCTGTAAACGTAAAAGTCAAAGATCTTGATTTTTCAAATAAAATAATGGCTGTTAAACAAGGAAAGGGCGCGAAAGACAGAATTACGATTTTATCAGAAAAAATGGCGGGAGTTTTAGAGAGATACTTGAAAAATAAATCCGGAGATGATTATGTTTTTGAAAGAGAAAAAGGCGGGAAACTTACGGAAAGATCAATCCAAAAAGTTTTTGCGGACGCACTCAAAAAATCTGGCATTAAAAAATCGGCTACTTGCCACAGTTTGCGCCATTCTTTCGCGACTCATCTTCTGGAAGCGGGAACCAGCATCCGCTATATTCAGGAACTTTTGGGGCACAAAAGATTAGAAACGACTCAAATTTATACAAAAGTCGCCAGGAATAATTTACAAAACATAAAAAGCCCATTGGATTAAATATAAATTTTTTATGATTTTAAATAAAAAAGTCGCTATAATTTTAATAAATTATAAAGATTACGCTCAAAAATTTTTGCCCGATTGTATTCAGAGTTTAAGGGCTCAAAGTTATCCTCGCGATAACTTTAAAATTTTTATAGTGGACAATGAAACATCGTTGGCAACCGAAAATTTTCTTCGGGGGACTGCGCCTGAAGCCGAATTGATTTTAAATAAAGCGAACGACGGTTTTGCCAAAGGTAATAATGATGGCTTTCGCCGCGCCATAAATCAAGGTTTTGATTATTTAGTGGCCTTGAATATGGATACGATTATTGATAGGCAGTGGCTTGCCGAATTAGTTAAAGTTGCCCAAAGCGATGATAAATTCGGCGTGGTTCAGTCACGAATTATGCTTTGGCAAAAAAATGAATCAACAGGTCAAGTTGAAACCGACAAAATTAATTCATTGGGCAATGATTTGCACTTTCTTGGTTTTGGCTATTGTCGCGGTTATAAAAAAATTTGGGAGAATCAAATCAGAAAAGTCGTTGAGATAACCTATGCTTCCGGAGCCGCCGTTTTGATTAAGTCCGATGTTTTAAAAAAAATTGGGATGTTTTCGGAAGAATTTTTTATGTATCACGAAGATACTGATCTAAGCTGGCGGGCGCGATTGGCCGGCTACAAAGTTATTTTAGCTCCTGATTCGGTTGTCTGGCATAAATATGAATTCAGCCGTTCGGTCCGCCAATTTTATTTTATGGAAAGAAATCGGCTGATTATGACGGCGGAAAACTATAAATTGGGAAGCTTACTTTTGCTTTTGCCGGCTTTTGTTTTAATGGAGACAGGGCTTTTATTTTATTCTTTTATTAACGGTCTTTGGCGCGAAAAATTAAAAGTTTATTTTTATTTTTTACAAAGCAAAAATTTAAAAAAAATAATCAAGAATCGTCAGGTGAAAAAAAAGCTAAGGATTATTGGCGACAGGCAAATTGCTAAATATTTAGCAGGCAGAATCAAATTTCAGGAAATTGAAAATCCAACATTAAAATACATCGCCAACCCAGCATTAAATTTTTATTGGCAGGTTGTTAAAAATTTAATTTTTTGGTAAGCACAGACATTCCTTAAAGTTAAGGTTAGTAAATTTTCTTCTGCGCCCGCCTGCCAAAGCCAATTGACCTAATTTCCAAATTAAAGGAAATATTCTAAAATTTTAAAATTACTTTAATTTAAGTTGAGGGAGCTGGCAATTGGCGGGCAGGGAACTCTCCGCCAATTGGCGGCTCAAACATTCCTCGTACGAAAATTTACTAACCTTAACTCATAATTAAATTATTAAAATAATTATGAAAATAGCTCAGATCGTTTCTACTTTTCCGCCTTATCAGGGAGGCATGGGGAACGTGGCGTATAATTTTGCCAATGAGTTAGAAAAGCGAAATCATCAAGTTACAGTTTTCACCCCGCACCAGCCCTGCTTAGCGGGACGGTGCAGGGTTCCGTTCTCCATGGACTCCACGCCGGCTAAAAAAGGGGATTTGAAAGAAGTTAATTTTAAGACACGACACTTGACGCCATTTTTAAAATTTGGCAACGCGGCCTTTGTGCCGCAGCTGATTTGGGAACTTTCTGGTTTTGATATTATTCATCTTCACTGGCCTTTTTTCGGCGGCGCAGAAATTGTTTATCTTTTTAAAAAAGCAAAAAAAGACAAAGGCAAGTTGGTGATTCAGTATCATATGGATGTAGTGGCTTCTGGCTGGAAAGGTAGTATTTTTAAAATTTATAATAAAATTTTAAGAGCAAAAATTCTGAAAACTGCCGATTTAATAATTTGCTCATCTTATGATTATATTAATCATTCAGAAGTAAAAGAAAATTACCAAAAAAATAAAGACCGCTGGCTCGAGATTCCATTCGGCGTTGATCAGGAAAAATTCAAACCCCAATCAAAAAAATTTGAACTTTTAACAAAATACAGAATTGGGTCAAGCGATAAAATAATTTTATTTGTCGGCGGATTGGATAAAGCCCATTATTTTAAAGGGGTTGAGGTTTTACTTGAAGCTTTTAATTTTATAATAAAAGATATTTCCGATGTTAAGTTATTAATAGTAGGGGAGGGTGATTTAAAAGATAAATATCAAAAGCTTGCTGCCGAGTTAAAAATTGGCGATAAAATAATTTTTGCCGGTGGAGTTGCCAATCAAGATTTGCCCGATTATTATAATTTAGCAGACGCGGTGGTCTTGCCCTCAATTGACCGTTCCGAGGCCTTTGGTTTGGTTTTATTAGAAGCAATGGCTTGTGGTAAGCCGGTTATTGCTTCTAATTTGCCCGGAGTTAGAACTTTAGTCGAAGTGGGCGTTAATGGTTTTTTGTGCCAACCTAACAATCATAATGATTTGGCTGAAAAATTACTAAAAATTTTATCCGAAAAAGAATTGGCTAATTTTTTCGGCCAGGCCGGCAGGAAAAAAGTAGAGGAAATTTATAATTGGGAGAAGGTGGGTAAAAAATTAGAAGAAGCGTATTTGAAAATAATTTAATTAACTTTATTTTAAGATGAAGAAATTAATCATAGTTTTGAACTGGCTTTTAGTTATTCTTTGGATGGCGGTGATTTTTTATTTTTCAAGCTTGCCGGATTTAAAATCAGAGTTGCCTAATTTTTGGGATTTGGTTTTCCGAAAACTTGCCCACATGACCGAATATTTTGTCTTGACTTATTTCTTGATCAAGACCCTGCTTGGTCATAGAATAAAAAAGAAGACTGCTTTGTTGGCGGCTTTACTCTTGGCGTTTAGCTATGCGATTAGCGATGAATATCATCAGACATTCACCTTGGGCCGAAGCGGAAGATTCGATGATGTTTTAATTGACAGCGTGGGAATTTTATTAATGACGATAATGTATCAAAGAATAAAATAATATGAAAATATGTTTAATTTCTAATTTATATCGGCCTTATGCTCGCGGGGGAGCAGAAAGAGTAGTGGAAATAATTGCCGAAGAGGTGATTAAAAATGATAATCAAGTTTTTTTAATTACCGCTCGGTCTTTTAAATTAGGCGCGATTTTCAGGCCGGAAATCAAACACGAATTTGGCTTAAAAATTTATCGCTTTTATCCTTTGAATTTATTTTTTTATCCCAACGATTGGAAATATCCGAAATTTATCAGGTTCTTTTGGCATTTTTTTGATGTTTATAATTGGCAGAGTTACTTCCTGGTTAAAAAAATTTTAAAAAAAGAAAAACCCGACATTGTCTTAACTCATAATCTTAAGGGCTTAGGTTATTTGATACCAAAAGTTATTAAAAAATTGGGTATCAGGCAACTACATACACTTCACGATGTTCAACTGGCCACACCCAGCGGCTTAATTATTAAAGGGCAGGAAAAAGACTGGGCAAAACCGAGCTGGCCGGCCCGGCTTTATATTAAAATCAATAAAAAACTTTTCTCGCAAATTCCGGTGATTATCTCTCCCTCGCACTGGCTTTTGGATTTTTATGAGCGTTTGGGATTTTTTTCTAAAGCAAAAAAATTAGTTTTACCTAATCCGGTTAAAATCCCATCCCCCACCTTTTCTAAAGAAAAATTATCAATAGATAAAGATTATAGCCGTAAGGCGGTTTCGCCTTTAAATTTATCTATTAAAGGAAATCGGGCATCGGAAAAGGTGGGGGGCAACTTTCTTTACCTTGGCCAGATTGAAGATCATAAGGGAATTTTATTTTTGATAAAAGTTTTTCAAAAATTTTGCGCTTTAGTTGATAATCCAGGAATTTTTTTTTTATATTGTCGGCAAAGGAAAAAAAATAAATCGCGCCAAAATCATTGCCCGGCAAAATCCGCAAATTGTTTTTCGGGGGCAACTTAATCACGAAGAACTGCCCAAAATATTTTCTAAAATTGATTTTACCATCGTGCCATCTTTTTGTTACGAGAATTCTCCCACGGTGATCTATGAAAGTTTTTCTTTTGGCGTGCCGGTCATTGCTTCTGATATTGGCGGAGTGGCCGAGCTCATTGAAGTCGGCAAAACCGGCTTCATATTTGCCCCCGGTGACGAGGAAGATCTATTGCGTTTGATGCGTTATGTGGTGGAAAATAAAGCCAAAGTTACCCGGATGAAAAAAAATACTTATCGGGCCGTTTCACAGTTCAGCGCCGATAAGTATGCTGAGAAGTTGTTAAATTTAATTGAATCAGTTTAAAGTGTATTTAAATATATAAATTTTCTCATTGTCAATTGACTGCCAAGTATTGGCGGTTTTTTTTGCTTCTTTTATAATTTTATCAAAGTGCCACCAGTAATTATTAATCACAAAATAAGCTTCTTTGACGCCGACTAATTTCATGGCTTCAGTCGTAATTTCAGGTGAGGGATTATCATAAACCATTGAAAGATAATAAGTGTAAAGAGGGGAGCTGGTGGGAATAGGATAATAGAATTGATGATAAGTTTCTTTTTCATCAATTTTTATGGGATAAAAGTTTTTAAAGCCAAATTCGCGGATGGCCGCGGCCGAAACCTGCTGATTGGCCAAAACGATAAAGGGAGATTTTGCTTCTTTGTCAATGTAATGCACGGCTTTGATGTCAGAGGCGGAGAGGCTGTAGCCGGGATTAGTTTGATATTCATCATCTCGGGGATAAGAGAGATAGAAAGAACTGGTTATGAATAAACTTAAAAGAATTAAGAAACTGAATTTATAAATGAAAGATTTATTTTCCAGTTTTTTAACCATCAGGTAGCCGAAATAAAGAAGAATCGGCACCAGAAAATAAAAACTAATTTCCAAAACTCTCTGGCTGTAGTCACTTTGCTCATAACTGATAACAAAAGCAAAAAAGATAAAAAGCCGCAAAAAAAGAAAATTGATAAAAGTCACCACAAAAGCCAGTAAGAAGCTGGCCAGAAATTTAAGTTTGTCTTTAAAGATATAAAGCGCCAACATTGTCAGAATAAAAACAAAGAAATAAAAATTAATTTTATAAAAATAAGCTAAATCAAAGAGGAAATTGTATTGGTTAATAAAATAAAGACGAAGCCAGCCTAAAACACTGGCAAGATTTGAAGCATTGGTTAACTGTTTGAAAGCCACGGCAAAGCCGCCTTGAATCAAATAATTAAGAAAGAATAAAATCGGCAGCGAGAAGCTTAAAAGAAAAAGAGCGCCGGCCAAAATAATTTTTTTTTTCTTTTGAGGGATATTTTGATTGTCCCGAAAGTAACGCCCCAGATAAAGTAGCAGCGTCAAAAAAGCGGTCGGAATACCGGCTAAAGGATGAATCGCCAAAGAAGTAACCGATAGAATCAAAAGCGGGAAAATTTTAATTTTATTTTTAAGGTAAAGGAGCCCCAAGAAGATGGTAATGAGAATATATAAATTAGCCAAATTCTGCGGTGTGGTAAAGGTAAAAGAAGCAAAAGGCCAGGCCAAAAAAGAAAAGGCCAGAAGCGCGCTTATCCTTTTTTCAAATCCCAGGGCCTGATTAAGAGAATAATAAATCAGAGGCGGCAGAAAAAGAGAAAAGGAGAGCGGGGTCAGGAGTTTGTCCAGTGTAACAAAATCAGCAGCAAATAATTTAGCCAAGATTACAACCAGCGAATATTGGCCAAGATAAAAAAGATTTTTAGGCAGGATCATGCCTTGCGCTAAAATTTCTTTTTCGGTGGCCTGATGGATTAAGCTGTCAAAACCAAAACCCAGTTTATAAACGATAATCGCAACTAAACTTGAAAAAAGCCAATGAAAAATAATTAAACCCAAAGTCAATTTTCTTTGCCGATCCTGCCAGATAATAGTCAAAAGAATAAAAGTGGCCAAAAAATAATAATAAAAGAGTTTAGCTGGCAGCAATTGCCAAGGCGAACGGATTGCCTCGGTTGTTGATTGAGCTGAAACAAAGGAAAATAAGCTCAGAATTATTATTAGATAAACCAAAACTAAAATTAAATAGGGCAGAGTCAGGTGACGGGTCTCTTTTTCTTTAGTTTTTTCTTTTGGTTTTTTTTCTTCACGGCGCTTGGTTAATTTGGCAAGCGCCAAAGGAATTAAAATTAGAATTAAACTAATCGCCAAATTATTTAATTTATAAAAGAAATAAACTACGGCGCCTACGAAACTAATTAAAGACAAAACAAAAAAAACGCCAAAGAAATTTTTAAAAATTCGTTCTTGATTTGGTAAAAGCCAGTTGCCGGTTTTTTTGCCGCAAATAAAGAGATAAAGCAGGCCGGTTAAAAGGCCAATGACAAAATTGTGCCAAAACCAAAGATTGGCTAAAATCAGAATAAGTAAAAGTATGATTTTAAAATTTTTGAAAAGCATAATATAGTATCATGTAATTAGTTTAGCCAAGATTAGCAAATTTTCTTCTGTGGAACTCGCCCCGCCTTTGGCGGGGCTCAAACAATCCTCGTGCGAAAATTTGCCAATCTTGGCTTCGGCGTCCCTTTTATTCATCATCATTTTAACACCCTCTTGACAAAGAAGCAACAAGGTGATAAGATAAGAAGTTAATAAGGAGCTCTTTTTATTTTAGTACAAACCAATTACAAAACAAGGAGGTTAAAGATGAGTCAATTAGTTACAAAAAAAAGGAAAGATAAGGAAGAGTTGGAAATGTTATTTTATAATCAGTGGTTAATGCTGAAGAAACGCGGTTGCCCCAAGCAGATTTTGGAATTTTTTAATAATCAGAAAAACGAGGTTGTTTCCGTTGCCAGCCGGATTTCATTTACCAAAGGCAATCTCCCTATTCTTTTAGTTCTTCCCCGGACTTCTCTAACTATTCATACTCAGATGACAATGGTGCGAAATGGCAAAATCAAAGGTTATACTATGATTGATCCTGTCGGGGTTTTTGAGATGATTAAAACTCCCTCACGGCCATATTATCTTTTTGATGTAGAAAACGGCCGGGAAACCCTTGGCCAAAGCCCTGAAAAAGCCGAAAAGATAATTAAAAAACAAAGACGCCTTTGTTCAACAGAAGTAGAAATTATTAACCTGGCTCTCCAAACCAATGTTTTAAAAAGACATTACCTTGACGCTACTGGCTGCCGCTACATTGATGAATCAAAAGTTCCCTATCTAGGCATGATAAAAGATAAACCAATTCTTCACTGGTATCGTTTAAAAAACGGCCATCCTTTCTGGGGTTCGCCTTCTTGTGGTAAACGTTTAGCACTTTAAATATTATTTAAAGGGGTAGATTAACCAAATTCTACCCCTTTTCTTTTTTTAGTTGTCAAAAGAAGAAATTTAAACTAAAATAAAGTAAGGAAATTATGCTTAGCTTAAAGGAAAAATTTAATTTTGATTGGCAATTTTTGGTTTTGGCCGGTTTAGCTATTGTTTTTTTCTTCGTTTATTCTTATCTGCCTTTGCAAGCGCCCGAAAAGTTTGTTTCGCCGGATGAAACAGCTAATTTTGTCTTTATTAAAACTTTAGCCAAAGAAGGCGTGCCGCGGATTTATGAGCCGCTTAACCGCGAGGTTGATAATTTGATTCATCCGCGCAGTATCAATGTCTATGGCGATTATTTGGTGCCGGGCAGTTTTTTGGGTTTAATTTTAATTTACGGACTGCTCGGTAAAATATTCGGTCTTTGCGTTGTTTCTTTTTTGACGCCTCTTCTAGCTATTTTGGCAGCTTTATTTTTTTATTACCTGATTAAAAAAATTTTCAGCGCCGATGTTGCTTTTTTTTCCGGCCTTTTTCTACTGATTCACCCCGCTTTTTGGTATTGGACGAGCCGTTCCTTAGCTAATAATGTTTTATTTGTTTCTTTGGTGATAGGAGGACTCGCGATTTTAACTGTCAGGAAAAAGAAAAATGAATTAACTTTTGCCCTGGGAGGTTTGTTTTTTGGTTTAGCGGCAATAGTCCGAACTTCGGAAATAGTTTGGCTTGGTTTCATGCTTTTGGCTTTAGCTCTAATTTACCGTAAATATCTTTCCTGGCGCAGGATTTTTGTTTTTATCTTTTTCTTTGTTTTGGTGATGTTGCCAATTTTTTATTATAATCAAATTCTTTATCAGAGTCCTTTTGCCAGCGGTTATTCACAGCTTCAGGAAAATCTGCCACCGCCGCGCTTTTTTATTTCCAAAGCCCAAATTAAACATTTCTTTTTCCCCTTTGAAGTGGTGAGTGATAATTTTTTGAAAAATTTTTTCAATTATTTTGTTTCATTTTTTCTTATTTATTTTATTTTTTTTATTTTAGGGACCTTTCTTTTTATTTGGCGGTTAAAAAAAGAAAAACGGCCGCAGAAAATTTATTTCATTTTTTTTCTTATAATTTCGGTGTATTTAATAATATATTATGGCAGTTGGAATTTTCATGACAATTTAGATCCTGCTAAAGTTACGATTGGCACTTCTTATGTCCGTTATTGGCTGCCTGTCTATATTTTTTCTCTGCCCTTTGTGAGCTTGATTTTTTTAGCTTTTTTAGATATTTTTAAAAAGAAGTATTTAAAGTTGCTTATCGGCGGCTTAGCCATTTTAATTTTATTTGTTTATTCAGTCAATTTGGTTTTTTCCAATGAGGAGGGTTTATTGAGAATCAAAGAGAATCTTTGGGATTATCAGGAAAAATCCAAAACTATCCAACGGCTAACCGAATCTAACGCGGTTATCGTAGCTGATCGCAACGATAAGACAGTTTTTCCCGAGCGAAGAGCGGTAAGTTGTTTGATTGCCGATTGCCCGAAATTTAAATCTTTAGGCAAGTTGATTGAACGCACCCCGGTTTATTATTACCCCAGCTCTCTCAATTTTAAAGCCGGGGAATTTAACAAAAATGTTTTAATAAAATACGGACTAGAGATTGATGAGGGCAGGGCGGTGAAAGAGAAAGAGAAAATTTATAAATTTAGAATTAAGAATTAAGATTTATGATTTAAGAATTTTATGGATAAAGATAATTTAAAAAGATGGCATAAGCGAATCAGGATAATTTTAATTATTATTCCAATTTTAACTTTCATTTGGCTGGTCAACAAAAACCTTGTTCCTTCGGGAAAACTCTCGGCAAATTATAATTTACAAGAACTTTCTCCTTATATTAGTCGGCTTTATCCGGCTGGACGAGTTTTGGGCGTTGAACAAAGTAAAAACGGCGATTATTATCAGTCAATTGTCATTGACCCGGTTTATTTTAAAGTTTATTTGCCAGTAAGTTTTGAGCGTGCTAAAATTATTTTAAAATTTCAAACGAATAAAGTTAATAATTTACGCCTTGGCTATCAAATCGGCCCTGACTTTCAATATTATTTTAAAAATGTTGTGCCGATTAAAAGAGAAGGCGGGTGGCTGATGTCCGAGGTTGATTTTAATTTAGCCAACGCTTATATTAAAGATAATAAACTAAAATTTGCCATCTCCTCGCCCCGGCTTGATGAAACTGAAGGAGAGATTAAAATTAATTCAATTCAAGTGGTTTTAGAAAAAGAACCATTAACAATAAAAGATGTGCTAATGTTGATTAAAAAGTTTGTTAAAAAGATTTTGTAAACTTATGTTTTTCAAAAATTCGGAACAAAAAAAATCAATTAATAAATTTATTTTAGAAGTTATTGACGATATTTTTAAAATTTCGGTGGTTACGTTTTTGATTTTTGCTTTGTTTGAACTTTGGCGGCCGGGTTTTGCGGTTAATTATCTTAATATGAATATGCTTTTAGGATTAGTTTTGGCAAGCGGGATAGTGAGTTTGCTTTTTAATATAAATGATTAGTTTATATATTTTATTTAAAATAAATTAGATTTTTATGAAAAAGACTAAATTAATCTTGGGAATTTTTGTTGCGTTATTTCTTGTTTCATTTATTATAGCTTATTGTTTTAATTCGCTCGGTTTTTTAGGGCTGTGTAGGGTTGGTTATAAAATTGGTCAAGGAATGGGATTGCGTTTTTGTTATAAGCCAACTGGTTTTGATGGAAGACCTTGCGATAGAAAAACTGATTGTGGTGGAGGCGAATGCTTTTTAGTTGATCAAAATAGATTAACGGGAAGGGGGATCTGTAATGATTTACCCTATGGTTGCCATACACGAATAAACGAAAAAGGTAATTTTAACGCAGGAGAAATCCTTTGTATTGATTAATAAAAAATTTTTACAAAGGTAAATTTTTTTGATTATGATCAATGGAGTAAAAATTATTGAGCTTAAAAAGAAGGAGGACGCCAGGGGGTGGTTAGCTGAGATTTACAGAAAAGACGAGATTAATTATCAGCCGGTGATGAGCTATGTAAGCGTGACCAAGCCGGGTGTTATTCGCGGGCCGCATGAACACAAAAAACAAGCTGATTTTTTTGTTTTTTTAGGGTCGGGCAAATTTCGTCTTTATCTTTGGGATAATAGGCCAGATTCTCTAACTTATCAAAAACAAGAAATTGTTGAAGCCGGCGAAGATAATCCAATGGCTGTTTTAGTTCCGGCCGGCGTGGTTCATGGCTACAAATGCATTTCCGAAATCCCAGGCTGGTGCATTAATTTGCCGGATAAGCTTTATAAAGGCGAAGATAAAAAAGAAGAGGTTGATGAGATAAGATGGGAAAACGATCCCAATTCGCCATTTAAGATAGAGTAGATTTCATTTAATTAAGTCAAAGGTCAAAATTCAAAAGTCAAAAATTCAAGTCAAAAGTTAAAAGTTTTTAAATTAATTTTGCATTTTGAATTGTCATTTTGCATTTTGATTTTTGCATTTTGAATTTTTTATGGATTGTATTTTTTGTAAAATTATTGCCGGAGAAATTCCAAGCCACAAAGTTTACGAAGACGACAATTATTTTGCTTTTTTGGATATCAGGCCGTTAAATCCGGGGCATACTTTAGTGGTGCCAAAAAAACATTATCGCTGGGTTTGGGACGCGGAAGACATTGGCGGCTATTATCAGGTGGTGCAGAAGATTGCCAAGACCCTGAGAAAAGTTTTTGCGACTGAATATATTGTTTCTTTGGTTTTTGGCGAAGAAGTGCCGCATGCCCATGTCTGGTTGGTGCCAAGATTACCCGATGACGGTCATGGCGGCGCGATTAAATTAGATAGTATTAAAGAAATAAGCAAAGAAGAAATGGCCGAAATCGCGGTAAAAATAAAGAACAATTTGTAAATTTTAAAATTATGAAAATTTTGGTCACTGGCGGAGCAGGTTTTATTGGCTCCAACTTCATACACTATATCCTTAAAAAATACCCTGATTACAAAATTATCAATCTGGATTTTTTGACTTACGCCGGCAATTTGGAGAATTTGAAAGAGGTTGAAAAAAATCCAAATTATCAATTTGTTAAAGGCGATGTGGCTGATAAAAATTTAGTGAATAATTTGGTCAAAGAAATTAATCTTATTGTTCATTTTGCTGCCGAATCTCATGTTGACCGTTCTATTATGGACGCTAAGGCCTTTCTTCACACCAATGTTATCGGCACTCACAATTTAATAGAAGCGGCCAAAAATAACAGCAATATTCGTTTTCATCATATTTCCACCGATGAAGTTTTTGGTTCTCTTGAGCCGAATAATCTGCTTTTCAATGAAAATACGTCCTACAGCCCTCGCAGTCCTTATGCTGCCTCTAAGGCCGCGGCCGATCATTTAGTCAGAACTTATTATCATACTTACAATCTGCCAATCACAATTTCTAATTGTTCTAATAATTATGGGCCTTATCAATTTCCGGAAAAATTAATACCCCTTTTTATTACTAATTTAATAGAAGGAAAGAAAGTTCCGCTTTATGGCGATGGCTTGAATATTCGCGATTGGCTTTTTGTAGAGGATCATTGCGAGGCGATAGATTTGATTATTCATCAAGGAAAAATCGGTGAGACATATTGCATCGGCGGAAACTCTGAAAAAACCAATAAAGAAATCACTAATAAAATTTTGGAGATTATGGGTAAGTCGGAGGAAATGATTGAATATGTCAAAGATCGTCCGGGCCATGACCGCCGTTACGCTATTGATTTTTCCAAGATTAAAAAAGAATTGGGTTGGCAGCCGAAAATAGATTTTGAGGAAGGACTAAAAAATACCATTGAGTGGTATAAAGGAAACGAGTCCTGGTGGCAAGACATTAAATCAGGCGCTTATTTAGAATATTATCAAAAGCAATATCATGAAAGGTAAGAAAATTTTATTAGGTCTAACCACTACGTCGCGTTCTGATTGGCGAAAAAAAATTAAAGAGATAGAATTTTATAATATTAAGGAGATAGCTTTATTCCCAACAGTTTTGTTGCCAGAAGAGAGAAAAGAATTATATCAATTATTAGAAAAAAGCCCGGTTGAAAAAATTACGCTTGTGCATTTGCGCAGTGATATGGAAATTTGGGAACTTGACTATTTAACAGAAAGATACAAAACAGAAGTTTTTAATATTCATCCGATTAAAAAGCATCCTTTAAAACATGATTATTCAAAATACGCTGATAAAATTTATATTGAAAATCTAACCGAATTACCGCGTATTCCAAATCTTAAAAAATTTGCCGGGCTATGCCTTGATTTCAGCCATTGGGAAGATAAAGCCAGCACTATTGTCGATTACGATAAAGAAATTCGTTTTCTGATTAAAAAATTTAAAACAGGTTGCTGTCATATTTCAGTGACTAAAAGTTATCTGCAAAAAGATCCAGGTCGGCCGGGGAAGTTTGAATGTTCATCGCATTGGCTGGATGATTTAAGCGAATTAAATTATATTAAAAAATATTTAGTATTTTTGCCTGAAATAATCAGCATTGAATTAGAAAACTCGTTTGTCGAGCAGCTTAAAGCGAAAAAATATTTAGAGAAAATGATAAACAATCAGGGTTAGTAAATTTTCTTCTGCGGAACTCACTCGCTTCGCTCGTTCAGACAATCCTCGTGCGAAAATTTACTGACCCTGATTTAAAAGGCATCAATATTTTATGAAAAAAATTTTAATTATTGGCGCCAAGGGTATGCTGGGTCAGCAGTTGATTGAAGTTTTTGGCGAGGATAAAAATTATCAAGTTATCGGCTGGGGCAAAGAGGAAATTGATATAACCAATTTTGACCAAATTCGCGAGAAAATTTCAGCAGAAAGGCCGGACATAATTATTAACTGCGCTGCCTATAATAATGTTGACGGCTGTGAAGAAAATGAGGAGCTAGCCAACTTAATCAATGGCTACGCGGTTGGTTGTTTAGCTAAAATTTCTCAAGAAATCGGCACTTTACTTATTCATTACAGTAGCGGTTATGTTTTTGACGGTAGTAAAGAAGGTTACATTGAAGATGATAAGCCACAGCCAATTTCCAAATATGCCCTTTCAAAATATTTAGGGGAAAAAGAATTAACCAGGGAAAATAAAAAATTTTATTTAATTCGTACTAACTTACTTTTTGGTCCCGGGGCTTTAACCCCTGGCGCTAAAAAAAGTTTTGTTGATTTGATTTTGGATTTGGCCGAGGTCCGTGATTCTTTTAAATTTGTCACCGATGAAATAAGCAACCCAACTTATGTTGTTGATTTAGCAGAGGTAACTAAAAAATTAATTGAAGAAAAATATCCTTTTGGTATTTATCATTTAGTTAATGATGGTCAAGCTTCTTGGTATGATTGGGCCAAGGAAATTTTTAGACTTGAGAAGATTGAAAAAAAAATTATACCCATTAAAGCTGAAGAATATCCGCGGCCGGCCAAACGGCCAAAAAATTCAGTTTTACTTAATACCAAATTTCCGAAATTGCGAAGTTGGCAGGAGGCTTTAGCTTCCTATTTGCAAAAAAGATAAAATGTGGTAAAAGTAATATATCAGATATTTAGTGAGTTAAGAGTTAAATTTAGTAATTCTTAATTGTTATGCGCGGAATAATTTTATCAGGCGGAAGCGCTACTCGGCTTCGCCCTTGCACTAAGGTAACGAGCAAGCAACTCTTGCCAGTTTATAATCGGCCAATGATTTATTATCCTTTGAATACTTTAATTAAAGCGGGAATTAAAGAGATTTTAATCATTGTGGCGCCAGAGCGGGCAGGGGATTATCTTAATTTGCTCGGCAGCGGCAAAGAATTTGGCGTTAAATTTACTTATGAAATTCAGGATAAACCTCGTGGCCTGGCCGAAGCGTTTATTATTGGAGAAAATTTTATTGACAAAGAAGATGTAGTGATGATTTTAGGCGATAATATTTTTGAAGATGATATTAGCCAAGAAATTCAGAGCTTTAAAAAGGGCGCAAAGATTTTTGCCAAAAAAGTGCCTGACCCAGAAAGATTTGGTGTAGTCAAATTCAATGAGAGCCAGAGAGCTGAAAAAATAGTTGAAAAACCGAAAGAATGGCTTAGTGATTATGCCATTACCGGACTTTATATCTATGATGGTCGGGTGGTAGAAGCAGCCAAGCAGGTTAAGCCAAGCGTTAGAGGGGAGTTGGAAATTGTTGATTTACATAATTGGTATCTGGAAAAAGGTGAACTTGAGGTGGCGATGGTTAATGGTGAATGGATAGATGCTGGAACTTTTGACAGCCTGCTTCGGGCCCAAATTTTGGCTAAAGAAAAATTGCAGGGCAAATTAGTGATATAAAATTGTAGTTAAAAATAAAGGGTATTAAACCCTTTGATATCAGCGCCTGCCTGCGCAGGCAGGCTCGTTCGGAAATGAATCCGCCAGCTGGCGGATTCATTTCTCTCGCTTGCTTGATAATAAAAAACAAGTTTTAAGCTTGTTTTTTATTTTGGTTAAATATTGAATTTAATTTATTGGATTTCAATTTGGTATAAATTAAAAAGCCCAGTTTCTTTTTTTAAAGTTAAATATAGTTTATCACCATTACTGTTTATAAATAAATCGTTAATTTTTCCTTTAACCGGATAATTAACAATGTTGATTTTGTCCCTAAGATCTAACTCAACAATTTTAATCTCTTCTTCGGAACTGAAAATAAGATGATTCCAATCCGGATACCAGATAATTCGACCGATGGGTTGACTGAATCTTGAAATAAGTTCTTTTTTATTTTCTTTTTGGTAATAAACAATAATTTCAAAGTCGTTATAATAGAGAAGTTTATCATTATCTTTTTCTTCTGCCCAACTGGCATCTTTGGCAGTAGCAGTTAAAATTTCCCCTAAATCATCATTGACCACTATTAATTTAGTTGCGGTTTTATCCAACAAGGTTAGTAAATTAGGCGAATCAATAAAACGATAGTTTTTGCCATCTAAGCCAAAAGAGTTGGTCAATTGCTGTTTTAATGCACTTCTATCGGCTTTGGCTAAATAATTAGTTTCAGGAGTTGAAATTATGAGATAAAAATCATTGCCTTTGATTAAAAAATCATTGATTTTAAGATTGCTCGGTACTATTTCTAAAATACTTTTTTCGTTTCCGTTGCCCAAATCTAATTGAATAATTTTATTTTTTTGAACGTAATATAGAAAATTATTATTTTGTTTATCCAATTTGATATTTTGCCACAAAACAGCTGCCGGCAGAACAACTCTTTGCTGGCTGAAATTTTCTAAATTGTAAATGTAAAATTCTGGACTTGATCTTTTTTTGTCCAAGTGACGATCTATAGCATAGAAGATTTTTTTATTATCAAAGGATGGGATAAAATCAACAAATTCAGCGGTAGTGGTAGCTAAAGTTGTTTCCTGAACATTTACTAAATTTAAAAGATTTAAACTGGAAAAATCATTTTCCCCCTTTACGGATAAGATTTTATCGTTATTTTTAGTCGATTTAATTAATTTTAGATTTTGAGAAAATTTTATCGGTAAAATTTTATTTTTAAAAAGTTTTATATTCTGAGCAAAGGTGGTTAATTCAGGGTAAATGGCCAATGTTTTTTGCCAGTCAAAGTAATTGCTTTTACTAACTTTTATTTTATATTCGCCGGGCAAAAGCCGTGTTAAACGGACAAAATTATCAAAAATCGTGGTGCTTAATTTGAATTCATCGTTTAGGAAAACATTAGCTTCTTTCGGTTGATATGTTAAAATTAGAGCCCCTGTTTTTTCAAAAGTATTTTTTTTGAAATTAAATTGATAACCTTGGGTATGCAAAACAATCAAGTAGGTGAAAATAAAAAAACAAAGAACAAAAAATAAAAAAATTATTCTCCTGGTGCGAAGAGTCATAATTATTTAGATGATTTTTATTTTGGCGCCGATTTGTTGAAGGCGTTCGGCAATATTTTCATAGCCTCTTTCAATTTGATAGACATTGTCAATGGTTGTCTGACCCTCGGCAATCAAGCCCGCCAGAATTAAAGTCATGCCGGCTCTCAGGTCGGGGCTGTCAACTTTTTTGCCATAAAGCTTGGTTGGGCCATTGACAATAACACGATGCGGATCGCACATAATAATATTCGCCCCCATCTGGTTAAGTTTATCAGTAAAAAAAAGGCGGCCTTCAAAAATAGGGTCATGAATTAAACTTGTACCTTGGGCTTGGGTCATAAGCAGTGTAAATGGCGCCTGAAGATCAGTGGGGAAGCCGGGGTATTCATGGGTGATGAGATCCGTGGCTTTAAATTTTTTCACCTGTTTGGTTAAAAGATAATCGTTGCCGATTTCAAAAACTCCGCCGACTTTTTTTATCATAGCTAAAAAAGTTTCTAAACGAGCTGGTTCGCAGTTATTTATCTTTAAGGAATTGCCGGTTAAAAGGCCCATAATAACAAAAGTGCCGGTTTCAATTCGATCAGGCATAATAGTCAGATCTCGGCCATTAAGCTTTTCTACGCCCTCAATAATTATTGTCGGCGTACCAGCCCCATTAATTTTAGCGCCGCAGTCATTGAGCCATTGGGCTAAGCTGGAAATTTCAGGCTCCATGGCGCAGTTTTTAAGAATAGTTTTGCCTGGCGTAAGAGTTGCCAACATTATTAAGGTCTCGGTGCCAGTCACGCTGACTCGAGTAAAAATAAAATTAGCGCCTCGTAATTTATTGGCTTTAATAACAAAAAAATTTTCTTCTTCAATAATTTCTGCTCCCAGGGCCTTAAAACCCGCCAAAAACATATCAATCGGTCTTTGGCCGATAGGGCAGCCGCCCGGTTTGGTAATTTTAACTTCCTTGAGACGAGCTAAAAGCGGGCCTGACAAAACTATAGAGGCTCTTAAGCTTTGAGCAAGTTTAGTGTCCAGTTGGGTTTTAGAAACTGATTTAGTGCAAATTGAATATTTACCATCCTTTATTTTTTCAATTTTTGTCCCCGAATCTTTTAGAATTTCGATCATTCTTAAAACATCACCGATTTCCGGTACATTATCAATAGTTATTTCTTCATCTATCAAAATACAGCCGGCTAAGACCTTTAAAGCCAGGTTTTTTGCTCCTTTAACCTCAACTTCACCGCTAAGTTTATGGCCACCTTCAATCAAATATTGATTCATAAATTTTTAGTCTTCAAATTACTTATAGTTTAATTTATTAAACTTAAATTGTAAAGATGGCATTGTCAATTAATACTATCTGTGTTAAAATTAAAAAAATTGTGAATTTAAAATTTAATTTTTTAATTTATGTTTTTATTTTTACAAAATCAAAATCAAAAACCGAAAAATAAAGGCGTTAAATTTTTAGCTTTCTTTTTGGTTATTATTTTAATTGTTAGCAGTTTTACTTTGGGAATTTTAGTTGGGCAAAGACAGATTTTTTTGGGCAGTAGTTTTAGAACAGTTAATAGCGGTCTTTTAAGCAGTAAAGCTAATGAAAAAATTGATTTTTCTCTTTTTTGGCAGGTTTGGAATTTTGTTAAAGATAATTATGTTAACCAGCCGGTTGAGGATAAAAAATTATTTTATGGAGCGCTTTCCGGGATCGTGGCCTCGCTTGAAGATCAGCATTCAGTTTTTTTGGAACCTGAAACAGCCCAAAAATTCAGTCAGGAATTAAATAGTGATTTGGAAGGAATCGGCGCCGAAGTCGGTATTAAAAAAGACCTTTTAACAATTGTGGCACCATTGCCTGATTCGCCGGCCGAAAAAGCTGGGCTCCGGGCAGGCGACAAGATTTTAAAAATTGATGATTTGGAGACCCAAGGCCTGGATTTAGATTATGCTATTAATTTAATTAGAGGCAAAACCGGGACGCAAGTTCGTTTAACTATTGGCCGGGAGGGCTGGACCGAACCAAAAGAATTTACTATTACTAGAAAAAAAATCCATTTTAAAACCGTTAAGTGGGAAAAGAAGGATAACAATATCATTTTATTGACCATTTCCAATTTTAATGAGGATACCGAAGCCGAGTTTAATTTAGCCGCCAAGGAAATTTTAGCCCAATCACCGCGCGGTCTAATTTTGGATTTGCGCAACGATCCAGGCGGTTATTTGGATACGGCTGTTCATGTAGCTAGTTTTTGGGTGGAAAAAGGACAAGTAGTAGTTAAGGAAAAATTTAGCAATGGTCTTGTGACTGAGCATAAATCAAACGGTCCGGCTTATTTTAAAGATTATAAAACAATTGTTTTGGTTAATCAGGGCAGTGCTTCTGGTTCAGAAATATTAGCCGGCGCGCTTCAGGATTATGGCTTGGCGACTTTAGTTGGTAAAAAAACTTTTGGTAAGGGATCTGTTCAGACATTGGAGGAATTAAAAGATGGATCAGCCGTTAAATTAACCATTGCTAAGTGGCTTACGCCACGCGATCGTTCGATTGAAGAAGAAGGCGTTAAGCCGGATACGGAAATTGATTTAACCGAAGATGATTATAATAATGATAAGGACCCGCAATTGGACAAGGCGATTGAATTGATTAATAAAAAATAGTTTTAGTTTGTCAATTTTAAAATTAGCCAAGATTAGTTAATTTTCTTCTGCGGAACTCTCCGCCAGCCGGCGGATCAAACAGTCCTCGTGCGAAAATTAGCTAATCTTGGCCGTGATAGTTATAAAATAAATAGTTCTATGAAAACCTTGCAAATCAAAGTTTATGGCCGGGTGCAGGGAGTATTTTTTCGTTCAAGTATCAAAGAAAAAGCTGAAAATTTTGGGATTAGTGGCTGGGTGAAAAATGAGCCGGACGGAACAGTTTTAATTGTTGCTCAGGGTCCTGAAAATAGCTTGAAAGAGTTGATTAAATGGTGTTATAATGGAATCGGAGGAGCTCGGGTCACTAAAATTGAAAGTGAGCCGATTGAGCCAAGAGAAAAATTTGAAAAATTTGAGATAAAATTATGAAGGTCGTTTTACTTAAAAAAGTGCCGGGGTTAGGGGAGAAGGGCGAAATCAAGGAGGTTTCCGATGGTTACGTCCGAAATTTTTTATTACCCAAGAAATTAGCCAAAATTGCTTCCTCTGATGCTCTGGATCAGCTTCAGCAAGAAAAAGAACAGCAAGCCAAAGCCGCCGAACTTGATTTGCTTAAAACCCAAAAAACAGCCGAAAAGTTGGAAAGTTTAGAATTGGAAATAAAAGTTAAAGTCAACGAAACCGGCAAGCTTTTTGGCGCCGTCAATAAAGCTTTAATTTTGGAAAAAATAAAAGCCAAAGGAATTAAAAATTTGACCGAATCGCAAATTATTTTAACAGAACCGATCAAAGAAGTTAGTGAGCGCGAAGTATTAATTAATTTACCCCACGGCTTGGAAGCTAAGGTGATGGTGAGAGTGATTGCAGAGTAAATTAAACAAAATTTAAATATAAAAAATAAAAATGATTTTAGAATTTTAAATTTTAATTTATGTCTCGTTATATTTTTGTCATTGGGGGTGTGATGTCGGGAGTAGGCAAGGGAATTGCCACTGCTTCTATTGGCAAAATTTTACAAAGCAAGGGCTTTAAGGTTACGGCCGTTAAAATTGATCCCTATATCAACGTTGACGCCGGCACTATGAACCCGATTGAGCACGGCGAAGTTTTTGTCACCGAAGACGGCGATGAAACTGATCAGGATATCGGCAATTATGAACGATTTTTAAATACGGACATTTACCGCGATAACTATATGACCACCGGCCGGGTTTATTTGACTGTGATCCAGCGGGAGCGCAATTTGGAATATGAAGGCAAATGCGTTGAAGTGGTGCCGCACATTCCCGAAGAGGTGATGAACCGGCTCAAAAAAGTGGCCAGAAAATCACGGGCCGACTTTGTTATCATTGAAATTGGCGGCACGGTTGGCGAATATCAGAATATGCTTTTTTTGGAAGCAGCCAGAATGATGCATCTTAAAAATCCGCGCGATATAATGTTCGTGATGGTAAGTTATTTGCCCATTCCCTCAATGATCGGTGAAATGAAAACTAAACCTACGCAATACGCGGTAAGATCGCTTAATTCCGCCGGTATCCAGCCGGATTTTATTATTGCCCGTTCGCGGTTGCCGCTTGATGAACCGCGCAAAAGAAAAATTTCCACTTTCTGCAATGTGACTGAAAATGATGTCATCAGCGCTCCGGATATTGAATCAATTTATGAAGTGCCGCTTAATTTTGAAAAAGAAAAATTAGGCAATAAAATTCTTAAAAAATTCGGTCTTAGTCCGTGCCGCAGAGATTTAAAAGATTGGCAAAAGATGATCAAGGCGGTCAAAACCGCTAAACGTGAAATCAAAGTCGGCATTGTCGGCAAATATTTTGATACCGGCAACTTTACTTTAGCCGATTCTTATATTTCGGTTATTGAAGCGGTTAAACACGCCTGCGCGGTTAATCATTGCAAACCAAAATTTCACTGGTTAAGCACCAAAATTTTAGAAAAAGAAGGAACGGATTGCCTTAAAGAAGTTGACGGCGTGATTGTGCCGCAAGGGTGGGGCAGTCGCGGATCCGAAGGCAAAATCAAAGCTATTCAGTATTGCCGGGAAAATAAAGTGCCGTATTTTGGCCTTTGTTACGGCATGCAGATGGCGGTTATTGAGTTTGCCAGAAATGTCTGCGCCATGGAAAGGGCTAATTCAATGGAAGTTGATCCCCAGACGCCAAATCCGGTTATTCATATTATGCCCGATCAGCAAAAATATCTGGAACGCCGTCAGTACGGCGGCACCATTAGATTAGGCGCCTGGCCCTGCGCTCTGAAAAAGGGAACAAAAATTTTTCAGATTTACAAAAAGAAAGAAATTTCCGAGCGCCACCGCCACCGCTATGAATTTAATAATGATTACCGCGAAACAATGGAGCAAAAAGGGCTTACCATTGGCGGCACCTCGCCCGATGATAAATTAGTGGAAGCAGTTGAAATTACAAATCATCCTTTTTTCATCGGCACTCAATTTCATCCAGAATATAAATCGCGGCCATTGGCGCCTCATCCATTATTTGTCGCTTTTATTAAGGCCTGTTTAAAATAAAGGGTGTTAAACCCTTTGATATCAGCGCCTGCCTGCGCAGGCAGGCTCGCTCGCCCGCCTAAATTTTTTTCAAAAATTTTGGTGGGTCTCGCTCTCTTGATAATAAAACCTATGGACAGCGTTAAAAAAAAATCTAATTTTGCCAACAAAATTGTTTTTTTGATTTTTTTTTTGTTGATTATCATTTTAATTGTAATTCTGATTAATAAAAATTTTGGGGAAAAGTCATTAAAACCGGAAATAACCATTTTTAAGGCCGAGCCAATTAACAAGGCCATTAAAGTCAATCTTCAGGCAACTGACAAGTTAGGGCTTAAAGAAATGGTTTTGCAGTTAAAAGAAGAAAAAATAGTGACTGATTGTAACTTGCAAAAATTATGTAGCCGCGAATTAGTAATTGACAATCCGCCACAAATGCCAAGCGATTTAATAACCTTAGTCGCCACCGTTACCAACATTCAGGGAGAAAAAGTTTCCGAGCAAAAGGTGGTGGAAATAAAGAAAAATGAGGTTAAACCTTGCGAGCAGCCAACTGACTGCGGCGAAATAAAAGACTGCGGCGAAAGCTGGCTTTGTCTTGAGGGATTTTGTGAGCCAGAATTTAAAAATTGCACCAGCACGGAAAATACAATCCCTAGTCCAACCAGTACGCCAGAGTTATATTAAAAATTTTCAAAATTATGATTCTAAATATATTAAAATATCCCAGTAAAATTTTACTTAAGCCGAATCAAAAAGTAGAAGTAATTGATGAAAAAATTAAGAAACTTATTTCTGATATGGCAGAGACGATGTATGCTGCCGAAGGACGTGGTTTAGCTGCGCCGCAGGTAGGGGTAAATCTGCAAATTATTGTAGTTGACTCCGGAGATAAATCACAGGCCTTTGTTAATCCAGAAATTATTAAAATTTCAAAAAAATCTGAAATAATGGAAGAGGGTTGTCTGAGCTTGCCTGGAATTGAGGTTAAAGTTAAACGCTCTTGGCAAATTGAAGTTAAAACTCTTAATATAGAAGGTAAAGAAATTAAATTCAAAGCCGAAGATCTTTTAGCGCGGATTATTCAACATGAAATTGACCATCTCAACGGCAAATTAATTTTAGATAGAGCTAATTTTTTGATTCGCCGCAAGATAATTAAAAAGTTAACCAATAAAATATGAAAGAAAAAGAATTAAAAATTTTAATTCTTATCTTTGTTGGCATTTTAATTTTGGCCGCTATCTTTATTTTTTTTATACCCTATTTTCAGGTTAATATTAGTTTTAATCCTGAAAGAAAGCCAATACCAAAAATAGAAGCCCAGCTTGCCAGCTCCAAAAGTCTTTATCAAAATAATGAAAAAATAACATTGGCGGCCAAAATTAAATCAGATAACCCGGTTGAAAATTTAACTGTCCATATATATGGATTTAAAGATAAAAAAGATCGCTATCTTCTTGATCAAACTAGAAACGTCAATTTGCCAGCCGGTCAGGATTATTCAATCCAATTTGTTTTTCGCCTGCCTAACTGTTTTTCTTGCGCCGGCTTAAGTTCGGGTCCTTATCAGATAAAATTAGAAGTAATAAAAAACAGTCGTGTGCTTGATGCCGCCACCGCGGAAATTAATTTAGTTTCAGTCCAATAATTTAAATTATTAATTTAGAATTATGGAAAAATTTTCCAAAGAAAAGACCGAGATAAGAAAACCGCCGACTTATCTTTATTATTTAGCGGGGGTTATTTTATTATTTTTTTTAGGTTTTGGTGTTTATTATTTTGGCTACGATAAATATTTACAAAAACAATTTCGCCAAGAAAACCAAAACCAAAATTTAAATTTAAGTAATGTGTCAGAAAAGCTTAATCAAAATCAAGCCGCCCCAACGCAGAAAATTTATATTGACTCGCCGCAAGAAAATGAAACCGTTGGCAATCCGATAGTGGTTAAAGGAAGAGCTCTTACCTTAGGAAAAGGAGGAAGATTGAATATCAGAATTCGCGATGCTAATGGTAAAATTTTAGGTGAAACTGCTACTTTAGTGGAAGACGAAGCCAGAAGGTCAGATCCAACTAATTACCAAACTAATCTTTCTTACGCCACCTCCACCACCGAATTTGGTTTAATTGAGGCCTTTGACTACTCGGCCAAAGACGGCGGAGTTCAAAATTTAGTTTCTGTCAAAATCAAATTCGCTAATTATGGCCAGACTAATAATATAAATTCAGAATGTTTATTACAACCTCATGTTCAGAAATATGAAGGGTTGGGATATAATAATGAAGCAAGTGTTAAGGAATACATCGTTCCATTTTTTAAATGTAATCAATCTTTACTCTTTGTAAGAAAAGATCAGGGTGAAAAAAACAATGAATGGGATGGAACGTTTAATGTTTATTTTCGAGAAAATGATAAAGATAAAGATACTTATTTATTTGAGCATAAAGGATTATTAATGGATATTGCTGGTGGAGGAACGTGGGATATTTCTGATTATACAAAAGATATAATCAAAATTTCTCTAGGGTCAAGCGATATGGGGGCAAGTGCTTATTGGGATTATTACATTTCTATAAAAAATAAAGAATTGATATTAGGATTGTCGGGAGGAAGAGGTCTTAATGTGCTTACTAAATTAAATAATTATAACTTTTTATTAAATACCGATCCTGTTTGGTGCGATAAAGAATCAAAAGAAAGAACAACGACCGCCATATTTATAAATGAAAAAAAATATAATTTAGAAAACAAAATTATTGAAGATTGCCCTAAAGATTTGACAGATAATTTTTTTCCTCCACCAAAAATTAAATTAGTGTCATTTGATCTAAATAAAAAACAAATAGTTATTAACATTCCTGAAAATGAGAATAAAATATTTAATTATGAGACAGGAATTTTAAATGATTGATGTTTGTTTTTTATTTTAATTTTTCATTATTGAATTTTTTATCCTCTCCACTTTCAAGTTTATTGAGTAGCTTTCCCGCAGTCGATCAATCCTGAATTAAAAATGAAATGTATAGCTTGTGTTTTCCGCATATGCAGGAAATGCAAGTCGATATAATATAGGTGATATGAAAGGTCTTTTTTGTATGCTAAACCGCTTGCGAATAAGCTTATTTTGTGCTATGATCCCAATATGTACAACTGGTCAGTAGACGTCAAAAAATTGAAAAAAGACAAGAAAAAATATGCCATCTGGCGCTTGGAGCAGATGGTAAATTTTGGTTTGACTGGGGAAAAAATCAAAGCCGGAGAATTAAGGAAAAGCTGGCGCAAGTTGGAGCTGGATCCCCTTAAAAAGAAGTATTTAAAAATGCTTTTATGGCCAAGACGATCTTAAGTCCGAATCAGAAAATAATTCTGGATGTTTTAAGCAGCGACGATAACCTCCGTCGTGATTTTTATCTTACCGGAGGTACGGCGCTATCCGAATATTATCTTCATCATCGCCTGTCGGAGGATCTGGATTTTTTTTCCGAGAAAGAGTTTGATCCGCAAATAATTTCCGTATTTTTTAAAAAAAACAAATCCGCGATAGGCATCAGAAAAATTGCCTTTGAAAGCAGTTTCAACCGCAATCTTTTTTTTCTGCATTTGCCAAAAAGCGAGATTATTAAAACCGAATTTACTTATTTTCCCTTTCCACGAATCGAAAAGAAAAAAGGAGCAGACAAGCTGGCCATCGATGGTATTTTGGATATTGCTGTTAATAAAATTTTCACCATCTATCAGAAACCGCGCTCAAGGGATTTTATTGACCTGTATTTTATTCTCAAAAAAACCGGCTGGAGAATCGAAGATATTGTGACAAAAGCCAAAATTAAATTTGACTGGCACATAGATTACCTGCAGCTGGGTAGCAAATTCTTGCTGGCAAAAGAAGTCGGCGATCGTCCGCGGATGCTTGTGAAAATCAATGACAAAGTTTGGCAGAATTTTTTTGTCAAAGAAGCCAAAAACTTCAAGAGCAAGATATTGGTGAAATAATTTTTTTAATGCAGTATTAAAGCATACTGCAGCAAAACAAAATATCTATGAACACAAAAATCAAAACAGGGTTAGGGCTAATAATTATCATAATTCTCGTCACAACGATTGGAGTTTTTGTTTGGCAGATTCAGAAAAAAGCTCAAAATCCTACTCAACCCGAGGAACAGCAGTGCACGATGGAAGCCAAAGTATGCCCTGACGGTTCATCTGTCGGCCGCACTGGACCAAAATGTGAATTTGCGCCGTGCCCGAGCGGAAATGATGTTTCTGACCTTGTTCCGAGCGAAGTCGAGGGATGGCAAACTTACCGGAATGAGAAGTATGGGTTTGAGTTTAAGTATCCGAATGGCTATGCTATCTATGATGATTATAACGGTTCGCTTGTTTATAATGCATATCCAAGCAAGAATTTGTTTTTTGTTGGTGAAAATAGGGAAGATAACATTAGATCTCCAATTGATGGCTTAATGTTTTTAGAAAATTCTGAAAGCATGAATAAGGCAATTGTGAAACTTAAAAAAAGAGATGTTTTAACCGAAGTATTGGAAGAAAAAGAATTGATTATAAATGATATGGCCGGTAAAAAAATTATCTTGACTGCTGCAATCGGATATAATGATGCTCATTATTTTTTTAGTAAAAATAATAAGAACTTTGAAATAATTTATGATGGTGATAATAAAGTTCATGACCAAATCCTCTCCACTTTCAAGTTTACCCCGCACTAAAGCTAGACACATAAGTGCGTGGTCATAAAGAGAAGAAATAAAAAGTAACATTATCCCATAGCTGCAGATGCAAGCTTTTAGTGCGGGGTTTATAGCACCCGAATAGCGGTATGCGAATAGCGCATAACGAAAGCGCGCACTCGAATTAAATTTCTGCGAAAGCGCCCACTCGAATAATTTAATAAATAATTAATGAACACAAAAATTAAAACCGGATTAGGGCTAATAATTATCCTAATCCTCGTCATAACAATCGGAGTTTTTGTGTGGCAGGCGAGGAAAAAACAACAGGGAACGAGCAATATTGATACTGGGCAGGTGAGCGAACAAGCAGATAATTATCAAAATTCAACCCAAATTGCTAATCCGGCTTCAGTCTACTGCGAACAGAATGGCGGAAAATCAGAAATTTTGAAAAATGAAAACAGCGAACCGAAGGGTTTTTGTATTTTTCCAGATGGAGTTGTTTGTGAAGAATGGCAAAATTACAGAGGAGAGTGTAGATTAAGAGATGTAAAAAAGGTTGATACAACTAACTGGAAATTATATCGAAGTGATAAATATGGATTTGAGTTCAGATATCCAGAAGAATGCGGCCAAGTTCAAGTTTCTGAATCAGAAAATGATTGTGGGCCTAGGTATAATTGCACAGGCAAGACGATGTGCATCAAATTTTCTAATGGTAAATGTTTAGTCAGGGGCAGTTCAATTTCTCATGATTGGGAAGGTCCAGCGACAGAAGGTATCCCGCCTTTTTATAAATTTGACGGAAACTTATGGACAACAAGATGTGATTTTAATTGTCAAATTATTAATCCCAGTAATAATATTCAGGATGCAAGAGTTCTTGGTTTTATTTTTCCTTGCTATAAATCAGGCGAAATGTGTTTTTCGAGTGAATATTTTGAATATAACGCATGGATTAATTATGAAAATGATAAATTTGTTGGTATGAATTTTTTTGTTACGTTGAGCAATGACCAGATTATTAAACAAACAAGAGAGGCGCATATATTATATACCGATAGCCAAGACGAAGAATCTTATAAAAGGCTTAGAAATATTTTTGAAAAAACCGTTTTAAATGATCAGAATTTAAACTTTCAAATGGATTTAATAAGCGGCATTGCACAAACTTTTCATAATTATTATTTTGATAATTGGCAAACTTATCGGAATGAGAAGTATGGGTTTGAGTTTAGGTATCCAAATGATTGGGTTATAAATACGAATAATTCTCAAAGAATTACCTTAAATAGTTCTGAAAATGAACAAAACAAGAAGGATATAGAGAGTGGTAAAATGTATGGGGAGGGGTATTTAGAAGATATAATATTTTCATATTATAATAGTTTGTTAGATGAGCCAGAAAATTCAGGGAACAACATTAATGCCAAAACTCTTGAAGAATTCGTTAATAAAAATCAGTTAATTTCAAATAAAGAAAAGATAAATTTTTCAGGTGATATTGCTTGGTCAATGACCCGCGGCGGATTTGGGGCATATTATACAATTCTTGACGTTCATAATGAGCATCTTTATGAAATTATGTTTGGCAGGAAAAGTAATAAATCCGATTTATCGGCAACAGAAAACCAAATCCTCTCCACTTTTAAATTTATCCCTTAATAAATTCGGGACAAGTTGATTAAATTTTGATTTTAGTTTTTTCTAATGTTTTTTATAAAACAACAGAAAAACAGTGGCTTTACTTTAATTGAGTTAATTATTGTCATTGCCTTGATTGGTATTTTGGCTATTTTAGCCATACCTTTTTATCAATCGCTTCAGCTTAAGGCGGATTTGAATCAGGTTGGGGAAAAACTGGCTTCGGATCTTCGCCGCCAGCAAACCTACACTATTTCCGGCAAGGGAGCGAGCGCCTGGGGTGTGAGTTTTAATGCCGATTCCTACACCTTGTTTAAAGGCGTTTCTTTTGTTTTACGCAATCCGACGGCTGATGAAGTGGTTAATTTGCCAAAATCAGTTCGTTTGTCTTTTCCGGCAGCGGAATTAGTTTTTAGCGTTCCGACAGGCAATACTTCATCTCCGGGCCAATTGACTTTAACCAATTTAGTCAATAATCAGACCTTAACCATTAATATTTTTTCTCAGGGCTTGGTGCAATTAAATTAAATAGTTTAGAAATATATTTATGAAAAGAGGGGGAGAAGGTTTATCTTTAATTGAGGTTATCATTGCCGTGGCCTTTTTTTCATTAGTAGCCGCGGCTTTGTTTAATTTATTAGGTGGAAGTTATATTGGTTTAAATAGTTCTTTCTCGTATCAAAAAGCTCTTTTTTACGCTCAGGAAGGCGCCGAAGCGGTTCGCAGTGTTCGCAATCAGGCCTGGAGTAATTTGCGCGCCGGAACTTTTGGCTTAAGCTCAAATTCCGGTCGCTGGCAATTTTCCGGCAGCAGTGAATTACTTGATAATTTTTTTACCAGAAAAATAATTGTTGAGGATGTTTATCGCGATGGCTCGGGGAATGTGGTTCAGCCGAGCGCGCCGGGAGCAGTACTTGATATTCATACTAAAAAAATTGTGTCCCAAGTTTCCTGGCCAACGCCGGGCGGAACTAATAATCAGGTTAGCTTGCCCTTTTTTGTTTCCAGCTGGCAAACTAAAAACTGGATTCAAACCGATTGGAGCGGCGGCTCGGGCCAGTCTATTTGGAATAATGCAACAAGGTTTTTTAGTGATGACGGCAATGTTGATTACGCAACGGCCGACGAAATTAAACTAAAAGAAACAACTACCGGCTTGGTTTCTAAGACCTGGGATTTTGATTCCGCCCCTGATTATGATTTTGATCCGCAAAAAATTGAAGTTGTTTCAAGTTACGCCCAACTAAAGCCCCAAATCCAGACCTTTACCGGTCAAAGCATTAACAGTGAATTTTCTTCTGATATCAGCGGCTGGTCGTTTTATGCTTGGGATGTAGGCAGTGGCGAGGTGACGCCTCAAGGCAATTGGCGCGCTAGCGGCGGTAATCCCGGCGGTTTTGTTGAAACAGAAATTCCCTATGATGCTAGGGGCAACAATGTCGGTGGTTATTGGCAGCAAGCTATTAATATTACTCAAGCTAATCCGGATAATGTCACTTGTGCCTTTGATTGGCGTTTACTGAATTTCGTGGCACCAAGTGGAGTCAATGAATTAAGATTTTATGTCTTTTTAGATAATTTTTCCGGCACGCCGACTCTTAATCAAGCAGTTTGGTCAAGTCCGAATTTAGCCGGCGTAATGAGCTGGTCCGGTGTGCAAAATATCAATTGCACGGCTAAGGTTACCAGCGCCAGAACTTATTATTATAAAATTGGTATTTTCTTGCGCGCCAAAAATAAACCCACCGGCCCAATTATTGGCGACTATGATAATAGCGGCGTTTCTTGGACAAAAACAATAATTAGCTATCCGACTGATAATCCTTCGATTAATCCCATTGTTTCCTTCAATTCTTCGGCGGTTTCTATGTGGACTGGCTTTAGCGAAGCGGCGATAAAAAATGGCGGTCAAATTTACTATCAATTATCAGATGATGACGGAGCTAATTGGTATTATTGGAACAATAATGTCTGGGCTTTGGCCGGATCAACTAATTACAACACGGCCTCAGTTATTAATGCCAATATCAATTCTTTTCCGGCAGTTAATAAGAAAATTAATTTCAAAACTTTTTTGTCAAGTTCCGGCACTGAACAAGTGCAGCTGGATTCAGTCACAATTTCCTATCAGGTGCCGGTTTTGGGCAATTTATTTTGGGGCAATCGTTTTTTAGTCACGGCTTTGGATTCTTCATTTAGATTGACTTCCGCAAATCGGCGGCAAAGTTTGCGTTTTACCACTCAAAAAACAAAGACAATTAATATTTTGCGCGTTTACGTTGATTTATTAAATAATCCGCCGACTTATCGTTTTGGTTTGCAAGCCGATAATGGCATCGGTTGGCCAAGTGGAGTTTATCTTGCTTATGGCGATTTAGGGCCAACTTTAGCTGGTTGGCAGACCATTACCCTGAATCAGCCGCTTAATTTAGTTCAGGGCCAAACTTATTATTTAGTTGTCAGTTGGCAATCGGGCCAAATCGGCGCCAACCGTTACATTGCTTTAAGGCGAACTTCACCGCTTAACAATCTTATTCCTTATGACCAAGCTGTTGATCCGCAGGCCAATGCCTTAAACTCAACCAATGGCGGCAGTAGTTGGCAGACCACTAATTTGCAGCCGCTTTATCAGTTGACTTTTCAGGATAATGACAGCGAAGGTAATCCTTATGAAAATTTTATGGAAATGCCGGTTTATGGCAATTTTTTCCAAGGACAAAAGCTGACCTTGGCTGAAAATAAAGAATTTTCTGAAATCAGTTTTTATGTCAAGCGTATCGGCAGTTTACAGCCGCTTGATAATTTATATTTCACCATTGATAATCTGACCGATAATGCTCGGCTTGTAAACGGCGTTCTGGCTACTCCTTCAACGGTTGCCACGAATTATACCTGGCAGACCTATCAATTTCCGCAAAGAATTCATTTAGAAAAAGACAAAACCTACCGGCTTTATTTATCATCGCCCGGTTCCAGCATTAATTATTATTTAGTTTTGGCGCCAGTCACCTCCAATCAGGAATATTTTAAGACAATAACTTTTTTGGGTAAAAGCGGCTTAGCGGAGCAAAGCTCTGACCGCGGTGCCAGTTGGCAAGCTGCCGAGGAGCGGGACTTGAACTTTTATTTTGGTTTAATTCGCAAGACTTATGCGCCGCAAGGGGAGCTTATTTCCTCGGCTTTTAATACTACTGCGCCGGCCGCTTTTGATTTTTTGAGTTGGCAGGAAATTATTCCTTCGCCCAACGCTGATATCTGGGTTCAATTGTCAACCGCGCCGAATAATGCCGGCTCGCCGGGAGTGTGGGGGCTTTGGCAAGGGCCGACCGGTCCCGGCTCTTATTACCAAAGCGGTCAGGAACAACTTATTCCGGCTGCCAATAATCATAATGACAACCAATTTGTCCGCTATAAAATAATTTTGCTAAGCGACAGCACCGAGACACCGGTCTCTCAAGAAATAAAGGTTAATTTTACGCCGTAATTATGATGAAAAATACCAAATCCCAAAAAACAAAAGAATGGCGGGGAAGATCAAAAGGATTCACCTTAGTTGAATTGGTGATTTATCTGGCCATTGTCAGTTTTGTTTTGTTGGTTGTCAGCGGATTTTTTTATAATATTCTGCTTGGCCGCAGCAAATTCAGCGCCCGCAGTGAAATTGCTTATAATGCTAATTTTGTTGAAAAAAAATTAGCTTTTTATATTCAGCAAGCCCAAAGCCTTCAAAGCGTCAGTCCCCAAACTTTGGTTTTAAATTTACCGCTAACGCAGACCATTACTTTTAATTTTAATGCCGCCAGACAGAAGCTAACCATGCAGGAAAGCAGCGGCCCCGTGGTTTATTTGAATACTGATAAGGTGGCGGTCAGCGGCAGTTTTTCTGATCTAAGTTATTTCCGGAGAAGCAGGAATATTTTAGTTGATTTAAAAATTTTAACCAAAAGCTCCAACCCCGCGCCATTTTGGCAAAATGAAACTGATTTTAAATTAAGTTTTGAATTAAGAAGCAAATAAAATATGAAAATAAAGTTTAAAAAAGATAGTCAGGGTTATATTTTAATTTTGACAGTTTTAGTTATCTCGGCTGCCTCGCTGATAATTGCTTTAGGGTTAAGCAAATTACTGATTGACCAAATAGTTTTAGAGGCCGAACAGTCGAGCAGTTTTAAAGCTTTGGCGTCGGCGGAAACCTGCAATGAAGATGGTTTGGAAAAATTAAGAAACATTTGGCAGAATTATAATTATTCATTGTCAATTGATGGCAATTCTTGTACAATAAATATAAATGCCACTGGTTTGCAGGCCCAACTCACCTCAACAGGTACCAGCGGCGGTTATACTAAAAAAACAAACATTACGATTGATAGGGCGATGAATGTTGTTTTTTGGCAGCAGATGTGATTAATAAAATTATTTATGTTTTTTCTTCATAAAAATTATTTTGCGATTGATATTTCAGACGAAGCGCTGATAGCGGTTAAATTAAAATCCGAAGGCAACACGTTTTCTCTTGAAAACTGGAATAGGGCCGAATTGCCGGACGGTTTGGTTACCGCCGGCAGAATTTTAAATGCCGAGGCCTTAGCCAAAGAAGTTGAAAAGTTGCTCAATTCAGCCAAGCCCTCGGCTATTAAAGTAAAAGCAGCAATTTGCCATTTGCCCGACGAGCAGGTTTATTTTCATATTTTAAAATTGCCAAAAACTCTAAACCAATTACAAATTAAAAGGATCATTGATAATGAAATTGACGAGTTTTTCCCTTTCAGCAAAGAGGAGCTTTATTGGCAGAATCGTTTGCTTGGAGTTTCTGGCGAGGAGCAGGAAATCTTGGTTACGGCGGCGCCAAAGGAAGCGGTTGATAATTACCTCAAATTATTTAAATTTTTGAATGTAAAATTACTGGCTTTGGGCATATCTTCGGAAAGTATTGCCCGATCTTTAATAAAAGAGTATAATAATAATGAAATATTCTTACTTGTGGATATCGGCCGGAAAAGGAGTTTGTTGGCTTTATTTGATAAAACCGGCATTAGAACTTCTTTAAATATCAATCTTGGCGGTCGGACTTTAACCGACACTTTGGTTGAGAAACTGAAAGTTAGCCCCCAGCAGGCCGAAAATCTTAAATCAGGTTCCGGCTTTGACGAAACAAAAGAAGAGGGAAGAATTTTTCTGGTTTTACAGGCAGTTTTACAGGGTTTAATCAATGAAATTAAAAAAACAATTGATTTTTATAAAAGCCAGACCGGTCAGGAGATTAAAAAAATAGTTATAAGCGGCGAAGGGCTGAAACTGGCCAAACTTGATGAATATTTGTTTAAAAATTTGTCTTTGGAAGTTAAAAAAGGCGAACCATGGTTTGCCCTGCCAAAAGAAGCTGATTCGGCTTTTTATGCCAAAGCAGTAGGGCTGGCTCTTTTGGGACAAAAAGAAAATTTAGCCAGAAGCATTAATTTTTTAGGCCGTTCCGGCGAAGAGAAAACAAAAATTTTAGAAAAATCCCAGTCATTTTTGACTAAGTGGCAGATAAAAATACCGAAAAGATTTTTTATTTATTCAACAATTATTATTTTTTTAGTTTTTATATTTTTTTGGCTGATATTTTTTAATCAACTCCCAAAAATTGATTTAGGAAAAGAGCAGTTGCTTTCTTTGCCAGCTAATCAATTATTAGCCAATGTCAATAAGTTAACGCTAAATGAAGGAGCTGATAATTCAAGCGCCGATATTACCGAAGAAGTTCTAAACGGAAACAATAGCGCCAGCGCCGGACAGCCAACAGCCACTTCTTCGGCGGAAGTTGAAATAACTCCGTTGACTCAGGAAACAACCAAAGTTAAAATTAACAAAACGCCAACCGGCTGGCTCAATGTCCGCCAAGGCCCGGCTATAACTTATTCAATAATTAAAAAAATTTATCCGGGAGAAATTTATTATTTGGTCTCCACCACCACTGATTGGATCCAGATTGATTTAGGCGAAGAACTTCGTGGCTGGATTAAATCAGATTATGGAGAGATAATTAAAGAGTAATTTTTCCCGAGAGTTTAAACAAAAAAATTATGGTCGAAAAAAAATCAAAGGGTTTTACCCTGATTGAGCTTTTGATCGTCATTGCGATCATCATCATTCTGGCAGCCATTGTTTTTGTGGCCTTGAATCCGTTGCAGCGCTTTCAGCAGGCGCGTAATGCCAAAAGATGGGCCGACATCACGGCTGTGCTTAATGCCATCAAAATTGATCAAATAGATAATGGCGGTAGTTATATGGCCGCTATTGATCCTGGCATGGCTAACGGCACTTATCACGAAATTGGCACTTGCGCCAGTGGCGCGAGTTGTACCGGTCAAGCAGTAGAAGCGGGTTGCGTTGATTTAGCCGGATTAGTGACTGATGGCTATCTGGGCATTCTCCCAACTGATCCTCAAAGCGGCACAGCGGCTCAAACCGGTTATTATTTAATGAAATCAGCTACCGGCATCATTACTGTTGGCGCTTGCGAAGCAGAGGCAGGGGAAACCATCAAGGCCTCACGCTAAAAACAAAACCAAAGTTTTAATTAGAAAATCTTAATTAGTTTGATAAAACTGTCAATTTTCAAATTGGCAGTTTTATCTACTTTTGTTATGCTTGAAATCACCGACGAAATAAAATCACGGCTTGATATTGCTGAAGTTATCCGGGAGTATATCAAATTAAATCCGGCCGGGACCAATTTTAAGGCCCTCTGCCCTTTTCATAATGAAACAACCCCATCGTTTATGGTTTCGTCGGAAAAACAGATCTGGCATTGCTTTGGCTGCGGCGAGGGCGGGGATATTTTCGGTTTTGTTATGAAGATGGAAAATATTGAATTTATTGACGCCCTGCGGCTTTTGGCCAAAAAAGCCGGCGTTAGATTAACCCGCCAGGATCCGAAATTAGCCAGTTTGCGCGGCCGTTTGACCGAAATAATGAACGAAGCAATTGAATTTTATCAATATAATCTCTGGCAGGCGCCCTTGGGTCAGTTTGCCCGCGATTATTTAAACCAAAGAAAAATTTCAAAAGATTCGGCCCAAGAGTTCAAATTGGGTTTTGCACCTGCCAGTTGGGATAGTTTAATTAATTTTCTTAAAAAGAGAGGGTTTCAAGATCAGGACATTTTAGCCGCCGGTTTGATAATTAAAAAAGATTCAGGCGCTGGTTTTTACGATCGTTTTAGAAATCGTTTAATTTTTCCGATTTTTGATGTTCATAATCAGCCAGTTGGCCTGGGCGGCCGAACTTTGGCTTTTGGCGGCGATGAGGAAAAGACCGCCAAATACATTAATACGCCCCAGACTTTAATTTACAATAAAAGCCAGGCAATTTACGGCCTTGACAAAGCCAAGCTGGAAATCAGAAAAAAAGAATTGATTATTATAGTGGAGGGCTATCTGGATGTTATTTCATCTCATCAGGTCGATATAAAAAATGTGGTGGCGACTTCCGGCACGGCTCTGACAGCCGAGCATTTAAAAATTTTAAAGCGATATTCGCAAAATTTGGCTTTGGCTTTTGACGCTGATTTGGGCGGCGATTCGGCTCGCAGCCGCGGCCTGGATTTGGCTTTGGCGCATGGGCTTAATGTCAAACTAATTTTAATTCCCCAAGGCAAAGATCCGGATGAATGCATTAAGCTTGATCCGAAACTCTGGCAGCAATCTGTGGCCCAGCCGCTAAATTTTCTTGATTATTATTTTGAAAAAACTTTTGCCAATCTGGATTTAAGCAAAGCCGAAAATAAAAAGAAAGCCGCCAAAATACTTCTGCCGCTTATTAATAAGATAGCTGATAAAATTGAACAAAACCATTACCTTAAAAAATTGGCTGAAATTCTTGGCGTGCCGGAGCAGATTTTGCACGAAAGTTTGAGCGCGCCGGCGGCAGAAAGGGGCAGACCTACTTTTCAGCCAGTCAGGGGCGAACGCCATCACCTTTTAAGTGAACGGATTTTGTCCCTGGCCCTAAAATACGGCCTAAACCTCGATTATTTAATAAATAATTTAACGCCAACAATGTTAGCCGATGATACGGCCAGAAAAATTTACAACAATCTTATAATTTATTATACTAATAGCAATGTTAAGGATTTTAGCTTTAATTTTGATTATCCGGAATTTAGAAATTTGCTGGCCGAGGAAGATTCTTCTTTGACCGCTTACGCCGACCAGTTGGTGCTACTGGCCGAGAAGGATTTTTTTGATTTTAGTCAGGATTTAATTCGCAAAGAAATTTTAGAAGACGTTAAATCTTTAAAGAAAGATTATTTTAAATCAGAACTCAAAAAAATAGAGGAAAAAATAAAACAGGCGGAGAAAATAAAAAATAATAATGAAATCGAAAAACTATTTGAGCAATTTAACCAATTAACCAAACAATTAGCTTTGGTTAGTTAAATTTTTTTATGGCCAAAAAGTCAAGAACAAAAACCAAAAAGAAAAACGTAAAATCACGGAAGAAGCCGGTAAAAAAAATCAAAGCTAAAGTCAAAAAGAAAGCTTCGGCAAAATCTGAGTTTAAAAAAGCAAAAAAAAGCGGGAAACGCAGCGTCAAGAAAATTAAAAAGAAACCCTTTAGGAAAATTAAAAAAGCGGCCAAAAAAATTACCAAGAAAAAGGTTGCCAAAGAAGTTAAAAAAATTCTGACTGATGCTGAAATCAGAAATTTAATAAACAAGGGCCGAAGCCGCGGTTTTTTGACATTAACAGAGATTTTATATGTTTTTTCCGAACTGGAAGAGTATTTGGAACTTTATGAGGATTTTTTGGATCAGCTTGATAAAAGCGGCGTGCAGATATTGGAAACTGAGCCGGGAATTTTGCAGAAAAAAGAAAAAATTGACGAGATTTTGTCCGTCGTCACTTTTTCCAAGGAAAAAGAAAAGAAAAAATTTGATTTAGGCGATATTTCAACTGATTCAATCCAAATGTATCTTCGGGAAATCGGCAAGGTGCCGCTTTTGACTTCCGAGGAGGAAGTCTCTTTAGCTAAGCGCAAGGAAAAAAATGACAAAGAAGCCGAGCGGCGTTTGATTGAAGCCAATTTGAGATTGGTGGTTTCCATTGCCAAAAGATTTGTGGGCAAAAAACTTTCGCTTTTGGATTTGATTCAGGAGGGCAATATCGGGCTTTTCCGGGCGGTGCAAAAATTTGAATACCGCAAGGGTTATAAATTTTCAACTTACGCTACCTGGTGGATTCGCCAGGCCATTACCCGGGCTTTGGCCGATCAGTCGCGCACTATCCGCATTCCGGTGCATATGGTGGAAATGATTAATAAATTCCAGCAGGTTGAACGCCAATTAATTCAGGACTTGGGCCGCGAACCAATGCCGGAAGAAATTGCGGCTGAAATGAGTGAAGACATTGATAAAGTCCGCCAGATTATTAAAATTTCCCAGGACACGGTTTCTTTGGAAACCTCGGTGGGCGATGATGAGGAAGACAGCACTTTGGAAAATTTCATTGAAGACATCAAAAGCATTAGTCCCGACCGGGCCACGGCCTTGCAACTTCTTAGAAACTATGTCCAGGATATTATTCAGGGTCTGACACCCCGTGAAAGAAAAATTCTGGAAATGCGTTTTGGTTTAATTGATGGCATTTCCCACACTCTGGAAGAAGTGGGCAAAGAATTCAATGTCACTCGCGAACGCATCCGCCAAATAGAAGCCAAGGCCTTGGAAAAAATAGAGGGCCTTAAAGGTATTGAAAAACTGAAGGATTATCGGGGAAAAGAGGGTAATAACTAATTTTTAATAATTAATTTAAAAGTTATGCCAATACGAGTTGCGATTAATGGTTTTGGCCGGATTGGCCGGATGGCCCTGCGCGCCGGACTTAAAAATAAAAAGTTGGATTTTGTGGCGATTAACGATTTGACCGATGCCAAAACTAATGCCCATTTATTAAAATACGATTCGGTTCATGGCATTTTGCCCCAAAAAGTTCTGGCCGGCAAAAATTTTCTTAAAGTCGGCGATAGAAAAATTTTAGTCTTTGCCGAAAAAGAGCCGGAGAAGCTGCCCTGGGAGGGTTTAAAAATCGATGTAGTTTTGGAATGCACCGGCGTTTTTACCTCGCGTGAAAAAGCCGCGGTTCATCTCAAAGCCGGTGCTAAAAAAGTCATAATTTCAGCTCCGGCAGAAAACCCGGATCTCACCGTGGTTTTGGGAGTCAATGACAAGAAAATTAAAAAAAGTCATAAAATTATTTCTAATGCTTCCTGCACCACTAATTCTCTTTCCCCGGTAGCTTATGTTCTGGATAAATCTTTCGGCATTATTCGCGGCTTGATGAATACGGTTCATTCCTATACCAATGACCAGCGGATTTTGGATTTACCGCACAAAGATTTGCGCCGGGCTAGGGCAGCGGGCTTATCAATTATTCCCACCACCACCGGCGCCACCAAAGCCGTGGCTGAAACTCTGCCGCGTCTAAAAGGCAAAATGAACGGCATTTCACTGCGGGTGCCGACTCCTTGCGGCTCAATTACTGATTTTGTTTGTTTGGTTAAAAAGGCGCCCCGTGACGCTGAACAAGTTAATAAAAAATTTCGCGAAGCTGCCAAAACTTATCTTAAAGGTATTTTAGAATATTCTGAAGAACCCTTAGTTTCCGCCGACATTATTGATAATCCGCATTCTTCAATTGTTGACGGCCTAAGCACTCAGGTTATTGGTAATTTAGTCCGCGTGATGGCCTGGTACGACAACGAATGGGCTTATTCATTGCGGTTGGTTGAATTAGTTGAAAAGATTTTTTAAAATAAATTTTTAAAAATAAAAAAAGGTCACAAAATTTGTGGCCTTTTAAAATTTTTAAAATTTGGCTTAATTTAGTAAATGTTATATAATATCAAAAAGAGGGCCCGATTGTCCAGACAAACAAGCTGAAAATTACGGCAACGCTAAGAATCAGCCAGATAATTTTTTGCCATTTTCGTTTATTTTTCTTAAGCATAGAAGATAGATTTTTTTACATTATAATTTAAAATTTCTAAAAAAGCAAATTTATGGAGAATTTCACCTTCCCATTTTTCAGAATATTTTCAATTTTAGTTTTTAGTTTCCTTTTCTATTATTTAATTAAAACTATTAGCCAAACTTTTTTCCAAAAAGTGGTTAAGAATTTAGCGGTTAAATTGGCAGCCAAAGAAGATGAAAAAAAACGCCTTAAAACAATTCTTCATGTGGTCAACCGCGCCACCATAATTTTGATCGTGATCATTGCTGCCTTAATGATTATTGCTGAATTAGGAATTAATATCGCTCCACTTTTGGCCGGCGCGGGGATTTTGGGTATTACTATCAGTTTTGGGGCGCAGACCTTAATTAAAGATATGATTAATGGTTTATTTATAGTTTTGGAGGGACAATTTTCGCGGGGAGATTTGATTAAAATTGGCGATATTGAAGGCCAAGTTGCTGATTTTAATTTAAGGCGCACTTTGCTTAGAGATAATCAAAATATTTTATATTATGTTCCTAATAGTGAAATAAAAATTATTGCCAATAAAAGCCGAAAGTAATTATGCCCAAAAAGTGGCGGGTTTTACCAAAAATTAGTCAAGAGCAAGAAAAATTATTCCCCGAGTTGAGTTCTATTATTTTACAACTTTTGGCCAATCGGGGGTTAACTTACCAAGCTGCGATTGAGAGCTTTTTTAATTTTGATTATAAAAAAGGACTTCATGATCCATATTTGTTTTCCGATATGAAAAAAGCGGTGGAAAAGATTTTCAGCGCTATTTCGGAAAAGAAAAAAATTGTTGTTTATGGTGATTATGATGCCGATGGCGTCTGCGCCGTAGTCGTTTTAGTTAAAACCCTAAAGGAACTTGGCGTTGAGGTTGAAATTTACATTCCTCATCGCGACAAAGAAGGCTATGGGCTTAATAAGGCGGCGTTGAAACATTTGGCCAAAGAAAAAACAAAACTTATTATTACTGTTGATTGCGGCATCAGCAATTTTGAAGAAGTTCTTTACGCCAATAAATTGGGCCTGGAAATAATTATTACCGATCACCATCATGTGCCGGAAAAATTGCCGCCGGCTTTTGCCATTATTAATCCTAAAATATTGGGAGGGAAATATCCCTTTTCCGATTTAGCCGGCGTGGGCGTAGCTTTTAAATTAGCCCAAGCCCTGATCGGCCAGCATAAAAAGATAATCACCGACGACGGTTTACGACTTAATTGGGAGGGATTTGAAAAGTGGCTTTTGGATTTAGTGGCTATTGGCACGGTGGCTGATTGCGCTCCGCTTTTGGGCGAAAATCGCACTTTGGTTAAATACGGTCTGACGGTGCTTAACAAGACGAGATTAATCGGCCTTAAAGAATTAATCAAAGCCGCGCGATTAGGCAGAAATAACAAAATTTTTGGAGCCGAGCAGATCAGTTTTCAGATTGCGCCGCGTCTTAACGCCGCCGGCCGGATTAATCATGCCAATGACGCCTTTCAGCTGCTCATTACTTCTTCGGCTGACCGGGCTAAAAGATTGGCTGCGGGTTTAGAAAAAAATAACAGCCAAAGGCAGCGCTTGACTGAAAAAGTTATGACCGAAGCCAGAGAACAGCTGACAGAAAAAAATAAGAATAAGTTAATATTCATTTCTGGGGAGAATTGGCCGGCCAGCATTATTGGCTTGGTGGCCGGGAAATTTTCCGACGAATTTAATTTACCGGCCGTTATTGTTTCCGAAGTTGAGGGCAAAATAGTCGGCTCGGGTCGCAGCATTCCGGTTTTTAATATTATTGAGGCCTTGGAAGATTTAGCTCCTTGTTTTTCCCATTTTGGCGGACATGCCCAGGCCTGCGGCTTTGCTTTAAAAAATAAAAAAGATAGCCGAGAATTTCAGAGCAAAATAATTAAATTAGCCAATTCATCTTTGGCCGGGCTTGATTTGACGCCGACTCTGGAAATTGACGCTGAAATTAATTTAAGCGAGATTACTTGGCCGTTTTATCAGGGAATCAGCCGTTTTGCTCCATTTGGTTTGGGCAATCCGCCGCCAATTTTTTTAACCCGCAATCTTTCGGTTTTAAGCCATCGGCAGGTTGGTCAGAATGGCAAACATCTGAAATTATTTATTAGTAATCCCGAGGAAACTGAGATTAACCAGATGGATGGCATTGGTTTTAATTTGGCCGGCCAGTGGCTGGATAAAATTAAAACAGGCGATAAAATTGATTTGGTTTATCAGCTTGAAGCCAACCAATGGAACGGCGATCAGCAGCTTCAGCTTAAAGTAATTGATTTAAAAATAGCATGAAGTGTTAATTAAAAATTACGAATTAAGGTTAAACTTTTTTATTTGTAATCCCATAATTCATAATTCTTGATCCCTAATTCTTAATAATCTATGCAACAAATTGTCATTTACACCGATGGTGGCGCTCGCGGCAATCCCGGCCCGGCCGCTATTGGCGCGGTAATTCAATACGACCATCAGGAAAAGTATTACAGTCATTTTCTTGGCAAGACCACTAATAATGAAGCCGAATATCAGGGGTTAATCCTTGCTTTAAAAAAAGCAAAATCTCTTCTTGGCAAAGAAAAAGTCAAAAGAGCTAGTTTAGAATGCTTTTTGGACAGCGAACTGGTAGTCAAACAATTGAATCACGAGTACAAAATTGAAGAGGAAAAATTGCAAAAACTTTTTATCCAGATTTGGAATTTGATGCTGGATTTTGGCGCAGTTAAATTTACTCATATAAAAAGAGAGCAGAATAAAATTGCCGACCGGCTCGTTAACGAGGAATTGGACCGCCAGGAAAGGCAGAGGCAACTAATTTGATAAATTTTTATAGGAAAAGCCGTGCCTCTTTATTTATTTTATTCATTTTTAAGCATCGGATTTTCCGATGCTTATTTTTTTTGCTACGGGGTTGACCCCGTAGCAAATCCCAGCGGAGAATTTTTAAAATTTTGAGCCAATTTAAGGCGAAGCCGCCTGACGGCTTTATTCTAATTCTTAGCGAATTTTTTTTAGAATTGCTACGGGGTTGACAAAATCGGTTATTTATGCTACAATAAAATGTTTGAAATAAAGCCCTCTTTAGTCCCAGTCAGAGGTGCCTTAAAAACCTTAAGCATCTTAAATAGAGGCGAACAATTTGTTCTTTACAAAATATAAGTCTCTATAAGTTTGGCTGGGAATAAAGAGGGCTGTTCGTTCTTTTATAAACTTTGACCCAATAGGGTCAAAAAACATTCAAACTGCTAAGACAATTGTCTTAGCAAAAAGGAGGTTTTTGAAATGAATGAGATGATGGGTGAAAAAGAAGTGGTTGAGAAAGACCACAGTCAAGAATTTTTCTGTATGTTTTGTCCCGAGAAGCCAGGGGTGGCTTGGAGATCACTGGCCTTGACTCGCGGACCAAAGGGTGAGTATATTATAACCCCGATTTGCAATGATTGCCTTGGAGGAGCGATCGAGGTTGCTAAAAGGGAGAGGCGATTTCTCCCGCATTACCCCGTTCAGGAGTCGGTTCAAAGGGTAGCCGAACTTAACACTCGGTTAGGCGAGCCAATGGTTTGCGAAATTTGTTTTCAGGAGCGCTTCATAGAGTTTTCCACGGGCGTTGTGCAGGATGGCAATGGTCATTACCGCGCCCAGAGAACTTGCTGTTTTTGTAAGGCAACCCTTGAAGAGAAGAATGAAAGGATTCACTGGTTCAAAAAGACACAGGAGATCGCGGAGGAAAAAAATCGTCGCATAGCCCAAGCAACTCAGGTAGTGGCCAACTATAGCCAGCCATTCAACAGGCCGCGCGTTAGCCGCGATAACGGCAAAAAAGACCAGTACAGGAAGTAACATTTCGGCGAGGTCGCCTTTTTGGTGACCTCGCCTCTTTTTATATCTTGACAAAATTTAAAATAAGTAATATAATATTTTCACTCAGGTAAGTGGATGATCGCTCTCGTTTTTAAAAAGCGAGAGAGGAAAGTCCGAACACTCTCCGCTTTAGCGGAGAAGTAGGCAGTGGATAACGCCCACCGGAAGCAAGTTTAAGTTAAGAATGACTCTTAAGAGTTTTTGACTTAATCCCAAGTCCAGGGAAAGTACCACAGAAACTAAACCGCCCGCCTAAATTTTTTAAAATTTAGGCGGGTAAGGGTGAAAAGTGAAGGAGTAAAACCCTTCTCTCAGCGTGGTGACGCGCTTGAGTGGCAAACCCTGCCTGGTGCAAGAGCAAGTTTTCCCGCCGATGAGGCGGGGAAGGTAGCTCGCTTGAGTCCGACGGCAACGTCGGACCTAGATAGATGATCATCCCGCCGATGAGGCGGAACAGAATTCGGCTTATAGCTTGCCTGAGTAACAATAAAACATTGGTTAAAAACCAATGTTTTATTGTTTTTGACTTAAGGCAATAAATTTATTATAATTATATTATGAAGAAATTTGATCTAATTTTTGCCGCCATTTTGGTGCCGGTAGATTTTTTAATGATTGTTTTAGCCGCTGTTTCGGCTTATTTTTTGCGTTTTACTCCACTCGTGACTGAAATCAGGCCGGTAATTTTTAATCTGCCTTTTCAGGAGTATTTAGCCATTATTATTTTTATAGCTATTTTATGGCTGCTTCTCTTTGCTTTTTCCGGTTTGTATAAAATCAAAGACAACAAAAATCCGGCCCAGGAATTTTATAAAATTTTTCTTGCCTGTTCAGCCGGCATAATGCTGGTGATGGTTTTAATTTTTGCCCGCCGCGAGTTATTTTCCTCGCGTTTTATCATTTTAGCCGCCTGGATTTTCAGCGTTATTTATGTTTCCATCGGCCGTTTAGCTATCAGCCGGCTTCAGACAGCTTTTCGCCGACACGGCTATGGCATAAGAAAGGTTCTTTTAATCGGCGCAGACCGGATTGCCGAGATTATCTCTCAGGAAATAAAAGAAAAACCGGAAATGGGTTATCGCCTAATCGGCGCAATTAAAAATTATTCGCAGGACATTATTTATCAAGTCAAAAATTTTTTAGCCGAACATCCGGATCTTTATCAGATTATTCAGAGTAAAAATGGCCTTCCGCAGGAGGTGAGTCTGAAACTGGTTGAGTTTTGCGACGAAAATCATTTGGTTTTTAAATACACGCCGGATCTTTTTGAAACCCAATCAATCAATATTGAAGTTGGAACTTTGGCCGGTATTCCAATTATGGAACTCAAACGGACCCGACTTGAAGGTTGGGGCAAAATTATTAAACGGATTTTTGATGTTATTGGTTCAACAATTTTGGTTATTTTGGCTTCGCCGGTGATGCTGCTTATTGCCATCGCCATCAAACTTGATTCACCCGGCCCTGTTTTTTTTAGCCGTTATGACAATGATGAAAAATTAAAGCGAGTCGGCGAACATGGAGAACTTTTTCATTATTTTAAATTTCGTTCTATGAAGCCGGGCACTCATCAGATGCGCTATCAGGAACTCTCTGATTTGAATTTAAGAAACGACGGGCCATTGGTTAAAATTGAAAATGATCCGCGGGTGACGCGCGTTGGCCGGATTTTGCGTCGTTACAGTTTGGACGAATTGCCGGAATTATTTTTGGTTTTTACAGGCAAGATGAGTTTGGTGGGCCCGCGTCCGCATTTTCCCGAAGAAGTGGAAAAATATCAGCGCCGTCACAAGAAAACTTTAATGATTAAACCCGGCATCACCGGACTGGCGCAAATCAGCGGCCGCAGCGATCTGTCGTTTGAAGATGAGGCGCGGCTTGACGCTTATTATATTGAAAATTGGTCATTAATGCTTGATTTGCAAATTTTATTTAAAACGCCGTTGGCTGTTATTAAGCATTGCAAAAATTGTTAAATTATGGCTAGCTTCTTTGTTGTTAAAATTTTAATTTTATCAACCATTTCCTTTATGGCGACAATTTTATGGACGCCGCTTTTAACGTATTTTCTTTATAAATATAAACTGGGCAAAAATATCCGTTCAGCTGAAAACGCGCCAATTTATGCCCAACTTCATCAAAAAAAAGCCGGCACACCAACTATGGGCGGAGTTTTAATTTGGGCGACAACCTTAATTTTAATTTTATTTTTTTATTTGATTTCGGTTTTTTTTCCAGATTCAAATTTGGCTAAACTGAATTTTTTCAGCCGTTCGCAAACACTTTTACCCTTAGGCGTTTTAGTCGCCACCGCTATAGTGGGGTTAGTTGATGATTTGTTAAATATTTTTAAAATCGGACCTAACGGCGGAGGAATGAAAATCCGCCATCAACTTGTCATTTATACTTTAATCGCCTTGGTTGGCGCCTGGTGGTTTTATTTTAAACTTGATTGGGATATTATCCGGATTCCGTTTGTCGGTAATTTTAATATAGGGTCGTGGATTATCCCAGTTTTTATTTTTATTATTGTTGGCACGGCTCACAGCGTTAATTTAACCGATGGACTTGACGGTCTGGCCGGCGGCACACTTTTGGCCGGCTTTGCCGCCTATGGGGCGATTACTTTTTCTCAAGGTAAATATGATTTAGCTTCTTTTTGCGCCGTCATTGTGGGAGCGCTTTTGGCTTTTTTGTGGTTTAACATCAATCCAGCCCGTTTTTTTATGGGCGATACCGGAGCAATGAGTTTAGGAATTACTTTGGGAGTTTTGGCCATGCTAACCAATACGGTTTTAATTTTGCCTATTATCGGCTTGATTTTTGTGGTGGAAACTTTGTCAGTCATTGTTCAGCTTATTTCAAAAAAAATTCGCGGCAAAAAAATTTTTCTTTCTACGCCGCTTCATCATCACCTGGAAGCCAAGGGTTGGCCGGAGGGAAAAATTGTTATGCGCTTTTGGGTAATTTCCGGCGTGACGGCTGTGGCAGGTTTGATTATCTTTTTGATGGATAAAAGTTAATTTTTTATGGATTTTAAAGGTAAAAAAATAATCGTCATGGGTCTTGGTATTCTTGGTGGCGGAGTGGCAGTGGTAAAATGGCTGGCTAAAAAAGGAGCCGAGCTAACCGTGACTGATTTGAAAAATAAAAAAGAACTAAAAAATTCAATCACCAAATTAAAAGATTTAAAAATTAAATATGTTTTAGGCCGGCATCGCGAAGACGATTTTAAAAAAGCTGATTTGATTATTCAAAATCCGGCCGTGCCGGCCGATTCAGAATATTTAAAAATAGCGCGGGAGTCAGCCGTGCCGATTGAAAATGAAGCCAGTTTATTTTTTAAAATCGTGCCTCAGGACTTAATTATCGGCATTACCGGCACCCGCGGCAAATCAACCACCACCACTTTAATTTATCAGATTTTTAAAAAAAAATACCAGTCGGCTTTATGTGGTGGCAATATCAAAGTCAATCCACTCTTTGAAATTATTGAGCAAGTGAAAAAAGATCCGGTTGTTTTGGAACTCTCTTCGTTTCAGTTAGAGAATTTAGCCGATAGCAAAATCAGTCCGCATTTATCAATTATTACTAATATTTTACCCGATCATTTGAATCGTTATAAAAATTTGAAAAATTATATTAACGCCAAAGCTAATATTTTTAATTTTCAAAGCAAAGAAGATTTTGTTGTTTTAAATTTAGATAACCCTTTAACTAAAAAATTAGGCCAAGACGTTCCCTCGCGGCGTTATTGGTTTTCTGAAAAATATTTTTCCCAGCAAAATGGCGTTTTCTTGTCTTCGGGCCGGCTAATTTTTAGGCAAAACGGCCAAGAAATCAAAGTTTTAAATGTCAAAGAAATAAAACTGCCCGGCAGTCACAATCTGGAAAATATTTTAGCCGCGGTTGCGGCCGCGATGATTTATCAAATACCGGTAAAGCTGATAAGAAAAGCTGTTTCAGAATTTAAAGGTGTGCCCGGCCGACTGGAATTAATAAAAGTCATCAAAGGCATTAAATTTTATAATGATACAACCGCCACTATCCCGGAGGCGACAATTGCCGCCCTCGTTACACTCGGGCAGCTCAAAGATGAAAATCTCCGCCGAAGGCGGATCTCCGCCAAAGGCGGATGGGCCTCTGGCGCACTCCTCGGGCGGAAAAAATCAAAAGTTAGGAATAAAAATATTGTTTTGATAGCCGGAGGAGCTGATAAAAAGTTAGATTTTCATTTTTTAGCGCCACAGATTAAAAAATATTGTAAAACCGTGATTTTATTGCCGGGCACGGCGACGCCGAAGATTTATAAAGAATTACGAATTACGAATTACGAATTACGAATTATTAATGTTAAAAATATGATCGAAGCCGTTGCCGTTGCTTTTAAATTAGCGGTAAGCAGTGATATTATTCTTCTCTCACCGGCCGCGGCCAGTTTCGGCTTGTTTAAAAATGAATTTGACAGGGGAGAGCAATATTTAAAGGCAGTTAAGAAATTAAAATCCTAAATCCTAAGCACTAAATCCCAAACAATATCTAAATTCCAAATTATAAATAACAAACGGTTTGGAATTTAATAATTAGAATTTGTCTCCCTTTGGGAGATCCCCCGTAGGGGGAAAATTTATTTAGGATTTGTTTAGAATTTAGGATTTCGTGTTTAGAATTTAATTTTTTATGAAGCCCCATCAGCCGGATTATTTATTTTTAACTCTTGTTTTTGTGATTATTGTTTTTGGCTTGGTAATGTTATCCTCAGCTAGTACCGTGGTTTCTTTTCAAAAGCATCAGAACAGCTTTTATTATTTTAAACATCAGTTGCTTTATGGCTTTTTGCCCGGCGTGATTTTATTTTTTATTTGTCTTCGGCTTAACTATCAGATTTGGCGAAAGTGGGCGAACGGTTTTTTGATTTTGTCATTGGTTTTATTGGTTTTAGTTTTTATACCCAGCATTAGTTTGACCGTTAATAACGCCAAAAGTTGGATTAATTTAGATCTTTTTTCTTTTCAGCCCTCCGAAATTGTCAAATTAGCTTATATTTTGTATTTAGCCCAATGGATTGAAAGACAAGGCAAAGAGAGGATTAAGGACTTTAATTTTGGTTTCCTGCCTTTTTTAGTGGTTTTGGGGTTAATTATGGTTTTAATTGCTTTAGAGCCAGACATGGGGACAATGTCGGTTATTGTTTTAATAGCTTTAATAATTTATTTTTTGGCCGGAGCACGGCTTCGTCATTTAGCATCGTTTATTTTAGTGATGAGCGGTTTATTTTTTATTTTAATTAAACTTGCGCCGTATCGTTTAGCCCGGCTGACAACTTTTTTAAATCCTGCCTTAGATCCGCAAGGCACTGGTTATCATATAAACCAAGCTTTTTTGGCTATTGGTTCTGGCGGTTGGCTTGGTCGGGGGTTTGGGCTTTCACGGCAGAAATTCCAGTATTTACCCGAATCAATGGGCGATTCAATTTTTGCCATTATTGCCGAAGAATTAGGTTTTGTAATTTGTTTACTTTTTCTTTTACTTGTCTTGGCTTTGATTTTACGCGGCTATAAAATTGCCAAAAACGCTCCTGACAGATTTTCCCAAATAACTGTTATCGGGGTTATTTCCTGGTTTGTGGTTCAGTCATTTGTTAATATCGGCGCTATGGTTGGCCTTCTGCCCTTGACCGGCGTGCCATTGGTTTTTGTTAGCTATGGCGGCACATCATTGGCAGTTTCTTTAGCCGCCGTTGGCATTGTGGCTAATATTTCACGTTGGACGGTGAGGTGATCGCCAATATTTGTTATTCAATTTAAAATTGGTTATAATAATAAATAAAGATTTGAGATATTTAGTTAAATTATGTTAAAGAAAATTACCTTTCTTATTTTAATCATTTTTCTATTTTTCATTAGTGTTAATTTTGTTTTAGCGGATAACTTTCTTCCCGGTCCTCAACCCATCCAACCGCCTGATATTAAGATTAAAATTCCCGGGATGGATAATCTTGGTGAAATCAAACCAGCGATGTGCACTTATGACGAAACAAAAACTTGCTACCAAATTCCTTGGATTGCTAATTATATCGGCGGAGTTTATAAATTCGGCGTTAGCGCCTTGGCTCTTTTGTCGGTGATTGTCATTGCCTGGGGCGGCATTGTCTGGCTGACGGCCGGCGGTTCAGCTACACAAGTTAGCAAAGCCAAGGATTGGATTTTAGGCGGCATCACCGGTCTAATCTTGGGCCTTTCCAGTTATGTGCTTTTAGTGACAATCAATCCAGATTTTGTTAATCTAAAACCGCTTGAGGTGGCCTGGCTAGCGGGTGAGAAATTGCCTGAGATAGAACCATGGGCAGCGGGTCCGACAACGGGAACTTATTCTGATGCCAGAGCGCGTGAAGTTATTAGAATGGCTTCGGCGGGGTCAATTACAGTTAATGCGTATGAGCCTCAAACTAGTTTAAATGGTGTGCGAGTGGAAACAATCAACGGTTTGTTAAAAATTTGGCAAGGTTGTGGTCAATGTCAGATTCAAATTAGTGGTGGTACTGAAGGCGGCTATCACAATGTTGGTGAGTTTAGCCATGGAACGGGTTATAAATTAGATTTATCATATGTAAGTTCTTCAACGGAATTACATAATTATATTCTAAGACAGATCGGAATAACTAATATAAGCAACGTAGTTTATGACAAAACTTATATTGGGGCGGATGGTAATAAGTATAGACTGGAACCAAGTACTGCTCTGCATTGGGATATTTGTTTTGGTTGTCCATAGAACATAGATAATAAATTAATATATAGCTATTTGACAATTAATTAAAGGAGGGAAACTAAAATGGAAAAGAAAAAAGTAGTTTTGATTGAACCAGCTTCACCCGGAGCCCATATTTTTTCGCGAGTGCCTATTCCACGCTTGGGTATTATTATTTTGGGCACAATAGCTAAGCAAGCAGGTTATGAAGTCAAAATTTATATTGAGGATATGTTTGGCAAGATCAATGATTTAAAATCTGTAATTGAAGGTGCTCTCGCGGTAGGCATTTCGACAATTACTTCAACAGCACCAAGAGCTTATCAATTGGCAGATCAAACAAGGGCTTTAGGAATTACGGTAATTCTGGGCGGCGTTCATCCGACTTTTATGATTGAGGAAGCGCTAAACCACGCTGATTTTGTTGTCCGAGGAGAGGGAGAAAAGGCGATTTTGCCTTTACTTGAAGCCATAAGCGGCCAAATTAATTTTTCTCAAGTTCCTAATTTAAGTTATTGGCAAGGCGGCCAGATTATGAGTAATGAAATGGCACCTCACATTGTTGATTTAGATGAGATACCTAGTCCGGATTACTCGGTTATTGAGGGTTGGCAAACGGATAAAAAAGTTCCGGTTGTTTCCATTACAACCTCAAGAGGATGTCCTTTTAATTGTGTTTTTTGTTCGGTTGTGCCGATGTTTGGCAGACGTTATCGTTTTACTTCTGTGGAGCGAGCCGTGGCCGATCTTGAGGCAGCCGCGAAAATTGCTAAACACATTTTTATTGCCGATGATAATTTTACAGCCAACATCGAAAGAGTTAAAGCTATCCTAAAGGAAGCTATTAGAAGAGGATTGAAGTTTGAATGGTCGGCTCAAGTTCGCACGGAAACGGCTAAAGACAAGGAACTGCTGCGACTGATGAAACAAACAGGCTGCTTCATGAATTTTATTGGTTTTGAATCAATTAATCCCAAAACACTAGTTGCTTATGAAAAAAAACAAACTTTGGCCGAGATTGAACAATCAATTAAAGCTTTCCAACGTTTTGGCATCAAAATTCACGGCATGTTTGTTTTAGGAGCTGATGAAGATGAGGTAGCCACGATTAAAGAAACCGTCCGTTTTGCTAAAAGACTTGATATTGACACAGTCCAGTTTATGATCCTTACCCCTTTACCCGGCACCAGAGTTTGGCAAGAGTTTGTTGACCAGGCAAGAATTATTGATATTAACTATAGTCATTATGATGCCCATCATACTGTTTACAAGCCCAAACGCATGACTAGCTACGAATTGCAGATAGAAACCTTCAGAGCAATGAAAAAATTTTATAGTTGGCGGGGAATTTTCCAAAGATTGCTCAAGGCGATTATCACCTGGTCGGCGCCAGATTTCTGGATAGTCAATCTGCGTTTTTACGGCCGCAAACAAATTAGACAGGCCTTTGAAAGCAAACGTCTCTATCTAAAATATTTGCATGAAAAGATATCGCAACATACAGAAAAATTCAAGGCAAATTTGTCTAAGAAAAGAATCAAAACTGTGGGTTTGCCCGCGGAACTTATGGGCAATTGGGAACCTTCTTATCGGCGGTTTTTGCGAGCTTTTTTAGCTAAGTTAGGAGTTAAAATCATTGATTTGAAAGCTGATCAAATAATTGACGAACAACCTGACATTGTTTTGTTAGCTCATTGGGCAGTCAAAAATAAGGGTGAGATTTTTCACTCAATCAAGGATAAAAAACAAATTAGCTTGGATTTTAATCCTCAAAATTTTAGCGAGCAATGTCTTGGTTTAGGCCTGCTTTTTAAAAGCAAAGTCAGGCGAGTCCGTCGGATTTTTCAAAAAACCCTGCAAGACAATGTTCTTGCCTAAATAGTTAACTAGTAGCCAATCCAGTTAGTGATTCCGCCGAGTGGCGGATTACTACATGGTAAACGCTACTAGTTTTTTTATTATCAAGCGAGCGAGACCCACCAAAGTTTTTGAAAAAAATTTAGGCGGGCGAGCGAGCCTGCCTGCGCAGGCAGGCGCTGATATCAAAGGGTTTTATTATCAAGCAAGCAAGAGTTATGAATCCGCCAACACATGAGATTGTTAATTTTTGTAAATTGCTTTAAAATAGATAAGCAATCTTTATGAATAAATTTAAACTTAAAACTAAAATCAAACCGGCCGGAGACCAGCCTAAAGCTATAAAAGAGTTGGTTGCGAGTTTAAAAAACAGAAACAAGCACCAGACGCTTTTGGGCGTGACCGGCTCGGGCAAAACTTTTACCATTGCCAATGTGATTGAAAAAATCCAAAGGCCAACTTTAGTGATCGCCCATAATAAAACTTTAGCCGCTCAACTGACAGCCGAACTGCGGCATTTTTTTCCCGAAAATGCGATTGAGTATTTTGTTTCCTATTATGATTATTATCAGCCTGAAGCTTATCTGCCAACCACCGATACTTACATTGAGAAAGAAGCGGAGATTAATGAAGAAATTGACCGGCTGCGTCATAGTGCCACCGCTGCTCTTCTTAGCCGCCGTGATGTAATTATTGTGGCTTCGGTTTCTTGTATTTATGGCTTGGGTTCGCCGGCTTACTATCGCGCCAGTGGCCTTTTTTTGGAAAAAGGAAAAAGCTATCCGCGCGGAGAGATTATAAAAAAATTAATTGAGATGCATTACAGCCGCAGTGAAGTTTTATCATTGGGTAAATTTCTTGCTCATGGCCAGGTAATTGAAATCGTGCCGCCGGCTCGGAAAATTATAATCAGAATTGAATTAACAAGTGATGATAAAATTAAGAAAATCTGGGAATTTGATCTTTTAACCCGCAGAGTTTTGCAAAAATACAACCAAATTTATCTTTATCCGGCTAAGCATTTTGTCGTGCCAGAACCAATAATGGAGGAGTCCCTGCGAGAAATAGAAAAAGAGCTGGCCGAGAGGTTATCATATTTTAAAAAAGAAGGAAAATTATTAGAAGCTGAGCGTCTTGAGCGCCGGACACGCTACGACTTGGAGATGATGCGCGAGATCGGCTATTGCAATGGTATTGAAAATTATTCTCGTTATTTAACTGGCCGGGCAGCCGGAGAGCCGCCTTATACTTTGATTGATTATTTTCCCGAAGATTTCCTTTTGGTTGTTGACGAATCGCACGTGACCATTCCGCAACTTAATGGCATGTATGAAGGAGATCATTCGCGAAAGAAAAATTTAGTTGAACACGGTTTTCGACTGCCTTCGGCTTTTGATAACCGGCCCTTGAAATTTCCTGAATTTGAAACTCATATCAATCAGATTGTTTACATGTCAGCTACGCCCGGTCCTTACGAGCGAAAGCATTCAGCGCAAATCGTTGAGCAAATTATTCGGCCAACAGGATTAGTTGATCCGGGAATAGCGGTTAAATCAGCCAAAGGCCAGGTAGCCGATTTATTAAAAGAAATTAAAGAAAGGGTAGAGAAAAAAGAGCGGATATTGGTGACAACTTTAACCAAAAAAATGGCTGAAGATTTGGCCGATTATCTTAAAGAAAATAAAATCAAAGCCGAATATCTTCACAGCGAAATTAATACTTTGGACAGAATTGTGATTTTGGAAGATTTGCGAAAAGGCAAATTTGACTGCTTGGTCGGCGTTAATTTAATTAGAGAAGGTTTGGATTTGCCTGAAGTTTCTTTGGTTGCAATTTTAGATGCCGATAAAGAAGGTTTTCTTCGCTCGGAAACTTCCTTAATTCAGACCATTGGTCGAGCTGCCCGCAATGTCCGCGGGCAAGTGATTTTGTATGCTGATAATTTAACCGGTTCAATGAAGCGCGCTATTTCAGAAACCAATCGGCGCCGTCGAAAACAAGTTGAATATAATAAAAAATATCATATTACGCCCAAGACCATTCAAAAAGCAATCGAGGCCTTTATTGACCATGATTTGCGTCCCGAGCCAACCGATGAATATATCAATTTGGAAAGATTGGAAGATATCCCTAAAGTGATCAAACTTAAAACCAAGGAAATGGGAGAGTCGGCCAAAAATTTAGAATTTGAAAAAGCTGCGTTAATTCGCGATGAGATAGCGCAGCTCAGAAGACTGAAGCTAAGACCTTGACTTTTTTAAGATTAATGATAAATTTAGTTGATAAATGAGACTTTCGTTCATTGAATTTTTAAAAAGGAGGATTAGGATGCATAAAGAGGCAGTTTATATTTATGGAGTAGCTAAAGGAGCAAATTTCCCTTTAACCATGAAGGCCATTACGTTGACTACCGAACGCCATAAAGGTCAAACTCGCGCCGATGGGGTTACCCCTTACTCCGAACATCCAATTGAAGTTTGTCGTACACTTTTAAATCACGGACTTTTGAAATTAAAACTCAGCTCATCACTTGAGGAAGACAGACACACCAAGGACGTAACTTGCGCTGCGGCTCTTGATCACGATTTAGAAGAGGATGAAAAAATGACCCACGAAGAGATAATTAATGAATTTGGCCAAGAGGTTGCTTATTTAACGGACCTTTTAACCAAGAGAAAGGGGATGACTTTTGAAGAACATATTAAAAATGTTTCCCAGGATATTCGGGCCGTGATTATCAAAGCAGCTGACAGGACAAGAAACATTAGCCAAATGGCCAAATTAAAAGAAGCTTTTCCCATCGAGAGATTAGAGAAAGTTCTTAAAGAAACTAAGGAACATGTTTTACCCATGATGAAGAAAGCTCGCCGAATCCATTTGGAATACTCCGATATGTTGGTAGCTTTTCGCGATCACATCAAAGCCGTGATGGAAGCGGTTGAAGAAGTAATTAAGGAAAGAAAAGAAAACGAGCAGTTAAGAAAAGAAAATGAGGAATTAAAAAAAGAATTAGCTAAATTTCAAAAATAAGCATTAAAGGTCTGAAAAAATCAGACCTTATTTTTTGAAACATTGTTTGGAATCTAAAATTATATTATCATATAGAGGTACCCTTATTTGGGGAGGTTTTTGTATTTCTGGAATTTTTAAGCAAATTTTTATGGAGAAAAAAATCATTATTAAAGGCGCGAGAGTTCACAATTTGAAGAATATTTCGCTAGAACTGCCTCGGGATAAGTTTATTGTTTTTACCGGCATTTCCGGTTCGGGCAAGAGTTCCTTGGCTTTTGATACAATTTTTGCCGAGGGCCAAAGGCGCTATCTTGAAAGTTTATCAAGTTATGCCCGCCAGTTTTTAGGGCAGATGGAAAAACCCGATGTTGATTATATTGAAGGGCTAAGCCCGGCTATTTCTATTGATCAAAAATCCGCTTCGCATAATCCGCGTTCAACCGTTGGCACCATTACCGAGATCTATGATTATCTGCGGCTTTTATACGCTAAAATCGGCATTCCTTATTGTCCGAATTGCCAAAAGCCGCTTGCTAAAGTCAGTTTAGAACAGATGGCTGACAATATTTTAGAATTGGGCGAGGGAATTAAAATTCAAGTTATTGCGCCGGTTGTCCGCGGTAAAAAAGGCGAGTACAGCAGGCTACTGGATGAAATTTATCATCGCGGCTATGCCGAAGCCATCATCAACGGCAAGACAATTGATTTAAGCCAAAGAAAAAGAGTTAAACTGGCCCGTTATAAAATTCATAATATTGATGTGGTAATTGATACTTTAAAAATCAGTTCGGAAAATATCAGCCGGCTTTTTGAGGGCTTGGAATTAGCCGGCAAATTAACTAAAGGCATAGTTAAAATTAAAACTAAAGATAAAGAAATTTTTTTCAATCAAAGTTTAACTTGCCCGGTTTGTGACTGGAGCTTTCCGGAAATTGAACCGCGCCTTTTTTCATTTAACAGTCCTTACGGCGCTTGTCCTACTTGTATGGGCTTAGGCGTCAAAACCGAAATTGATCCGCGCCTGATTATTCCCGACAGAAACAAAACCCTGAGCGAAGGCGGGGTTTTGCCTTGGAGTTATACGCCCAAGAATTATTACGGCGCAATTTTAAATGCCGTGGCCCAGAATTATCGCATTTCTACCCATACCAGAATCAAGGATTTGCCGGCTGATAAAATCAATTTAATTTTAGACGGGCCAAAAATGCCGCAGCGTTTAAAAATTAGATTCTATATTCATGGCCAGCCGCGGGTTTATTACACTGATTTTAAAGGTTTGATGCCGTGGCTTAAAGAACGCTATGAACGGACTGATTCTGATAGTATCCGGCAGGAAATAGAAAAATATATGAGCTCCAATCCCTGTCCTGTTTGCCAGGGCGCCCGACTAAAAACAGAAAGTTTGCTGGTAAAAATTGTTGGTAAAAATATCGCTGAAGTGGCGGAGTTGCCCATTAAAAAAACAATCTCTTTTTTTGAAAAGCTTAGTTTAAACAAAAAAGAAACTTTAATCGCTGAAAAAATTTTGAAAGAAATCAAGAATCGTCTGAAATTTTTAAATGATGTGGGGCTTGATTACTTGACGCTTAACCGTCCGGCCAATACTTTAGCCGGCGGCGAAACTCAGCGGATTCGCTTGGCTTCGCAGGTCGGTTCGGCTTTGATGGGAGTTTTATATATTTTGGATGAGCCTTCGGTCGGACTTCATCCGCGCGACAACAAACGGCTTCTAGACACGCTTTTTCATCTGCGGGATTTAGGCAATACTTTAATTGTGATTGAACATGACGAAGAAACAATGAAATCGGCTGACTGGCTGGTTGATATTGGGCCGGGCGCTGGCCGATTCGGCGGTAAAATTGTGGCTGAAGGCAAGATCTCGGATATTTTAAAAGTTAAAGAATCAATTACGGCTCAATATTTGCGAGGTGAAAAAAGTATTCCGCTGCCTAATCTAAGAAGAAAAATTAAGAATAAATTTTTGGTTATCAAAGGCGCCAATGAGCATAATCTTAAAAATATCACAGTTTCCATTCCTTTAGGAATTTTTGTTGGCGTGACCGGCGTTTCTGGGAGTGGCAAATCAACTTTGATTAATGATGTTCTTTACCGCGCCTTGGCCCGCCAGTACCATCATTTTTTAGAGCGACCCGGCAAATACAGCGAAATTAAAGGCACAGAATATTTGGACAAAGTTATTATTATTGATCAATCACCGATTGGTAAAACGCCGCGTTCTAACCCGGTGACTTATACCGGCGTTTTTACGCTAATCAGAAATCTTTTTGCCGCCACTCGCGAAGCCAAACAGCGCGGTTATCAGCTGGGACGATTTTCTTTTAATGTGCCGGGTGGCCGCTGCGGCGAGTGCGATGGCGAAGGATTTTTGCGCATTGAAATGCAGTTTTTGCCCGATGTTTACATTCCCTGCGATGTTTGTCATGGCACGCGCTATAATCAGGAGACGCTTCAAGTTAAATATAAAAATAAAAACATAGCCGAGGTTTTGGCCATGTCGGTTGAGCAAGCTCTGGAATTTTTTCGAGCTATTCCGGAAATCAAAGATAAGTTACAGGTGCTTTATGATGTTGGCTTGGGTTATATTCAGTTAGGCCAAGCATCAACCACGCTTTCCGGCGGTGAAGCCCAGCGCATTAAATTAGCGTCAGAACTTGCCCGGCGCGCTACAGGCAAAACTCTTTATATTTTAGATGAACCAACTACCGGGCTTCATTTTGACGACATCAAAAAATTATTAAATGTCTTGCAGCGTTTGGTTGAAGCCGGTAATTCGGTCATTGTGATTGAACATAATTTAGACGTCATTAAATGCGCCGACTGGCTGATTGATCTTGGTCCGGAAGGCGGCGATGAAGGCGGTCGGGTAGTGGTCACCGGCACGCCGGAAGAAGTGGCTAAATATTACAAGGAATCCTATACTGCTAAATTTTTACGAGAGGTTTTAAAAAAGTAAATAAAAAGCAGTGCCTAAAATTAAGCGACTGCTAATTAATCCTTAAAAGGACTAATAATAATTCCCACAGCAATAAGAGTTATCGAAATCAGAAGTTTTGGCCAAAAAGCCAAAAAATTTCCACCGCTTGTTAGAATGAATGATCCTAAGAGCATCAAAGATCGTTTAACAACAAAACGAAAAGTGACTGCGGGGTTAAAAAATCTTTCCACCAAAAGTAATAGTAGCCCATAGCCAAACATCAGAGCCGTTGTTGTTAGATACCAACTGTAAAGAAAATCATTTGTCTTCAAAAAAGCTGCTTTTGGCGTCTGGCCAGTGATTAAAATTGTGATGAAATATAAAAGAGCCAAGATCAAACCAATCATTTTTTCCTCCCTGCACCAAAGAATATTAAAAATAATAAATTTTGTCAATGAAGCCTATAAATTTTATCTGAAATTTTAAAATAAAAAAAGCAAGTTGTTGCTTGCCCATGCGATTAATAGTATATTTTTTTCAATATGTCAAGCTTTAAAAAGAAAATTGTAAAGGTTCTCAAAGTCCCCGGTGTTTATATTTTCTTCGCCAAAGGCGAATCCGCCTCTGGCGGAAAAGATAAACGGGGCGAGATTTTATATATTGGTAAAGCAGCGAATCTTCATTCTCGCGTCTCCTCTTATCTCACCGGTCCTCATGATACCAAAACTGAAAAAATGATATCGCAAATTGCTAAAGTTGATTACCAAAAAACCGATTCAGTTTTGGAAGCTTTGATCCTGGAAGCCAACTTGGTTAAAAAATATCAGCCGAAATATAATGTTAAATTAAAGGATGACAAGTCATTTTCATATTTTGCTATTACTAAAGAAGAATACCCTCGCGTATTGATATTACGCAAGACAGAGTTAGCTAAAGCCCAAAGCCCAACAAAGCCCAAAGCCCAAAACGATAATTTAAAATTGAAAATTGAAAATTTAAAATTGCGCGCCATTTACGGTCCTTATACCTCAAAAAAACAGATGGAATTGGCGCTGCAGATTATAAGAAAGATTTTTTCTTTTCATTCAATGAGCCAAAAAACGGAAAAAGGTTGCTTGGATTTCCAGCTTGGCCGTTGCCCCGGCCCTTACGCCGGCGCTATTTCTCGCCAAGATTATCAAAAAAATATCCGCGGCATTGAGATGATTTTGGCAGGCAGGAAAAACGATTTACTTAAAAAATTAGAAAAAGAAATGAGTTTTTTTTCAAAACATCAGAAATTTGAAAAAGCAGCTCAGCTTCGCAATAAAATTTTTGCTCTTAAGCATATTCAGGATGTGGCTTTGATTTCGAGAGAAGGATTTGGAAACCTGGTTTCCAAATTGGAAACCAGGTTTCCAAGACGAATTGAGGCCTATGATATTTCCAATATTTTCGGCCAATATGCCACCGGCAGTATGATTGTTTTTACTGACGGACAGGTTGACAAATCTGAGTATCGCAAATTTAAGATTAAAACTATTTTCGGCATTGATGATGTCGGAATGATGAAAGAAGTTTTGCGAAGACGATTGACGCATCAGGAATGGCCCTTACCCAATCTTATTTTCATTGATGGTGGGGTCGGTCAGTTTAATGGAGCAGTTAGGGTTTTAGAAGAAAAAGGTCTCAAGATTCCGGTAGTGGCTTTAGCTAAAGGCCCAACTCGCCGCGGTGAAAAACTTTTCAGTTCTAAACCGGTTGATATCAAAATTAATCTAATCAAAGAAATCCGCGACGAAGCCCATCGCTTTGCCATTTCGTATCATAGATATTTAAGAAAGAGGGGATTAGCGGGGGGTTGACAAGTTTTTTTATTCTTGATACAATTCTTTTAGAAAATCAAATAGCCACAGACAATGGGTCGCTTAAAGAATTTTAGGCATAAACGTTCCCATCGAGGCAGATATTTTCCCCTATATTTTAGAGGGTTAATTACTTTCTGTGGCCATCCACAGATTTTTTTGTTTCCCCCTTTAATAAAGGGGGATTAAGGGGGATTTTAAAAATCACTCTCTGACTCTCCTTTTTATAAAGGGAGAGAACTTAAATCCCTCTTTCATCTCCCTTTTTCAAAGGGAGAAAATAATGAATTATTTATTTTATTTTTATGGCCAAAACCAAAGAACAAAAAAAGCGCATTGTGACTGATTTATCAGAAAAATTAAGCCAGTTTAAAGCCCTGGTTTTTACTGGTTTTAATAAATTAACGGTCAAAGAGATTCGCGATTTTAAAAAACTTTGCCGCGAGAATAACCTTGATTACGCGGTTGCTAAAAAGAAATTGCTTAAGATTGCTTTAGAAAAAAATAAATTAGAGATTGAGCCGAAGAACATTGATGGAGAGATTGCTTTGATTATTAGCCGTGATGACGAAGTTATTCCCGCCAAATTAGCAATGCAGTTTATTAAAGACCATGAAGCCATGATAATCAAGGGTGGCATTTTGGAAAGACGGTGGCTTGATGTTAGTAGCGTGAAAGAATTAGCTAAAATTCCGGCCAAGCCAGAGCTTTTGGCTAAGTTGGTTGGCAGTCTGCAATCGCCGATTCGGGGTTTTGTCTGTGTTTTACAGGGTAATTTAAGAGGATTGGTTCAGGCGCTTAACGCGATCAAGGAACAGAAAAATAATTAATAATTAAGATAAATATTATGTCAGAAGAAAAAAAAGAAGTTGAAGTCCCGGCTAAATTTAAAAAATTAGTTGAGGAAATTGAAAAGATGTCTGTTCTGGATTTAGCAGAACTTGTCAAAATTTTAGAAGACAAATTCGGCGTGAGCGCCCAAGCTCCGATAATGATGGCCGGAGTAATGCCCGGTGCCGGTGCTTCCCAAGAAGCGGTTGAAGAAAAAACTATTTTCAACGTTGAGCTGACTGACTCCGGCTCAAATAAAATCTCCGTCATCAAAGCCGTTAGAGAAGTGATTGAAATGGGTTTGAAAGATGCTAAAGATTTGGTTGATGGCGCGCCTAAGATGGTCAAGGAAGGCGTCAATAAAGAAGAAGCTGAAAACATTAAGAAAAAATTAGAAGGAGCCGGCGCTAAGGTGACTTTAAAATAAGTAATAAAACAATAAAATAACAGGGGCATAACCCTGTTATTTTATTTGCGAAATTGAGAGATTAGTGTATAATTAAATAAAGTTTATGTTTAATAAAAATTTGTTTAAAAAATTAAAAAAAGAGCATGATGATTTTAGGCGTTCAAGAAGGGAAGTGGTTCGGCTTGCCAATGACGCTTTGGCTAAGTCAAAGCAAGCAATTTTTGCCTTTCATCGAGGCAATCGCGAGGCAGGAGAAGCCTTGCTTAAAGAAGCGGAAAATATCCTTGGTTATCTTAATAAAAAATTCAAGAAAAACCAAGCCATACGGCAGGAAGGCGCTCTTAAGGCGGCCCATGAAGAATTTTTAGAAGCAAAATTTTTTGGTAAAGCATTGCAGGGCGAGAAGCTTGATTTTACCAAAAACCTTGAAATTAGTTTGGAGAGTTACTTGGGGGCTTTGTGCGATTTAACCGGCGAATTAGTCAGATCTGCCATTAACAAAGCAGCCGTTGGTCAAGCCAAAGAAGTAGAAAAGATAAAAAAAATTATTGGTGATATTTTAGAAGAATTGGTTCAGTTTGACTTGACAGGATATCTGCGAACCAAATACGACCAGGCCAAGCACAATCTAAAAAAGATTGAAGAAATTTATTATGATATAAAAATAAGAAAATAATTATAAATATATGGAAACCAAAGATTTTTTACTCAAAGAAAGATCAAAGATTCGCCAAGGGGAAGTTGAGGAAAAAGAAAAACTCAAGGATTTGTATATGGTGGTCGGAGTGCTGTTTGTTATTATTATGGTGGTAGTAATGATTATCATGAAAGGCGGCAAGTTGATTTAATTTAATAAAAATTACCAATGAAAAAGCTAACCCTTATAATTTTAGCTTGTTTAATTATTGTGTGGGGGTTAGTTTTTTGCTTGTCCCCCACCTTTTTAAATAAATTTTTTTTAACAGGAAATGATTCCAATAACGAAATCGCACCTTTAACTATTAATAGTTTTTCTTTTAAAAAGGTGGGGGATTTGTCCGCTTCAATCAAAGAAGATAAAGAATTAGCGGCAGAAAATTTATATTTTTCAGCCGAGACCAGCAAAGAATTTTATGATAAAGCTTATGAAAAGGCAATAAAAATTATTAAGCCAGAGGAGACAGTTTTTGGGGGAATTATCACCCATCATTTATTGGCGGCTGAACTGGATGCCGCTTTTTTCAAAGGGTTGGAAGGCAAAGATTATGAGACAGTAATACTTTTAGCGCCCAATCATTACGAAGAAGGCAGTTCAGATATTTTAACTTCAAAATTTTACTGGCAGACGCCTTATGGGTATTTGGAAACAGATAAACAATTAGTAGATAAATTAGCGGCAGAAAAAGTCCTTGAAATTGATGACGGGCCGTTTAAGAAAGAACATTCTGTTTCAGCCGTCACCAGTTTTATTAAAAAAAGTTTGCCCAAAGCAAAACTGGTGCCGATAATTTTTAAATTTTACACACCGATAGAGAAAATCCGTAGTTTAGCTCGGGAGCTCAGCCGTTTGAATCAGGACAAAACTTTAGTTATTGCCAGCGTTGATTTTTCTCATTTCCAGCCAGCTTTGGTTGCTCAATTTCATGATGAATTAAGCGCCGAAGTCGTTGAAAGTTTTTTATTAGATGAAATTAGTAAATTAGAAATTGATTCGCCGGCTTCAATTTATACCTTGCTTTCATATCTTGAGATGAAAGGCGCAAGAAAAAGTCAGAGATTAGTCAGCAGCAATTCAGCAATTTTGACCAATGATCCCAAAATTGCTGAAACCACCAGTTATTTTTTAGAATATTTTACCAAAGGCGAGCCAAAGGAAAAGGATAAAATTACAATTTTGGCTTTCGGCGATATGATGCTGGACAGAAATGTTGAAAAGTTGATGTTAAAATATGACTTTAAATATCCTCTGGAAAAAATCAAAGGCAAAGAAGAAAGATTCTTAAAGGGTATTGATTTAATTACGGCCAATTTGGAAGGCGCAATTACCGATGACTATTATCAGCCGGAAAAAGCAATTGATTTTCGTTTTGATCCCCAAGTCGCGCCAATACTTAAAGAATATAATTTTAATGTTTTCGGGTTGGCTAACAATCACAGTTTGGATCAGGGTAAAACCGGTTTAGAACAAACTAAAAAATATTTAGCCCAAAACAGGATTGATTATTTTGGCAGTCAAACTTCAGACAATTATGAATTTAGCTTAGTTAAAACCATTCGCGGACAAAAAATTTGTCTGGCTGGCTTTAATAACACTGATAAAGCCATTAATTTTGAGCAAGCCGAAGCCAATATTAAAAAGTTAAGAGGAGAGTGTAAGTGGGTTTTGGTTTTTTGCCACTGGGGAACAGAGTATAAAAATAAATTTAACAACAATCAGCAAGTTTTCGCCCACAAACTGATTGACTGGGGCGCGGATGCGGTTATTGGCCATCATCCGCATGTGGCAGAGGGGGTTGAAATTTACAGCCAGAAACCGATTTTTTATTCGCTGGGCAATTTTATTTTTGACCAGTATTTTTCCCAAGAAACCCAGCAAGGATTGGCCATTGGTTTAGTTTTAAGCGAGAACTTCACTTTTTATTTATTTCCCTTCACTCTTTACAACAGCCAGCCGGAATTGATGAATTATGATGAGTCAGCAAAGTTTTATGAATATTTGATTAGTATTTCGGAGATTAGTTCAGAAATAGCCAATCAACTTAAAAGCGGCAAAGTTGAGTTGTAAGAAACCAAAAAGATAAAACAAGGCTGACAATCAAATGTTGGCCTTGTTTTTTTATGGTTTGAGATCCTGAAATAAACTTGTCCTGATGAAAATCAGGACTCAGGATGACACTAGGTGTTATTTTATAAAATCTGCGGTGATTTGGTAGAGCTGCTGGTCGCTAAGAAGGTATATCCCTTTATTTTTTTTATTAACAGTAAAATCTTTTAAATTGGAAAATTTTTCGCTGTAATACTGGATAATAAATTTGCCGTTTTTATCGGTAATGACTAATCTTTTTTGCGCCGGTTCCAGGATATAAATATACTGATCATCAAGTGAGGTATAAATTTTCGTCGGATTAGTCAAGGCCGGCTCTAAATCTTTGATGACAAAATTCTGTTTTTTACCGGTATAAAATTTTAAGATTTCGCCGTTATTTTTAAGAAGATAAATGTTTAAGTCAATGGCCATTGAAATCGTGCCACTTAAATCAATATTTTTTTCCGTCAGCCAATTTTTTGGATTAGTAAAGCCGGCTTCAATTATTTGATATTTATAAATCTGATTATTTTTACTGTCAACTAAATAGAGTTTATTGTTATAGATTTCAAAATCAGCGATTTCGGCATTGCCCGGCAGCTTTATTTCCTGGGGCGTCAGGGTTTTATCAGCCAAATTTAATTTAGTTAATTTATTATCATCCCGGTGGAGAAAAAGAATTGCTTTGGCCGACGCGTCATAGGTTGCGGCATTTTTAAATTCACCGATATTAAGCGGAGTGTAATTTATTAGGGAGATTTTTTTATTTGCCGAATCAATCTGATAAATTTTATTACCCTGGGCCTGCCAAGCAAAGAGTCCGCCGTTATATTCAAGTATTTTATCTATTGAAGAGCCGTTTAATTCCTTGGCAAAATCCAGAAAAGGGGCATTTTCCAAAATATTGACCAAATGTTTTAGTTTTTGATCCATAGCTTTAATCTCAGCGGACAGCTTTTCAAATTCTTTTTGCTGGTCAGCATTATTTTTCGGCAGTTGTTCTAAAAGGGTAAGGGCCTCTTTGATGTTTTGCTTGGCTTTAGTTTCATTTTTATAAATCAGGCTTGATTCAGCCAAGTTTTTCTTTTCCTCAATTTGAGAAACCATTTGTTTGAAAAGATTTTTATTTTTTTCTTGATTTTGGTTCTGGCCCAGGAAGAATAAACTGACAATAAAAAGAATAATGAAAATCAGGCCGAAAATCAGCAACGCCTTGCTGAAGCGAGGTATTTTTTTAATGGTAATAATTTTAGTGTCAATTTTTTTCAGTTTTTGCTGGGACCATTTTTCAACCAATTTATCTCTTTCCGGCTTTTCCATTTTAACAATTGTTTTTGTTTTTTTAAGGGATTTAAAGATTTTTTTAAAGAACCGCTTTATTTTTTGCCAAAGAGAATATCTCGGCTGGGATTTTTCAATTTGTTGGGGCAAAGCAGTGATTTTTTCTTGAGCAAGCGGTTTTTTTCTGCCGAACAATTTTGCCAAAAAACTTGGCTTTGATTTTTTTTCTTCGGGAAGTCCGGGAATTTTTTTAATTTCCGGCAAGGTCATTTTTTCCGAACCAACTTTGGGCATAGTCTCAATGCCAATTGTCCGGGTTTCTTCAAAATAATCTTTTTCAAGCCTGAGATTAAAAATAATGAAACTAAAAGGGATTCTTTCATCAACTTCAACCAGAAGCGATTTGAAATGTTCAACTAATTTATCCGCCGGCAATGCCGTGGCGGCATTTTTTAATTTATCCAAGGAAATATAATCTAAAATAGCGTAGTTGCTCAAAACCAAATAATCTTCGTTGGCTAATTTGCCGCTTATAATGTTGGAGAAAAATTTAAAAGGGTTTGGTTTGGCAGTTTCGGGGTCAGCTGATTTATTGATCCGAGTAATTTTATAGTTTTTGTAGCCGATTTTTTGGATTAAAATCATTTCAATTTTGCCCGTCTGGCTAAAATGGATATTGAAACTGATTTTTTTGTCGCTATAATCCGGCTGGATAATGCCGATTATAACATTAATTTTGCCCAGATCAAATAAGGTTTTTTCTCCTTGAATAAGGCGGTGGATTTTTTTATTAAGCTGATAAAGAAAATCCTCAAATAAATCTTCTAGGGGTTTATTTACCTCTAAATTTTCTAAAGTATAAAAATTGTTCTGGGCTTCATTGGCAATTAGATTAATTATTTTTTGATTAAAATCATCAGTGGCCGGCATTTCAACCAAACAAAAAATTATGCCAATTTTTTTCTCCTGTAAAATTGTGGGAGTGGCAACAAAAATTTTGCTTAAGGCCTTACTTTCCTGCGGATTGTTGATGATAAAATTGGCTTGGGATAAACGGCTGAGCATAAAGTCTTGCGATTAAGAATTGTTTATATTATACTATAAATGTGTCAAAAAGACAAAAAGCTTAAAGGTTTAAAGGCAGCTTTCAAACCGAGGTGATAATTTATGCTTGAACAATTATTTGGCTCAAAAACAAGGGTAAGATTGCTGCGGCTTTTTTTATCCAATCCGGATAACAGTTATTATATTAGGGAGTTAGCAAGAAAAGTCGGAGTGCAAATCAATGCCATCAGGCGTGAGCTTATCAATTTGCAAAAAATAGGCCTGCTTAATTCTTACCAGCCGCCGGCAAGCTCAAATCAGGATAAGCTTAAGAATTATTTTAAAGTGGACACTAATTTTGTTCTTTTTAATGAACTGCGGACTTTATTTTTAAAATCGCAATTATTAATGGAAAGGAAGCTTTTATCCGAAATTGAAAAAGTCGGCAACATCAGTTATTTGGCTTTAACCGGAACCTTTTTGGGACTGAATAATTCACCAACCGATTTATTAATTATAGGCCGAGTTAATAGGGGAAAATTGGCCAGTTTGATAAAAAAGTTTGAAAAAGATATGGATTGCGTTATTAATTATACGATAATGAGCCGAGAGGAATTTAAATACCGAAAAGACATAACTGACAAATTTTTATACCACATTTTAGAAAACAAAAAAATTGTGGTGATTGATAAAATCAAGCAAGAGATTGACCTTGACAAGGAGTAATGTTTTGTTTAAAATAAGGGAGTTAAAAAATATAAATCCAAATATCAAAATCCGAATTACAAACCAAGCTCAAAACTCAAAATCTAAAACATTTGGCATTGAGATTTTGGATTTTCCGCCAGAGGCGGATCTGCCCCTGGCACGAGATTTGACATTTGAGCTTTGGATTTAAGGTCTAATTTAATATTGGGTAGGTACCAAAGCGGTCAACTGGACCTGACTGTAAATCAGGTGGCTTCGGCCTTCGGGGGTTCGAATCCCTCCCTGCCCACTATGCTTTACGCTTTTTTTCAAAAAACAATTTGGCCCATTGGGAGGGCGCTTTTTTGGTTTTTCCTGCATCTTCGCGTTGAAGGCGGAGAAAACTTCCGAAATCCCCGCCAGCAAATACTTGTCATCTGCAATCACCGCAATTTAATTGATTCTTATTTAGCCAGCGGTTCCCTTCCTTTTCGCTATTTTTTATTGTCCAGAACTTTTCGTTACCCAGCTTTAAAAAAATATACTAACTCGCCATTTTATTGTTTTATTCGTCTTTTTGGCTCTTATCCGATAGAAATTGGGGTTGGCTATGAGAAAGCCTTGGTCTACACTGAGAGGTTAATTAAAAAAGGGCAGAACATTTTTATCTTTCCCGAAGGCAAGGTTGCTAAAGACGGTCATCCTTTGCCCGCCAAACCCGGCGTGGCCTATTTGGCCAAAAAATATAATTTGCCAATTTTACCAATAGCAAGCGAAGGCACCCGCGGCCTTAACCCCGTTAGGTTTTTTTTAAGAAAAAATCGCGTTCACGTTCAAATTGGACCAAAATTTTATTATCAGGATGTAGTTCACGAAAACGACGACGTTAAAGTAGCAGCGCAAAAAATTATGGATCGAGTAAATCAGATGCTGTATCATAATAAATTAAAAATTTAAAATGCAAAAATTTCACCCCGCACCTTTCCTAAAGAAAGATTAACTCTTATTAGAACAAGGAGCCGTAAGGCGGCTTCGCCCCGCAGTAGAGCGCTTCGCTCTCACTACGGGGCTTCGCCTTTCTTCCAATTTTAATTGTAGACCTATCGTTGGGAAAGGTGCGGGGCAAGAAATGACATTTTAAAATTAAAAATTTAAAAACTCCTTTTATTCAAGGAGTTTTTGGTTTTTATATATTTCAATTTCTATTTCCTTTAATTTGATTTGCGCTGATTTTAATTTTTCTTTACTTAGTTTTAGTTCGACCTTAGCGAGTTTTTCTATAATTTTTTTTTGCTGGCTGATTAGTTTTTCCTGTTTTGGGGCGTGGATTTTTAAAGCAATCATTGTTTTCCAGTCAATTTTGTTTTGGGAGCGATAATTTCTGATCTCGGTAACAATATTTTTTATGATTTCAAATTGAGCCTCGGCATTTTTATCAATTAATTTTTCCTCTGCTTTGGGCCAGTTTTCAATAATGAGCATTTTCTTTTCACCAAACCCCGCATCAGAGCAAACACGGTGCGGGGCAAGCGATTGCCAGATTGTTTCGCTGACAAAAGGGATAAAAGGATGAAGCAGTTTTAAAAGATTTAGATAACAATTTTTAAGCAATTCATAATTTTTTTCAATTTTACTGATTTCAACCGACCAGTCAGCCAGTTCGTGCCAGCTGAATTCATAAAGTTCTTCAATAGCCGCGGAAAACTGGAAGCTATCAAATTTTTCGGTAACTGATTTTATTAAATTATGGAAACGGCTTAAAAGCCATTGGTCGGCTAAAGTTTTTGCTTCAATTTTGTTTTGTTTTGAAACAAATTCCTGAAGTTGAATAAAGCGGCCGATGTTATAAAGCTTGTTAATGAATTTGGCATAGCCGGCGATTTTTTCCGGAAGAATTTTAATGTCCGCCCCGGCGGCAGTGCCGATAATTAAACTTAAACGCAAAGCATCAGCGCCGTATTTTTCAACCACGGAAATCGGATTAACCGAGGTTTCGGGGCGGGATTTGCTCATCTTTTGCCCTTGTTTGTCCCGAATTAAACCATGAAGATAAACTGTTTCAAATGGTTTTTCGCCTAAAGCATAATAGCTGGCAATTATCATCCGCGCCACCCAAAAAAATAAAATATCATAGCCGGTTTCCATGACGCTCGTCGGGTGGAATCTTTCTAAGTAAGATTTTTTTTCCTTTTCGTCTTTTTGATTTTTGTCCGCCGGTTGACGGATTAATTTTTGATTTTGAGCGCAAGCGTTCGGCCAGCCAAGAGTTGAAAAAGTCCAAAGCGCCGAGGAGAACCAAGTGTCAAGTGTATCCGGATCCTGGATTAAGTTTTTACTTTTGCATTTTGGGCAAGCCGCTGGTCCGTTCTCGCTGACAATTATTTCTTTGCAATCTTGACAATACCAAACCGGCACTCGGTGGCCAAACCAAATTTGCCGCGAAATGCACCAATCATACAAATTATCCATCCAAGTTAAATAAATTTTTTTAAATCGTCCAGGGATTATTTCAATTTCATTTTTTTCTATGGCCCATTTGGCAATTTTTTTAAGAGTAGTTTTGTCGCGGCCGTATTTTTTTATCAGCTCTTTGTTTTTAATGGTATATTCTTTGTCCACGGCCACAAACCATTGGCGGGAGGGGAGCGGTTCAATTGGGCTTTCGCAGCGGTAGCAAAGAGAGATATTGTTTTGGTAATCTTCAATTTTTTCCAGCAAACCAAAATTTTTCAAATCCTCAACGAATTTATCGCGAGCAAGTTTCACTGGCAAGCCGGCGTAAGGCCCAGCTTCTTGGGTCATTTTACCTTTTTCGTCAATAATTTTTCTAATTTCTAAGCCGTATTTTTGCGCCCATTGCCAGTCAATTAAACTGTGGGCCGGAGTGACGCCAATTGCGCCGGTGCCGAACTGCGGATCAACTTGCTTATCGGCAAAAATTTTTATTTTGATTTTAATTTTGCCTAAACTGACTTCAAAAGTTTTACCGATTAAGTTTTGATAGCGTTTGTCATCGGGATGAACGGCCACGCCGGTATCGCCGATTTTTGTTTCAGGTCTGGTGGTAGCCACGGTAATGGGGCGGGTATTATTCAGGTTGTATTTAATATAGTAAAGTTTGCCGCTTTGCTCTTTGTATTCCACTTCATCATCGGCCAAAGTGGAGTTGCATTTAGGGCACCAGTTGACAATTCGGTAACCGCGGTAAATCAAACCGTCTTGGTACATGCGAACAAACATAGTTTTGACCGCCTGGGATAAATTTTCATCCAAAGTATAAGCTTCGCGCGACCAATCGCAGCTTGAGCCGACTTTTCTGATTTGCGATTCAATAATTGGCCGGGTAGCGTTGATATGCTCGTTGATTTTTTCTAAAAATTTTTCCCGGCCCAAGTTTTCTTTAGAAAACCCAACTTTAGCCAGCTTTCTTTCAACAACATTTTGGGTAGCAATGGCGGCATGGTCTACTCCGGGCAGCCATAAAGTCAGCTCTCCTTTTAAGCGGTGATAACGGATCATAATGTCTTCCAAAGTCAAAGCCAAGGCGTGGCCCATATGGAGTTCGCCGGTCACATTGGGCGGCGGCATGCTGATAACGAATTTTTTGGCTTCTTTTTTGACCCGTAGGTTGTCGGGATTAAAAAAACCAGACTCTTCCCAAGCCGTATAAATTTTGTCTTCAGCTTCTTTTGGCTGATAGGTTTTCGGCAATTCCTTTTTATCCATAAATTATATTAAACTTAATAAAAAAAATGCTTTTTGTCAAAGTGCTTGACATTTCATCTTAAATATTTTATTTTTAATTTAAGCTTATCAAATTAAAATTTGTTCTTTTAACTTTTTAAAAAGGAGGGCAAATATGATAAAATTAAGCAATGGTTTTGAATTTTTGTTTATGGCAGCCAGTGGCGCTTTGGGTTTTGACGGTCGCGGTTGGCCTTGGCCGCCAAAATATTGGCTTTTAAGATTAATTAAGCGACCCGATTTATTTGTGCCCGTGACAAAAACCCTGACTTTGGAGAGAATCATTGGTCATCCTTTCGCCATTTGTGACCTGACAGACGGCGTGAATAACGCGGTTGGTTTGACTAATCCCGGCTGGGCAAAATTTCAAAAGAGGTATTTACCGAACATCAAAGATAAGGTGATACTTTCAATCACAGAAAAAAGTTTATCCAAAGTACTTAGTTTGACAGATAAAATTGTTGAAATTGAAAAAATGGGCAATCATAATATTGTGGGATTAGAATTTAATTCTAGTTGTCCCAATGTAGAAAAAATCTGGTTGCCGATGGATGTTCTTAAAGCTTGTTATCGGATTAAAGAGCGGACAAAACTCCCCCTTGGTTTAAAAATTGCTTATCATCAAACTCATTATCTTCAGGCAGCCAAAAAGACCCAGGGTTTAGTAGAGTGGTTAAGTTTTAATAGTATTAATTGGGAAAAAGTTTTTCCCGGCAAAGATTCACCACTGCGGAGTAAATTTGGCACTAATGGCGCTGTTTCAGGAGAAATAATCAGAGAATTCAATAAAGGAATGGCTTTAGAAATAAAAGGAGCTGGCATTAAGACTCCAGTAGTTGCTTCATCTATTGGTTGGGGTAAAAATTTTGAAGAAGGTTATCGGGATATGTTAGAAGCTTTTGGCTGGGCCGAGGCCATTTCTTTCGGTTCGCTTTTTCGCCGCCATCCCAGTTGGCCGTTTAAAATGATTTCTCGTTATCTTGATTTTGAGGAAAGAAAAACCGTCTGCGAAACCGCGCCATTGCTAATGAAAACAAAATAATCAAAAACAGGGAACAAAATATTGTTCCCTTATTTTTTAGGTTCTTGAAATAATTTTAAAGCGTGATAAGATAAAGACATAAATTCTAATGTATATGGTTCAATACAACCCTAAAGCAATTGAAAAAAAGTGGCAAAAAATTTGGCGAGAGAAAAAACTTCATAGCCCTGACTTGGATAAAGCCAAGCGGCCTTTTTATAATTTAATGATGTTTCCTTATCCTTCGGCTGAAGGGCTTCATGTTGGCAATATGTACGCCTTTATTCATAGCGATGCTTATGGCCGTTATATTAGAATGAAAGGTTTTGATGTCTTTGAACCGATTGGTTTGGACGGTTTTGGCATTCATAGTGAAAATTACGCCATTAAAATTAAAGAGCATATTCGCGATGTTTCGCAAAGGACGGAAAAGAAATTTTACGAGCAGTTAAAAATGATTGGCAATCAATATGATTGGAGCCGGACGGTTGAAACCTACAAACCAAATTATTATAAATGGACGCAGTGGCTATTTTTGCAGATGTATAAAAAAGGATTGGTTTATCGAGCTAAATTAATGGTCAATTGGTGCCCGTCCTGCAAGACGGTTTTAGCCGATGAGCAAGTGATTAGCAGCCGGTGCGAAAGATGTTCTTCGGAGGTAGAAAAAAGAGAAATGGAACAATGGTTTTTCAGAATTACCGATTATGTTGAACGGCTTTTAAAAAATTTGGACTGGATTGATTGGCCCGAGGATGTTAAAACCGGCCAGCGCAACTGGATCGGGAAATCGGAAGGAACTTTAATAAAGTTCAAAATTCCCATGCCTACCGGCAGGCAGGAAAATTCAAAACAATTTATTGAAGTTTTTACGACTAGGGTGGATACTATTTTTGGCTGCACTTATTTGGTAGTGGCGCCGGAGCACCCGTTGATTCAGAATAATGAATTAAGAATTAAGAATTATGAAGAAGTGAAAAAATATGTTGAGCAGGCGAAAAAGAAGTCGGAATTGCAAAGAACTGATTTGGCCAAAGAAAAAACCGGCGTTGAATTAAAAGGCGTGAAAGCTATTAATCCATTTAATAATGAAGAAGTGCCAATATATGTTGCCGATTATGTTTTAGGCCATTACGGCACCGGAGCGGTGATGGCCGTACCGGCGCATGATGAGCGGGATTTTGAATTTGCGAAGAAGTATAATTCGGCGGTTAAAGAAGTTATCGTAGAAAAATCCCAAATCCCAAAGCATTCGCCGATTGGCGGAGCTATGGGGCGGTCAAATCCCAATCCGCCAGCTGGCGGACAAAATTCAAAACAATTAGAAAGAGCCTTTGTTGAGGACGGTATTTTAGTTGATTCGGGTCAGTTTATCAATTTGACTTCGGAGAAGGCGAGGGCAGAGATGACTAAGTGGCTGGAAAAAAATAATTTTGGCGGCCGGAAAATAAATTACAAACTTCGCGATTGGTGCGTTTCGCGCCAGCGTTACTGGGGTCCGCCGATTCCGATGATTTATTGCGAGAAATGCGCCCGCCTTCGCCTTGGCGAAGGCGGGCAAGGCTGGCAGCCGGTAGCGGAAGAAGATTTGCCGGTGCTTCTGCCGGAGCTGGATGATTTTCTACCCGATGGTTCGGGCAAAGGCCCGCTCAATAAAGTCAAAGATTTTGTTAAGACCACTTGTCCCAAATGCGGCGGGCCGGCCAAAAGAGAGACCGATGTTTCTGACCCTTTCGTTGATTCCAGTTGGTATTTTTTGCGTTATCCTTGCACAGAATTTGCCGACCGGGCGTTTGATAAAAAAAGATTGGCCAAATGGCTGCCGGTTAATATGTATATTGGCGGCAAAGAGCATACCGTGCTCCATCTTTTATATTCCCGTTTTGTCGCTATGGTTTTGCACGATTTAGATTATCTTAAAGAAGAGGAGCCGTTCAAAAGATTTTTTGCTCACGGACTTTTAATTAAGGAAGGGGCAAAAATTAGCAAATCGCGCGGCAATATTGTTAATCCCGATAAGTATATTGAAAAATACGGAGCCGACAGCGTTCGGTTATATCTTATGTTTTTAGGCGATGTGCGGCAGGGCGGTGATTGGCGGGAGGCCGGTATGGCTGGGATGTTTCGTTTTGTTAAACGAGTTTGGGATTTAGCCGAGGAAATTATTCGCCAAGGAAAACCCAAGACAACAGAAATAATTTGCCAAAAAGCAATCCATCGGGCGATTAAAAGAGTCGGCGATGATTTGGAACGATTAAAATTTAATACCGCTATTGCCGCCATTATGGAATATATCAATGCCTTGCAGGATTGTTTAGCTGCCAAAAAAGAAATTGGCCAAGATGCCGTTCTGGTCTTAGCTAAAATCCTAGCGCCTTTTGCGCCGTATCTGGCCGAAGAATTATGGCACGAACTCGGCAACAAAAAATCAATTTTTCAAGAATCTTGGCCAAGTTATGACGCTAAAATAATCGCGGAAGAAAAAATTACTTTAGTTATCCAGATTAACGGCAAGTTAAGAGACCGGCTTGAGGTTGAGCGTGGTTTGCCGCAAAAAGAAGCCGAGGAGCTGGCTTTATCTCAGGCAAAAATCAAATCATTTCTCGCCGGCCGGGAAATTAAGAAAATAATTTTTGTCCGGGATAAATTAATTAACATTGTCGCTGGATAAATTTTCTTTTAAAATTATGCCGGAAAAAAAATTCCAGCGCCAAGTTGAGGATTTTACTTGCGAAAACTGCCAAACCATTGTCCGGGGGAATGGCTATACGGATCATTGCCCGAATTGTCTTTGGTCAAAGCACGTTGACATTAATCCGGGCGACAGAAAATCCCATTGCGGCGGTTTGATGGAGGCGCAAGGACTAAAAATAAAAGGCGGCGATTATATTATTCATTACCGCTGCCGGCGCTGCAGCTATCAGCATAAAGTCAAAGCTGCTAAAGAAGACAATTTTTCCGAGATTTTAAAATTGTCCAAGAAAATTTTAAAAGTTGATTAATGAAAAATACAATTATAAAAACGAAGCGATTTACCCTGCGGCCGGTTCGGAAAAAAGATTCATTCTCGCTGGCCAAAAATGTCAATGATAAAGAAGTTGCTCGCAATACTATTTCCATTCCTTATCCTTACATTTTAAAAGACGCACATTGTTGGATAAATAAAAACAACAGATTGAGAAAAAGCAAAGAGCCAAGAGAAATAAATTTTGTTATTGATATTAAAGGAGAAGTGGCGGGAGCTGTTGGTTTAACCGACATTGAGGGGCACGAAGCTCAGATTGGCTATTGGCTGGGCAGAAATTATTGGGGTCAGGGTCTAATGACTGAGGCGGTTAAAGCCGTGACCCAATTTGGTTTTAACAGGTTAAAACGCGTCAGGATTTATGCTTACGTTTTTCCCTTCAACAAATCTTCAAGGCGGGTTTTAGAAAAAGCCGGCTATCAATTTGAAGGCATTTTAAAAAAGAACACTAAGAAGAAGGGTAAATTCATTGATGATTATCTTTTTGCCAAAGTTAAGTGATGAACAAAAGTTTGACAAAGAATTGTGATAGGTTAAAATAGGAATACTAAAAATTGATTAATTTTTTATGCCCAAATTAGACAAAGACACTTATTATATGAATATTGCCAAATCCGTTTCTTTAAAAAGCAATTGTCTTTGCGTTTTTCACGGCAGCATTATTGTTAAAAACGACCAGATTATTTCCACCGGTTATGTCGGCGCGCCAAGAAAAACTAAGGATTGTATTGATCTTGGCTTTTGCATCAGAAGAAGAAATAATATTAAATCAGGCACGGGTTATGAAATGTGCCGTTCGGTCCATGCCGAAATGAATGCCATTATCAACGCCGCCCGGGCCGGCGTTTCGCTTCTGGAAGGGGATATGTATCTTTATACTGCCAAAAGAGAAAGTGACGGCTCGGCCAAAACAAGCAAATCTTATCCTTGCCTTTTGTGTAAAAAGATGATTATCAATGCCGGCATCAAACGGCTCATTGCTCAAGATGAAGATGAATCCTTAATTTTTTATAATGTGGCCGATTGGATCAAGCATTGGCAGGAAATAGAAGACATCAGGCAGGATCCGGATAAATACGAAATTAATTATGAGAAATAATTTAAAGTTCCTTTTGCCAAAATTAACAATGATTTTGCGGCAGTTTGACAGAAAGATTCTAGTAAAGTAAAATATCTGCACGACTAAATATGAAAATTAACAGATTTGCATTAAAATTATAAAGAAAATATTATGCGACAAATTAAATGCGATAAATGTGGAAAAATTAAAAAAATTTTAGATAGTAGAACATCTTTAGATAATAAAGATAAATGGATATCGGGCAATATCCATAGTAATAGTCCATGGGAGGTTATTTCTTTTGACCTTTGTGAAAAATGCAGCCCCAAGTTAAAGGATTTTGTTAAAAAATATCTTCCCAAATAAATATTATTTTTAAATATTAATTAGCGCCATCAAATCGGCGCTTTTTTTATTTTCTATTTTTTAGTATAATAACCCCAAGGGATAATCCGCGATTTTTTTAAGTTTTAAATAGATTAAAATAATTCAAGTAGGATAAAGGAGTGTTTTATGGAAAAAATTAAAGGATTTTTAGATTTCATTAATAACGACAAGCTTTACCCCAATGTCAGGCGTATTTCGGGCTGTCCAACTGATCCGGAAGTGATGATTGATGGCAAGAAATTTTTGATGTTTTGTTCTAATGATTATTTAGGTCTAGCTAACAGTGATCCTGTCAAGCGGGCCGCGCACGAAGCGATTGACAAATACGGCATCGGTTCAGGCGGTTCAAGACTGATGTCAGGTAACACCGATATCCAGATAAAACTGGAAGAAACAATTGCCCGATTCAAAGGTGGCGAGGCAGCTATTACTTTTTCTACCGGCTATATGGCTAATACCGGAGCGATACCAGCTGTGGTTGATGTTTTGAATCTTAAAAAAATAGGCAGTGCCATTATCAAGGCGCCAACTTTTAGAAAAAATATTATTTTAAGCGATGAATTAAATCATGCCAGTATTATTGACGGCTGCAGATTAACCCATGCCAAGAGAGTTGTTTATAAACATAAAGACATGGTTGACTTGGAAAAGAAACTTAAAAAATACAAGAGGTATCGCAAGCTAATAATAACCGATGGAGTTTTCAGCATGGACGGCGATATTGCGCCACTTCCGCGCATTGTTGAGCTGGCTAAAAAATACAATGCAATGACTTTTATTGATGATGCCCATGCGTCCGGAACTTTGGGTAAAAATGGCAGGGGAACGATAGATCATTTCAATCTTAAAGAAGATGATGTTGATATTATGATGGGCACTTTTACCAAATCGTTCGGCGGAGTCGGCGGGTTTATAGTCGGCAAAAAAGAACTGATTGATTTTTTAAGAATAACGGTGCGCACTTATATTTTTTCCGCCCCCATTCCGCCAGTTATCAGCGCTGCTTTGGTTGCGGCTATTGAGGAAGCGGAAAAAAACAGCTCCTATAGGGAAAATCTCTGGGCTAATGTTACCCGCCTTAAAGATGGTCTTAATAAAGCCGGCTTTAATACTCTTTCCAGCGAAACACAGATAATTCCTGTTTTAGTAGGGGATGAGAAAAAATGCGAAGAGCTATCAAGCCATCTTTTTGAAGAGGGGATTTTGGCTTCTTGCGTCCGCTGGCCGGCCGTGCCCTGGGGCAAAGCGCGCCTTAGAATCACTGTCAAAGCCAATCACACCAAAGAGCAAATTGACCGATTTCTCATGGCGATAGAAAAATTGGGGAAAGAGATGGGAATAATTAAGTAAATTTTTAAAATTAAAATTTTGGCCACATTAATTATGGCTTTTTTAATTTGTCATAGTTTATGGTTAGTCATTGACAAAGGCAAATGATTATGCTAATTTCAGTTTAAAATAGATTGTTCTTTGAAAATAGCGTTTTTTCACACTATATAAAAAATATCTTTGAATTATGCAAAAAGGAGGTGAAGAAAATGGTTGGATGGTTGACAATAAACAGGGCATGTAATCTACGGTGTCTGTGGTGTTACGCAAAAGGCAAAAAGTTTTCGCCAAGGGACAACATGAGCATTCGCACACTTAAAAAATCTATTTCTATAATGCAAGACCTCGGAATTAAAAAAGTCTGCATTACAGGCGGAGAGCCAACGATTTATTCGAACATCTTTAAGGTTGTCGAGATAATTGCAAAAAAAGAAATGGAGCCCTTGATTGTTACTAATGGTATCAAGCTGGCAAATAAAGATTTTTTTCTATCTTTGCTAGACGCGGGATTAAAAGGTTTCTCTCTTTCCTTGAAAGCCCCAAATGGTACTCTCTACAAGAAGTGGACCGGACTGGACGCATTTGCTGATATTGTGTCCGCCATAAAAAATTTAAACGAACATGATGTTAGTTATGCCATTACATACGAGGTCACGAAACTTTCTATTGGGACATTGGCCAAACTCATCAAAACTCTAACAGAGACAAAGGTTAAATATTTTAATTTAGATTTGGGTCGCCCAATACTAACAGAAGGATTGTGTCGAGGTGACAACATCCCAAGGCCAGCAAATTTGGCAAAGGCTATAGTTGATTGTTACCCTTTGCTCAAAAAAGCGGGATTCCGGTTTGCAATCAGTTTATCAATACCTTTTTGCCTAATGCCAAGGGGTTTCGTGGAAACAATGATCGAAGATGAAACACTCTTATCAGGATGCCAAATACACCAGGGTACGGGATTTATTGTTGACCCAAACGGATATTTGCTACCTTGCAATCACTTTTGCGACCAGCCATTGGGAAAGATAAGTCATGATTTTTCGAACGCCTCTGAGTATAAAGTTTTTCGCAAAAGCGAGCAGATAATGAAATTTTATGATTTTACAGCTAACTATCCACATAACAGGTGTATCGATTGCAAGTGGTGGGACAAATGTGGAAGCGGATGTTTTATCCGGTGGTTATATAACGATGCAACAGACTTGATTCCTACGGACAGTTAAATAGAAAACCACAGGGGGATTGACAAAAATGATGATAGCTGTTAAAATTTAAGTATTATACGAGAAAGGAGGATCTACCATGAAGAAGGCGCTGGAATTAGTTATGGTTCTTTATAAGGGAAGAAACATTAAAGCTCAGGCGGTAGTCAAGGGTCACAAACCACGCATCCAAAAGACAAATGTTATTTGCATGATTTGCGATTGTGATCCAGGTGGTGACTACTGTACCGGCTAAGAGCTTTTTCCCTTAAGGGGGCAATTCGTTGTCCCCTTTATTTTTAATAATTTAAAAATATGATTAAGTTTCTATATGACAAAAAAATGGATCAGAGGTGCCGGCGGAGAGTTATAAGTGCGGGAGTTATTTTTGGCACCAAAGTTTCAAATTCAATACGAACAAATAAAAAAAAGTTTGGGAAAGCCAAGGAAAAGGCGAAAGAGTTTCAAAAAGAGTTTAATCTGATTGAAGATACATTTAGAGAAGGAATTAAAAAAATATTCGGTATGCCTTTTCCTAAAACAATGAAGGTTTATGTCAACACAACCCCCTATTCAATGGACGATTATGAAAAAAAATGCATCTCTATATCTTATGAAAGAAATGAAAATTTTATAACCTCATTTATTCATGAAGCCAATCATTATATGTTTAGAAGAAAATACCAAGGCGTTTGCGAAAGAGAAGGATTTAACAAAAAAGAAACAGAGGATATAAAAGAAATTATTACAATTTTGAATAATGATTTTTTCCAAAAAATAATGAAGGCTCCGGATGAGGGGTGGAAAAAACATAAAGAGCTAAGGCAGAAATTCCAGAGCATGTATAGAAAAAGTGAAAATGTAGACCGGGCAATTTTGAACCTTCTTCATCTCTTAAAGAATGACAGAAATTTAATTAGATAGACCCAGATACCCAAATGATTGTATCCCCCCCATGCCCCGTTAATAGTTTTTTAGATAACGAAGAAAATTTGTTTGGTCGCCCTTTGCGATATTATAAATTGATCTCGTTTTTTTATTTTAGAATAATTTTTTAAACTTTTATAAACAGAGTTATTTAATTGAATTTTTTTACTTTCTCCTCTATTTTATGCTATAATAACCCTATGAAGAGTATAATCTTTGTAAGGTTTTAAAATTATCAAAATTCTAACCTAAATTTTTTATGTCACAACTAACCATTGATGAGAGTAAGATTGATTATAGAGTGAGGGGGCAGATTAACGTTAGAGGAAAATTAGTTGATATTCCAGCTATATATAAAGGAAAGGCTATCACAACATTATTTCCAATCTCAACAAAAAAAGCCAAGGAAATTATTAATTGTTCGAGAGTCAAGCCAGCGGAAATTTATCCTGGTCGTTCCCTTTTGAGTCTTACCCTTTTTAATTTTTATTGGAGTCCGGTTGGACCATATACGGAATTAGTACCATCAATCCCGGTTTTTTACAGTGCAACATATAAAATACCATTATTTCCACTATTGTTCTATAAGTCATTAAAAGATTTCGGTTTTTTCGTAATTGATATTTTGCAAAGTACCGATATTGCAATAGAACATGGAAATTTATTAACTGGTTATCCTCATAATCCTAATTTAATCGATGTGATATTTCAAGAAAAAGGTGGGCGTATAAATATCAAAGCTATTGGCGGCGGGAAAGATATTTGTGCTTTATCAATAAAAAAACCGGTTAAGGAAAAGATTGCGAAAGAAATGTATATGACTTATTTTACAAAAGATAAGGATTTATTTGAAATTCGGATGGATATTTATGGAATAGAATCATCTGTTTGGGGGTGCAAATTAAATTTAGGAGATCATGCTACATCTAACCTTATAAAAGATTTAAAACCTTCCGTTAATTCAATCCAAACTAGATATTTTAGGGATGTTATAGAAATTAATCCTGTAACAAAAAGGATTTTATGATTAAAATTTTTATTTTAATCGTTGTTTCCTTGGTTCCAATTTCATTAGTCTATTTCAACTTAACTCTTCCCGATGTTCATGGCCGATTTTGGTTTACGGTTTTTGTAATTTTTGTGATGATTGAAAGAATGTGGGAAACTTTTTATACATCAAAAGAAAAAGAGGTTCGGAAATATCACGGCGACTGGACGCTAATGTTGACTTCCGTAATGTATTTTTTTACAGGACTTGTAGTCATATTTGATTTTTTTTATTCTAATCGTGTTATAAATTATTTGATTACATTCTTGGGTTTGACTATATTCATTCTTGCAGGTTTGTTGAGATATTGGTCAGTCAAAACTTTGGGTGATCAATGGGCCATACATGCCGTTGGAGAGTCAAAGATAATGAACAAGCATACATTAATTAAACATGGACCTTATAAATACTCTAGGCATCCGATATATCTAGGAATTATGTTGGAATTAATAGGAATTGCTTTAACTGCAAATGCATTTTATGCCTTAATTCCAATTTTTTTTATTAATATCCCATTATATATTCAAAGGGCTCTATTCGAGGAAAGGACATCATCAAAAGAAAGATTTGGTGAAGAATATTTGTTATACAAAAAAGAAGTGCCATTTATGATTCCTTGGCATTTCATTATATCAAAAAAGAAAGGAGGATAATTTAAAAAATGGAATTGGCAAAATTATATTTTAATGTCGCTTCTTTAGCTGGCTTTTTTACTGTTTTGGGCATAGGCACCATTGTATACATTAAAAATAAAAGCACAATAAATAAATTTTGGTTTTTATCGTGCATCTCGGCCGCTTTTTGGAGCTTATTTTTCTTTTTAATAATTAATGCTTCCGATAAACAAGTCAGTTTTATTTTAAGATTCGTTATGGATGTTTTTGTAATATTGGTTGTATTATTTTGGTTTAGATTTGTGTCTGCTTTTTTGGGCGCACATAGCAAAATAGTATTTTGGTTAATAATAATCGCAACAATTGCTATGATTATAGCGAATGCAAGTTCTTGGTTTGCTGCCGATATGGTTCCTAAATATGTTTTTAATTATTATGTAGAGGCTGGCGAGGGATACTATCTCTTTGCTTTTTATTTTTTTATAATTGTTGCTTATGGATTATATTTATTAATTCAAGCATATAAAAAATCAACAGGTGTTAAGGCAACTCAGGTTAAACTTATTATATTTGGTTCAATGGTTGGTTTCATTGGGGGAGGTAGCGCTTTTCTACTTTCATTCGATATTCCCTTTCCACCTTATTTATTTATCCTTTTCACCTTTTTCCCCCTCATCATCGCTTATGCTATTACCCGTTATCGCTTAATGGATGTTTTAGTGATTATCAGAAAAAGCACGGTTTATGTGCTGACAACTTTGACGCTTTCGGTTTTCTCCTTGCTCCTTTTTCTTTTCATCGCCAGCTTTTTAGCCATGGAATATAATGCTTTGTCTTTGGTGGTGGCGATTTTGCTTTTGATTTTAGCCCTGACTATTTTTCCATATCTCGAGGATTCCTATACTCACTTTGCCAACAAATATTTTTTCGCCTCTTTGTATGAAACGGAAAAAGTTTTTCAAGATTTAGTTAAAAGAATCCCGGCCATTTTGGATCTTGACGAACTTTTGGAGCTGATTTCCCAGATTCTTGTCCAGACCTTTAAAGTTGAGAAATTAGGCATCTGGTTTATTAATACCAAAAGAGAAGCCCAGGCCTTAAAAACCGTGGGTTTTACGCCGAACGACAAATTGAATTTTGTTGAAGAAAATTTTTTGCTTAAATTTTTAGAAAAAAGCGGCAAACCCTTGCTTCTTCAGGAAATTGAACAAATCACCAGAATCAGTGGCGACGGTGGCCGAAAAAAATTTTTCAAAATCAAACAGGAAATGATTGAAAGCAAAGTAGCGATTATTCTGCCGTTAATTGTTAAAAAAGAGTTGGTCGGCCTGTCGCTTTTGGGGCCGAAACTGACAACCGAGGCTTATACCCAGGAAGATGTGGAGATGTTGGAAATTTTAGCCAACCAGTCAGCCAGCGCCTTGGAAAATGCCAAGCTTTATACCGAGACCCAGCATTTTGCCGAAACAATGAAACAAGAAGTAATCAAAGCTACCAAAGATTTGCGCCATCTTAACCAGCAGCTCAAACGCTTGGACGCGGCCAAATCCGAATTTATTTCCATTGCCTCCCATCAGCTAAGAACTCCGCTTACTGCTATCAAGGGCTATGTCTCTATGGTTATGGATGGCGATTTTGGGCCGGTCAACCACGATTTAGAAGAGCCGCTTAAGCGAGTTTATCTTTCCAATCAGCGCTTGATTGATTTAGTGGAAAATCTTTTAAATATTTCCCGCATGGAATCCGGCCGCATGCAGTATTACTTTGAGCCGGTGGATTTGGTTGAATTTGTTGACGGCTTGATCAAAGATTTGCAGATCTTAGCCGACCGCAAGGGAATTTATTTGAAGTATAATAAACCGGCTAAACCCCTCACTAAATTTTTTGGCGATCAGGAAAAACTGCGCCAGATTGTGATGAATTTAATTGATAATGCCATAAAGTACACCAAGGTCGGCGGCATCACTATTGCCGTTAAAGAAGAAGAAAATGCCGCCACTCGGGAGAAGAAATTAATTTTTATAGTTCAAGATACCGGCATGGGCATTGATCCGGCGGATTTGCCCCTTCTTTTTCAGAAATTTGAACGCGGCAAAGGCGTAAGCTTAATTCATACCGAAGGCACGGGCTTGGGGCTTTATGTCTGCAAGCAACTGGTGGAAGCCCATAAAGGCCGGGTCTGGGCCGAGTCCGAGGGCAAAGGCAAGGGCTCGCGCTTTGTTGCTGAATTTCCGGTTCTTGATGAACCGCCCAAGGTTGATACTAAGCCGGTCAGTCCTTTGGGTCAGCCGGTAGTGCAGATTACTTCATCAGCCAAACCAACCAATTTAAAGAAACTGCCCGAATTGCCGGAAAAGAGATAGGGATAATAATTTTCAATTTTCAATTCTAAATTTTTCCGCCAAAGGCGGATCAGCCTATGGCTGACAAACAATTTTTAAATTCCTAATATTTTGTATAGTGTTATCCCGCACCCCGATGCGGGATACAGAGGTTAGGCCATTATAATCATTACGCTGGATTCCTGCTTCCGCAGGAATGACAATTGCATAAGCCCAGGATGACGTTTTCACTTTCTGTCATCCTGAATTTATTTCAGGATATAGAGGCACCGGAAGTAAATTTGATCCATAGATTCTGAACCAAGTTCAGAATGACATTTTGGATTGCTGTGGGGGGTTGACAAATCTTAAGGATTTGCTATTTTAAAAAGTAGATTTTTGAAAATTAAACCAACAAGGAGGGAAGATGACTGATAAGTCAAGAGAAAAAGAAGCAAAAGAAGCATTGATCCAGACGCAAAAAGTACCTAAACTAGTACCTAAACTCATTGTTATGCGTTTAGGCGGCAGTTCTATTGGTTCGCCTCAGGCGATTGAACTGACTGCAAAAAGAATTAAAGAAAAAGTTGCCAAGGGCGGTCGCATTGTCGCTTTGGTTTCAGCCATTCCCCGTGAAAGGGAAGAGTCCCTTAATTTTATTAGAACAATCAACCCCCAAACGCCCGGCCGTTTTCTTAATTCTTTAATCTTTGCTTGTGATTTTAAATCAGTGCCTTCACTGGCAGCGGCTTTGGAAAAAATCGGCGTGCCGACTTTTTTGTATAACGGCAGTTCAGTCAATATTAAATTGCAAAATGGCGTCAAGGGCAGGCCTCATTATGAAGTTGTGGTTGATTACCGGGTAGTCGGAATCATTAAAAAAGTTTTGGAAAAGGGACAAGTTTTTGTTTGTTCCGGCTTTAAAGTGATTGAGGGCGAGGATAAAATTGACAATGCTATTTTGCGTGATTCTAATGCTTCGGCTGTGGTTCTGGCCGGCTGGCTTAAGGCTGATTTTTGCGAAATTAATACCAGCCGCGATGGTATTTATTTCGTTGATCCGCTAATTGTGCCCAACGCTAAAAGGATTGATTTTCTGAATTATGCTCAAATGAGATGTTTTTCCCATCTGGGCGCCAGAATTTTAAGCCGTCGTTGCGTTGATTTAGCCGCCGATTTGGGAGTTATTGTCAGAGTTCAACTTTCGCCTGCTTTAGGGAAAAGCAGCGGCGGAACAATTATCGGCCCGGTTAAGTTGGAAAACTCAGGCGAGGAAATAGAAGCAGGGATAGCCATTCAGCCGAAAGTGGTGCTACTCAAATTTTTTCTGCCGGCCAAGTTAGATGTCAAACAGTTTTTCCGCGCACTGGCCAATTTTTGCTTAATTGATTCAGGGCTCAACCACGAAAGTGAAAGTTATTTAATCGTGGTTGAGGAAGATTGCGAGAATATTATCAAGAGAATAAATAATTTTAAGAAAGTTAAGATTAAAGAAGAAAGAGGTTTTGCCAGTTTAAGCTTGATTGACCTACGGATGATGGATGCTTCAGGTTATATTGACCGCATACTCCAAGCTCTGGATAAAATGATAGTCCGACTTAATTCAGCCGGCGACTCGATTACCGTCATTGTCAAAGGAGAAGATATGGCCAAAGCGGCCAGTAAATTAGCCAAAACATTTAATCTTGTTGAGTAATTTCTTAAAAATTTTGGGAGATGCAAAAAAACATCTCCTTTTTTTCTTGTATTTTTTTTAAAAAAGCATTATACTATAAAAATAAAGGGGGAGTTTATGCCTAATCAACAGAAAAAAATTATGATAGTGGAGGATGACCCCGAACCAATCCCGCTTCGCGGTATGGTACGGGGCGAGAAGTGGTTAATTGTTAATTAGTCCTTATAAATATGACTAACTCCGCAAAGAAAATTTTAATTATTGAGGATGAAGAGTTTCTTTTGGATATTTATAAAAAGAAGTTTGAGGCCTTGGGGTTTAAAGTTTTTGGTTTGACTGATGGCACGGCTTGCCTTGAGGTGGCTAAAAAAGAAAAAGTAGATCTAATTCTACTTGATATTGTTTTGCCCGGTAAGAATGGTTATGAAGTGCTTCAGGAATTAAAAACTGATCCACAAATAAAAGCGATTAAAGTGTTGATGATGTCTAATTTAGGCCAGAAAGAGGAAATTGACAAGGCCCTCAAGCTAGGCGCTTTTGATTACATTATTAAAGCCAATCTGACACCTAAGGAATTGGTAGATAAGGTTACTAAATTGATTTAACTTAAGAATTATAGACAGCCGAGATTAGCTAATTTTCTTCTGCGGAACTCGCCTCGCCTTCGGCGGGCTCAGACAGTCCTCGTGCGAAAATTAGCTAATCTCGGCTATTAAATGGTTGAAATTTTAATTTTTTGTTCGTTTACTTACCTTTTTATGTATCTTTTCTTAGACGCCGCTGACAACAGTGGCAAAATAACTGTTGCTTTATTCGTTGCTCAAGACAAGAAAATTAAAATCTTAAAAAAGATATCCTCCAAAGTTTTAGCCGAGGATATTTTAGTTTTGCTTGATAGAATTTTGCGCCAACAAAAAAAACTTCCAACCGAAATCCAAGGCATTATTGTCATAACCGGTCCCGGACCTTACACCGCGCTCAGAGTTAGTTTAAGCATTGGCAATAGTTTGGCTTATGGCTTAGAAATACCAATAGTCGGAGTCGGCCAGGAAGGAAATTTAGAAAAAATGATAAAAGAGGGTTTTAAAAAATTAAAACGAGCGAAAGCGGGGAGGTACGTGACAAAATTTAAAATGCAGAAATTAAAACTCAAAATAAAAAAATAATTTTCAATTGAAAATTTATTGATTTATCCACAGCTTTATTTATAAAAGTCCTTTATTGGGCTTTTTTTGTTTAATTTTAGCTAAAAAATTGATTTTTAAAATTAGAAAAATAATGGGTTAAAGTGGTTTGACCCCGTAGCAATCCTAAGAAAAATCTTACTAAGTTGTAAAACAAAGCCGTAAGGCGGCTTCGCCTAAGAAGATTTAATATTGACAGTTTTTGTTGGGATTTGCTACGGGGTTGACAAGGGTTAGATTGTGGTGTATAATACTAACATAGTGGTGAATTGTGGATAAATATGGGGAAAAGTAAGGATTTCTGGGGAAAACTAATTTAAGTTAAAAGTGACAAAAAATAATTATGTTTATTGGTGAATATCGGCATAATCTTGATCAAAAAGGACGGATAGCTGTACCGTCTAAGTTTAGAATTAATTTAAAAGATGGGGCAGTGGTAACTAGGGGATTAGACGAATGTCTTTTTTTATATTCTAAAAAAGAATGGCAAAAATTGGCTGAAAAATTAGCCAATTTACCAGTCGGCCGGGCCAACAGCCGGGCTTTTTCTCGTTTGATGCTGGGTGGTGCTATGGAAGTTAATATTGATAAGCAGGGAAGAATAATTTTGCCGGATTATTTAAGAAGTTATGCCGGCATAAGAAAAAAGGTAGTTGTTGCCGGCTTGTATAATCGGGTAGAAATTTGGGACGAGGAAAAGTGGGAAGAATTTAAGGTGGAGGCGGAAAAATCTTCTTCAGAGATTGCCGAAACAATGGGAGAGTTGGGAGTTTAAACAATTATATTGTAAGGTAAATTTTATGAAGAGGACCGTTACAAAAAAAACTAATCACAAAAAAGGTCTGGATGATTTGCAGGATGCGGCTTTGTTTCTAAGCGTTGCCTTGATTGTTTTTTTCGGCACAGTTGTCTTTAATTGTCCTAAAGAGCCAATCTCTTTAAAAAATATCTGTTCCAACGGAAGCTTATCTCAAGTTAAAACATTAAAAACAAGCTCGCTTGAAAGAATCCCGCAGTCGGTTAAAGCTTACAACGTCAAAGATGTTTTAAAAGAGCAGCAAAAATTTTTAGGTCAGTATGTTTATTTGGAAGGGTATTTAGTTGAAAAATATTATTGCCTGCCAGAAAAAGAGGCAAAATGCGACAAAGATGTTGAGGATTTTTTAATCATTTCTGATTTTAATAAGAAAATTAATGATTATTTAATTAAGTCAGATGAAGATACTAATCGGATAATTGTCAGGGCTAAATCTGTCCGGATGCCGGCAGATTTAATTAACCAATTAAAAGAAGGGGAGAAATTTATCATTGCCGGAGAATTTATTGATAATTTAGTGCCAATTGGCGAAACAACCGAAGGTAAGACGGTTGAAGGATTGATGCTGGTTTATGATAAATTAGCCTTGGCTAAATAAGGAAGATTTTTGTGGCTTATTTTCATCAAAGCGTTTTAATAAAAGAAATTACCGAACTTTTAAATCCCAAAAGCAAAGATAATTTTATTGATTGCACAACGGGCGGCGGCGGACACATTCTGGCTTTGTTGGAAAAGACAGAGCCAAAAGGAAAGGTTTTGGGCCTTGATTTGGATAAAAGAGCGCTTGAGGCCACTAGAAAAAGAGTCGCCGAAGCCGGATTTTCAGACAGGTTAATTCTGGTTGAAGATAATTTTGCCAATTTAAAAAAGATAGTTGAAAATTATAAATTTCAGCCGGTTAACGGCATTATTCTTGATTTGGGTCTTTCCTTAGCTCAATTAGCCGACGAAGAAAGAGGATTCAGTTTTAAAAGTCACGGCCGACTGGATATGCGTTTTGGCAGGACAAAATTAACCGCTTACGAAATCGTTAACAGCTGGAGCAAGGATGAATTAGCCGAAATTTTTGCTAACTACGGCGAGGAGCCGCAGGCAAAAAAAATTGCCGAACTGATTGTTGAAAAAAGAAAAAAATCGCCATTTAACTCAGCTTACGATTTAGCCAATTTAATTTTAAAAGTTAAATATTATTCCAGACGAAAAAAAATTCATCCGGCGACAAAAGTTTTTCAGGCACTGCGGATCGCAGTCAATGAGGAACTTGCTAATTTAGAAAAAGTTTTACCCCAGGCAGTTGAAATTTTGGCTCCCGGCGGGCGTCTAGCCGTTATTTCCTTTCATTCGCTGGAAGACAGGATTATTAAAAATTTTTTTCGCGCCAAAGCTCGCAGCGAAAAACCAGCTATTAAGTTGATTAATAAGAAAGTTATAAAACCGTCATATATGGAAATTAAAGAAAATCCGCGAGCCAGAAGCGCTAAATTACGAGTAGCAGAAAAAATATAATTTGTTCATTAATAAATAAAAGGGGAGTAAAAGGAGTAACAAAATTTTAAAAAGGAGGTGCAAAGTGGCTTTAGAAAAAGAAGAAACTATTTTTTGGCAGAGTGGCAAAGATGTTTTTGTCGGCCGTGGCATAAAAACGAGCAGTGGTTTTAAAACGCTGCCCGGCACAGAACGTTGTGTTAAAACATTTGCCTCGATTGAAGAAGCAAACAACAAGTGTGATGAAATGGAAAAAGCCATTAAACGACTAAACCTCTGACTAACTCTTCCTCGGCGAAGTAAATTATAAAAATACTTCGCCCCTCTTTCTTCATCGGGATAAAAATTATCGCTTTCAAGAAGGAGGGTAAAATTTGAAAATTTATGTCAAAATTTTTGAAATTGGCTAAAAAGGTATTGGGAGAAAAAAATTTAAAATTTATCAAAGCAGAAAGAAAAATTAAATTTTTCCGCTATTTTTTGATTTGCGCCGCTTTATTTTTGGTTATCGGTAATATTATTAAAATAAATTATAACGCCACCAAGGGTTATGAAATAAGCAAATTGCAAGATAAATTAGCAAAATTCCAGGAAAATAAAAAAGCCATCAACATTGAAATCGCCAACCTCAAATCATTGCAAAGTATCCAGGAGCGGGTGAAAAATATCAATATGGAAACAATTAATGAGGTAACTTATTTAACCGGCGAAAAAAGCGTGGTTATGGCGAAAAAATAGTTTGTTTTTTAAAAATTTTGTTTTTCGGTTAAATAAATTTATGTTATGACCTTTGGCAAAAGAACAAAAAGCGGCAAAAAAGATAATCGTATGACATTTCTTATTACGATTATTTTTTTGTTTAATCTGGCAATTATTATCCGCCTTTTTGTTTTGCAAATTAAAAATCATAATTTTTATGTGGCTCTGGCTTCCAATCAATATGATATTTATGAAAAACTTTTACCAGAGCGCGGTAAAATTTATTTAGAGGAGTCAAACGGAGAACTTTATCCTTTAGCTACCAACAAGGATTATTTTTTAGTTTCTAGCGAACCAAGATTAATCAATGATAAAGATAAGGAAAAGATTGTTTCGCAATTGGCGTCCTTACTTGAGATCGAGCTGGAGGAATTGGATAAAAAAATAAACCAAAACGAACTGGCCTATCAGGTGCTCAAGCATCAGGTTGGCAAAGAAACAGTTGAAAAAATTAAGGAATTAAATTTTAAGGGGATATACTACCGCAAGGAGGTTTTTCGTTTTTATCCGGAAAAAAATATCGCCTCACATCTTTTAGGTTTTGTCGGCTACGAAAACGACAGGCAAGTCGGCCAATACGGCCTTGAAGGATATTTTAATGAAGAACTCGCCGGTACTTATGGTGAAATTAAATCGCAGCGTGATGCTTTGGGTTATTTGATTTTTGTTGATGATTATCAAATTAAAGAAGCGGTTCCGGGAGAAGATTTGGTTTTAACTTTGGATCATGCCATTCAGTTTAAGGCGTGCGAAAAATTAGCTGAAACGGTCAAAAAACATGGAGCAGACGGCGGTAGTGTGATTGTGATGAAACCTCAAAGCGGCGCTATTTTAGCCATGTGCAGCGTGCCGGATTTTGATCTAAATCAGTATAATCAAGTTGAGGATCTGAGTGTTTTTAACAATCCGGTTACATTTTTTCAATATGAGCCGGGCTCGGTTTTTAAAGTTATTACCATGGCCGCCGGGTTAGATAGCGGCAAAATCACGCCTAACACGACCTATGAAGATACCGGCGAAGTTAAAATCGCCGGTTTTACAATTAAAAATTCAGATCTAAAAGCTCACGGTCGTCAGACAACAACTAATATTTTAGAGAATTCTCTTAATACCGGCGCAATTTTTGTTATGAGACAAGCGGGGCAGGAAGTATTTAAAAAATATGTTAAGAATTTCGGCTTTGGTTCACCGACCGGCCTTGAAGTTGAAGCCGAAAACAGCGGCAATATCAGATCTTTGGAGCAGAAAGGAGAAATCTTTGCCGCTACAGCCAGTTTTGGCCAAGGCATTTCAGTGACACCCCTTCAATTGGTAACGGCTGTCAACGCTATTGCCAATCAAGGTAAGTTGATGAGGCCCTATTTAGTTAAAGAAATACAAAAAAGCGATGGCACGGTTGTTAAAACGCAACCTAAAGTAGTGCGGCAAGTTGTTTCTTCCCGGACGGCTAATCTTTTAACTGGCATGATGGTTTCAGTGGTCAGAAATGGTCATGGCAAACGGGCCGGGGTAGCCGGTTATTATATTGCCGGTAAGACCGGCACCGCCCAGGTGCCAAAAAAAGAAGGCAAGGGTTATGAAGAAAATAAAAATATCGGTTCATTTGCCGGCTTTGCGCCGGTTGATAATCCGCGCTTTACGATGTTGGTAAAAATTGATAATCCCAAAGATGTAATTTGGGCCGAAAGCTCAGCCGCGCCGCTTTTTGGCGAGTTGGCAAAGTTTATGTTAAACTATTATGAGATACCGCCGAGCGTTACCGAGTAATTTTTAAAAATATCTAAATTTAATTGAGATTTAGAAATATAAATTATGTTTAAAAAAATCATTCAGTATCTATTAAAAATCATCGCCAGTGCCGTTGTCAAGAAATATCAGCCAGAAATTATTGGTATTACCGGTTCGGTGGGTAAAACTTCAACCAAAGAAGCAATTAGGACGGTTTTGGGAGAAAAATTTTCAGTACGGGCCAATATCAAGAATTATAATAATGAAATCGGCGTGCCATTATCAGTGATTGGCGCAGAGTCGCCGGGTAAATCATTCCCCGGCTGGTTAGAGGTATTTTTAAAATCAATCAACTTGCTTTTATTTAAGGATTCTAATTATCCAAAAATTTTAATTTTAGAAATGGGTGCAGATAAAATAGGAGATATTGAGTATCTGGTAAGTTTTTTGCCGCTTAAAATTGCGATAATAACAACCGTTAGCGAAACTCATTTAGAGCAATTTGGCACTATTGAAAAAATAGCCAGAGAAAAACGTTTAATGGTCAGCAGATTAACCAAGGATAACGCGGCGATTTTGAATTTTGACGATGAACGAGTTAACTTGATGCAGGAAAAGACCAAAGCCAGAGTCATAACTTATGGTTTTAAAGACGGCGCTGATATCCTATCCAGTGATGAAAAAGTGAGTTTATTGGAAAACGGTGAAATTCAAGGCATTAGTTTTAAAGTTTCCCATCAGGGCAATATCGTGCCGATGCTTCTGCCCGATGTTTTGGGACGCCATCAAATTTATGCCGCTTTGGCTGCTGTTGCCGTGGGTGTATTCTACGAATTAAATCTTTTAGACATTGCCGAGTCCTTGAAAAAGTACCAGTCACCCAAAGGCAGGATGAAAATTATTAAAGGGATAAAAGAAACTTTAATCATTGATGATACTTATAACTCTTCGCCTAAAGCAGCCATCGCTGCCGTAGAAACCTTGGGAGAAGTACGATCCGGCAGAAAAAAAATAGCGGTACTAGCTGATATGTTAGAGTTGGGCAATTTTACCCAAGAAGGTCACTTTGGAGTAGGTAAAGCTGTGGCTGAAAATAAGTTAGATATCTTGATTACCGTGGGTGCTTTAGCAAAAAAAATTGCTCAGAGCGCCATTGAGGCCGGAATGAAGGATAACCAGATTTTTAGTTTTGACAATACCGATTCAGCCGGTAAATTTTTGCAAGAAGAAATAAAAACCGGTGACATTATTTTAATTAAAGGTTCGCAAGGGATGCGGATGGAAAAAGTAGTTAAAGAATTAATGGCCGAGCCCTTGCGCGCCCGAGAATTATTAGTCCGTCAGGGAGCGAAGTGGCAAGGATAAGTAAAATTCCTATACAACCGCGAGAATACTTTTAGCGGCCAATTTAATTTTTAACAGCTTTAAACTTGTTGAGATAAAGTTTTTGTATTATAATATATAAAGATATGGCTAAGCCAGATAATTTTTTTAATAAACTTTTTTCTTCCAAGCTATTTATTTTAGCATTAGTTTTAATTGTGAGTTTTTTAGGGTTTAATTTATTCACCCAATTTTCTAAGTCCAAGGAAGTTAAAAATAAGGTTGATGAATTAAAGAGTGAAATTGAGAAAACTGAAAGAGATAATACTAATTTAGCCGAATTGGTCGATTATTTTAAAAGCGATTTATTTGTGGAAAAAGAGGCAAGGACCAAATTAGGCTTTAAAAAACAAGGAGAATCTGTTGTTATTGTGGAAGATACTCCCTCAGAGCAAAAAACTGAAAATTTGCCGCCAGACAAGCTCCTTGCTTTAAAAGAAAAAAAAATAAATCCTCAGCTTTGGTGGGAATATTTTTTTACCCAAAATGTTGATGATTCTAAAAAATAAACCAAATCAAAATAAATTAATCGAAGTTTTTATTTTTTATGGCGATTAGCAACGAAAATGAAATGAAAACAACTTCTGCGGGAGATAATAATACTTCTCAAAATGGCGAATCTTTAGCTGAAAAAGAGAAAGTCGCCCAGTGGCGGGAGATTGTTTTAAAGACGCTCGGTGAGGCCGAAAGGAAAAACATTCCGGCTAAAAAAAACAAGCCTGACAAAAGTAAAGATCAGTCTTCTGTTTCGGCACTGCCAAAAAAAAATGCTTCTCAGCCGGAGGTCAAAATTAACGAAGTTACAGCCATCCAGAAAATTGAATCTGAAAAAAATAAGATTTTTGAAAAAAAAGCAGCGCCAAGCGCTTCTTCTCGGCCAGTAGGATTAGCCGCCAAAAAGCCGGCGAAACGTTTATCAGTTAAAGTTAGTCCGAAATTGATTAAAGATTCAGCGATTCTGCCGCCGGAATTTACTCAAATTAAAAAACAATCTTTAGTAAAAAGATTGGTAAAGTTTTTTTTAATTTTACTTTTATATCTTGTTTTTTTAACTCTGGTGGCGGTTATTTTTTTTGGAATTGGCTTATATAAATACCAATGGAACGATAAGTTAACTAATCAAATAATTAAAATCGTGCCTTACCCGGTAGCGATAGTTAACGGCCAGGTTTTGCCTTACAGCGAATTTCGGGACAATGTTTTAGCTTTAACGCGCTATTATAAAAAACAGGAAGAAGTGAGTCAGGGCGTAAAAATGATGCCTTCACCGGAAAAAATCAAAGAAGATGTTTTAAGAGTAATGATTACCAATGAATTAATGAAACAATTAGCCGCTAAAGCCAAAATTAATTTGAGCTCGCAAGAGCTTGATAAAAAATTACAGGAGATTAGCCTTAATGCGCCCGGCAAGGTAAAAGTTCAAGAAATAATCAAAGATCTTTACGGTTGGGACATTGGAAATTACAAAGAAAGAATTTTGCGTCCCAGTTTATTGTCAGAAAAGTTAGATAGCTATTTTTTAACTTTGCAAACCAAAAATCTAAATGAGGTTTTAAAAGAATTTCAGGCGCAAGCAGAAATCAGAAGGTTTTTTTATTGAGCCCCCTGCCAGAATCGAACTGACGTATGTGGTTTACCTGCCCGCCGAACTAAATTGAGCCGTCTGTCGGATTTGAACCGACGACCTGCGCGTTACGAATGCGCTGCTCTACCACTGAGCTAAGACGGCTTAGGCAGGCCGGGCGATACCACCGTTCTGCCACTGAACTAAGGGGGCTGAAGTGATAGCTGGGCCGTTCCTGGCGAGCCTCGCTCAAAAATTTGTAAACAAATTTTTGAGCGGGATACCGGAATCGAACCGGCGTCTTCACCTTGGGAAGGTGACATAATGGCCATTATACTAATCCCGCCTTTTCATCTATTTTATTGTAAAGCAAAATTTATTTTATGCCAAGAGTCAGAAAAATTACAATTATTTTATTATCTTTTTCACTTTTTATTTTTAATACGGCAACTATTTTTGCCCAAACGCCGGTTAGTCTGGATCTTCAAGTTATAAAATTAGATAAAGCCACCGTGGCCAAGGGTTACACGGCCAAAGTTTTTAACAAAAATTTTAGCTTAGCAATTTCGCCTCAGATTCTCGCCGGGGAATCAGAAGTGATTTTTAAAGATTTTTATAATCCAGAGGAAATTGCAGCTATCCCGGAAAATCTTAAGATTGTCAGCCATCTTTATGAATTTGATATTGTCAATAAAACTGCCTATGACTCGACCAAACCGTTGATAATAGAAATTCATTACCCCGAAGATAGAAATAATTATAAGCGAATTTATTATTGGGACGGCGTGAAATCGCAGTGGTTACTGCTCCCGACTCAAACACTGACCCAATACGGCCAGCTAAAAGCTACAATTCATCTGCCTTATGCCCGTTTGGGTGTTTTTGAAGACAATGTGATTTTATCAGAAGGGACGGCCAGCTGGTACCGTTACCGCGACTGCGACTGCGCTGCTTCGCCTGATTATCCCAAGGGAGCAAAACTAAAAGTTACCAATCTTGAGAACAATAAAACAGCGGTGGTGACAGTCAATGATTATGGTCCTGACAGGACTGTTCATCCTGACCGGGTGCTGGATCTTGACTTAGTTGCTTTTAAAAAGATTGCCAGCCAAGCTTCGGGTTTAATTAAAGTTAAAATTGAGCCGGTTAACGAGATGGCGGTGACTGTAGCTAATACGACTGAACAGGCAACTTCCACCTCGGTGAGTTTAATTAAAAATGAGGCCAATGAAAAACCGGATTGCCAAGTTAATTCTAAAGCCGCGATTGTAGTTAATGCTAAAAATCATGAGATTTTATGGGCAAAAAATGAAACTGAAGCCAGACCAATTGCCAGCTTAACTAAATTAATGGCGGCTGAGATTTTTCTTCAGCATAATTCTGACTGGAACAAGGTGGTAAGTTATAAAAAGTCAGACGATGATGTTTTAAATTATGCTAAAAAATGGGAAATGGGTTATTTAAAAGTAAAACCCGGTGAATCAATGACTGCCAAGGATTTATTTTATACCAGCTTAGTTGGTTCAGCCAATAATGCCACTTATGCCCTGGCAAGATCAACCGGTCTTTTGCGACGTGATTTCGTTAATGCCATGAATTACCAAGCAAGTTTGTGGGGAATGACTGACACTAAATTTTACGATCCAAGCGGTTTAGACCCTAATAATGTTTCAAGCGCTCGCGATTTAGCTAAAATAGGACTGCAAGTTTTTAAAAAGTTAGATTTTCTTAAAAGCACAACCTCAAAACAATACAGTTTTTTTACTCTCAACACAAAAGAACCCCATTTAATCAAAAGCCCTAATAAACTTCTGGAAAGCAATTTGTATATTTTAGGCGGCAAGACTGGTTATTTAGACGAGGCGGGTCATTGTTTAATTTCTAAAGTCAGAGATGTAAATGACGCTAACAAAGAATTAATCATCGTTGTTCTAGGCGCAGAGAGCAAAGAAAAAAGTGTGAATGACACGATAAATTTAGCTAAATGGGGACTAAATAAAATTAAAAATTAAAAATCAAATGGTTCGTCTAACTAATGTGACTAAAATTTATCCGCCGGATACCGTGGCCCTTAAGAATATTAATTTACATATTAAATCCAAGGAATTTGTTTCAATTGTCGGCCAGTCCGGTATGGGCAAAACTACCTTAGTAAAGCTTTTAATTGCCGAGGAAAAACCAACCGAAGGACGGGTGGTGGTTGGCGGTTGGGATATTACTAAAATTAAAAAGAGGGAAGTGCCCATATTGCGGCGCCAAATCGGAGTGATTTTTCAGGATTTTAAATTATTGCCAAAAAAGACAGTTTTTGAAAATGTTTCTTTTGCCGGCGAGGTTTGCGGCGAAGAGCATAAGCGGCTAAAAAATATTGCTCGGCAAGTTTTAAAAATAGTCGGATTAGAAAATAAAATTGATCGCTATCCGCGTCAGCTTTCCGGCGGTGAACAGCAAAGAGTAGTGATTGCCCGGTCTTTAGTCCACCGGCCCAAACTTTTAATTGCCGATGAACCAACGGGCAATTTGGACTCTCTTAATACGCGAGAAATTATTGATTTACTGCTTCGTATCAATGATTTTGGGACAACGGTTTTGCTGGTGACTCATAATCGCGAGGTAGTTAATTCCTTGAAAAAGAGGGTGATTACTTTGGAAAATGGTCAGATTATCAGTGATCAAAAAGTGGGAAAATATATACTTTAATTAAATCCTAAATTCAAAATCCTAATTTCTAAACAAATCCTAAATCTCAAATCCAAAATTCTAAATTGTTTTGAATTTAAAGTTTGGAATTTAAAATTTGTTTAGGATTTAGTGCTTGGAATTTAGAATTTTTGGTAATTTGTAATTTAGTTAGAGATTTATGAATACTTAAACAAACTTATCAGAATGTAGAATCTAAATTTATGTTTTTCTTTTCCTTTTCTCAAATCATTAAATTTGCCCTGCAGAATTTTTGGCGCAATATTTGGCTTTCGCTGGTAACAATCACTATGCTGATTTTAACCCTTTTTTCAGTTACCTCACTTTTTTTTATTAATATTTTGGCCAATAAAGCCATAGAGACAATACAGGCAAGAATTGATATGAGCATTTATTTTAAAAATGATGTAACTGAGGCCAAGGCCCAGGAAATTAAGGATTATTTAGAAAATCTTGAGCAGGTAAAAGAAGTAAAATATCTGCCAAAAGAGCAGGCGCTGGAAGAATTTAAAACCCGCCACGCTAATGATTCTCTGATACTTAAATCATTGGAAGAATTAAGTTCCAATCCGCTGGGCTCGGTTTTGATTGTCAAAGCGGCGCAACCGGAGGATTATTCCAATATTATGAGCAAATTAGAAGACAAAAAATATAATTATTTAATTGAGAAAAAAGATTTTGACGACCACAAAGCGATTATCAGCCGTATTAGTGATTTAAATTGGAAGATTCGCCAGGCAATCATTGCTATTAGTTTATTCTTTGGCCTAATTGCGGTTTTGGTCATTTTTAATACCATTAGAATGGCGATTTATAGTCATCGGCATGAAATCGGGATTATGAAACTGGTCGGCGCTTCTAATTGGTTTGTCCGGGGCCCGTTTTTAATGGAGGGCGTGATTTATGCTTTGGTTGCTTGCGCCATTACGGCCGTGCTTTGGCTGCCGTTTCTTAATCTTATCCAACCTTATTTGGAAACTTTTTTCGGCGATACTTCTTTTAATCTTTACAATTATTTCTTGGCTCATCTTTGGCCAATCTTGGGTTTGCAATTTCTAATCGCTGTCGTTTTGAATATGTTTAGCACTTTAATTGCTATTAATAAATATTTGGAGGTTTAATTTTTAATTAAATAAAACCGATATTTAAAAATTAAATTTCAAAAATATGGGTCAGTTTAAAAAAATTATTTTAGCTAACATCGTGACTTTGGTTTTGGCTTTAATTTCAATTCTTTTGGAAAGGAAATTTGGCACGAAATTGCTTTGGGTTTCCTTTGTCTTTATTGCCGCTTTTATTATTACTATAATTTGGGCAATAATAATTTTTCTAATCAGAGCGTTTAAATAATTTATGCTTGATTTATTTTTTAAACCAAAATCAATTGCGGTTATCGGCGCCTCGCAAAACAAAAAGAAAGTAGGGTATGGCTTGGTGGAAAATCTGATTAAGAGCGGTTTTCGGGGCAAAATTTATCCTATTAATTTAAAAGATAAAAGAATTTTAGGCTTACCGGCTTTGGCAAGCGTTTCACAGGTCAAAAATAAAATTGATTTGGCAATTATTGCCATTCCGGCGCCGGTGGTACCCCATGTTTTAAAAGAATGCGGCCAAAAAAAAATTAAAAACGCAATTATTATTTCAGCCGGTTTTAAAGAAATAAATGAAGAGGGCGCGGAACTGGAAAACAAAATCAAAGATACAGCTAAAAAATACCGGATTAATTTTTTGGGTCCTAATTGTTTGGGGATTTTAAGTTCTCCCAATAATCTTAATGCCTCATTTGCCAAAGGAATGATTAAGAAGGGTCGGATTGCTTTTATTTCCCAATCCGGAGCTTTGTGTACGAGTCTTCTTAATTGGTCTGATTCGCGCGAAATTGGTTATTCTCATTTTATCAGTTTAGGCAACAAAGCGGTTTTAGAGGAATCTGATTTTTTAAAGTTTTTAGTTAAAGATAAAGACACCGGCGTCATTTTTTGTTATCTTGAGGAGTTAATTAAGCCGTTAAGATTTTTGCGTTTAGCCGCTAAAACCGCTCAAATTAAGCCGATTTTTGCCCTTAAACCCGGCGTAAGTAAAAAAGCTCAGCAAGCCATTTCTTCTCATACCGGAGCAATAGCTCAAGAGAGGACGGTTGTTGAGACCGCTTTTAAGCAGGCTGGCGTGGTAAAACTTACTGATCTTCAGGAATTATTTAATTTGGCTAAATTTTATAATCGTTATGAGAAATTGGCTGGTCCCCGGCTGGCGATTATCACCAACGCCGGCGGTCCGGGCGTTATCACGGTTGATGAGATTGAAGAAAGCGGTTTGATTATCAATTCACTTTCGCCACAGAGCGAGAAATTTTTAAAAAATAAATTACCAAAAGAGGCCAACATTAAAAACCCTATTGATGTTATCGGCGATGCTGATGCCAAAAGATATGAGGTTGCCTTAAGACAAGTTTCCCGCGATCCAAACATTGATGCCATAATCGTTATTTTAACGCCTCAGACAATGACCCAAATTTCCCAGACAGCCGAAAGTATTGTTAAAAATTCAAAAAAAAGGCCGGTTTTAGTAAGTTTTGTTGGCGGTAAAGCAATTGCCGCCGGAGAAAAAATTTTTATCAAACGAAAGATTCCTTTTTTTGAATTCCCAAATCAGGCAGTTAAGGTTTTAGCCCAAGTTTGGCAGGCCGAATTAGCTAAAGAAAAAGCCGCTCAATTCTTTAAGAATTATAAGGAGACCAAAACTTTACCTAAGACCAATAAAACAAAGCAGTTAAAACTTTTTGCCGCGGCCAAGATTCTTAAAAAATATAGTTTGCCTTTAATTAAATCAGTTGCGGTTAATTCTTATAGAGAAGCGCAAAAACAAGCCCGCCTTTTGGGTTTACCGGTCGTTTTAAAAATTAATTCAGAGAAAATTGTTCATAAAACCGAGGTCGGAGCGGTTTTGACAAGATTAATCAGCGACAAAGAAATAAAACAAGCTTTTTTAAAACTAAAAAAGAGATTTCCGCGCGAAGAAATAGTTATTCAGCCGCAACCGAAGGGGTTAGAGCTTCTCTTGGGCTTTAAACGGGATGATAATTTTGGCTTAATTTTTATTTTCGGTTTGGGAGGGATTTATACGGAGGTTCTTAAAGATGCAACCTTGCGTTTAAATTCCCTGGATAAAAAAGAAATTTTAGCCATGTTTAAAGAAACCAGAGCTTATAAGCTTTTGACAGGATATCGTCATTGTGTTAAAGTCGATCTTAATGATTTGGCCAATCTTTTTCTTAGGATGGTACGTTTAGCCAATGAAAATCCGCAAATTTTAGAGTTTGATATTAATCCGCTTATTATTAATGATAATCTTGCTAAAATCGTTGATATTAGGATTATAACAACTAACTGAATTAATTTTATGAAAGAAAAAATAATTAAGGAATTGGATTTGGTTAGAATTAATCTTCAGGCTCATGGCGGAGATGTGGAATTTGTTGATTTTGATGAAACTCAAGGCAAACTTCAAGTAAGATTAATTGGGGCTTGTCAGGGTTGTCCGATGGCAACTTTAACGCTTAAACAGGGCATTGAAAAACATTTTAAAAATAAGTTTAAAAAAATAAAAGAAGTTGAAGCAGTTTAAATTTTAAGAATATTACTAATTATAAAACCGCCGAAAAGGCGGTTTTTTTTAAAATCATCTTTTTTAGAAAAATCAATAAGGCTTAAAAGGATTTTTGAGATTTTCAAAATTAATTTCTTTTCCTTGTTGTTTTTTATTGAGATTTTCCGAGATTTTTTGATACAAATTTGTCTGAATGTCTTCGGTAAAGACAATCCCACTTTTCAAAGAGTTTATTTTTTCTATTTTTTGCAAAGAAAGATAGACATTCTGATATAAAAAATAACTAAAATAAGCCAGGGTAGAAATAAAAATTACTAATATCAAAAGATTTAAGTATCTGATTAACTGATAAAGTGAATTAATTTTAATTTTTAATTTCATAAAAATAAATTATTGCTCATAATAAATTTTACCGGAAAGCTCAACCGTCAAATTGCCAGAAGACTCGGTCGGTAAATAAAAATCAGATCTTGAGGTTGGGCCTGAGGCGATGTCACTGGCAGTCAGATTAACTAAACTCACTATTAAATAGTAGTTTGTTCTGTCTAGTTCATTGATAAATTTGAGAATTTTATCAAACTCGCCGAATAAAGTTATTTTTACCGGCAAAAAACTTTCGCTGCCTTCATTTTGCAGAGTGCCGATATTTGGTATCTGCTCAATCTGATATTTATCCGCCAATATTTCAATTTTCTGAATAAAAGAGAGTTCATCACCTTTTTTAATAAAAATATCAGTTTTAGATAGTTCATTTTTGATTTTATTAAGATCGGTCAAACTTTCTTTGATATTATTAGTTTTTAATTTTTTGCCTTCAAGCGAGAAAAGCTCGTCGTTCATATCTGCATTTATCTTTTTAATTTCGCCGTAAAAAGGCCAAATGACAAAATAACAAAGACCGCCGATAATGGCTAAAAGAGGAATAAGATAATAAATTGTGCTTTTAATTTTGGCCATTTTAAAAGTTTTGATTTAAAGATTAAAAACATCATTTTTTAGTTTGGCCATAAGCTGGAAATCAATATTTTCTTTCTTGAGAAGATTACTGATCGGAAAGTCAACTTCACTAAAGCCGTTAGTTTGATTTAAATTAGTTTTAAGATCTAGGAGATCTTTTCTATTTTTAGCTCGGCCGTTGAGAGAAATCAGCCAGTAATAATTTTTATTTTCTTCTTTTTTTTCAATTTTAAGATTAGTCAGAAAAATATTTTCCGGCACAATTTTAATTAGAAAATCAATTTTTTCTGCCACGGGATTATAATCAGACTGAATTTTATTTATTAATTTAAGTTTATTATTTAATTCTTTAATATCCTGATTGAAACTGCTGAATTTTTTATTTCCATTTTCAGAAATTAATTGACTGTAGTTATTATTAAGAAGATATTTGCCAACACCAAGGCCCAAGCTGATAATAAAAATCAAAAGAAAAATAAAAATAAAGAGTTTTTCAAAAAGCAGATGACTGCGTTTTTGTTCAATATGGATTCGCTGTTCAGCCGAAATTAGATTAAGATTAAGGTTAATCATATAAGTTTTTAGTAAATCAGATTTTTATCATGCACGCCCCTCAAGGCTAAGCCAAGCGCAGTAGTAAATTTAAGAGCCAAGCATTGATCGAAGGACTTATAAGTTCTGCCAATATTAACAAGGGGATTAGCTTTTTTGATATTTTTACCCAAAACAGTTTTTAGATTTTCTTCCAAGCCGCTTAAATTGGCTCCGCCTCCGCAAATGACAAGCTCGTTTATTTCTTGAGCTTCGGTAAAATGGTCTTTATAAAAGTTAATCGCTTCTTTTATTTTTTGGATTAAATGTTTGGTATTATCAGTCAATATTTCAGTTAAAATTGTCTGACATTCTTTATTTATACTACAAACAATTTTGGCTTTCTCGGCTTGTTCAAGAGAAATATTTAGGCGTTTGGCAATAGTTTCGGTTAAAATTTTGCCGGAAATCGGCAAACTGACGGTAAATTTTATATTATTCTGATCAAAAATAATAAGACTCGTTCTGACTCGGCCAAAGTCAATAATCATTTTTGCCCCGACATCTTGATTTTTATTGATCGGAAAAAGACTGCGGATGATTGCCATTGATTCAATTTCCAAAGCCACCGGTTCAAAACCGCAATATTTTAGCACCCCCAGATAATTATTAACTATGCTTTTGGGAGCAGCGCCAATCAGAATTTCAGTTGAGTTAGCGGTTTTACTAACTACTTGCCAGTCCAGATATATTTCCTTGATTGGCAGGGGAATGTGTTCTTCGGTTTCGCGGCTGATTATCTCCGGAATTATTAACTCGCCTTTATCATATTTTTTTTCTTTAAGTTCCGAGCTTTCCGATTCAATTTTAATCCATTTAATAAATGTTTTCGGCTCAGGCAGAACCGAAATTACATTTTTGGTTTTAATTTTTTTGCCATTGATTTTCTTAAAAAGCAATTCCACACTTTTTTTGAATTGTTCCTGGTCTCGAATTTCGCCATGCTGAATACAGCCCTCCGGCAGATCTACGCTGCTAAAAGAAGTTAATTTAACAATTTTGCCGATTTTTTTTAGCTGAACTAATTTTAAAGTTAGTTCTCCAATATCCAGAGCAAAGGGCAAATTTTTTAATATTAAGGACATAATTTTAGGGATTAAGTTCGCGCCATGAAATAAAAGTATATTCGCCGGATGTAGGAAAGGAGGGCGGCGGACTAAAAGTTAAGTGACCATCGTAGGTAATGGTTCGGTTTTGATAACCCGAGCAGTAAGTTTCTCCGCAACTCCAGCTAAAACCATAACGGTTGTAAGTTGCCAGCGAACCGTATAAAGCGATTGAGTTTCTTTCATAATAAGTTGAGCTGCAACTTGAAGTAAAATAATAGCGGCCGATTCTGCCACTTTTGGCCACCAGCGAAGCGTCAATTTCCAAATTGTCGTCACTGTATAAACCAACGGTAATGTTGCGCTGGGCAATTAAACCCAAAACATCAGAGCCGTTTTTATTAGTATACAATAAATTATGATTGATGATAATATCAGCATCGCCGCTAGCCAAAGGTTCTCGGGCCGCTACCAAAGTAAGGCGGCTATTATTAATTTGGCCGTCAACCCAAACCTTATCTTCAATAAAGATTATGCCATTAGCCGGCAGAGGTTCGCCTAATTGAGGATTGTTCATAGTTTGGGCAATGCCGTCGGTATCGGTACTGCCACAAGTGTCTGTAACCGTTTTTACTATATAAATATCTACGGTTTGATTGGAATTAAAGTGCAGCCAATAACCGCGTTTGTTGGATTTATCAAGATAGAGTCCGTTGTTTTTAGCCAATGTTTTTAAATCAGCCAGATTAGTAGTAAAGCCGTTAAAATCAACTGTGGTTACAGGAAATTTTCGGCCGGCTTGAAAAACATCCGTTCTTTGGGGGACAGCGGCTGGTGGTTGCGGGTCTTGAGGAGCAGTATGAGTATGGACTCCGAATTCAGTTTGGCTGTCATCTGGATCAACATAAGTTTGTCTGGCGCTGGTAACAATATTGTGTGCCACGCCGTCAAATCTAATGCCGCCATTGGAATGAATCGGGCCATAGGTTTGGGTGCCGCTGCCAAAACGCATATCGGCATTTGCCACCACAGCATAGGCAGAGAGCGCCGGAATGCCGTATTGAGCCAGAATTATTCGCTTGATATTTGGATAACTCAAAAGCCAGCCGGTTGATTGAATTGAAACAATGGTAGTGTTAGGCATAGGCGTGATAATTAAGCTGAATTGGCCGATGATGTTGCCCTGAGGGTCGCGAAAATCATGGACATAAGGGCCGGCTCCGCCGGTTCCGTCCTGAAAATCGTCTGGTTCGTGCGCTAAATGCCAGCGGTAATAATTAATGCCGGCTTCAGCCACATGAATCGCTTGGGCTTTGGCTACTTTGTATTTATTCAACTTATACTGATAAACCACCAGCGAAAGCAATCCGCCGGCTAAAATGATGAAGATGGAGGTGAAAACGAGAAGGGAAACCAAGATAGCTCCTTGATTAATAACTTCTGACTTCTGACTTTTTCCGCCAGAGGCGGATCCGCCTTTGGCGGAGACTTTTGACTTTATCATAAATTGTCTTTCAAATTTCTAATTTGAATATCGGTTTCTAAATTATATTGCTGGGGTGATTTGCCGGGCTTGATATCAACTTTAAGGTAAGCGTGGACTAATCTGATTAAATTTTTGTCAATTGGTTGAGTTAATTGGTTGTTGCTACCATCAAAATAAGTAAAGATCGGAGTTGTTAGATTATTGACATAGCCGGCAATAAGAGTAATAACCTCGTTTTGGACAAGATATTCGGCCGGCGAGCCGGTTGGGTCAATCACCCCTTTATTTAAATCAGTGCCGTTTAAAAAATAACGGACCCGTTCGGCCGAGCCATCACCATCAATGTCAGAATAAAAAGTCAGGTTCTGCGCACCGGCATCCTCAATTAAATAGTCGCCGCGGTCGCTGGCAATTGCTTCGCGGATTTCCTTGGTCATAACTTCCAAACCATCGCGGGCGCTTTTGACTTGATAATCCAATTCAGAGCCAAAAGTACTGATCCGATAACCCTGAATAAAAAATGCCGTTGCCATACCAACAACCATAACAAAAATACCAAGACTGATTATCATTTCTAAAAGAGTAAATCCAGCTTGATTTTTTAAAATTTTTAAATTCATTTAATTAAGGTTTAAATAAATTGTCTGGGAAGAATTAGGCAGGAGATTAATCGGTTGGACCGGATTACTTAATTTAATGGTATAACCGCCGGTAGTGGCAATGGTGTAAAGATCCCATTCCATAGTATTTAAAAGCAGACGACCATCGCTGTCGGTTGAAAGACTGTTGTCGGAGTATTTATGAATATCCGGATCAGTGCCGATTAATTTAGCGCCGGTAATAGCAAGAGGAACACTGCCGACATAAGTGATTTCCTGCGGCGCTTCAAACTTGGCAGCATAAATATTAAAATTATTATTGCGGTTATCTTGCCAGGTAACATAAACAGTGCCGCTGGAATCAACAGCCAAACTGGCTGAATATTGGTCAGTGGCCGTATTATCAGTGTTGACTCTTAAATCCGACTCCCATTGCTTGACACCATCCAGATTATATTTTTGGGCATAAACGTCGCGATTGCCTTGGCGTTCGTCAGTCCAGGCAAAATAAACAAAATTGCCGCTGACTATAATTGAGGAATAATATTGATCAGTCGCAGTGCTGTCGGTATTAATTTTAATGTCCGAACCCCAGAGGTTGGTGCCGTCCGGGCTGTATTTTTGAGCGTAAATATTTTGATTGCCATCGCGCCAGTCAGTCCAGCTAAAATAGATGTTGCCATTTGAGTCAAAGTCAAAACTCGTAAAATTTTGTGCGGCCGTGCCCGAGTCGGTATTAATTTTTAAATCATTAGCCCAGAGTTTAGTGCCGGCTGAATCAAATTTTTGGGAATAAATATCCTGATTGCCAGCCCGACTGTCAGTCCAGGCGACATAGACATTGTTATCGCTGTCAATTTTAAGATAGGGGTTAATCTGGCAATTGCCCGGGCTGTCGCTCGTGGCTTTAACTTCAGCTGCCCAGCCATTATTGCCAGCGGGCGTGATTTTGTGAAGATAAATGTCGCCGCAATCATCACGATCATCCTGCCAGACAACATAGCAATTATTGGCGCCGTCAACATCAATAATGGGCAAAATCTGATCAGCTGAATTAGCGCCGGTATCAATTTTTTTAGAGCCAGACCAGAGATCATTGCCGTTAGCGTCCCTCTTGATTAAGAAAACATCCTGATTGCCATTAACATCATCGTTCCAGGCGTAATAAATATTATTTTGCGAATCTAAAGCCATGTCCGGATTAACCTGGTTAACGGCGCTGGAAACGCGCGCATCCGGGCTCCAGCCCGGCGTTTCATCAGTTTTATATTTTTGAGAATAAATTCTGGGTGAGTTAGCCGAATCGCGATAATCTTCCCAAGCAAAATACATATTGCCCAGAGAATCAATTTCCAAAGTCGGGTTATAATGAGAGGCGCCGGAGCTATCGGTGTTGATTTGCCAATTGTCAGGCAAAGCTTGGCGCATGGTATAAATTGTTAAACTACTGACTAAATCAATGGCAAAACTAATGTCGGTTTTTTGGCCGGCAAAAACCGAAGCGTGGGGTTTGGTGGGATTGGGATTTTGTATTGTTCGATCATAAGTTTGATCAGTGCTATAACCGGTTTTGGTGACAGTAACTTTATAGCTTTCAATTGAAGCCGGAGCGCCGGGAAAGATGGCATGGCCTTCGGCGTTGGTTAAAACGTCAATTAAAATTTGTGGATTGACAGCGGAATTTTCAATATGGACATTAGCGCCGTTAATTGGATTGCCGTTAGCATTAAAAACAGTAATGTATAATGTGCCGCCGCCGAGATTAGTTTCAATGCCTTTGGGGGCAATATCAGAAATTATTGCAACCGAACTGCCTAAATAACTTTGCCAACTAACATTGATTCTGACGCGCTTGTAATCATTGCCTAATAAATCAGCAGGAACTCCGCCAACCGTGCCATCGAAAGGATCGTCAATATAAATAACTTGGGTAGAAACAGTGTAGGTAACGCCATTTCTGATTATTTGTTCAGTTTGCGCAATACTGCCTGACGGGATACCGCCCTGAGTGCCAACACTGTTGTAGGGAAGGTTGCGGATTCGTTCCATTTTTTCATTAGCCAGAGAAATAGCGCCGATTCTGGATTTATTGGTGCCGATTATTTTCAGGGCATAATCAAACATATTAAAAATTGCCAAAACCAAAAGACTGGCAACAAAAATAGTGATAAGAACCTCAATAAGAGTAAAGCCGTAATTTTTTTTTCTCATTTTTATAAAATTTAAAATTAAAAATCAAATATAAAAAATTTAAAACACATATTTAAAAATAAAAAAATAATTTTTGCATTTTTGGTTTGCATTTTTTGTTTTTGAAATTTTATATTTTATTTTTCAGTATTTTTATATTGCTTGCGTTAACGAATACATCGGCATGATGACAGCAATAGCCATGCCAGCCACGGCCACGCCCAAAATAAGAATTAATACCGGTTCAATTATTGAAGGCAAATTTTTCATAATTTGATCAATGTCGTTTTCATAAAATTCAGCCAACTCTTCTAAAACATTATCAAGACTGCCGGTTTGTTCGCCAACGAGAATCATCTGGGTGACAACCGGCGGAAAAAGAGATCCATTTTTCTTTAGTAATTCTCCCAAAGAAATACCTTTGGTAACGCTGCGCGAAGCTTTAAGCACTTCTTCTTTGTATAAAACATTGCCTAAGATATTGGCCGTGATATCAAGAGTTTGCATAATCGGAATATCAGTTTTTAAAAGGGAAGAGAAAGTGCGGGAAAAGCGGGCTAAATTTATTTTTTTGATTATCGACGCAATAATAGGTAGTCGTAAAAGTATTGAATGAAAAATATATTTGCCGCGTTTGGTTGAAATTAATTTGAAGAAAAAATAAATTAACCCGATCAAGGCAATAATAACAACCAGATAATTTTGGATAACAAACTCGCTGGTCGCCATAAGAACCCGGGTTGGCAAAGGCAAAGTTACCTCCGCTTCTTTAAAGACAGCCGTAATTTTGGGAATGACAAAAACTATCATTAAAGTGCCAATGACAATCATGGCAAAAACTACCACGGCCGGATAAATCATCGCGCCTTTGACCTTGGAACGAAGTTCATGATCTTTTTTCATCTGAATATAGATTCGGCGCAGGACATTTTCCAACTGGCCGCTGGCTTCCCCGGCTTTAATCATATTGACAAAAAGATTGTCAAAAACACGGTTGTATTTGGCCAAATGATTGGAAAGCGGTTCACCCTTTTCCACCCCTTGAGTAATATCAACAATGATTTCTTTAAATCGTTTGTTTTCGGTTTGAAGCGAAAGCGTTTTTAAAGCCTCGGCCAGTGAAATCCCTGCTTTAAGCATTACTTCTAAGTGCTGGACGAAAAAAATTTTCTCTTTGACAGGAATTCGTTTAAACTTTTTTAAAAAATTTAATTGCATAAAGACAATAAATTTTTATTATCAAGCGAGCGAGACCCACCAAAGTTTTTGAAAAAAATTTAGGCGGGCGAGCGAGCGCTGATATCAAAGGGTCTTATTCTCTCGTGACTCTTAAGATTTCTTCAATCGTTGTAATGCCGGTTTTGGCTTTAATGATGCCATCTTCGGCCATGGTGAGCATGCCTTCGGCTACAACGGCTTTTTGTAATTCTTCAGTTGAAGCCTTGATTTTAAGAAGTTCAGTAATTTTTTCTGTAATTTCAAAAATTTCATAAATACCCATCCGGCCGTGATAACCTTCATTATTGCATTGTTTGCAGCCCTTGCCGCGGTAAAAAAGCAGATTGCCAAAAGATTTTTCCGAAGGCAAAATAATGTTTTCTTGCTTGAGTGTTTCTAAAAGAGATTTAGTGTTGAGTTGTTTTTCCAACTCTTCCAAAGATTTTTTATCTAATTTATAACTGTAAATGCAGTCGGTGCAGATTTTTCTGACTAATCTTTGGGCAATAATCATATTAGTGGTGGAAACAATTAAAAAGGTGGGCACGCCCATATCAATCAAGCGGGGCAGGGCCGTAACCGCATCGTTGGTGTGTAAGGTTGAGAAAACTAAGTGTCCGGTCATGGCCGCGTGAATGGCAATTTCCGCTGTTTCTTGGTCGCGAATTTCACCGACCATGATGATATTCGGGTCTTGCCGCAAAAATGCTCTGAGCCCGGCGGCAAAAGTGAAGCCGATTTTCGGATTGATTTGGCTTTGATTGACTCCTGGCATGCGATATTCAATAGGATCTTCAATAGTTGAAATATTGACTTCTGGAGTATTTAAGACATTTAAAATAGAATAAAGAGTGGTAGTTTTACCCGAGCCGGTCGGGCCTGTAACCAAGACAATGCCATGAGGTTTACGAATATTGCGTTTAATAATTTCTAAAGCCCTGGGCTGGAAACCTAATTTTTCCAAAGTTAGAGTTTGTGATTTTTCATCTAAGAGTCGCAGGACTACTTTTTCACCGTCATAAACCGGAATAATGGAAACACGAAAAGCCACTCGGTATTCGGCCGAGCTGATTTTAAATCTGCCGTCTTGGGGCAGGCGATGTTCATCAATTTTAAGATTGGCCAAGACTTTAATTCTGGCAACAATGCCGGTTAGAGCGCTTTTGGGCAAAGTCATAACCGGCCGCAATATGCCGTCAATGCGGTAGCGGACAAAGACCTCTTTTTCTGTCGGTTCAATATGAATATCCGAAGCCCTTTCAAAAACCGCATACTCCAAAAGCGTGTCAACAATTCTGACAATCGGCAGATCTTCAGCCAATTCTTTTAATTTTTCCTGATCCTTGGGGCCACTTTCCTCTTCTTTTCTGGTAATTTCCTGGAATTCTGTTTTCAAGCTTTTATGATATTGTTTTAAGGCCTTATCAATTGAATCAGGCGCTGTCAGATAAACTTTGACTTCCAGGCCGATTTTCTTTTTAATAAATTCAATGGTTTGGATATCTTCGGGATCTAAAGTAGCAACTTTAACTTCTTTATCATCTTTGGCAAAAGCGATTATTTTATGCACCTGGGCAATCGGTTCGGGAATGAGCATTAAGATGTCATTGCGGATAATTTGATCCTTAAGTTCAATAAAAGGCACCTTAAAATAATTGCTGATGGCCTTGTATAAAATATCGGCGCTGATAATATCTTTGGCAACCAAATTTTTTTCCAAAGGAATATTTTTCGCCTTGGCTTCTTTGGCTTCTTTATCAAACGCCTCGGCGCTTAAAATTTTATTGGCAAGAATGATTTCTTTTAGCAGTTCTGTTTTTAACATAGGTGTTTGTTTTTCTAAATAGTATTATACCATATTTTATTTATTTAATACATAATAGTGGCTTGCCAAGAGGCCCTCTTAATGTTAAACTGAGACTATTAAAGAGTTTAAAAATCTAATCCTGAGTGCCTTTTCGCGGGACAAAAAATTTTGATTTTAATTTTTATGAATTTCAACCGATATTTCACCTTTTTTTACCAAAAAACAAATTTAGCCAAACAGCTTTTTCGACTGATTATCTCCAACCGAGTTATCGGTCTTCTGATGATTTTGAGTTTGCTTGTTAATTTTTCAATTTTCATTCTATTTCTCATTAAAATTGGCTTTCGCCAGAATATTCCGCTTCATTACAATGTTTATTTCAGCATTGATTTAATGGGCGATTGGTATCAGTTATTGGTTATTCCATTTTTTGGTTTATTAGTAATTTTAATCAATCAGTCAATTGTGACCTTTATTTATTTAAAAGAAAGAATGCTGGCGTATTTTTTAACCGGTTCAACTTTAGCAATCCAGATTTTGCTGCTTTTGGCCAGTTTAGCCATTATTTGGCTGAATACGTAAAATTAAATAATTAGATAATTTATGAAAGTGGCTTTGGTTCATGATTTATTGGTCCAATATGGAGGGGCGGAAAAAGTGCTGAAAGTTTTGGAGGAAATTTATCCTGAGGCGCCGATTTTTACTTTGGTTTTTAATGAAGAAAAAATGGGCTATTTTTTTGATAAGAAGAAAATTAAAACCTCTTTTTTGCAAAATTTGCCTTTTGGCAAATCAGCTTATCGCTGGTTTTTATCATTGATGCCTGCGGCAACCGAGGGCTATGATTTAAGAGATTATGATTTAGTTATTTCTTCTTCCAGCGCTTTTGCCAAAGGAGCGATTACTTCGGAGCAGACGCTCCATCTTTGTTATTGTCATACGCCGACTCGTTATCTTTGGACCGACACCCATCAATATATTGAAGGTCTTTCTTATCCCGGCTTGATCAAAAAAATTATCCCCTTGACTTTGAATAAATTGCGAGTTTGGGATTATTTGTCTGCCAAGCGGCCCGATTATTTTATTGCCAACTCTGAAAATGTCCGCCGGCGAATTAAGAAATTTTATGGCCGTGAAAGTTTTGTTATCCAGCCGCCGATTGAGATTGAAAAATTTAAAATCAGCTCTAAGCTTGGCAATTATTTTTTAACCGGCGGCCGTTTAGTGCCTTACAAAAGATTTGATTTGACAATAGAAGCGTTTAATCGTTTGGGGCTGCCTCTTAAAATATTTGGCACCGGCCCGGAAGAGCAAAAACTTCAAGAGATGGCTAAAACCAATATTGAATTTTTGGGCTTTGTCAGCGATAAAAATCTGCCCGAACTTTATAGCCAGAGTTTAGCTTTTATCCATCCTCAGGTTGAGGATTTTGGCATCACCGCCATTGAAGCCATGGCCTCGGGCCGGCCGATAATTGCTTATCAGGCCGGCGGCGCTTTGGAAAGCATTAAAAATAATGAAACAGGTCTTTTTTTTGACGAACAAAGCTGGGAAGCGATTTTAGACGCGATTTTAAGATTTAAGCCGGAAAATTTTAATCCCCAAGCAATTCGGGAGCACGCTAAAAATTTTGATAAAGAGGTTTTTAAGAAAAGGATAGCGGAGTTTGTTAAAGAAAAATGGGAAGAATTTAATAAGTAAATCTAAAACTTAAAGCGAAATATGAACATTGGCATTGACGCCCGGACCCTTTTGGAAAATTATTATTCAGGGGTTAATTTTTATACTTTTAATTTACTCAAAAATCTTTTTGAGCTTGACCGAGAAAATCAATACCGACTTTTTTCTAATTCATTTAAAAATAAAGATGGCTTAAAAATTTTCAAAAATTATCCCAAAGTTAAAAACCGTCATTTTAACCGGCCGAATAAATTTTTAAATTTTTCCTTTACTTTTCTGAATTTTCCCAAGATTAATCGGCTGTTGGGCGGAATTGATCTTTTTTTTCTGCCTAATATCAATTTTTTAGCCATTGATAGAAAAGTGCCGCTTATCACCACAATTTATGATTTGTCTTTTGAACGATACCCCGAATTTTACTCGCGAAAAAGCAATCTCTGGCACAAAATTATTAACCCCCCAAAACTTCTTAAACAAAGCCAGAAGATAATCACCATTTCCGAATGTTCTAAAAAAGATTTAATCGAACTTTATAAAATACCGGCCGAAAAAATTGAAATTATTTATCCGGCGGTGACTGAAGAATTTCAGCCCTTATCTAAAAATGACGAAAAACTTTTCCGGGTTAAGCAAAAATACAACTTGCCGGAAAATTTTATTTTATATCTCGGCAACTTAGAGCCAAGAAAAAATATTGAAGGTTTGATTCAATCCTTTGAGGAGTTTTGCAAAAATTACCAGGACAAGTTAGGGTCTGACTTGTTTTTAATTATTGCCGGCCAAGCGGCTTGGAAATATCAGACAATTTTTAAACTGGCTGAAAAATCAGTCAAAAGAGAAAAAATTAAATTTTTAGGTTATGTGGAAGAATCGGATAAACCGGCGCTTTATAATCTGGCTAAAATTTTTGTTTATCTTTCTTTTTACGAAGGTTTTGGCCTGCCGCCCTTAGAGGCCATGGCCTGCGGCACGCCGGTGGTGACAAGCGCTAATTCCTCCTTGCCCGAAGTGGTTGGAGACGGGGGGTTGCTAGTCAATCCTTACAAATTAAATGAATTAAGCGATGCTTTTTATCAGTTATTAGCAGATGAGAGTTTGGCGAAAATTTTGCGCGAGAGGGGATTAGCCCAAGCAAAAAAATTTTCCTGGCCAAAATCAGCGGGAAAACTTTTAGCAATTTTTAACTCTTTTAGTTGATTAAATAATCTATGGCAAAAATAAAGGATCTGCCAAAAATTTGCCCCGAGCAACGTCGAGGGGTTGAGCGGCCGAGCCTGCCCCGTAGTAATACGAGGTATTTACTTCGGGGAGAAAAACTTAATAAAGAAAATTTTATGACTAAATCATTCACCATTCACGATCTACCAAAAGAGGAGCGCCCGCGCGAGCGGCTGGTTAAATTTGGCGAACAGGCGCTCTCAGCCCAAGAATTATTACAGCTTATTTTGGGGCGTGGTGTTGTCGGCGAGTCGGTCGCGGTTATGGCGCAAAAATTATTAACCCAATTTGGCAGTCTTCAGAAATTATCCGAAGCAAGTATTGAAGAATTATCATCAATCAAAGGCATTGGATTAGCAAAAGCGGCTCAAATAAAAGCCGTCTTTGAAATCAGCCGCCGGTTTTCCACTCAGACCTTGCCGTATAAAAGCAAAGAACTTACTGACCCTAAAAAAGTTTGTAAGTTGATAAAAAGCAAACTCAAAGATTATAGTAAAGAACATTTTTATCTAATTGCTTTAAATACTCGGAATTGGTCTATTAATGAAATATCTATCGGCACGCTAAACGCTAATTTAGTGCATCCCAGAGAAGTCTTTGCCCAAGCCATAAAAAACAAAGCCGCCTCGGTGATTTTGGCCCACAACCACCCCTCGGGCGACCCCGAACCATCAGAAGATGATTTAGAAATAACAAAACGGCTCACAGAAGCCGGCAAAATTTTGGGTATTGAAGTAGTTGATCATATTATTATTACCAAATCGGATTTTTTAAGTTTTAAAGAAAAAGGGTTAATCTGACTTGACATTGTAATCAATTCTGATTACAATTGTAATCAGAATTGATTACAACATTATGTCGTTATTGGGTCTTACAAAATCAAAAACCAGGGAGAAAATTTTACGCCTTTATTTTTCCGATCCGGAGAAAAAATACTATTTAAGAGAGTTGGAAAGGATTTTAAACGCGCCGGTTCATAACATTCGCCGGGAGCTTTTGGCATTGGAAAAAGATGGTCTTTTTAGAAAAGAAAAAGGGGGCAAGCAAGTATATTATTTTCTTAATAAAGAAGCGTCAATTTACGAAGAATTTAAAACTATCGTTTCAAAGACGATTGGATTGGAGCATATTCTCAAGGAAGAGCTGGAAAAGCACAAACGGATTGCATTTTCTTTTTTATTCGGTTCCTATGTAAAAGGCGATTTTAAAAGCGATTCCGATGTGGACTTATATATTATTGGAAATATCACAGAAGAAGAATTGTATAAGGCGATAAAAAAAGTGGAGGAAATATCGAGGCGGGATATTAATTATCACTTATCAAACCTCCCGGAATTCAGAAGGAGTTTGAAGAAATCATTTTTTCATAAAGAAATTTTAGGCAATTTTTTATTATTAACAGGCAATACAGATGAATTTAGAAGAGTTATTGGAAAATCTGTTGCGGGAAGGAAAAATTAAAAAGCAGACAACCGACATTTCTTTTTTGAACGCGTCTCTTGATGCCGCAAAACATAATCTCAAGGCCGCAGGATATAACTTAAACGGCGGTTATTGGGATACAGCTTTCAAATCAGCCTATGACGGCCTGCTTCAAATTTCAAGAGTCATACTTTTATTAAACGGTTATCAACCGGATGACGGCGAACAGCACAAAACTACTTTTAGAGTTGCCGGTGCCTTGCTTGGCAATGATTTTTCAGAGTTGATTGACAAAATAGACAGGTACAGAATTAAAAGAAATAACATGATTTACAAACCACTGGCCCCAATTTCAAAAAGAGAAGCCGAGGGTATTTTTAAGTCTGCTCATGATTATTGGGCAAAAGTTAAAATTTATTTAAAGGATAAAAATAAGCAGTTGGAATTGTTTGAATTTTAAGCTATGAGCAAAAAAAATTTACCCCCACACCAATTATGTTTTACGTGTACCCGCCCACCAATATGAATGATAAACAAAAAACTATGAAAAATATATCAACAAATATCAATAAAGATGATGATTTTTTATCACAAATTGGTGGGTGAGTGTATATTCTAAAAAGTGAAAAAGATTACAATCTTTATATCGGTTCAACTAATGATTTAAGAAAAAGACTCAAAGAACATAACAATGGTTTAGTATTTTCTACAAAATCGCGAAGGCCATTTGAATTGATTTATTACGAAGCATATAGATCAGAAAGGGATGCTCGAGGAAGAGAAAAAAATCTAAAATTAAGGTCAAAAGCTTTTAGTCAGCTTTAAAAACGTATTCAAGATAGTTTAAAAATATGAAGCAGAAGAGACAATCAAAAATTGGTGTGGGGGTTTACAAAACGCAAAAAGAAGTTGAAAAATTATTGTGAGCTGAAAGACTATGAACACTAATAATATAAAAGATTTAGAAAATAGATTGTGGGAGGCGGCGGATCACATGCGTGCCAACTCTCCCTTGCGTCTCAATGAATTTGCTGAGCCGGTTTTGGGTTTAATTTTTCTTAAATTTGCTGGCGTAAAACATAACAAAGTGGCAAAAGAGATAGCTGAAGAAAGAAAAAAGAAGCCCAAGAACCTTGGCGGAGCTTCAGTTTCGCGTGAACGGCCGATTTCTTCCGCGGATTATCATGCGCGCGGCGGTACGCTTTTTATTCCCCAAAAAGCCCAGTTTCCTAATCTTATAGAACTGCCAGAGGGAACGGATATGGGCAAGGCTGTGAATGATGCCATGAAAGAGATTGAAGTGGAAAATAAAGAACTTGCCGGTATCCTCCCAAAGACATTTCAAAACCTCGATAATCGGTCAATAATTGCGCTTCTTAAAAATTTTAATCAGATCCCTGACGATATTGAGGGGGATGCTTTTGGCAGAATCTACGAATATTTTCTCGGCAAGTTTGCTCTTGCGGATGGCACGCGCGGGGGCGAGTTTTTTACGCCGACAAGTATCGTTAAGCTTATTGTGGAAATTATCGAGCCGTATCACGGCAAGATTTATGACCCTGCCTGCGGCTCAGGCGGTATGTTTGTGCAATCACACGAATTTGTAAAACAGCATCTTAAAAACGGACAAAAAGCGCGAGCATCCCGTGAGATTTCAATTTATGGACAAGAAAAAACAGACCAAACCGTTCGCATCGCAAAAATGAACCTTGCGATTCATGGTCTTTCTGGGGATATCCGCGAAGGCAATACCTATTATGAGGATAGACACAAAAGTTTGGGCAAATTTGATTTCACGATGGCCAATCCTCCTTTCAATGTGAAAGGAATTGACAAGGAGCGCATCAAAGATGATAGGCGATTTTCGTACGGGATACCGAGGGCCGATAACGGCAATTGTCTCTGGATTCAAATCTTTTTAAATTCACTCAATGAAAAAGGGCGCGCGGGGTTTGTTATGGCAAATTCGGCGAGCGACGCCGGGCATAGCGAAAAAGAGATTCGTCAAAAGATGATAGAGGGTGGCGTGGTGGATGTGATGGTCGCTGTGGGCCCGAACATGTTTTACAATGTAATCGTTCCTGTGACACTTTGGTTTTTTGATAAAGACAAAAAACAATCAGACCGTAAGGATAAAATTCTTTTCGTTGATGCTCGAGAAATTTCTACTCCAATCCCGGGTGATCGAGCGAGAAAATATTGGACCGACGAGCAGATCGTAACAATTGCAGGCATTGTAAAAAGCTATAGGGGTGAAAAGGGCACAAAGACATATCAAGATGTAAAAGGTTTATGTAGGGCTGTAACACTACAAGAAATAAGAGATGCTGGATACTCACTTAATCCGGGTCAATATGTTGGAATCCTTAGCCCTAAAAATAAAGTTCTGCCGTTTGAAGACCGATTGGGAATTATTCATAGATTTTTGAAAGAAAAAACGCAACTAAACCAAAGGCTGAATGAACAAATGATAACAAATCTAAAAAATTATTTTAGAAAATTTAATTGGACTGAGACTGAGTTTTTTTCGCCCGAAATTATAGAACATTTTCTAAGATTAATTTATCAAGAGTGGCTCGCAAACTTTCATTTTCCTGGGTACGAAAATGTAAAAAAGGTTGATAGTAAAACCGACTTCGGTAAAATTCCGGAGGGATGGGAGATTAAAAAATTAGGCGATAAATTCGAAGTAATACTTGGAGGTACTCCTTCTCGATCTAATCCAGACTATTGGAATGGAAGTGTTTCATGGATTAACTCGGGCGAGGTAAATCGGTTGAGAATAACATCTCCAACGGAATTTATTACAAAAATAGGTCTTGATAATTCTGCCGCAAAGTTGATGCCGAAACGGACAACTGTTTTAGCAATTACTGGCGCAACACTTGGACAAGTAAGCACGTTAGAGATCGAATGTTCGGCCAATCAATCTGTGGTTGGTGTGTACGACAAAAATGCCGCTTATAATGAGTATTTATATTTGTATATTTCTGATCATATCAAGGACATAATTTCAAAATCTGGTGGTAGTGCCCAGCAACACATCAACAAAGCAATTGTCGAGGAATATTCGATATTAATACCACCAAAAGAAGTCATTGAGAAATTCAATAAAATAGCGAAGCCAGCCTTCGACTTGTTGGCCAACCTATTGTTTATGAGTCAGTACCAATACATCAATAAAAGTTTTTTGCCACAGAATAAACCAAAAAGTTGAAATATGAAAATAAAATCAGTATCAATAAAAAATTTTAGAGGCATTGAGAAGTTGGATGCTCCCATCGAGTTATCTGATTTCAGCGTTTTCATAGGAGACAACGCAACATGTAAAACCGCTGTGCTAGAAGCTGTTAATTTTTGTTTATCGCCTAGATTTACAGCTTCACGCCTGGGTATAAATGATTTTTATCAAGGTGCTGATAGAGAAATTGAAATAACTGTTGAATTTGAGGAAAGTTTTATCGCAAAACTTCCCGATGGATACACGACACAAGATGTTGAATGTAAAAAAATAACTCTAACCGCAAAAAAGAGAGAGAAATCTGCTTCCCAAAAAGCTTTCTCCGACCTAGTCACAACCACACATTATGTAGTTACCCGTTGCGCCTCGGGGAGAAGAGGGGTGGGTTCAACCAAGAAAAACCAGCACCAACGATTTTAAATTTACGGAAAGACAACTCTCTTTTCCGGTTACTGAGGTTGAGATGCCGAGATGTTTTTACTTTCCTAAAACACGGAGCAAGCAATTGTCGAAGGGATTCAACTCTTCTTTATCAAACGTGATTGATGATCTAAACTGGCGTTTCGACAAGACACAACGAACTAAAGCAGAAGAGAAGCACTTTAAACACGACAGAAAAAATTTGCACGAGAAGATAAAAGCAGAAACAGGAGGAGATACGATCAAAAAAACCATAGATGCGACTAACGAAATATTAAAAAAGTTAAGAATAGATGAAATCGACATAAGCCTATTTAAAACTTTGACTCCATATGATAGTGCCGAACTCGTTTTCCCTTTTGATGGTTTTGAACTACCAATTGGACAAGGTGGCTCAGGTATAGAAATGGCCGTTGCTATTGCGTTTTTAGAGTCATTAGCAAAGATTTCAAAAGAAGACATCGTTATTGTAATTGATGAGCCAGAATTGCACCTACACCCAACACTTCAAGAGAAGATTTTTAATCATTTCAAAGAAATATCGAGCGAAATTCAGATTATCGTTTCAACTCATTCGCCCTTTTTGTTTAGGAATGTTTATCAAAACAGTAAAGTTCAGTTGCTTTTAACAAAAAATGAAAGTGATAAAATCCTAATCCAAGACGCCAGGTCTTCTGAATTTGGGTTGTTAAATTGGAGTCCATCGTGGGGAGAAATATGTTATTTTTCTTACGATTTGCCGACAATTGAATTCCACGATGATTTATATGCGAGTTTGCAGGACAAAAACGGAACGGAAAGTATCGCTGCAACAGAAACTTGGTTGATAGCTAATGGGCAAGCAAAGGAAATTAAATGGAAAGACGACAAAGACATTCAACAAGAAGAAACTTTAATGACCTATATAAGAAACAGAATCCATCACGGCGATAATCAAAATAGGCCAATGTATTCTCCCGAACAGTTGAGAGATTCAATAGCGCGAATGATTACTTTACTAAAACTATGAACGAATTTTCTGAAGACAAATTAACCCCCGTCTTGTGCGAAATACCATAACTAGCCAAGTTGTGGTGGTAAATTGAGCAAACAATCAAGCGTATAGAAACTGTCTAAAATGTGTCTAAATTAGACACTTGCAAAATACTATACAAGAAAACACCGGTTTTTACGCTTAAAATAAGGGCAAAATAGGCAATGGCGCGTCTCTTGTAATGTATAGTTGACAAGAGATGGGCGTTTCTTGTAAACTTAAATAATCAAACAATACAAGAGTTATGAACGAAGAAAGGAAAGAAAAATTATACCAATTTGTGCGCGACCAAATAGCACAGGGCGTTTTTCGCACTCGTGCCTATGTTTTCAACGACCGTGGAGAGCGTAATCCACAAAGGAGTATGTTTTTGCGCATACAAAAATATGTCCATGATTTTATGGGCGGCAATGCTTCCGTGCGCTGGTTGGTCATGCCGGGTCTTCGCGGGTCCGGCAAGACAACTCTTTTGGCACAGTTATATCACGATACGGATGTACCAATAGAACGCAAATTATTCTTGTCGGTGGATCAAGTTACCCAGACATTCGGCGCCTCACTGCAAGAAATTATTCAGGTATACGAAGAAGCGGTTGGTGGTTCGTTTGAGCGGCTGGAAGAACCGGTATTTTTATTTCTTGATGAAGTGCAATATGATCGTCGCTGGGCCGGATTTTTAAAAACCGTATATGACCGAACTCGGAAAGTTTTTATTACTGCGACTGGTTCTTCTGCTCTGATGTTCAATATAAACGCGGATGTTGCTCGTCGAGCTGTATCGGAAAAATTGTATCCTATGAGTTTTACGGAATTTATGAAAATCAAACACAATAAATATGAAGAAAAAGGATTGGGGCGAGAATTAAGACAAGCATTGCTGGATTCCAAATCAGCGCAAGAAGTTTATGATCAACTTATATCATGCGGGGAAACAGTGAGGCACTATTGGCTGAATGTTGAACGCCAAGAAATAACGCACTATATCAATTACGGCACATTGCCGTATATGGTTGCTCTGAAAAATGAAGCTCTAGTATACGACCAAATTAAAAAATCGCTTGAGCGTGTTATTTCGGTTGATATTCCCCAAATTGGCAGATTTCGGCCAGATATTGCTTCAAAATTCCCGATGCTCTTATATGCGATAGCTGATTCAGAGCAGCTTAGTCTAAATAATCTTTCGCGCGTTATGGAGATTGGGAGACCTACACTTATGCACATGCTTGATGTTTTGGAGCAGACGGAAACAATAATGCGTGTATATCCGCATGGATCCCATCGATCACAAGTAAGAAAACCATCAAAATATTTATTCACGTCCCCCGCATTTCGCGCGATGTATTTTAAATTCATCGGTAGCACGCAACGACAAGAAATATACGAAGGCAAGTTGTTGGAAGATATTGTCGGATTGTATTTGGGGCGGCTTTGCGAACAGCGATCAATATCCCTTACTTATGATTCTGCCGCTGGCGGTGCGGATTTTATCGTGCGAGATAACAATGCCCTTATCGCAATTGAAGTGGGTCGTGGTCAAAAAGGATTTGAACAGGTGGCACGCACCGCTAAAAAGGTCAAAGCAAAATATGGATTGGTTATTTCTGCGTCAGAATTGAAAATAGATGTAAAACATTCTGCCGTTTCAGTTCCGTTAGAATTTTTTCTACTTATATAAAATATGAGCGAGTTTTCCGAAGACAAATTAATAGAGCAAACTGCTATCAAATTTTTCGGCGAGCTTTGGTCCGCTTCCGCTAAAGCTACAGCGGACAAGGGCGCTGAGAATTTCGTGAATGCTTATTCAGACGAGGGTGACGCACGACTCGGACGAGAAAACCAGGGGCAGGTTGTTTTGATGAAATATTTAAAACCAGCACTTGAACGATTCAACCCTGATGTATCTACCGAGGGCTTAAACCTCGCGATCGACGAGATTATAAAAGACCGCTCGGCGATGAGCATGGTGAATGCGAACCGTGAAGTATGGCAACTACTTCGGGACGGCGTAAGGGTTGAGACGGAAAATGAAAAAGGCGAACAACAGACCGAGACAGTAAAGATTATTGATTTTGAAAATCCAAAAGAAAATCACTTTATGCTCGTATCCCAGCTTTGGGTAACCGGCGAATTGCATAAACGCCGTCCCGACTTAATTGGCTTTGTAAACGGCTTGCCGCTTGTGCTGATTGAGCTGAAAGCATCGCACAAAAATCTTCGCAATGCCTACCAGCAAAACATTCGGGATTACAAAGACACGATTCCGCAGCTTTTTTGGTATAACGCTTTTATAATTATTTCCAATGGTATTGAAAGCAAAGTTGGCACAATTACCGGCGCGTATGAACATTTCAACGAATGGAAGAAAATCAAGGACGAAAAAGAGGTTGGAAAAGTAAGTTTGGAAACGGTAATCAAGGGCACCTGCGAACCAGCGCGGCTTTTGGATATTATTGAAAACTTTATTCTTTTTGACGACTCCCGCGGAGAACGCGCCAAAGCGATTGCCCGATATTTTCAATTTTTCGGAGTGAACCGTGCTTTTCTGCAAGTTCAAAATCGGGAAAAAAATAAGGGCCGCCTCGGTGTTTTCTGGCACACGCAAGGGTCCGGCAAATCATATTCAATGGTTTTCTTGTCTCAAAAAGTGTTTCGTAAGCTGACCGGAAATTTTACTTTTGTCGTGGTCACAGACCGCAAGGAACTTGATAGGCAAATATACAAGACCTTTGCCGCCTGTGGCGCTGTTTACGAAAACGAAGTCCATGCCGATTCCGTAGAACATCTTAAGCAACTGCTTAAAGAAGACCACCGCCATGTTTTTACGCTTATCCATAAATTTGCCGAACCAAAAGAATTATCAAACAGAAGCGATGTGATTGTGATGGCCGATGAAGCGCATCGCACGCAATACGACCGCATGGCGGCAAATATGCGCATTGCGTTGCCTAAGGCATCATTTCTTGGCTTTACCGGCACGCCCTTGATGGCTAGCGGTGAAGAAAAAACCCGAGAAGCTTTCGGTGATTATGTCTCAACATACAACTTCGCGCAGTCAGTAAAAGACGGAGCTACGGTTCCCCTTTATTACGAAAATCGTGTTCCAAAACTGGAGAATGTAAATCCGGATATTCAGAAAGATTTGGAACGGGTAATGAATTTTTACGATCTTGCGCCGGAAGAAGAGGAAAAACTGGAACAAGAATTTTCAACTTTCTATCATCTGATAACCCGCGAGGATCGCTTGAATAAAGTCGCAGAAGATATTGTCGCGCACTTCACCGCTCGAGGATATAACGGAAAAGCAATGGTTGTTTCTATTGATAAGAAAACGGCTATTCGAATGCACGCCAAAGTCAAAGAACAAATGCAACGCCATTTGGCAAAATTGAATATAGCTTTATCCAAAGCTGCTGACGAACATGAAAAAGAAAAGATTCGGCAAATCATAGAACAATACGAAGGAATTGATATGGCAGTAGTGGTAAGCCAAGGCCAGAATGAAATCGCCGACATGGAAGAATTTGAGATTGATATGAGGCCGCTTAGAGCTCGTATGCAAAATGAAGATTTGGAAACCAAATTTAAAGATCCCGACAGCAACCTACGCATTGTCTTTGTTTGTGCAATGTGGATTACCGGTTTTGATGTTCTCAACCTTTCAACGCTCTACCTTGATAAGCCGCTTAAGAATCACACACTGATGCAGACCATCGCCCGCGCTAATCGAGTATATCCGGGTAAAACAAACGGCCTTATTGTTGACTACATCGGCGTATTTAGAAATATTCAAAGAGCCCTCGCAATTTATGCTACTCCGGAGAGCGGCGCGTCAATCGACGACATTATTAAAGAAAAAGAAGCACTCGTTGAGTTGTTGGTTTCAACCGCCACACAGACGAGAGGATTCTTAAAAAAGCTTGATCTTGATGTTGATAAATTGCTGAAAGCAAAAGACGCAGAAAAGATACGCCTTGTTGATGTATTCACAAATCGTATTTTGCAGGACGAACAGACGAAGAAGAGATATCTTGATTTTGCGTCAGATGTCTACCAACTTTACAAAGCGGTATTGCCCGAGCCCAAGGCGGAAGATTATTATCAAGAAGTTATGGCCTTTAAAGTGATCGCTTCTCGTATTAAAGAAGTCATTGAGGAAGAAGCTGATGTCAGTCAAGTAAAAAAAGACCTTGAGGATTTGCTTGACCGTTCTATAAAGGCGGGAGAGTTTGTAATCAAGGAGCCAAAACTGAAAGATTTAAGTCATATTGACTTTGAAGCGCTCCGGAAATTTTTTGACGACACTGAAAACAAAAACATTGCCGCTGAAAGTTTAAGTGCCGAGCTTGAAGAAAAAATCAAAGAAATGGCGCGGAAAAATAAGATCCGCAAACATTTTCTTGATCGTCTTAATTTATTGATTAACGAGTACAATTCCGGCTCTCGCGATCTCGACTCATTTTTTGAAGAACTTCTCGCACTCGCAAAAGAATTAAGCGAGGAAGATCGCCGGGCGATAAAAGAAAACCTCACGGAGGAGGAATTGGCGATATTCGATCTTCTTGCGAAGGAAAATCTTAACCCCGATGAAGTGGAGAAAGTGAAAAAAGTTGCGCTTGAGTTGTTGGCTAAACTTAAAGCAGAAAAGTTTGTCTTGGATTGGAAGCGGAAAGAGGAAACGCGGGCTGATGTGAAAATAACAATCCGGGATATGCTATATGATAATTTGCCCGAGCCAGCGTACTCCGAACAAGATTGCGAAGACCGGACACAAAAAGTTTATTTCCATGTTTACGACAATTATGTGGACGCAAAAATTAATGTTTACGCGCAGTAGTTTGTGAGGTATATTCGAAGTTGAAATAGTGAAGTACCTATCCCACCTCTCAAAACCCAAAAACAAATTGTCGCCAAACTTTCCGCGGCCCAGGATTATAAAAAACAGCTTTTTGAACAGCGAACTAAATTGAAAGAATTATTTGATAGCGTCCTCCACAAATCTTTCAACGCCTAATAACATACCAACAAACTTGAGAATGTTGGGATATTGTATATAATAAAAATATGGGGAAAATGAAAACCGCAAAACAAATGGAGCGACACCTTAAAGGTATGGCGAATCATTACCGTATTGAGATACTGCTTCTTATTGCCGAACGCGATGGAATAACGCTTGAAGATATTGTTGAAACACTCGGCGCCAACGAGAAGACTATAGGCGAGCACACGCGACGACTCTTTCAGGCGGGACTTATCAATAAAAAGTACCGCGGCAAATTTGTAGAGCACACGCTGTCGCCATACGGAAAAACATTCGTCAGCTTTCTCAAATCATTTCAACGTATATAACAACATCCTTACAAACTTGAGAATGTAAGGATATTTTAAACTTAAATATAAATAAGATAAAGATTCCGTTACTGCCTCTCGAAACCCAAAAACAAATCGTTGAAAAACTCTCCGCGGCGCAGGAATACCCCAGTAGTAGAACGCAAAGCGTTCACTACGGGGCAGGCAAAAAAAAATAAGGAGAGAAGATCATTGTTAACTTAAAAAATTTAGGCGTATGAAAAAGAAAGAAAACAATTTCGCGTTTATAGACGGCCAAAACCTTAATCTCGGCATTCAAAGCTTGGGCTGGAAATTGAATTATTGGCGTTTTAGAAAATATCTTGCGGAAAAATATTCGGTAGCAACGGCGTATTACTTTATCGGTTATGTAGCCGGTAACCAGCCGCTTTATTCCGAACTGCAAAAAGCCGGCTATGTGTTGGTGTTTAAGCCAACCATTCCAGATGGTGATGGAAATGTAAAGGGCAATATAGATGCCGATCTGGTTTTACAGGTGATGATTGATTTTCCAAATTATGATCAGGCAATCATTGTTTCAAGTGACGGAGATTTTTATTCGCTGGTAAAACATCTTTATCAAAACAATAAGCTGCGTTTTGTGATGAGTCCGTATATCAAAACTTGCTCAACTTTACTGAAAAAGGAAGCAAAAGAGAGAATTGTATTTATGGATAATTTGCGAAAAAAGCTTGAATATAAATGAAAAAGCACCGCTCGAGGACGAAACCTAAAGAGGTGCTCTCTCCTGTGAATTCTAATTAAAGAATATTCCTATTATCAAATTTTGTCAAGTCTAAAAAATGTGGATAACTAAAAATTCGAAAAATCCGAGAAATAAAGCCAAAATTGGTTGAACCCCGAAGCAGTCCGACGCAAGGTCGGACACTACGGGGCAGGCAAAAAGTTGAACCCTTCGGTATACTCAAGGTGAAAAAATAAAATTATGGAAAATGGAAAAGAGGACCAAATAATTAAAAAAATTGAAGAATTTTTTGAAGTTCCGGAGAGGGTTGCCGATAAAGTCAAAAATGTAGCAGAAAAAGTTAAGGGTGGTTATGTTTTGTTTGAAACGCGGCCTTGCTGGGACAGTTCTCCCGGCCCCTGGACTAAATTACCGGTGGCTAAAATTGTTTTTCATAAATCCACTCAAATCCGGAAGCTTTATTGGATGCGGGCTTCTGGCAAATGGGAGCTTTATGGGCAATACAAAACATTAAACAGGGTTCTGAGGACAATAGAAGAAGATAAACACGGCTGTTTTTGGGGTTAATTCATAATTTAACAACATTCTCATATTCTGCAGAATATAAGAATGTGTGATATAATGGAATTGGTATGAAAACAAAAACGGCAAAACAATTAGAGAGACACTTCAAAGGCATGGCGAATCATCACCGTATTGAAATTCTGAGGTTAATTGCTGAAAACGAAGGCATCAGTTTGGAGAGTATTGCGGGAAGTTTGGATTGTAATTTCAAAACCATTTCTGAGCATACTAGGAAATTAGTTCAAGCCGGGTTGGTTAATAAAAAGTATCACGGCAGAATGGTTGCTCATTCTCTCTCGCCTTACGGCAAAATTTTTTATGAGTTTGTAAAACATTTCCAGGTTTCTAAATAACATTAATAACATTCTCATACTCATATTCTGCAGAATGTTGGAATGTCAAAATTTAGAGAAAAAGTAAAATGGAAAATGGACTATGAAAAAGGTTTTGATTATAATTTTTATTGGTTTAGTAATAATTTTGGTCTGGTTTTTGCTTCCTAAAAAGGAATCAACAAACCAAAATCAATTTATGGGAGAAAAAAATTATTCTTTTGATAAGAATGGTTATATGGTGCTTCCCGAGCCAAGAAAGGAAAGCAAAACATCAATCGAAGAGGCGCTTTTAAAAAGGCGGAGTATTAGAGAATATAAAGACGAAGCGTTAAGTCTAGAAGAAATTTCTCAAATTTTATGGTCAGCTCAAGGAATTACTGCTCCAGAGCAGGGCGGTCGAACCGCTCCTTCAGCTGGCGCCCTCTACCCCTTGGAAATCTATTTAGTAGTAAGAAAAGCAGAAAATCTTGAGCCGGCTGTTTATCACTATTTGCCCGATGGTCATAAAATAGAAAAAGTTTTAGAAGGAGATGTTAGCGAAGATTTAGCCAAGGCAGCTTTAAATCAGATGTTTATAAAAGAGGCGCCAGCAAACATAGTAATTTCAGCAGTTTTTTCTCGGACTACCTCAAAATACGGCGAACGAGGTAATCAATATGTTTATATGGAGGCTGGCCATGTTTCCCAAAATATTTATTTACAGGTTGAAAGTTTGGAATTGGGGACAGTATCAGTAGGAGCTTTTTCTGGCGAAGAAGTTAAAAGAATTTTAAACCTGCAAGAAGAAATCCCCCTATACATAATGCCGATTGGGAGGATTAATAAATCCCGCACCTTTTAGCGGGGTTTTAAACCCCATTGAAAGGATTTACTTTATATTCTTTCATCCCCGCAAAAAGTTCTAGGGTACTCGAGAAAGGGAATATAAAAATATCATACCCTCTAATTCGCGCGAATAAGGGAATAAGGAGTTGTAGTTTTTAGCTTTGCACTTTTCCCGCTTTCAGCGGGATCCCGCCATCGGCGGTGATAATTTTTACTTTAATAATTATGAAAATCGGCATTGACGCCAGAATGTATGCGCCGGAGTGCACTGGCATTAGCCGTTATATCAGGGAATTAACTTATCATCTTTTTGACATTGATAAAACTAACGAATATTTAATGTTTATGCTGGAGCCGGAATATTCTAAGTTTGAAGCCCCGAATGAAAAGGTTAAAAAAATCAAAGTTGATTCCTACTGGTACGGTTATAAAGAACAGTTAATCTTGCCTTGGCAGATGTTAAAAACTGGCTGTGATTTAATCCATTTTCCTAATTTTAATACCCCGCTAATTTATCCCAAAAAATCAGTTGTCACAGTTCATGATATTACGCCGTTTTTCTTTTCCGGGCACCGCCGTCAATCAAAATGGCGTGACCGGGCTTTCCGGCAGGTTTTTTCCCGTTCGGTCAAACGAGCGACTAAAGTTATAGCTGTTTCCGAAGCCACCAAAAAGGATATTATTAGATATTTCAAAATAGCTCCGGAAAAAATTGAGGTGATTTACAACGGTCTGGACCAAAAGTTCTTTCGGAAATCTTCTCCCTCGGAGCTTCAAAAGTTAAAAGATAAATACAAAATCCGCAGCCCATTTATTTTATATGTCGGCGTTTGGCGAAATCATAAAAATGTGATAGGATTATTAAAAGCATTCAAGCTAATTCTTGATAAATATCAGTGCGATTATCAGTTAGTTTTATTAGGCAAGGAGTTGCCTAAATATCCAGATATCAGAAAAACCTGGCAGCAGTTAAATTTGGAAAAAAATTTGGTTTTACCCGGTTTTGTCAGCGATGAAGAACTGTTGCTTTTTTATCAGGCAAGTGATCTGCTTGTCATTCCCTCCTTGGCCGAGGGATTTGGTTTTACCGGACTGGAAAGCTTGGCTTCAGGCACGCCGGTGGCGGCTTCAAACATTGCGGCGCTTGAGGAAGTTTTGGGAGAAAGCGCTTCTTATTTTAATCCGCACCGCTTTGAAGAAATGGCCGAAGTTATTTTTAATTTACTGACCAATCAAAGTTTGCGTCAGGAAAAATTAGCCAAAGCCGAAAATCAGATTAAAAAATACAGCTGGTTAAAAAACGCCGAACAAACCTTAAAACTTTATCAAGACGTTTTGGAAAAATAATTATGCCTAAAAAACAAAAAGATAAAACTAAAAAGAAAGTGAAGAAATTAAGAAAGAAAGTTAAACTTGTTTCTAAAAAGCCCGCCCAGCGAGTAAAGCGGGCTATTAAAGTTAAAAAAGCCACAGGGAAACCATTAAAAAATGAAAATAAAATTGCCCGGATTTTTAAAAGAGAAAGCAAAATTGAAGAGCCCGAACTATTAGATTTGCCGGCCGAAACGCCAGCAGAAGAAAAAGAAGAAACAAAACAGAGTTATATTTCACCCCATCTTATTAATTTAAAAGAACCGGCCAAAGAAAAAGAAGAGCCCACCACGGATGATTTTAGAAAAACTCGGCCGGAAAAACCACGCAAGATTAGTTTTTTAAAAATTAATCTCATAAGAAAAATTAATAAAGAGCCACGATTGACTTTTGTTTTTAGCCGAACTTTGGTGGCGGAACTGGCGATTTTTTTGTTTGTTTCTTTTGTCTTGGTTTCAATCCTTTTTTCTTTTAATTTTTTACAAAATCTAAAAGAAGGACTGCTTACAACTCGCGGCAAAGTTTTAGGCGAAGCTTCAACTGCCGTGGAACATCTTTTAAGCGGCAGCCAGGAACTTTTAAACTACAACCCCAGCAGCGCTTCCTATCAGTTTTCCCAGGCCGATGAATATTTTAATCAAGCTGGAAAAGAACTTGAAGGAATTAATAGTTTAATTAAAGAGACGGCTAAAATTATTCCTTACGATCAGGGCGCGCTTGAGTCAGCTGATTCATTGGTTGAGGCCGGTAAAAATATCACTCTGGCCGCTTTGTATCTACCTGAAATATTAAATATCATCAATCGGCCGAACAAAGATTTTGGTTACGAAAATAGAGAATCAATTATTATTAATAATGAATCTTTAGTCGTTGGTCATTTACAGAAAAATTTTTATCAAAAATTAGAAGATTTAAATCTTAATTTAGCTTTAGCAGCTGACAGATTAACCATAGCCAATAATAATTTAACCGTAGTTAAAAGCGAAATTATTCCCGAAAATAAAAGAGAAGAATTTCTGCGCCTTAAAGAACAGTTAATGGAAGTTGAGGATAAATTTTTCCGCCTGAGCGAACTAACTGAAGCCTGGCTTGATATTTTAGGCCGAAAAGAATTAAAAAAATATTTGGTGATTTTTCAAAATAATAACGAATTGCGCTCAACAGGCGGCTTTATGGGCAGTTTTGCTTTAGTCACCGTTGACAAGGGTTTAATTAAGAAAGTTGAATTTCCCGAAGGCGGCAGTTATGACATCCAGGGCCAGCTTTTAGAGCGCGTTAAACCGCCCTCGGCGCTTAATTTAATTAATTCGCGCTGGTATTTTCACGATGCCAATTGGTGGCCGGATTTTCCGACCACGGCCCGGAAACTCATTTGGTTTTATGAAAAAAGCGGCGGCCCGACTCCCGATGGCGTGGTGGCGATTACGGCCGATATAATGAAAGACCTATTGCAATTTACCGGTCCGGTTGAAGTGCCTGACTATCAAAAAACCATTACGGCCGAGAATTTTTATGAAGAAACGCAAAGAGCCGTTGAATTAGAATATGACAAAGAGGCCAATCGTCCAAAAAAATTTATGGTAGCTCTGGCTCTTGAATTTTTTAAAAAATTTACCCAGGATGAGAAAAATTTTCAGAATTTTTTCCAACTTTCGGATAAAATTTTTTCCCAAAAAACGATCCAATTTTACTTTACTAATGAAAAGACCGAAAAAGTTTTTACCTATTTTAATTTAACAGGCCAAATTAAAAATTTGCCAGGCGATTATTTGGCAATTATCAATACCAATTTGCGCGGCGGTAAGACCGATAATTTTATTAAAGAAAAACTTTATTTGGAAACTGAGATTGATAATAATGGTCAAATTATAAACAAATTGACTCTGGAAAGGACTCATACCGGGGACCCAAATAATTTTTTTGGAAAAACAGTCAATCTTGATTATTTAAGAATTTATGCGCCAAAAGGAGCTAAACTTCTGAGCGCTTCGGGTTTTAATCCGCCGGAAGCCAAAAGCTATTATTCAGAAGATGAAACATTGGCGCTTGATGCGGATTTAGCCCGTCTTGAAAATGAGGTGACCATTGATCCCCCCAGCGGCACCAAAATTTATGATCAGTTTGGTAAAACTGTTTTTGCCAACTGGGTTCAGGTAGCGCCGGGTGAAACTTCAAAAATTATTTTGACTTATCAGCTGCCTTTTACTTTAGACAAGAGATCGGAAAAAGAAGAGAAAAATTATTATGATTTAATTCTGGGAAAACTATTAGGCAAAGAAAATATTGATTCTCAGGAAGATTTTCGGACTTATACTTTATTGATCCAAAAACAGGCCGGTGATAATAATTTAGTGTTTAATCAGAAGATTAATTTACCGAATAATTGGCAGCTTATTTGGCAGAATAAAGAATTGCCGGCTGAAATTAATCTGCTTCAAGATAATTTTTACGGCGTAATTTATCAGGTTAAATAATATAATATGCCCAAAATTCCTATCAACAATAATTCCCCGCAGCCAGAGGAATCGGAAGACGGCGTTTTTCATCAGAAAGAAATCAAAGATGATTTGATGGACATTTATCGTGATGGAGACGGCAAAATCCCGGATATGAGCCGAATTGAAATTGACAAAAAATCTCGGCTGAAATTGTTTTTGGCAAGATTCTTTTCTTTTCTCTTTATTATCGGGTTGATCGGTTTGGTGATTTATCTCATCATTCAGCGAGTTAATTATAATAATCAAGGCAAGCAGAGTCTTTCGCTGGAGGTGCAGGCGCCGCAGGTTTTGGCCTCGGGCGACAAGATAGTTTACAAAATTAATTATATTAATAATGAACAGGCGGCTTTGAATAATAATCAGCTTAATGTTGATTATCCCGAAGGTTTTGTTTTTGAATCAGCTGATCCGGCGCCAAGCTCTGAATACAAAAACGTTTGGCAATTGGGTCGGCTTGAGGCCGGCGAGAAAAAGCTGGTAACAATTATCGGCCGTTTGATTGCGTCGCCTGATTCCGAGCAGAATCTAAAAATCATTGCTTCCTATGAGCCGGAAAATTTCCATTCTGAGTTTCAGAAATCGGTATTTTTCGCAACTAAGATAGTGGCTAATGTGATTGATTTGACAATTGAGGGTCCGGATAAGATTTTAGCCGATCAGTCAACTATTTATAGAATCAAATATAAAAACAATTCAGATCAGCCGATAGAAAAAATGCAGATAGATCTTGTCTACCCTTCAGATTTTAAATTTATTGAAGCCAGCCCCGTGCCTTCAAGCCCGATTGAGGGCGAAAAACAAAATAATCTCTGGTTAGTTGAAAGTTTGGGAGGGCTCTCTTCGGGTGAAATTAATATTAAAGGCTCTTATCCGCAAAATTTAACCCAAGACCAGCAGTTAAAGGTTCAGATAAAAATTAAAGATCTTAACGATCAGCTGAAAATTTTAACAGAAAAAGATTTTACGAGCCACACTCTCGGTAGCGCCTTAAGTTTGAATTTAATCATTAATGGCGCTTCGGCCGACAATTCGGCTAATTTTGATGACTGGTTAAATTATTCCATTGTTTATAAAAATAAAAGCGATACACCGCTTAATAATGTCAAAATTAGTGTTCAGGTTTTAGCTTCAGCCGGTGATACGCCATTTAATTTTATTGATTGGTCAAAAATTGCCGATGATAATCACGGCCAGCTTTCAGACAATCAAATTAACTGGACAAGCAATGAAATTTCAGAATTAAACTCACTTGATGCCGGCGAGGAAGGCGTGATTGATTTTAAAATTAAGCTCAAATCTTATCAGGAGCTGGAAGAACAAATTAAAAAAATAAGCTCAACTGATTATAAAATTGTTTCTCAAGCCAGCTTGCAAGGCGAAAACGGCTCTACAACCCAGTCAGACGGACAAACCTTGCCAATTATTTTAAAAAGCAATCAAATAACCACCCGAATTTTAAGCAACGCGACTTTTACGGCCCAGGCCCGTTATTTTAATGATGACAACATCGCGGTTGGCAGCGGCCCCTTACCGCCGAAAGTTGGGCAGACTGCTAAATATCGCATTTACTGGACAATCGGCAACAGCCTCCATGAGTTGGAAAATATCACTATTACGGCTAATTTATCGCCAAATATTAATTTCAGCAACCGGACCAACGCCGCTCAAGGAGAAATTTCTTATTCGTCTTCAAGCAGGGCCGTCAACTGGACCGTAAAATCTATCGCGGCTAAGGCCGGCGAGATTGAGGCTGATTTTGAAGTTGAGGTCACGCCTCGCGAAGAAGATTTGAATAAAATAATCAGTCTGGTTGGCCAATCAACTTTAACCGCCACCGACAAACAAAACAACCTCCCCTTAACTTTGAACGCCAAACCGCTTACTTCTAATTTAGACGGTGATCCTATTGCCGAAGGCAAAGGACTGGTGACAAATTAAATCCCAATATCCAAATCCCAATTTCAAATCAAATTCTAAATCCCAATAAAAAATAGTTTTTTGGATTTTGGACTTTGGATTTGATCCGCCAACTGGCGGATTGAGTTTGGGATTTTTGATTTCTAGTATGTTTCAAATAATTAAAAAAAGTTCAAAAAGTTCTGCTCGAGTCGGAATTATTACAACACCTCACGGAGAAGTTAAGACCCCTTGTTTTATGCCGATCGCGACTAAGGGGGCGGTGAAAAATTTAACGCCGGAGGAATTAAAATTTTTAGGTGCTGATTTGATTTTGGGCAATACCTATCATTTATGGCTAAGACCGGGCGTAAAAGTTATCAATAAAGTTGGCGGTTTACATAAATTTATGAATTGGTCTGGCCCGATTTTGACCGATTCAGGGGGATATCAGGTATTCTCTTTAGAGAATAAAGTCAAAAGTCAAAAGTCAAAAGTCAAAAATTTAAGTCAAAATTCAAAAGGTTATAAAAATAATTCTTTAAGTTTGGTTAAAATCGCCGATAGGGGGGTTGAGTTTAGAGATCCGTTTGATGGCAAAACTTATTTTTTAACTCCGGAAAAGGCAATTGAGATTCAATTGAAACTCGGCTCGGATATTATTATGGTTTTGGACGAATGCCCGCCTTACCCCTGCACCCGCGAACAGGCCAAAAAAGCGGTACATCGGACAACCGAATGGGCGAGAAGATGCAAAAAATTTTTCATAAAACATGTAACATGTAACCTGAAACATGAAAAAAGACCGTTGCTGTTTGGGATAATACAGGGTTCGGTTTATCAAGGTTTAAGAATAAAAGCTATCAGAGATTTACTGGCAATAGGCTTTTCCGCCAAAGGCGGACCAGCCTCTGGCTGGGACGGTTATGCTATTGGCGGCGTGGCAGTAGGCGAGCCGCGGCAATATTTGGCTAAAATTCTAAAATGGGTAATACCGCTTTTACCCGAGGACAAACCTTGTTATTTAATGGGCTTAGGCAGGCCCGAAGAAATTGTTGAAGCGGTGAAATTGGGCATTGATCTTTTTGACTGCGTCATCCCAACGAGAGAAGCGAGACATGGCAGGTTATACCTTTGGAAAAATCCGAAATCCGAAATCCCTGCCCGCCATCGGCTTACACCTCAGGCGTTAGCAGGCGGGCGAAATCCGAAAAAAATCCGAAATCCGAAATCCAAAAATAAGAATTGGGAATTTTATGAGATGATAAATATTTTAAACTCTAAATATAAAAACGATTCTAATCCTATTAATCAAACTAATTTAAAAAGTTATTCAAGGGCATATTTACACCATCTTTTTAAAATGGGTGAACCTTTAGCCCAACGGCTGGCCACATTAAACAATTTAGAATTTTATTTATCTTTAATGGTGAACTTGCGTCAGGCAGTTAAAATTGACAAAATTTAAACTAAAAAGTCCTTTCAAAAAGGACTTTTTTTATGGTCCCAGAAAAAACTCACATCGCTGAGGTTTTAATAAGCGATTATTTCCTTTAGTAATTTATTAACAAAAGTCATTTCAGAATCTTTGGTGATAACGATATCAAAATTCTTCCGATAATTTTTGAGATTTTCTTTGACATTTTTATTCAAAAAACCAATTTTGATTAAGTTGTCATATCTAAAACCTTTAATCATACCAATATCTGATAAATTATCGCCCAGTAAAATGACATTTTTTCTTTTTTTAATTATTTTATAGACCGGGAAATTTTTAACCATTGTTTCGTCTTTGTTTAACGAATGAATAATTGGCTTTTTAACGCCTATTATTTTGCCCCGTTGGCTCCACTTAAGAGAATTAGATATAATATAAATGTTGGGGTATAATCGTTTTTTATTTTTAAAATACATTGAAATTGACTCAGTGCCCAGTCCGCTAGCCGACATAACAACGAGAGGTATTTTAAAGCGGTAAAGCAGATCGAAAAATTGCAGAGCGCCCTTTCTAAACTGAATTTTTCCTGAGTCAATGACTCGCTTGACATCTTTTAATTTGAGCCCGGTTTTTATTAATAATTTAAAGTGCGTAGTCCACCACTTTTGCATTTCTTTCTTTCTTTTGGCAAGGGGAATGTTCTGGTCGACTTCTATTGGATGATATTTTTCAAAAAGCGCAATGGCTTTCTTGGTATAATCCGCTGTTAAAAGATTACCCGACCTTAAAATTGAGAGAAGAGAGGGCGTTTCCTTGCCGGCAACGAAGGCCTTGGTCAAAGTTCGGTCAAAATCAGCCAAAATATGAAGTTTATCAACGCCGTCTTTGGCAATTTTTTGTTTTATTTTTTCTAGTTTTTTCAAGTTAGTTATGATAACATTTTTTGGCATAATTTTGGCTTAAAATCCTTTTTATGTTACAATTTTAATACGAAGATTTTATTTTGGCAAGCTTTATGGAGGAAATAATCAAAATTTTAATTGTCAGCGTCGCCGGTTTTTTAGGCGGTTTTTTAGGCGGGCAGGTTGGGGGAGGGGCTCTTATTACTTTGCCCGTTCTTCTGGCCTTGGGGCTGGCGCCGTCGGTGGCGATGGGCACCAATGTGCTTCATGGCGTTTTTGGCAATTTAACCAGCGGCTTAAGATATTTTAAAGACAGAAGAATTAATTTTAAAAAACTTTTGCCTTATTTGATTTTAGCTTTTTTGGGCGCGGCCATTGGCGCTAAGATTAATATTTCTTTTGATCAAATTCTTCTTAAAAAAATCATTGCTTGGCTTCTGGCGGCTTTAGCAATTTTTACTTTTTTTAAAGATTATTTAGATAAAAAACTTAAAGTAGTTGAAGCGCGCCATAAAAAAGAAATGGAGTACTTTTCTTTGGTTTTAATTTTTCTTTTGGGAATCTACGGCGGAATGTTCAGCATTGCCATTACCACGCTTATCGCTTTTCTTTTCCTACTTTTTTTAGGTAAAAATTTTATTGACAGCATGGCCCATTCGTTTGTGGTGACAACCTTCTGTCTTTTAGGCGGCTCGCTTGTTTACCTTAGCCAAGGCGCGGTTAATTTTTTTTATTTTTGGCCGCTCACGATTTTTACTTGTTTAGGTTCCTGGCTCGGGACCGGTTTTGCGATTAAAAAGGGGGAGAGATGGATTCACCAGCTGTTTTTGGTAATTGTAATAATTTTAGTTTTGAAATTAATATTGGATTGGTAAACCCTCTCTAATTTTTAAAACTAAGTGTGGGGGTAAAATTGACAAGAAATGAAAATTAACTTAGAATTGACAGATAAAAAGCAAGAAACGTCTCGTTCTTTTTAAAATTTTTTAAAAGGAGGTATTTAAATGGGAGAAAGAATTACGATTCGACGGCCGGATGATTGGCATACTCATTTACGCGAGAATGAAATGCTGAAATGGGTTTTGCCTTACAGTAATGTTTTTGGCAGGGTGGTAGCAATAGGGAACTTGAATAGACCGATTGTTGATGCTTATGATGTTAAAAAATATCGAATGGAGATACTCCGTCAAAAACCTCGCTTTCAACCAGTAATGAGTATTATGTTAGTCAAACAGACCACCCCACAGATTATTTGCCGCGCCTTTGAAGAAGGGGCCAGAGTTTTAAAATTCATTCCGGCTGATACTTCAACCGGCTCTCAGGAAGGAATTTCTCTAATCAATCTTAAAGATTATTACCCGGTATTAGAAATGGCGGAGCGCTTAGTCATGATTTTTTCCGGTCATTGGGAGCTAACCAAAGATCCTGAAACTGCCCGGGTAATTCCTGAGTTAGAAAGAGAAGAAGCCGCTTTACCTTATCTCAAAAAAGTGATTGATGATTTCCCGAACCTTAAAATTGTTGTTGAACATGTATCTACGGCTAAAATGATTTATTTTATTGAAAAAGCCCCAGCCAATGTTGCCGCGACTCTGACCGCTCATCATATTGGACCAGCTTATTACCCTAATGTTTTCAATGAAAAAGGCGAAATAGAAGAACCATTTTATTATTGCCGACCGGTTATCAAAAATATTAAAGATGCGGATGCCGTGATGCGGGCAATGACCAGCGGCAACCCCAAATTTTTCTTTGGTTCTGATTCAGCGCCTCATCCGATTGAAAAAAAGCTGAAAAATCCGCCCGCGGCCGGTATTTTTTCCGCGCCAGTTGCTCTCGTGTGGGTATGGACTGCCTTTCAACATAGAAATAATGGTAAAGAATTATTTGAGAACTTTATTTCTCGCTCTGGCGCTGAATTCTACGGCCTGCCCCTGAATAACAATTATTTAACTCTTGTTAAACAGAAATGGACTGTTCCTAAAACTTATAATGGCATCGTTCCTTTTTTAGCCGGTTTTAAGCTTTATTGGCAAATCGCCGAGCAGTAAACCCCCACACCTAAATCTTTAGATTTAGGTGTGGGGGTAAATTTTCAATAGCCCACTCAAAAAACATCAAAGTGGGCTTTTTCTTGACTTTTTTCTTTTTTTATGTTATCTTTAAATTATTAATTATTTAGTTAGTTTGGAAAAAACAATCTTTTCAAAGCTCGACTATTTTTAGGTCATTTGAGAAGTAGTTTGCCAAACACGAAAGGTCATTTAAAAAAATGAATTCTCAAAATGACTTTGGTAGTCGTCAAATGTACCAAGGCGATTGGACTTGCGCAGAATGCGGAGCTAAAATCACCGAACTGCCTTTTCAGCCAGATGGTGACAGACCGATTTATTGTCGGGATTGCCACCGGACCCGCCGACGTAGTAGCGATCAAGGCGATCGTGGATCAAGACGAAGATACTAAAGATAAACCTAAAAATCCGCTTAAAAGCGGATTTTTAGATTGCCAAGAACTAAAAAACCAACCTCAACGGTTGGCTTTTTAGTTCTTGTATATTAAGGCGCGTAGAACCAGTGTTTTAAAATGGCAAATTTTTCTTTTCTTTGTCCATTATAGCGGATTTAAAAAATTTGTCAAGAGCCACGATCTGTTATATACTAATAACTAACAACTATTAACTAATAACTAAACCATATGAACATCACTATCAAGGCCACTAATTTGGAGCTAACTCCCGAGCTTAGAGCTTATATTGAGGAAAAATTTCAGCATTTGACCCATTATTTTGATAATATTTTAGAAGCTCACGTTGAAATTGAAAAAACCACTCGCCATCATCAGAAAGGTGAAATTTTCCGCGCCGAAGCTAATTTAAGAGTGCCGGTTAAAGGCGTGTTGCGGGTAGAAAAAACAGAAAAAGACATTTATAAAGCCATTGATAAGGTTAAGGATCATTTTAAGGAAGAAATTATAAGATATAAAGAAAAATTAAGAGAACATAGCTCTCGGCCAGATAAAACTTAGTTTTAGTAAAATAATGTAAAAATTTAAAAGGAGGAGAAATGGAAATATGGGAGGCACTTAAGATATTTTTTAATCCCGTAAAAATGTTAGTCGGGGTGGTAGTTGTGCTGATAACCTATCTGATCCTGCGTAAAATCTTTGGAGAAAAAGAAACAAAAAGAAAATCCTGAAAATAATAAAAACTTTTAGCAGGCCTCAAAAACCTGCTTTTTTTATTTACCCTGAGTTTATCGAAGGGTTTTATCCCCTTGAATTTTTGCTTAATTTGGAATATAATTAGGAAGTAATATTCTTCAAATTGTCATTCCGGACTTGATCCGGAATCCAGATTATTTCTATGACAAATTATTTCACTGGATTCCTGCTCCCCGCTTTCGCGGGGACAAGTTTACCCCTGCGGAAGCAGGGGCAGGAATGACAGATTATGTATTTTGTTTTCTTATGAATATTTTAACAAAAATTTTAGGCGATCCGAATCAGCGGGTGATTGATAAACTTGAGCCGTTAGTTGAAAAAATTAATCAACTTGAGTCAAAATTTGAAAAATTAAGCCCCGAGGAATTAAAGGCGCAAACCGAGCTTTTTCAAGAGCGACTTAAAAAAGGCGAAACCCTGGATGAGCTTTTGCCCGAGGCCTTTGCCGCGGTGCGTGAAGCAGCCAAAAGGACTCTTGGTCAGCGCCATTTTGATGTTCAGTTAATCGGCGGCATTGTGCTTCATCGCGGTGAAATTGCGGAAATGAAAACAGGTGAAGGCAAAACTTTAACGGCCACTTTGCCGGTTTATTTGAATGCTTTGACCGGCAAGGGCGTTCATCTGATAACAGTCAATGATTATTTAGCTCAACGCGATTCAGTTTGGATGGGGCAAGTTTATCATGCCTTGGGATTAACCATCGGCTGCATACAACATGAAACTGCTTTTTTATTTGATCAGGCAGTGGAAAATTCCTTAAAACCCGTAAACCGTAAAGAAGCTTATTTGGCTGACATTACTTATGGCACCAATAATGAATTTGGTTTTGATTATCTGCGCGATAATATGGTGGATGATTTAGAGAGGATGGTGCAAAGGGAACTACATTTCGCGATTGTTGACGAGGTTGACAGTATTTTAATTGACGAAGCTCGCACCCCGCTTATTATTTCCGCACCGGCCGAAGAAGGGACCGAGATGTATTATAAATTCTCCCAATTGGTTAAACGATTGAAAGAAAACGAGGATTACAACATTGATGAGAAAATGCGCGCGGCTACTCTGACCGAAGAGGGCATTAATAAAATGGAACGTTGGCTTGGCGTTGATAATATTTATACTGCCGGCGGCGTTCGGATGGTCCATCATATTGAACAGGCGCTAAGGGCTATGGCGCTTTTTAAACTTGATCGCGATTATGTTATAAAAGACGGCGAAATAATTATTGTTGACGAATTTACCGGTCGGCTGATGTTTGGCCGGCGTTACAGCGAAGGGCTTCATCAAGCCATTGAAGCCAAAGAAGGAGTGCCAATCCAGCGCGAATCGCAGACACTGGCCACTATTACTTTTCAGAATTATTTCCGGCTTTATGAAAAATTGGCCGGTATGACCGGCACGGCCGTAACCGAAGCCGAAGAATTCGCCAAAATTTATAATTTAGAAGTTGTAATAATTCCGACCAATAAACCAATGATCCGGCGCGATTTAGCTGATAGAGTTTATCGCAGTGAGGCCGGAAAATTTCAAGCAGTAATTGAAGAAATTAAAATTCATCATCAAAAAGGCCAGCCGCTTTTAGTTGGCACTATTTCTATTGAAAAAAATGAATTTTTAAGCCAGCTGCTTAGCCGTGCCGGCATTGCGCATAATCTTTTGAATGCCAAACAGCATGAAAAAGAGGCGCAGATTATCGCTGACGCCGGTAAAATCGGGGCTGTGACTATTGCCACCAATATGGCCGGCCGCGGTGTGGATATTATCCTTGGCGGCAGGCCGCCCGCGGAACTAATAACTAATAACTTACAACTTACAACAGAGCAAAAGGGGAAATTGACAAAATGGCAGGAGGAGCACGATAAAGTGGTGGCATCAGGGGGGTTGCACATCATCGGTACTGAACGCCACGAATCGCGCCGCATTGACAATCAGTTGCGTGGTCGCAGCGGCCGTCAGGGTGATCCGGGGAGTAGCCAGTTTTATGTTTCTATGGAAGATGATTTAATGAGAATTTTCGGCGGTGAAAGAATGAAAAATTTAATGACCACTCTCAGAGTGCCGGAAGATATGCCGATTGAAAACAGAATGGTTTCCCGCTCAATTGAATCAGCCCAGAAAAAAGTGGAGGCCCATCACTTTGATATTAGAAAACATTTGGTTGAATATGACGACATTATTAATAAACACCGGGAGGTAATTTATAAAAAGCGTTGCGAGATTTTAGAAATAGTGAAAGCCGAAGAGGAAGAAAAAGCCGAGGAAAAGCTGCATGATGAAATTTTGAAAATGGTGGAAAAAGAAATTGAGCAGATTGTTCTTTTTCATACCGATGAATCAAAAGGCGACTGGAGTTTGAAAGAAATTTATGAGGCGGTCAAGACGATTTTTCCGGTTACCCAGGAGTTAGAGCTTAGAATTGAAGAAATTAGCCAAGATAAAGGCCAACTGGGCGTGGCTGAAATTAGAACGAAAATCATTAATTATTTATTTGATTTGGCGCATAAAGCGTATGAACAGTTGGAAAATAAGGTTCTTACCAACAGCAATGATCCAAAATTGATGCGGGTAATTGAAAAAGGCATACTGCTTAGGGTGATTGATACGCTTTGGATTGAACATTTGGAAGCAATTGACCACTTGCGCACCGGCATTGGGCTGCGCGGCTATGGCCAGCGCGATCCTTTAGTTGAATATAAGAAAGAAGCTTTTCGCATATTCACTGAACTGGTGAATTTAATTCAAAAAGAAGTGGTCTATAGTATTTATAAAATCAGCTTTGCCCAAAAAATCGCGCCATCTTTGATGCAAACTGACGCTATTAATGTTTTGGCGCCAAGCAAAACCATGGAAAAAGGAACCGATCGCTGGGCTCAAACGCCGCTTACTAAAGAGGCAAACCAGCGCAGCCAAGATTCAATTCCCGCCAAAATGCGCGATGCTGCCGGCCAAAAAGTCGGTAGAAACGATCCGTGCCCATGTGGAGCGACTAAATCAGACGGTCGTCCGATTAAATATAAACATTGCCATGGTAAGGGTGCTTAAATTTAAGAAAAAAGCAAGCGGAGTCCACCAAAGCCTTGGCGTCGGCGGATGGGTCAGGTAAGAAATATAAAAAGTGTTGCGGGAAATAAAATTATGGAACAAAACAAGCCAAAAGTTGGTGTCGGCGTGATGATTCTTAAGGATGGCAAGGTTTTGCTTGGCAAAAGAAAAGGATCGCACGGAGAAGGAGAATATGCTTTCCCTGGCGGCCACCTTGAGTATATGGAATCTTTTGAGGATTGTGCGAGGAGGGAGGTTAATGAAGAATGCGGCATTGAAATTAAAAATATCCGATTCCAGTTTTTAGCCAACATAACGAAATACGCCCCCAAACACTATGTGCACATCGGATTATTAGTAGATTGGAAAAGTGGCGATCCTAAAGTATTGGAGCCAGAGAAGTCGGAATCATGGGATTGGTATGAGCTTGATAAATTACCGCAGCCGATGTTTGAGATGTGTAAATTAGCCATTGATAGCTATAAGACTGGCAGGAATTATTATGATGTTCCTGCGGACTAAGAAATAAATATAAGAAGTGCCTTGGGGCGTAAAAATATGCCAAAATTTAAACCCAAACCGGGACAAATTGATTTTAGCCAGGCTCGTTGGGCGCCGGTGATTAATTGCGTGGTAAAATACAAAGATAAAATTTTAATTGTCCAGCGAAGCCAGGATTCTAATTTTTATCCCGGCTACTGGAACGGCATTTCCGGCTTTTTGGACGATGATAGAAGTTTGGAAGAAAAAGTCAAAAAAGAATTACAAGAAGAATTGGGGATTGAGCAGGCAAATATAATCTCAATTCGTTTGGGAGCAATTTTTCACGAAGATGCGCCAAAATATAATAAAACCTGGATTGTTCATCCGGTTTTGGTAGGGGTGGCAACAGACAAAATTAAACTTGATTGGGAGGCGCAAAATTATCAGTGGGTTACTCTCAAAGAAGTAAAAAATTTCAATTTATTGCCGGGATTTGATAGGGTGTTAGAGAATTTGTTTAATTAACAACCTGTCATCCCGCACTTAATGCGGGATCCAGAACTTGCCCTTGTTAAAGTAAGGAACTATCAAAACTGGATTCCTGCTTTCGCAGGAATGACAATCTTTTTATTATTTGATTTTTTTTTAAGTTTGTTGTATATTTAAAATAATATATGATTGAGTTAATTTGGCATGATTTTTTGTACCAGCCGTTTTTGAATTTACTGATTCTGATTTATAACAATTACACGAATTTTAATCTGGGATTGGCGGTTATTTATTTGACCGTTCTTTTACGATTAGTGCTTTTGCCCTTTACATTTGTTTCCGAACGTGATAAATTGCGCTGGGAGCGGCTTAACGAGGAAGTTAAGAAGATCAAAGAGGATTATAAAAAAGATCCGGTGATGATGAAAGAAATGGTCCGCGAAACTTTAAAAAAATATCAGATTCGGCCCTGGGCTAAAACCGTGGTTTTGGGAATTCAACTTCTGGTTTTGATTGTCTTATATCAGGTTTTTATGGGTGGAATTAATAATAAATTTAATGATTTATATAACGGCGTAGACGCGCCTGATTTTATTCAGCTGATCTTTTTGCCTATTAATCGATTAAATTTTTCCGGTTTTAATTTGGGGGCGACCAGAGATTTAATTTTACCAGCTTTAGTCGGCATAATTTTGTATCTTGAAATTTATCTTAGCCAGAGAGCCCGCAGCGAAATTTTAACCCGTTCGGACGCGGCTTTTCGATTTTTTTTCCCGCTTTTTAGTTTTTTCGCCCTTTATTATCTGCCGACGGTGAAATCAGTTTTTATATTGACTTCAATGTTTTTTTCCATTATTGTTTCACTGATAGCTTGGCCGTTTAGAATGGCGATGCTTAGGGCGAATAAACTAAATATTAATAAAACTTAACAGGTTTAGTTAAAAGTTTAAAGTTTAAAGTGAAAAGTCAAAGTCCAAAATTAAAAATTATTGCTAAAAGCTAAAATTTTAACTTGAAAATTTAATTTTTAACTTTTCATTTTTAACTTTTAACTATTTATTTTATGGCCGAAGCAATTGATAAGATGATGTATTCCTTTGTGGTTGAGGATGTTTTGAAGGGATTTTTTATCAAAGTCCCGCCCGGTTATGTCGCCTGCGTTTATGACTTGGGCAGGGGGGTTTTAAAAAGAGTTTTAAAGCCGGGACTGCATTTAAAAATTCCCTTTTGGCAGAAAGCCAAACTTTTCAACACCCAGACCTTGGAATACAACATCAGTAAGAATTTTGATTCTAAAAACGAAAAATTAATGGGCGATGAATTAGTTCGCGTTGTTTCCTTTGACAGTCGAAGTGGCTTAGTGGAAGGAACTATTCTTCTTCGCTTAGATGTGGAACAAATCCCGCATATCTGGCAAAATATCGGCGAAGAATTTGTTGAAAAAATTATCCGGCCAACCATCCGTTCCCGCGTCAGAATGATTGCCACTAAATATAACCTCAAGGACTTAATATCAACCCATCGCGGTCAGGTTGAAATTGAAATCAAGCAGGAATTGGAGAAAATTTTTTATTCCCGTGGCATTTTAGTCGAAAATGTATTGCTTTCAGAAATCAAACCCATCTCAGGTAGCGATCAGAAATGAAATTCTATACCCTTTAAATTATGAAATTTTTGACTCCTTTTTTTAGAAAATTATTATTTCGCAAATCAGATCAAAAACCCAAAGCCAAAATTCGCTGGCTTGTTTTTGGTTTATTTATCATAGCACTTTTAGTAGCTGCCTTTGATTTTCCGTCTTATTTTAATGGGGGCGTTGACTGGATTAATGCCAAGACCAGTTTGGGGCTACCCAAGATGTATGATAAACCGTTTAAATTGGGGCTTGATTTGCAGGGTGGCACTCGTTTAATTTACGAAGCTGATGTTGCCAACATTCCGGATACTGACCGTAATTCAGCCATGGACGGAGTGCGTGATGTTATTGAAAGACGCGTTAATGCCTTTGGCGTTTCTGAACCGATTGTTCAGACCAGTAAAACCAGCGGCCAGTGGCTGGTGGTAGTTGAATTAGCCGGCATTAAGGACGTTAATCAGGCCATAAAAATGATCGGCGAGACACCTCTTTTGGAGTTTAAAGAAGAAAATCAGCCAACTCAAAAGGAATTAACGCCAAAAGAGCAAAAAGAACTGGATGATTATAACAAAAAAGCCGAGGAAAAAGCAACAGAAATTCTGAAAGAAGCTCTCAAGCCGGGAGCCGATTTCGCCGAATTAGCTAAAAAAAATTCAGAAGATCCTGGTTCGGCCCAAAGTGGAGGCGATTTAGGGTTTTTTAAAAAGGGGCAAATGGCGCCGGAATTTGAAAAAGCCGCTTTTGAATTAGGCAATGGGGAGATTAGCAAAAATTTAGTTCAGTCAATGTTTGGTTATCACATTATTAAAAGGGAAGAATCGCGCGGGGGAGCACAACCGGACGGTACCGATACCACCGAAGTCAGAGCCCGCCATATTTTAATTAAAACCAAGTCTAGGGCTGACTTTCAGCCAGAAGCTCCGGCTTGGCTTAACACTCAACTTTCCGGCAAACATTTAAAGCGTGCTTATGTTCAGTTTGATCCTAATACCCAGGCGCCGGAAGTGAGTTTGGAATTTAATGATGAAGGTAAAAATTTATTTGCCGAAATTACTTCACGTAATATCGGCAAGAAAGTAGCTATCTTTTTAGACGAAACGCCAATCAGTATTCCCACTGTCCGTGAGGCAATTAAGGAAGGCAAGGCTATTATCAGCGGCGATTTTACTTTAGCCGAAGCTAAATTATTAGCTCAACGGCTTAATGCCGGCGCACTACCCGTGCCGATTAAATTAGTCAGTCAAAATACAGTCGGGGCGACCCTAGGCAGTATTTCGCTTGAAAAAAGCTTAACCGCTGGTTTTATTGGTTTGGTGGCCGTGGTTTTATTTATGATTTTACTTTATGGCCTAAATGGTCTTCTGGCTGATTTCGCCCTTTTAGTTTATGGCGTAACAACCCTGGCAATTTTTAAATTATTTGGTATTACTTTGACTTTAGCTGGCATTGCCGGTTTTATCCTTTCAATCGGGATGGCTGTTGATGCCAATATTTTGATTTTTGCCAGAATGCGCGAAGAAAAAAAATTGGGCAAAAGCGGTTTTCAACTTATTGAAGACGGCTTCAAACGAGCCTGGCCCTCCATTCGCGACAGCAACATTGCTACTATAATTACTTCTTTAATTTTAATCTGGTTTTCTACCAGCGTTGTTAAGGGTTTTGCCATAACTTTAATTCTCGGCGTTTTAGTCTCAATGTTTACCGCTATTGTTGTGACGCGATTACTGCTTAAAGCATTTAGAAGTTGAAAATATAAAATTAAAATGACAAAAAATGTCATAATGTCATTGCGAGTCCAGCCCTTTCCGAATAAAGGGCTGGGCGTGGCAATCTCATTAATTACTAATTTGTCATGCTGAACTTGTTTCAGCATCTCAATTAAAATTAGGTTTAATTAAGTTCACATAAAATCCAATCAGAGATCGAATATACAAAAACACATCACCTAAAAACGAGTTAGGTGAAATGCTTGCTTATTTGTATACGAATCATATGAAAAAAACTATATTAAAAATTGCCATAATCGTTTTTGCATTACTTCTATTATTTAGTTTGTCAACATATACATGGTATATTGGCGTTTTTGTAGGATTACTTTTTTCAGCAATGCCATTCCTCATATCAATCATTACCTTAATAATTGGTATTATTATTTTCGTTACTCGCAAAAAGATATTATTAGCATTATATTCGTTGATGATAATCATAACAATTATATTGAGTTTTTTCATCGGATCATATATTGGGGAGCTTAAAGAAAAAAATACCGCTAAGAATGCCGAGGAAGTTATAGTATTGTTAGAATCTTATAAAATTAAACACAACGAATATCCGGAAAATATTTTATTGTTATTTTCTGATTTTCCGGACAGCAAAGTTAAATTCAAAAATATTACTTATAATTATATAAACGGCAAAGAATATGAACTATTTCTTAATACAACAAACTGTGGAAAGATATATATAAACAGAACAACAGAACAAAAATGGGATTCTTTGCCATGTCTTCCATAAACAAGCAAGTACATCGCCTAACACCGAATAAACGGAAAAGTCCTCGGTTCGAACTTTTCGCAAATTTTCTTCGCTACGCTTCAGAAAAACTTCGTTTATTCGGATATGTTAGACGAAATAAATTTTATAACCCCCCTTATTTTCTAATTAACCTCCATTCAACAGATCCCGAAACAAGTTCGGGATGACAGACAAGAAGAATATGTTCAATATCATTGGCAAAAAAAATTATTACTTCATTTTTTCCGGCGCTTTGTTTGTTTTAAGCGTGATTGCTTTATTCTTATGGGGTCTTAGAATCGGTATTGATTTTGTCGGCGGCAGTTCCTTGGAGGTAGAATTTGCTAATGCTAATCGTCCAGACAGCCAAGAAGTAACGGAAGCTCTTAAAGATTTTAATTTAGGCGAAATAATTGTTCAGCCGGTAGCCGAGCAAGATATGATTTTAAAATTAAAATCAATTGATGAAGAAACTCATCAGAAAATTTTGGAAAAATTGCGCGGTTTGATTAAAACCGAAAGCGCTGTCCAGCAGAATAAAGACAGTCAAACGTTAGCCAGCGCAAATCAAAAGCCGGAATTGATTGAAAAACAATTTACTTCCATTGGCCCGACTATTGGCAAGGAATTAACCCGAAAAACCATTTGGGCCCTGATTTTAGCGAATATTTTAATTACCATTTACATTGCTTTTTCTTTCCGTAAAGTTTCCAAGCCGGTTCCTTCATGGCAGTATGGAGTAGCCGCTGTTTTGGCCTTGATTCATGATGTGATTATCACTTTAGGCGTTTTCGCCTTTTTGGGTCATTTCTTTAACATTGAGATTGACGCTTCATTTATTGCCGCGATTTTAACCGTGATTGGTTTTTCAGTTCACGACTCAATCGTTGTTTTCGACAGAACCAGAGAAAATTTAATTAAGACCGTCCAGCAGTTTGAAGAAACTGTAAATTTCAGCGTTAACCAGACATTAGGCCGTTCAATTAGCACCTCAATGACGGCCATAATTGCAGTTTTAGCTATTTATCTTTTCGGCGGCCAGTCAACCAAATTAATCAGTTTGGCTTTAGTTATAGGTATTTTCTTCGGCACTTATTCTTCAATTTTTTTAGCCAGCCCTCTTTTGGTTGTTTGGCAAAAATTGAGCCAAAAAAGAAGATAAAATAAATTTAAAATTCTTTAAAAGTCCTAATATTAATTACAAAATAACCTCAAATTTAATTAAGTTCGCGTAAAAAGATACGATAAAGGTAAAGGTCGATTTTGCGAAAACACCCAAATTTTAATAATTTAATAATAAGGAAAAAAAATATGAGTATTGAAAATCCAAATTTAAACCAAGGGGAACAAAAAGAAATAATAAAAGAGGAGTTTGAGACCAGAAATTTTAATGACACTATTATGGTTAGAGTAACCGACCGTGGGAAAGAGATATTAAAAGAAAAAGGTGTTGATTATCTCAAGGAGAATGAGGAGGGCTGGACTGAAATAGCGCATTCTGATTTGATGAAAATTTTTGGCGAAGAGATGACCGTAGGTTCTTTTGTTGATCATCCTAACAAAAAATTTCAGTTGCCTATCGAGCCAGATTACAGAATTAAAAAGCTAAAAGAAAAAAAATAAAAATAAAATTTGTTCTGAACAGCGAACTTCACTTGCCTGCCTCGTCGAGTCAAGGCGGGTTTCAGAGTTCCTTCGCTGTGTCACCCTGAGATCGTTTCAGGGTCTCAATGAGATGCTGAAACAAGTTCAGCATGACAAGATGGGCGAATCAGCAGACGGATTATTTCTCAATCTCCCGAGGCGGGACAAGTAAGTTCGGGATGACATTAAATAAGAAAGGGGGTGAGATTATGGCAGAAGAAAAATTGATTGGCAAAATCACCCATTATTTTTCTAAAATCGGCGTGGCCGTGATTGGGTTAAGCGATACTTTAAAAGTCGGCAGTACAATCCATATCAAAAACAGTGATCGCGACTTTAATCAGCAAGTTTCTTCCCTGCAGATTGAGCACGAACAGGTTAAAGAGGCAACCGCCGGCCAATCCGCTGGTCTTAAGGTTGATCAGAAAGTCCATGAAGGCGACGAGGTTTATTTGGTGAGCGAATAAAAATAATATTATCTCAAATTATTATTCTATGTCACTGCGCACTTGCCTGCTCGCCGTAATTTTAATGCAGGCGGGATGCGGAATCCATACATTGTTTCTGTGAAAAAATAGATTATTGTTTAAAACTGGATTCCCGCTTTCGCGGGAATGACAGATTAGAGATTAAAAATTTTCAAAGTTTTTTAATTGTGAGCAAAAGTTCATTTTTTTATTTTTTAAATACCCAATGATCTTGCCAGAAATTATTTTTTGCTATATATAAATAACTAATCAAAGCTCTTTAACAATCAAATAATTCGATATTTTATAAAAATGATAAAAACCATGTGAAAAGGAGGAGAAAATGGAAGAAAAATGCAGAATTTGCGGTAATCCAGAAGCTTATGATGGGGTAAGTAATTTAGTACAATACATAGAATATCCTGAGAAATTATGCAGTGGTTGCATAAAATGGCTTCGCGGATTTTATGAAGGAAAGGAAAAAAGTTTAACCTACAAAGATAGCGGCGTTGACATCGAGGCCGGAAATCAAGCTGTTCAACTAATTAAAAACAAGATTGAACAAACCTTTAAGTTTTTCCCCGGAAAAGTTTTAAATGAATTGGGCGGCTTTTGTTCCGTAGCAGAATTGCAAAACGGAACAGTTATCGGCACAACTACCGACGGAGTTGGCACTAAAGTTAAAATCGCGATTTTATTAAATAGACACGACACCATTGGCATTGATTTAGTAGCAATGTGCGTTAATGATTTAATTGTCCATAACGTCAACCCAGCTGGTTTTCTTGACTATATTGCCCAAGGAAAACAGATTCCGGAGCGAACGGACGCGTTAATTAGTGGTATGATTTCCAGCTGTAATTCAGCCAAAACAGCGCTCTTAGGCGGAGAAATGGCGGAAATGCCTGGAATATACAAAGAGGAAGATTATGATTTGGCTGGTTTTGCTTTTGGTTTTGCTAAATCAAAGGGTGATCTAATTTTTGGCCAGAAAATAAGACCGGGGATGAAGGTTTTTGGGTTGCCGTCTTTCGGTCTCCATTCCAATGGTTATAGTTTGGCAAGAAAAGTCTACGGTATTGATGACTCTAAACCCGAGGAAGCGATCAAAATATTAAACAGCCAATTCATGCGCACCACTTTCTCTCTTGGCGATGAGTTGCTAAGAGCTACAATGATTTATGTTCAAACGGTCGAATATTTGTTAAAAAGATACGAAATAGCCGGCATGGCTCATATTACCGGCGGGGGATTAGTTGAAAATCCGCTGCGAATTTTACCCGAAGGTTGTGCTATACGAATTGATTGGGAACGCTGGCCGATTTTGCCGATTTTCAAAGATATCCAGCAAAAAGGCAACATCTCGGATAGAGAAATGCGTCGGACCTTTAATAACGGCATTGGTTTTATTTTGATTTCTCCCGATGAAATTCAAGAGGCCTATGAAATCGGCGAAATTATCGAAGGTGAAAGAGTTGTTATTTTTGATTAACAAAGAAGAATTCAATACTGAGGTTCAAAAAATTCTCAAAGAAAAAAGGAGGTTAAAATGCCAAAAAAAGAAGTGAAACAAATAGTTTGTCCGCTTTGCTTGCAAGAAATGAGAGTAGAAAAAAGGCAATTTATTTTTGAATGTTTTGAAGGCAAAATTCACTCTTTTACCACCGATACCCAGACCAGCCCATTGGCTAAAAAAGTTGCTGAGCTGGACTGCCAGATCGCCCATCAACTTATTCTGTCTTAAAACTTGACGCCAAACCCTCTTTATGTTAAAAACAAAACAAGGAGGGTTTTTCTTTATTGATTAAAAAAATTTAAAAAGGCCTTCGCGAGAAGCCTTTTTTCTTTCTTGAATTGCATAAGTTCACATACATATTGGACTCTTTGAAGGAATCCAGGGTATGCAAATCCACTCTAAGTACCGGGGAATAAAAGGTTTTGTCAGAACCTACAATTATGGCCTAAAATGGTTGCATATGATTACTGACAAAGCCAAGTACAAAGCCCGAGTTTTGGCCTTTTGGTCAAAACACGGCCTTCAGGCCACCCTCGATGCCTTTCCGGCCAAACGTTCAATCTTGTTTTACTGGAAAAGAAAACTCAAGGCAGGCCAAGGAAAACTCGAATCTTTAAACAACCAATCACGCACACCTCAAGCTAAAAGGAAACGCCTTTGGCCTGAGCCGGTCTTAGCAGAAATCAAGCGCCTAAGATGGACTTATCCTAATTTAGGCAAAGACAAAATCTATCCTTTGCTCCTAAAATACTGTCAGGCCAACAATCTTAAATGTCCCACTGCCTCAACTATCGGCCGGTTGATTCAGGATCTGGGCGGACTGCGGATTTTCCCTCAAAAGGTAAGTCATTTTGGCAAGGTTAAACTACTAAAAAGAGCCAAAGTTTTTAGAAAACCCAAAGATTTTAAAGCAGAATACCCTGGTCATCTGGTCGCCTTAGACACGATTGAAAGGTTTATCCACGGCGTCAGGCGTTATGTTATCACCTTTGAAGATATTTACACCCGTTTCAGTTTTGCTTGGGCAACTAAAAGTCATGCCAGTTTGGCAGCTAAAGAATTCTTTAACTACTGCTGCTTAGTTTTTCCCTATCCCATAACCTTTGCCCTAACTGATAATGGCAGTGAATTTAAAAAACATTTTAACAGCGAGCTGATTAAGTTGCATATTGCTCATTATCATACTTATCCCAGGACTCCTAAAATGAACTCTCACTGCGAAAGATTCAACCGCACCATCCAGGAAGAGTTTGTTGATTACCATGCCGGTGAGTTGCTTGAACCGGCAAGCTTTAACCGCTCTCTGATGACCTGGCTCATCTGGTACAATACCGAAAGGCCGCACTTTGCTTTTCAAAACAAGCTTTCGCCTGTACAATACATCGTGTCTTTAGAAAGAGCTAAAAAACTAACCGAGTCCAAAGTAGGGTGGACGCATACATGAATTTGACATTTTTAATTAAATTAATTAAAATACATTTAAGTGTTGACAGGTTTTAATAATTAAGATAAAATAATTTTGTTTGGGGTTTGTTAAAGAACGAATTCCCCAAATTTTTTAGTTTTTTATGGAACAGCACTCCACCTCCTCTCCTAGCAAAGATTTTCTTGAATCCCGGGGCAAAGTAATGGAATTGTTGCCGGCAGCGACATTCAAGGTTAAACTTGAAAACGGCCATGAGATTATTGCCCATCTTTCCGGCAGAATGCGGCTTAATAAAATCCGGATTTTACCCGGCGATGAGGTTAAGGTCCAGATGACGCCTTATGATTTAACTAAAGGGAGAATTATCTATCGCCATTAAATAAAGGGCATTAAACCCCTTGATATCAGCGCTCGCCTCGCCTCGCCGTAGCCTTCGGCGAAGCGCGGGTCGGAAATGAATCCGCCAGCTGGTGGATTCATAACTCTCGCTCGCTTGATAATAAAAAAATTGTTTTTTTGTTTGTTCGGTCTTGTTTTAATTTAAAGATTATGAAAGTAGGGGCTTCAGCTAAGAAAATTTGTAAGGATTGTCGCGTTGTCAGAAGGAAAAAACGCGTTTTTATTATTTGTAAAAATCCAAAACACAAACAAAGACAAGGATAAGCGCTTGCGAATCAAGGGAAATTACAAGCTCCAAACTCCAAATCCCAAACAAATCCCAATCTTTTGGGGTTATGGTCTAAGGTTTACGGTTTATGGAAGCCAGTTTAGTAAAATGGTTTAAGGTTTATAGTAAAAAATAATACCAAAGACAATAAACTATTAACCAAACCAGCAGCCATAAACTATAAACTAAAGACAAAAATCTTTAATTTATTTAGGTTAATTAGAATAATTAGGTCAATTAGAAATTTTGATTGAAACATATGCCTCGTATTGCCGGAGTAAATTTACCACAAAGCAAAAGAATTGAAATAGGTTTAACCTATATTTTTGGTATTGGCAGAAGTTTGTCCAATAAAATTTTGGCTACAGCGAAAATTAATCCGGATAAACGGAGTTCAGAGCTAACCGAAGCCGAGGTTAATACTTTGCGCGAAATCATTGAAAAACAGCATAAAGTTGAAGGTGATTTAAAAAGAGAAATTTTGTCCAATATTAAGCGATTAAAGGAAATTGGTTGTTACCGGGGCATTCGGCATACAAGGCATTTGCCAGTCAGGGGGCAGAGAACAAAAACTAATACTAGAACCGTCCGCGGCAATGTTCGCCGAACCACAGGATCTGGCCGTCGACCAACGGCGCAAAAAACCTAAACCAATGCTAATAATATGCGAATTGAATGCGAATGCTACGAATATAATTTTAAAAATAAAGAATTGAATATTAAATTTTTATGGTAGAAGAAAAATCAATAAAACAATCGGACGAGAAAACTGAAGTTTTGTTTTCCGAGCAGCCGGCTAAAGCAGTAAAAAAAGGTGGCCAAAGCAAAAAAATGCCAAGGCAAGTAGCCAACGGCCGAGCTTATGTTAAAGCAACTTATAATAATACTATTGTCACTTTAACCGATCAGGCAGGCAATGTTCTTGCCAGTGCGAGCGCGGGACAGGCCGGTTTTAAGGGGCCGAAAAAATCAACGCCCTACGCTGCTTCAATTATTGTCAGAAATGCGGTTGATAAAGTTAGAATTTACGGCTTAAAAAATGTCAGTGTTTTTGTTAAGGGCGTTGGTTCTGGCCGAGAGTCTGCCATCCGGGCTTTTAATACCAATGGTTTAAATGTTGTTTCAATAAAAGATGTCACGCCGATTCCTCATAACGGTTGTCGTCCGAAAAAACCAAGACGTGTCTAAAATAAATTTAATTATGCAAAAGACTAATGCTAAATGTAAAAAATGTCGCCGTGAAGGCAAGAAGCTGTTTCTAAAAGGGGAGCGCTGTTTTAGCGCTAAATGCGCTATTGTAAAAAGAAATTATCCGCCGGGGATTCACGGAACAAAAGCCAGGACCAAATCAAAAAGAGGTTTAAGTGCTTACGGTCAGCAGCTTAGAGAAAAGCAGGTTGCCAAAAAAGTTTATAATCTTAATGAAAAACAATTTGCCAATTATTTCAAGAAAGCTATCAGACAAAAAGGCGATACCGGCGAAAATCTTCTTCAGTTTTTAGAATTACGACTTGATAATGTTATTTATCGGGTCGGTTTAGTGTCTTCGCGAAAATTAGCCCGCCAATTAGTAAGTCATGGTTATTTTCAGGTCAATGGTAAAAATATTAATATTCCTTCCTACAATTTAAAAACAAACGATAAAATAACCATTAAACCGGCAAAAATTAATAAAAAAATCCTAGATAATATTAAAGAATCAATCAAAGAAAAAAAAGACAATTTCTCTAGCTGGTTAAATTTAGATAAAGATAGTTTTGCAATTACCATCTTGGCAAAACCAAACTTTAAAGAGGTGGAACGTCTTTTTGATATTAAGATGATCGTTGAGTTTTACTCCAAATAATAATCATTAAAATAGATAAAAAAAATTATGGAAAAAATACCTTTGCCCGCAAAAATCATTTTTGAAAAAACTTCTAATCAAAATCAAATTATCGCAACCATAGAGCCGTTTTATCCCGGTTATGGCACGACTATCGGTAATAGCTTAAGAAGAATAATGCTTTCTTCTTTGACCGGCGCAGCTATTACCGGCATTAAAATTAAAGGCATCCAGCATGAATTTTCAACCATTCCTAATATTTTAGAGGATTTTATTCAGATAGTTTTGAATCTTAAATTAGTTCGTCTTAAGGTTTTTACTGACGAAACTGTCAAATTAATTTTATCAGCCAAAGGCGAGGGCAAGGTTACCACTAAAGACATTAAGACAACCAGTGATGCAGAAATAGTTAATCCTAATCAGCCTATTGCCACCCTAACGGCCAAGAATGCCGAGCTTAACATGGAAATCTATGCCAAGCGTGGTCGTGGTTTTTGGCCGGTTGAGGAAAGGGCCGGCGAACAGGAAGTCGGCGTTATTGCCATTGATGCGCTTTTTACTCCGGTCAGAAAAGTAGGACTACGAATTGAAAATGTCCGGGTCGGACAGATGACCAATTATGAAAAAGTCGTTTTTGACATTGAAACCGATGGCACCATCCGTCCAGAGCAAGCTCTTCTTGACTCGGTAAAAATTTTGATTGAACAATTTAATTTTTTTGTTGAAAATATTAAAATTGAAGAAGAAAAAAAAGCGCGAAAAGGAGAAAAGGCCGAGGCAGAAACCAAACCTAAAAAGACCAAAGAAAAAAAAGAAAAGAAAGAAAAAGAATCTTCTAAAGCTCAAAAAACTAAGAAAAAAGCAAAAAAGTAAAATATGAGACATCAAAAAAAAACGATAAAACTCGACCGAAAGTCAGGACCAAGAAAAGCATTGCTTAAAAATTTAGCCATGAGCGTTATAATTTATGAAAAGATTACAACCACCGAAGCTAAAGCCAAAGCGGTTAAGCCGCTGGTTGAGAAATTAGTAACTTTAGGCAAGGAAAATAGTTTAGCAAATTATCGCAAGCTTCTTCGGTCTTTACCGACAGAAAAAGCGGCCAAAAAAGTTATAGAAGTTTTGGGGCCAAAATACAAAGAAAGAAAAGGCGGCTACCTCCGGCTTGTTAAGGTTATTTCGAGAAAAGGCGATGGAGCAAAAATGGTAAGAGTAGAATTTGTTTGAAAATTAATATATTATATATATACATACATATATTTTAAAATTAATTTTTAAAAAATGTTTGGTAAAATTTCTTTTCTCACAGGTACTTTGTTTTTAATTTTAGTAGCTTTAATCGGCGGAGTTGTGATTTATTTCGTTTATGATGCTTCGTTAAACGAAATAACAAGAATTAATCAAATCTACGCCAAAACTAAAGAAACCATCGCCGTAGATGTCTACTTTTGTCACAGCGGTCCGGGGGAAGCTCAGTCCTGCGAATGTGATTCGCCGGTAAGCAGACGAATTACCAGTTCACCGAATATGAAAATTGTTGCGACCGCGGCCATTAATAAATTTTTGGAAAGCCCGACCGTTAAAGAAAAAGAAGAGGGTTATTCAAGCGGTATTCCCACTAAAGAACAGATCGCAAGTTATAAGAGCGCTACGGGTAAAGAAATAGGGGATGAGATAAAACTTTTAGGGTTAACAATTGAAAACAGCATGGCCACAGCTAATTTTTCTGAAGAATTATTGGCTTATGGCGGCAGTAGTTGCCGGGCCAAATCAATCAGCTCTTCAATTGCCAATACTTTGCTTCAGTTCAGCAGCATAAAAGGCGTCAAAATTTTAGTTAATAATAATCCAACCAGTTTACAGCCTTAAATTAAAATATGAAAAAGAAAACCGTTAAAAATCCGGCAAAAAAAGTTTATACTTTAGATGCCACCGGACAAATTTTAGGTCGTTTGGCAAGTCAGACAGCCATCCTTTTACTTGGTAAAAATAAAGTTTCATATTTGCCTAATAAATTAAATCAAGACGAAGTAATTGTTAAAAATATCTCAAAATTGAGGTTTTCCGGCAAGAAAACCGAGCAAAAAAAATATTACCATTATTCCGGCTACCCCGGCGGCTTAAAGACAAAAAAGTTTGAAGAAATTTTTGCCAAAAATCCAGCCCAAATTTTTAAACAGGCCGTTTCCAAGATGCTGCCGAAAAATAGATTGAGGCCAAAACTTTTAAAACATCTTAAGCCTGAAAATTAGTTATGACAAAAAAAATTATTAAAACTGAAAAAGTCAAAACCAAAAAAGAAGAGCCGAAAGGCAATGTTTTTGCGGTTGGCAGAAGAAAATCGGCCATTGCTCAAGTTAGATTAACCCGAGGCAAAGGAGAAATAAAAATTAATAGCAAGACGTTAAAAGAATTTTTTCCTTATTTTGAATTTCAGCAGATTATTTTGGCGCCATTTAAGGCGGTCGGAGAAGCTGAAAAATACGATGCCCAGGCCAAAATTGTTGGCGGCGGCAAACACGGCCAGGCCGAGGCCCTACGATTGGCCATTGCCCGCGCTTTGCTTAAAATTGACTCTTCCTTCCGTCAACCACTAAAAAACCTTGGCTTTTTGACCCGCGATGCCAGAGTTAAAGAAAGAAAAAAACCCGGCCTCAAGCGCGCCCGAAGGGCACCGCAGTGGCAAAAAAGATAATATCTTTTTTGCCAACCCTTCCGTAGCTTTACGCGAAGGAGGGTGGCCAGAAGAGGTAGTTTTTACACTATTAAACTAAACGAAAAATAATTTTATTAATTAATTTATTAAAATCTATGGGAATTGAAAAATTAGAACCTCAAAAACCAAGAGAAATCATTGAAGTTAAAAACAAAGAAGAATGGTTTAATGAAGCGCCTCAATTAAAAGATTTTCTTGAAAAATTAACTGATCCTATCTTGGGTGCCGAGGAAATCGAAAAAATGCTTTTTGATTACAATGCTAAAGCAAAAGATTTGCCGCCAGGAGAAATAAAGCGTTACGCCTTCACCACTGAAAACGGAATTACCATCGAACTCTGTAAAGACGAAGAAGGAAAAATCGCTTTTAATTGGTCAAAATAACATATTTTTGACAAAAAAACGGCCCGATTTTAGCCGTTTTTTTATTTGACCGCAGTGGTTAATTTGACTATAATTTAAATAGTTATGTCTGATGATTATCAATCAGGAAAAATCACCAAAAATACCGGCTATTTAATTGCCTCTTATATTGGACAAAATTTTTTGTCTTTTATTTTTTTTATTATCTTAGCTCGTTTCTTGGGAGTAGAAGATTTGGGTAAATATGTCTTTGCTTTTTCTTTTGCTACTCTTTTTAGCATCGCGGTTGATCTTAATTTAAGTCAAGTTCTCACTCGCGAGATAGCTAAATTTAAAGACAAGGCAGAAAATTATTTGAACAATATCATAGCTTTCAAGTTAATTACAGCGGCGCTAACTTATTTGACGGTAGTTTTGTTAATTAATTTTTTGAATTACCCCGATCTCACTAAAATTTTAGTTTACCTTACAGGGTTAGTGATGATTTTAGATTCTTTTTCTTTAACTTTTTATGGCGCCTTGCGCGGCATTCAAAATCTCAAATTTGAGGCCTTAAGTACAATCTACGGTCAATTAATCATTATTTCTTTAGGCACTGTAGCTTTATTTTTAGGTTTACCTTTACCCGTCTTAATTGTAATTTATATTTTGGCCAGTTTATTTAAATTTATTTATTCCTTTTGGCAGGTTAAGAAAAATCTTAGGGTAAAATTTAGACCAAATCTTGACAAGTCAATTTTAAAATTACTTTTTGCTCTAGCCCTACCCTTTGCTTTAGCGGGAATTTTCAACAGAGTTTTTTATTATACTGATACAATTTTCCTTTCTAAATTAATAGGTGATGTGGCGGTTGGTATTTATAGCATTGCTTATAAATTAACTTATTCTTTGCAATTTATTCCCGCTGCTTTAGGAGCAGCCCTTTTTCCGGCTATGAGCAGTTTTTATCTTACTTCACCGGAGAACCTTAAAAAATCGTTTGAAAAATCATTTTTATATCTTTCGTTTATAGCCCTGCCAATTACTTTTGGCACTATTGCTTTAGCGCCAGAATTAATCAAAACTCTTTATAGCGAAAAGTATCTTGAGGCAATTTTACCACTTCAACTTTTGATTATGGCTGTTATTTTTATTTTTCTTAATTATCCCATTGGCTCACTGCTTAATGCTTGCGATAGACAAAAAGCCAACACTTTTAATGTTGGGATAGCGATGGCGGCTAATATTATTTTAAATATTATTTTAATTCCGCGTTTCAGTTACGTTGGTGCGGCAATCTCAGGTTTGGTAAGTCAAACTTTGTGGTTTGTTCTTGGTCTTTATCAGGCCAATAAATTGATAAAAATTGATAAAAAAATGTTGGGCAGAAAAACAGCTTTAATATTTTTATCGGCCGTGATAATGTTTTTTATGATTGTGATGTTTAAAAAAGTTAACTGGCTTTTAGCCGGTGGATTTTCAACTATTTTTTATTTGATGCTGATAATTGTGTTTAGAGTTATTAAGATAGTTGAAATCAAAGAGTTGATAAGCACGGTTATTAAGAAAACTTAAGACATTGTCATTCCCGTTCCGTATCAAGAGTCCGGGGATTGTCATGCTGAACTCGTTTCAGCATCTCAGAGACCCTGAAACAAGTTCAGGGTGACACAAGAAAATGTCCTGAAATAAATTCAGGATGACCATAAATAATTATGAAAAAAGTTTTGCTTTTAACTTTGGATTTTCCGCCGCAGACCGGCGGAGTTGCTAATTATTTGGCTAATATTAGCCAAAATTTGTCAGCAGATAAAATTTCCATTTTAACAGTCAGGCAAAGTGGTTCAGCTAAATTTGATCAAAAACAGGGCTATAAAATTTATCGGGAAAATTTAATAAGTCAACTGCCAATTTGGCCCAAGTGGCTTGCGGCAATTTATCACGCTTTTCAGGTTATTAAAAAAGAAAAACCGGATTTAATTTTAGTTGGTCAAATTTTGCCTTTAGGCACGGTCGCTTTAGTCATTAAAAAACTTACAGGTCTTAACTATTTTGTCTCTTGTCATGGTATGGATATTTTGCTGGCGCAAAAAAACAAGCGAAAAAAATGGCTGACAACTCTAATAATTAAAAACTCCCAACAGATTATTGCTAATAGCCAATTTACTAAAAAAGAAATTATGAAATTGGGGGCAGGGGAGAATAAAATAACGGTAATTTATCCTTGCCCCCACACCAATATAATTGGTGTGGGGGCTTGTCCGAATATAACTAACAACCAACAACTTAACAACAAACAACTAAATGAAAAATTTAATTTATCTAATAAGAAAGTTCTTTTAACCGTTGGCAGATTAGTTGAACGAAAAGGACAAGACCAAGTTATTCGGGCTTTACCCGAGGTGATTAAAAGTTTTCCCAAACTCGTTTATTTTATTGTTGGCAGCGGGCCTTATCAGGGCGAGTTAGAAAAATTAGCCAAAGAATTAAATTTAGAAGATAAGATTATTTTTGCCGGCAGAGTGAATGATGAAGAATTAACCAATTATTACCAAACAGCTGATATTTTTATTATGGCATCAAGACAAATTGCCGGCGATGTTGAGGGCTTTGGCATTGTTTATTTGGAGGCGGCTTCTTTCGGCTTGCCCGTCATTGCCGGCCGATCCGGCGGAGTAGGAGAAGCTGTGTTAGATGGACAAACTGGTATTTTGGTTAATCCGGAAAACATAAAAGAGATTGCCCAAGCAATTATAAAATTATTGGCAGATGAGAATTTAGCCAAAAAAATGGGACAAACAGGGAAGGAAAGAGTAGAAAAGGAATTTCAGTGGTCTAAACAAGCAGCGAAGTTAAAAGAATTATTAAAATAAAAAACGAGGTGATAATAAATATTCACCCCATTTTCTCTTTGGCAACCAGAAAATTTATTAAGTAAAGTTGGCAAACCTTGACATTAAGATTAACTCAAGGTTTTTTTTATTTGTTTTAAAAGAGCCCTTTTGAGATTTTTTTTGTTCTTGACAAAATTGAAAATATTTGCTTAGATTGAAAGCAGATTATATGTTTAATCATTCTTTCTAAAAAGGAGGAAAAAATTATGTCAAACTGCGGTTGTGAAGGCAGCTGCCCAGTTTGTCGCTTGGGCGAAGTGGATAATCATAAATGCGCTCGTTGCGGGGCGGAGTTCTGCCCGAAGTGTCATGGCATCACGAATAATGTCAAATCGAAAAATGTGTTGCTCTGCAAGTGCAAGAAGGTTGTGAATAAGAAGAAAAAAAAGAAGAAAGAAAAAAAGAAGCGCAAAAGGTAGTTTTTTATCGACGCACAAACAATCATGGCCACATGCTTCGTCCTGTGGCTTTTTTTCTTTCCAAAAAAATTTTAAAAAGGTTCATCCGCCAGCTGGCGGGGAAAATGTAAAAAATTATTTGTGATTTTTTGTTAGCCCAATTCCGATTTTTTTTATTCTATTTTAAAAGGACAAAATAAATTTATTTCGCCTATTTAAGTTTCGGAGTGAACGGATTTTGCACAATGGGCGGCGGCTACAAACCTTCTTTAATTTTATCAACTATCTTCTTTTTAACTATAGTGGATACTTCTCCCCCCCTTTCTTTATTATAATGATGACCAAATTCTGGATCTTCAAAAATTTTACCGGCGAATTCAACTTTATAATTATATCTTGGTCGGAAATGCCAATGAACATGGGGATTCGGCGGATCATTTTGATAAGCATTGTTCATTAAACAAGTCCAATTAAACATTGTTGCATCAAAAGACCTTTTCAAAGCTGATTCAATTCTTTTGACAAGTTTAATGAAATCAGACCATTCAGAATTTTTTAATTCAGCCAAATCCCCACAATGTCTTTTCAAAGTTATATAACATCGACCAAGATATGCCTGATCGGATGCAATAGTCACTTTCCAGAATTTGGTCTGGTAAATCAAATCATTCTTATTCGGTTTTTGACAACCATCGCATTTCATAAGTTTATATAAATTATGTATTATATACGAAATATACGCAAAAACCACGATTTTTTTAACTGAACCTTGAGTTGAGCCAGTCGCCGAGATAGTGGCTAAGAATAACAACGAGTAAGGCGATAAACAAATGCTCGGCCACGGCTGGCCAGGGTTTGCTTTTTTGTTCTTTGGCAATATAAAAACTAAAAATTCCTAAAAGTATTAGTCCGCTGATGACACTGATAATTATTGCCTTACCAAGCGGAAGCAGCAAGACCGGAATAATAAATATCAGCGTGAAGATGAATTTAAACAAAAAAGTGGTCAAAGTTGATTCCCAGATTTCTTTTTTAGTATGTCTGTTTTCTGATTCTTCGGCAATGTGGATGCCTAAAGCATCGGAAAAGGCATCGGCAACAGCAATGGTTAGAATTCCGCCGATAACCGCCAATTTTGAGTGCGTGCCTGAATGGAGGCCGACCATTAATCCTAAAGTTGTAATTATGCCCGAGGTCAGCCCAAAACTCAGGCCAACTTGTAACGAATGCCGCATAAATAAAAATTAGTTGATTTCTAATTTGCTTAGAATATCAGTTTGATAACTCTCTAATCCTTGAATAAATTGATCTAAAAATTTTGTTACTTCTTCATTATTTAATAAGCTTGGTTTTCCTGCGTTAGAGTGGAAGGGGAATAAATATAAGGTAGTTTTTTGCTGTGCAGCAATAACGCCGACTGAAAGACCAATATTTACTTCTTCTGGAGAATCTTGATCAAATATAAAGTTGCCTAATGAATAAAAAATCGGTTTGCCTTGGTAGATTTCTAGCGGCTGAATAACGTGAGGATGATGGCCAATGATTAAATCAGCGCCGGCATTAATAAATTTTTGAGCAAGATCTCTCTGTCGGGTTGTAGGCATAGTGCCGTATTCTTCCCCCCAATGGACATTTAAAAAAACAAAATCGTGATTTTTTTTGGCATTGCTGATAATTTGTAGTGCCGGTTCAGTCGGTAAGACGCCCCCAACGTCATTAAACCCACAGAGAGCGATTTTTAAGTTGTTTTTATCAATTGTTGCGCAGGTTTTGTTGTTTATTTCATAAGCCCCAAATGACCGAATATTTGCTTTGTTTAGAAAATTTCGAGTATCTTCATCACCTGCTAAAAAATAGTCTAAGGTATGGTTATTAGCCAGATTAAGAAGGTTGAACCTATATTTTTTCAGTAATGGCAATACTTGCTCAGGATTAAAGCGAAAAATCACTGGTTTATTTTGTGCTTTTTTTTGATAACTTAAAACTCCTTCTAAATTTAGAATATTAAAATTATTGCCTTTGAAAAATCGTTCTTCTTGTCCGGCGATCGTAGACAAAATATCTTCAGCCCCCAGCAGAGAAGCAATTTTTCGATCAAACATGGCATCGCCAAAAAAATGCAGACTAATTTGTGGAGATTGTTTTTTTTCCCCTGAAGAAAAAGAAATGTAAAGATGGCTAGTTGTTTGCTCAGGTTTTTGTTGGAAAAAAAAGTCCTGGCTATTGGTATGATTTAACAATGAAACATTCATGAGATTTTCTTTTTCTGCCCAACGAGTTATCGCTCGTAAAGATGCTGGTGAATCTACTTCAATAGACTTAAGTTCATCATAATCAAAGTTTTGTATGGCCGTAAATGAGGATTGATCATGAAAATCTGCGACCGAATATGGCATATAATGCGAGAAGTCAACGCTGGCAATTACTAAAATATCTTGCTTATCAGCTAATAAATTCATATATAAAGCCAACTGGTCAATTTCTTTATCAGAAGTATCTACTTTTAGGGTGAAAGGAACAAACTCAGCAGTTGGGAAAAATTCTTTTATGAATGTCGCGTGCGCATATATGCTATGTTCTTTTTCAAATGATTGACAATTAATAGCAGCTAAATTTTTTTGGGTCACTTCTTGAACAATCTTTGGGGTTGTTTTTAAATCTCCCCGAACGGTAGTATATGTGCTGTTACAAGTTTGGATATTTTGCTCGCCTTTTTCAAAATGATTGGGGCCAACTAATATAACTACTTTCGGTTGAAATTGCTCTGATAAGCTGCGATAAATTTTTGTTAGTTCTGGCGCTGTAATCAAATGATGCGGAAGGATAACCGCACGAGTTGAGCCCGGCACAGCTATTATGCCGGGCTCTGCTAAAATACGGTCCCATAAAGCAGGAGAACCGTAAGCTACCGGTACGGTAATTCCATGACTAAATTGTTCTGATCTATTCCAATTAAGCAGACTAAAAATAATTACAGCAATACATAGAATACCCGAAATAATTGTAATTAGTATAGTCTTCCGCCCCATTCAATTAAGGTAAATCCATTTCGTTCCGGTCCTTTTTCAAGCATTTGTTCGGTGAAATCAATAGGAGTATCCAGTACTTGGTAGTCAAAGAATACTCGAATTACTGTATCTGGTTTTGGATCAACCAAAATAGGAGCATGTTTATCTAATTCTGATTGTGGAACGAAAGAGATAAAATAATATTTATCCTCATTTAATTGTTTTAACCAGTATTCCTTAAAATCCGCAATTTCTTTTTTAATTAAACCTAAATGAGAAAGTTTATCGTCAAAAAGACTATTTAAGTCTTTTTGGTGAACAAGAAATCCCTCTTTAGGCGTCTTTAGAGCACTATAGCCTTCCCAAAATAAATAAGGCCAGACATTTTCTAATTGGTCTACAATTGTTCCGTCTGGATAAGCTGTAACATTCCAGCCATCTTCAAGTTCAGGCTCAGAAATTGTAACTCCATTTTCTGGCTGTGGCAAAACAAATACTTGTTGTTCTGCTTTTGGATAGAGGTAGATAACCGGTTTGCCCATTTCTGTACCGCCGCCTGCTTCAAAGAAAATGCTAATCGTTGCCTCTCGTTTGCCATCATCGCAAAAGGCAGTAATTTTATATTCATTTTTACCTACATCTAAGTTATTCCATTTATGTTGGATTCCATAGCTAAAAGTTGTATTTCCCCGATGGTAATTTTGTAAAGTATAGACATCATTAATATTGTGTTCAGTATTCTTGGCGGTGGCTACAATTTTATCGCAATCATCTGATATTCGTCCGGTAACATAGAAAGGTTGCTCATAAATTATAACATCATTGTTGGGAAATAAGATCTGAATAAATGAGCCGTCATCACTAGATTTGATCTTATTTAAGTTTTCATCAGTTATGCCTAAGCCCAAATTTCTCATTATCCTGAACGCGTCATCTGGCCTGCCTAAAAAGTACCTTTTTCTATCATTGGGATTAACATACCAAGCTTCGCCATGTTGTTCTACTTGTAATAATATTTTACCTTTTTGTTTTTCAGAAAAATTATTATCAATATTTATATTTCCCGCTCCATTAGGATTATTTCCACTTAACAATTCTTCTTTATCGGTATACCCATCGCCATCTGTATCTTTAATATTTTTATTTGTGCCTAGAGAATCTTCTATCATGTTAGATAGACCGTCTTGATCATTATCACTACCTTGAAGATTTTCATTGGCTATTTGGATCTTGCTTAAATCATTATTGCTTATTCCAATTCCTAAAGTTCTCATTAAATTAAAGGCATCATTTGGCCGACCCATAAAATATCTTTTTTCATTAGCAGGATTAACATACCAAGCTTCGCCATGTTGTTCTACTTGTAATAATATTTTGCCACTTAATTCACTAGCCAGACTGGCAGCATTTGCATTATCTGTTACCGTGAAAAAACAAGAGAAGCATAGAAGAAAAAAAATTTTAAAATTAAAATGTTTTGTCATAGTTTTTGTAAAATTAATAGTTAATAACTCGTTATTATGCGAATTGTTTTTGTATAAACGACCTTTATTTGTATTATATACGAATTTCATGATGTTTTATAAAGCAAGGGTTAGTTGATTTGTTGGTTTAATTGAGTTAAGATTATTATAACAAGAAAAGAGATCCTGAATCAAGTTCAGGATGACACCTCTAATCTAAAAATAAATTTAGGATGATAAATTGAATATGTCAAATCCCAAAATTAGTATCATTATCCCAACTTATCAACACGCCAAAGAATTGGCTAAATGTTTGGATAGTATTTTGACGCAAACTTTTCAGGATTTTGAAGTGATTGTGGTTAATGATGGCTCAACCGATGAAACTTCAGAAGTTTTGGAAAAATATAAAAGAAGATTTTCCGCCAGAGGCGGATCCGCCTCTGGCGGAAAGAATAAAGATTTAGGATTCAAGATTATTAACCAAGAAAATCAAGGAGCCAATCCGGCGCGCAATCGCGGCGCCCAAGAAGCAAAAGGGGAATATTTTTTATTTTGCGACGCTGATATAGCGATGGAACCCTCAATGTTAGAAAAAATGGCAAATGCTCTGCAAACCAATCTTGACAAGAGTTATGTTTACTGCTCATTTAAATTCGGCTGGAAAACTTTCAAACTTTGGCCGTTTGATGCAGAAAAATTAAAAAAAATGAATTATATTCATACTACTTCGCTTCTTCGTCGCGTTGATTTTCCCGGATTTGATGAAAAAATCAGGCGTCTGCAGGATTGGGATTTGTGGCTCATGCTTTTAGAAAAAGGCAAAACCGGTTTATGGCTTTCGGAAATTCTTTTTCAGGTTACACCGCGCCAAAAAGGCATGAGCCAATGGCTGCCCAGTTTTTTTTATAAATTTTTGCCCTTTTCCCCGCAGGTTAAAAAATACAAAGAAGCGGAGAGAATTATAAAAGAGAAACACCACTTAAATTAAATCCAAAATCCTAAATCAGAAATTCGAAACAATATTTAAATCCCAAAATTAAAAATCACAAACCTTTTGGAAAATTGGAATTTATTATTTGGAATTTGTTTAGGATTTCGTGCTTTGAATTTAGAATTTAAAATTATGCTCATCGGTGTTGATGCTTCGCCTTTAAATCGTCACCACAAAACCGGAACTGAATGGTATACTCACCATCTGATTTTGAATTTGGCGAAAATTGACCCCCTTAACGAGTATTTACTTTATTGCCGCGAACCCCTGAAAGAAGAATTTACGGAATTGCCCGCTAATTTTAAAATCAAAGTCCTTGGCTGGCCGATTAACAAATTTTGGACGCAAGGACGGCTTTCTTTAGAGATGCTAATGCGGCCGCCGGATGTTTTGTTTGTGCCGGCTCAAGCGTTGCCTATAATTTGCCCTAAAAAAGTCATCACCACCGTTCATGATATTGGTTTTGAACGATTTCCCGAATATTATAGCAACTTTGCCCGGCGCTATCTTCGTTTTTCAACTAAATTCGCTTTAAAAAAGGCAACTAAAATTATCGCCGTTTCCAATTTTACCAAAGAGGAATTAATTGATGTTTATCAGGCAGACAAAAATAAAATTGAAGTTATTTATAATGGCTACAATCAGCTTTATCAGAAAGACAAATCGCCATCAATTAGCCAGAGTATTTTAACTAAATTAAAAATTAAAAAACCGTTTATCCTTTCGATCGGCAGGTTGGAAAAAAAGAAAAACACGCTGAACATCGTCAAGGCCTTTTCAACTTTAGCCAAAGAGCCGGAGTTTTTTTCTCTGCAATTAGTTTTAGTCGGCCAAGGTGGTCTGGGCTTTTCAGAAATTGAAGAGGAAATTAAAAAAAGCGGGGTAACCTCGCGGATTATTTTAACCAGCTGGCTTAATGACCGGATTTTGACCGGACTTTTGAAAAAGGCCGAGGTTTTTGTTTTTCCTTCTTTTTACGAAGGGTTTGGCATTCCGATTGTTGAAGCTATGGCTAGCGGTGTGCCGGTAGTGACTTCTAACGTTGCTTCTTGCCCTGAAATAGCCGACCAAGCGGCTTTGACTGTTGATCCTAATGATAGTTTTACCATCGCTCAGGCCATAAAAAAAATACTGTCAGATAAAGAGTTAAAGAATGAGTTAGTCAAGCGCGCCGAAGAGCGGATTAAGATATTTGATTGGCAAAAATGCGCCCAGGAGACCCTTAAGGTTATAACAAGCTAAAAGTTTGCAATTTTGCCTAAATTTTGTTAAGATGAAGTTTGAAAGACAAAACATTTTCTTATGACTTTGAATCAAAAAAAGATCAATCATAAAAAAAGTTTGACCGATAATAAATTGACATTTGATTGGCCGATTATCGGTCACAAAAACATCATTCATTTTCTGGAAAAATCAATTCTTAATCAGAATTTATCGCACGCTTATCTTTTTACCGGTCCTAAACATCTTGGCAAGAAAAAAATGGCCGAGCTTTTAATTACTAATGTTCTTTGCCAGGGGATAAAAAGACCCTGCGGGCAGTGCCTTCATTGCCGGCAATTAAAAAGCGGTTTTCATCCAGACATTTTTATTATAAAAAAAGAAACTGATAAATCAGGTAAAATCAGAAAAAATATCAGCATTGAACAAATAAGGCCGCTTAAAAAAAGTTTAGCCACTTCCTCTTTTTTAAATTCTTACAAATTTGCCCTTATTAACGAGGCCGAGTGTTTAAGCGAGGGAGCATCAAATGCGCTTCTTAAAACTTTGGAGGAACCGGAGAAAAAAACGATTTTGATTTTAATCGCCAACGAGCCTGATAAAATTTTGCCGACTATTAAATCGCGTTGTCAAACAATCCAATTTTTGCCCGTAACTAAAAAAGAAATTGCTGATTATCTTTTGAATTTTTCAGCTAAATCCAATTTAAGCCAGACTTTGGCTAATTTTTCGCAGGGTCGGCCAGGCGTCGCGATTAAATTTTTAAACAATCAGGATTTATTTAAAAAACATAATCAGCAAACCGAATTATTTTTAGATTTAATTAATCAAAATTTAACCGAAAGATTTAAAGCAGTCAATGAGATAATAAATTTTAAAAATGAAAGCGATAATAATATTTTGGTTTTAGAGGATTTGCTTAATAAATGGACCCTGGTTTTAAGAGATATTATTTTAATAAAAAATATGTCAACGCAATTTGTTGCCAACCAGTTTTTAATTAAAAAGATGGAAAACATTAAATTTAATCAAGGCTTAATTTTAAATTGGCTTTCGGCAATTGAGCGAGCAAAAAATAATCTTAAACAAAATATCAACCCTAAACTAATTTTAGAAAATTTAGTTTTAATTTTTTAAAAATTATGAAAAAAATAACCTTTGTTTTAATTTTGGCTTTAAGTACTTTGGCTTTGGCTGGCTGTGACGGCCAACAGAGCAAAACGCCTGTTTCAGATGCCGGTATTTATAAATCAGTGGATAAGGGCAATAAATGGGTTCAAGATGTCGGCGTAGCCGGTTTTCCCAGAACCGGCAGTTTAGCTAACACCAGCGTTTTGGCAATCTATTTTGATCCCAGTGACTTAAAAACGATTTATTTAACAACCGAGGGCGCCGGGCTTTATTATAGTTACAATTCAGGAGAAAACTGGCAGCAGTCCCTTAGTTTAAACAAGGGAATTATCCAAGCTTTGGCCATTGACCCAAAAGATAAATGCACTCTTTATGTTGCTAATGAAGAAAATGTTACGGTTTTAAAAACCATTGATTGCACCCGCAGTTGGGAAAAGGTTTTTTATTTAAAAGAAAAAGAAGATCAGAGCGTTACGTCTTTGGCAATTCTTCCCAGCGATTCAAAAGTAATTTATGCCGGCACCTCCTTGGGTTATATTTATAAAAGCGCGGATCAAGGATTAAGTTGGCACCTGCTTAACACTAAACCGCTGGGAAATAAAATAGTTAATATCCTTATAGATCCCAGTGACAATAATGTTATTTATTTGCCAACGGAAAGAAAAGGAATTTTTAAAACAACCGATGGCGGCTTAACCGGTTTAGATAAACCATTGGCCTTTACCTGCGAAGGCAGTGAAAAAGAATGCAAAAACAATTCTTTACCCGTGAGTAATTCTACCTATCGAGCTTTAATTTTTAATCCCAGTAAAGCCAATAGCTTGATTTATGCTTCTGATTACGGCATAATTAAATCCGAAAACGGCGGACAAACTTGGGCAACCGTGATACTTCTTAATCCGGCCGGCAAAGCAGTGATTAAGGCAGTGGCGGTTAATCCAACCAATGACAAGGAATTATATTATGTCACTAACACCACCTTTTATCGCAGTATTGATGGCGGCAAGAATTGGACCACTAAAAAATTGCCAACCACCAAACCGCCTGCCGGACTTTATCTTGATCCAATTAATAACAAAACACTTTATCTTATTTTAAAAGTTCCGCCTCAAAAATAGCGGTTTTAAAAAATTACATTTTATTTTATGATTAATCTTGAAGATTATAAAGATTCATTTGAAAAAAATCTTGAGCATCTTAAAAAAGAACTCTCTACCGTTAGAACTGGGCGAGCCAGCCCCGCTTTGGTTGAAAATATTTTAGTTGAGGCTTATAATACCAAAACGCCGCTTAAACAATTAGCTACTATTACCGTAGCCGAAGCAAAATCATTAATGATTCAGCCCTGGGACAAGACTGTTATTAAAGAGATTGAGAAACAATTGGCCCAAACCAATTTAGAAGCAACAGTCAGAAATGAGGGAAATTTACTGCGAGTAATTATGCCGCCTTTAACTGAAGAGAACCGCAAAAATTTAGTTAAAGTTTTAAGCCAAAAATTAGAAGCTACGCGCGTTGCTATCCGGGCAGTCAGAGATGAAATTCGCGGCAGAATTTTAACTGCGGAAAAAAATAAAGAGGTTACCGAAGATGATAAATTCCGCCTTTTGGAAAAACTGGATACTATCACTAAAAATTACATTAACAAGGTTGAGGAATCGGGAGAAAAGAAAAAAGAGGAAATTTTAACAATCTAAAGTAGTGTGGTTTAGATAAATAACTAAACCGAAATTAGCTAATCTTGGTTTTTAAAAGTATTAATTTAAATAAAAAATGCTTTTGACAATTATTGTTTTTCTTTTAATTTTGTCTCTCCTAGTTTTCGTTCACGAACTAGGACATTTTATTGTCGCCAAAAAAATGGGAGTGGCGGTGGAAGAGTTTGGCATTGGTTTCCCACCCAGAGCCCTAAGCGTTAAGAGAGGTGAAACAACTTATTCTTTAAATTGGGTGCCGTTGGGCGGCTTTGTTAAAATTAAAGGTCAAGACGGCGAGCTTGCGAATGAGCCGGACAGTTTTGCTTCAAAAAAAATCTGGCAGCGTACTTTAATTTTAGCCAGCGGCGTCACTATGAACGCGCTTTTGACAATTATCCTTGTTTCCATAGGTTTTATGATCGGCCTGCCCCAGATAATTGATAATGGCCCAGATAAATATGCCCTGGTGACAAATAAACAAGTTCAGATTTATGATGTTAATATTCTCTTGGATTCACCGGCTAAAAAGGCGGATTTAAGAATGGCTGATGTAATTCAGGCTTTTAACGGAGAAAAAATTGAAAATATTAGCCAGCTTAAGGAGAAAATGGCTAAAAACGAGGGTCAGACAGTTAATCTGACAATTAAACGAGGCAGTGAAATTTTAAATAAGGAAGTTACGCCCGAAAAGTTAACTATTAATCAGGAACAAATAGTCGGAGTTGGAATTTCTTTGGCCGAAACCGCTTTGGTCAGTTATCCTTGGTATATAGCAATTTATAAAGGTTTTATAACCACCATAAATTTAATCGTCACCATTATTTTGGCTTTTTATGAGGCAATCAAAGGTTTAATTATCGGTCATCCTTTGGCCGTGGAGGTAGCAGGTCCGGTTGGCATTGCCGCTCTGACCGGCCAGATGGTTAATTTAGGTTTGATTTATATTTTACAGTTTACAGCTCTTCTTTCGCTTAATTTGGCAATTATTAATTTTTTGCCGTTTCCGGCTTTAGACGGCGGCAGAGTCCTTTTTATTATTATTGAAAAAATCAGGGGCAGAGCTGTTAGTCAGAAAATAGAAAGCTTAGTTCATAATATTGGTTTTGCTATTTTGATGATTTTGATTTTGCTTATTACTTTCCGCGATTTGAGTCGTTTTCAGAGTCAGTTTTTAAATGCTTTTCATAAATTGTCAAATTTTTTTTGAGTTAATTTTATGAGGAATGCGATACTTAAAGTCAGATTAAATCTGGCTTTTTTAACGATTGACAAGCTTTCTTTTTTAAGTTAAAATAGTTTAACACTTATGAAACAAAGCGAACTTTTCACCAAAACAAGTAAAGTTGACCCTAAAGACGAGATAAGCACCAGCGCCAAACTTTTAATCCGAGCCGGTTTCATTGATAAATTATCAGCCGGCATTTATTCGTTTTTGCCATTGGGACTAAGAGTTCTTGCCAAAATTCAAAATATCATCAGGGAAGAAATAAATGCTATCGGCGGGCAGGAAATTTTAATGCCGGCGCTTCATCCCAAGGAATCTTGGCTGCCAACCGGTCGTTGGGAAGTTCCGGAAATGTTTAAAGTCAAAAGCCGCTCCGGTCGGCAGTATGGTTTGGGCTGGACCCACGAAGAAATAATTACGCCCTTGGTCAAAAAACATATTGGTTCATACAAGGATTTGCCTAAATATGTTTATCAAATTCAGGATAAATTGCGGGATGAACTTCGCGCTAAATCCGGCTTGCTCCGCACTAAAGAATTTATTATGAAAGATCTTTATTCTTTTCATGCTACGGCCAGCGACTTAGATGATTATTATAAAAAAGCGACTAAAGCCTATTTTAAAATTTTTGAACGCTCAGGTCTTTTGGATCAAACTTATCTGACTTTAGCCAGTGGCGGCGCTTTTTCTAAATATTCGGATGAATTTCAAACTACGACCGAGGCCGGCGAAGATATAATTTATATTTGTCCTAATTGCGAACGGGCAATTAATAAAGAAATCAAAGATGAATTTTCTAAGTGTCCTGAATGCGGCGGTCAAGAGTTTAAACAAGCTAAAGCTATTGAGGTGGGTAATATTTTTAAATTAGGCACGCGCTATTCAGAGGCGTTTGATTTAAAATTTAAAGATCGCGATGGTTCGGAAAAACCGGTGATTATGGGTTGTTATGGCATTGGTCCATCTCGAGTAATGGGAACAATTATAGAAATTTTTCATGATGAAAGAGGCATGATTTGGCCAAGTGAAGTAGCGCCGTTTTTAGTTCATTTAATTGTTTTAGATAAGCAGGAAACCCAAAAAGAAGCTCAAAAATTATATGATAATTTACAAAAAGAAGGCCTTGAAGTTCTATATGATGATCGAGAAATATCAGCCGGCGAGAAATTTGCCGAAGCTGATTTAATCGGCCTTCCTTGGCGCTTGGTAATCAGCAAAAAAACATTGGATAAGGATTGTGTTGAAGTAAAGAAACGAGACAAGAAAGAAGTTGATTTAGTAAAGATGAATCAACTTTCAAAGTTTTTAAATATATGTTAAATAAATTTTTAGGCAAGTTTTCTAAAAGTTTAGGCATTGATCTGGGAACAGCCAATACTTTAGTGTATGTTTCTGGCCGCGGCATTGTAATTAATGAGCCCTCAATCGTGGCGGTGAATAATCGAACCGATAAAATTATTGCTATTGGGGAGCAAGCTAAAAAAATGTTTGGCCGAACGCCGCCCCATATTATTGTGACTAGGCCGCTTATTGGCGGAATTATTTCTGATTTTGAAGCTACGGAAAAAATGCTTCATTTTTTTATTGATAAAGTCCATCAGGAGGGCTTTACGCTTTTACCCAGACCGCGGGTGGTAATCGGCGTTCCTTTAGGCATTACTGAGGTAGAAAGAAAGGCGGTTGAAGATTCAGCAGTTTCCGCCGGCGCCCGCGAGGTTTATTTAGTTGATGAAGCAATGGCCGCGGCTTTGGGAGCAAGGTTGCCGATTAACGAAGCAATCGGTAATTTAGTCGTTGATTTAGGCGGCGGAACCACGGAAATTGCCGTTATTTCCCTGGAAGGAATTGTGACTTATCGGACTTTGCAAGTCGCCGGGGATAAATTGAATCGCGATATTATTCAGTATGCCGAGGAAGAATTTAATATTTTATTGGGTGAAACAATGGCCGAGGATGCTAAAATTAAAATCGGTTCGGCTTTGCCAACCAAAAATAAAGCCGAGATGACAATCCGCGGCCGTGATTTAATTACCGGCTTACCGAAAGAAATTACCGTTAGTGAGGACCAAATTCGAGAAGCAATTATGAAATCGCTTAAAATCATCGCTGAAGAAATAAAATCAACCATTGAAATAACTCCGCCGGAATTAGTAGCGGATATTTACCAGCGGGGGATTATTCTTTGCGGCGGCGGAGCTATGCTTCGCGGTTTGGATTATTTTATTTCCGAAGCGGTTAAAATTCCGGTTTATGTCGCCGACGATCCTTTAACCTGCGTGGTCCGGGGCACCGGCATTATTCTAGAAGATAAATCTTTACTGGACAATTTAATGTCGATTAATAGAAATATTTTTACAAAAATAAAATAGGTGAATTATGTTTAAATTAAAAGCCAAAAAGATAATTTTGGCAGCAGCAGCCTTGGGACTGCTTATTTTTTTAAATTATTTTCATTTTTTTGATTTGCCAAAAAACTGGCTCATCAATTTATTTTTGCCGCTTCAGGAGAAAACAGCCCTTTTTTTAATAAAAGTTAGGGGCGGAGTTCCTCCGGCCAATGATTGTGATATTAAAGAGAATCTGGCAACCGCTCAACTCAAACTTTTGCAAGAAGAAAATAAAGAGCTTCGAAAGACCCTCAATTTTTTGACAACCAACAATTATTTACTTGAGGAAAAAAAAGATGAAAAAATAGTAGTGGCTAATATCATCGGACGCGATCCTTTAACATTTTCATCCATTTTGATTTTAGACAAAGGCCGGGCTCAAGGCATTAGCGAAAGTAGCGCCGTTATAATCGGGGAGGGAATTTTAGTTGGTCAGATTATTAGTGTTGAGGAAAACATTTCTTATTTAGCGCTTCTTACCGACAGTCAGGTAAAAATTGCGGCTATGATTTTGGACAATGAAAATTTGCAAGGATTAGTTGAGGGAAGCCATGGCTTAAGTCTTAAAATTAATCTTATTCCTTTAGATAAAAAAATAGATGTTGGCAATCTGATAGTTACTTCAGGACTGGAAAAAGGAATTCCCAAGGGATTGCTAATTGGAAAAGTAGAAGAAATTAATACCGAATCAAATGATTTATTTCAAAATGTTACTCTTAAGCCAGCTGCCAATTTAGCTAATTTAAGCTTGGTAACAATTATTAAGTCAAATTGACCAAATGTTTAATTTTATTTTTAATTTAATTTTAATTCTTTTAGTTGCTTTGTTTGAGATTAGTTTTTTACCGTTTTTTTATCCTTTGGCTAATTTAGATTTGGCTTTAATAATAGTTATTTTTACCGCTTTATTTTTTAATTACCGAATCGCTTTTTTTTGGGCGATATTGACCGGCTTAATTTTTGATTCATTTTCTTTGGCGCCTTTTCCCGCAGTAAGCTGTCTTTTTATCTTGATTTTAGTGGGAGTAAAATTTTTTTCCTCTGAAATTTTTAATCCCAAAACATTTTTAGGTTATTTAGTGATAGCTTTAATCAGTTTTTTGTTTTTTGATATCGCGTTGGTCGCGGTTAAATATTTCTTTTATTTTTTTGAAAGCAAGGTTGATTTTGACAGTTTAACTCCCCTAAATTTTATTTGGCAGATTGCTCTAAATTCAGTTGTTTTTTCTTTATTTTTAGTTTTGTTCAAACCCACTCTTTTTAAAATCAAACTTTATTTTAAATGAAACGAAAATCACAAAAAATTCAAGCAGAAGAAATTGAATATAGTGAGGATTCGGCCGAAAGTTCGTTTTACCGGGATTCAATTATTGATGAAGTGCCTTTTGACTCACCAAGCGAAGGGGCTGGTTTTATTAAACTGCCAATCGGCATAAAAAAGCTTAAAAGGCTGTTTTTTTTGATTCTCATAGGACTTTTGATTATTTTTAGCCGAGTTTTTTATTTACAAATAATTAAAGGCGATCATTACCGAGGTTTAGCTGAAGGCAACCGGATAAAAAACAAAGTCATCGAAGCTAAGCGGGGTATTATTTATGATCAGCAAATGAATCAGTTAGTCAAGAATGTGCCTAATTTTTCAATCGCCGTGACTTTAGCTAATTTACCCAAAGAAGAGGCAAAAAAAGAAGAAATAATTGACAAAGCAGCTTTAATTTTGGAAAAAGATCCGGCCGAACTTAAGCAAAAAATTAATTCAATTGAAAAAGATTTGTTTTACGAACCAACTATTATTGAAGAAAATGTAGATCAGCTGAAAGCAATTAGATTTAGCATTGAAGAAAAAAAATTAACAGGCTTTGATTTAAACACTGCTAGCGTCAGAGATTATTTAACAACCAAGAGCTTGGCTCATGCGTTGGGTTACACCGGACGCATTAATAAAGAAGAGTTAAAAAGTCATCCCGACTATGAATTTAACGATTATATAGGCAAAACCGGCCTTGAATTTTATTACGAAAAGCAGTTAAGGGGAGTTCCGGGCTTAACTCAAATTGAGGTTGATGCTTTAGGCCGCGAAAAAAAGGTTATTGCCCAGCAAGAGCCGGTAGCTGGCAATAATTTAATTCTTTCAATTGATCAAAAACTGCAGCAGAAAATGGAAGAAGTCGTAACCAGCCATTTAAAAAAGATTAATAAACGAAAAGCAGCCGTTGTTATTTTAAATCCGAAAACGGGCGAGGTTTTGGCTTTGGCAAGTTTTCCACTGTTTGATAATAATGAATTTGCCATAGGCATTAGTCCTGAGAAGTTTAAGAAAATTTCAGAAAATCCAGATTTACCCCTTTTTAACAGGCCGCTGATGGGCAGTTATCCTCCGGGCTCAGCCATAAAACCAATTATTGCTTCCGCCGCCTTAGAGGAAAAAAATATTAATGAAAATACCACTGTTTTAAGCACAGGCGGTATCCGCATAGGTCAATGGTTTTTCCCAGATTGGAAAGCCGGCGGTCATGGCTACTGTAATGTTAAAAAAGCCCTTGCCGAATCAATTAATACCTTTTTTTATGCTGTCGGCGGAGGGTATCAGAATATTCAAGGTCTTGGCGTTGATAAAATTAATTATTATGCCTCCCTTTTTGGCCTTAATCAGACTTTGGGCATTGATTTACCGGGTGAGGCAACCGGTTTTTTAGCCACGGCTTTTTGGAAAGAAAAAACAAAGGGCGAAAAATGGTATATTGGCGATACTTATCATTTAGCTATTGGCCAAGGCGATATTTCGGTGACGCCGCTCCAGGTAGCAATCTATACGGCCGTTTTTGCCAATCAAGGCACGCTTTATCAGCCGTATTTAGTTAAAAATATTACTGATCCAAACGGAGAGATAATTAAAAAAATCAATCCGGCAATCATTAGACAAAATTTTATCAGCAAAGAAAATTTGCGAATTGTGGCCGAAGGCATGAGACAAACAATTACCAGCGGTTCCGCACGTTCCCTCGGTTCATTAAAAATAAAAGTCGCCGGCAAGACGGGTACTGCTCAATGGGCTGAGAATAAATTGCCCCAAGCTTGGTTTACCGGCTTTGCGCCTTATGAAAATCCGGAAATTGTGATTACGGTTTTAGTTGAAGAAGGGGGGGAAGGCAGCAGTGTTTCTGTGCCAATCGCTTATGATGTTTTGAACTGGTATTTTTCTCAACCCGACCGTGGAGCTTAATAAAACCCCACACCCAGAAAGTTTCATCTTTCAAGGATTTATCCACAGTCGCACCCTTTAAATTTGACAGCAGATAAAAAAAACCTTAAAATACTCTCAATTGTTTATAACTTTAATCCAATAAATTAAATCTAAAAAACAAAAATTATGGCGGACATTATTGTGACCAATGAAGGTCTTAAAAAAATAAAGGAAGAACTGAGTTCATTAAAAAATGTTAAAAGGAAAGAATTAATTGAAAGAATTCAGCGAGCCAAAGAATTAGGCGATCTTTCAGAAAACGCTGATTATGCCGACGCTAAAGAAGAACAAGGTTTTGTTGAGGGCAGAATTCAGGAACTGGAAGAATTATTAGTTAAAGCAGTAGTAGTGGAAAATCATAATAACAAGCAAACCGTAAATATTGGTTCAAAAATTAAATTAAAAATAAACGGCAATGACGTTGAATACACGATAACCGGTTTTAATGAAGCCGATCCGACCCAGGGAAAAATTTCTAATGAATCGCCGTTAGGCAAAGAATTAATAGGTAAAAAAGTCGGTGATGAAGTGGAAATAATAATCCCCAAAGGCAAAGTTAAGTATAAAATTTTAGAGATAAGTTAATCCTTTTTATCATAAAAATAAGACATAGCTCAAAGATAAGGGGCTATGTTTTGTTTTTGACTTTTTAGCTAAAATAAGGTAGGATAATATCAGAAAAATCCTATAACCTTATTAAATTTTTTATGATTGATGAAGAAAAAGACCGGCTAATTAAATTAAAGAAAATAGTTTCCAAGGGCGTCTTGCCTTATCCGTCTCAAGTTTCTCATAAAAGGCAGCCTATTGAAAAGATAGTTTTAAATTTTGATAAATTAAGTCAAGCGCAAGAAACGATAATTTTAAGCGGTAGATTACGCAGCGTTCGTCTTCACGGCGGATCAAGCTTTGCTCATCTTGAGGATGAAACCGGCAGAATTCAGTTATATTTTAAAAAAGACACCTTGGGCGAATCCCTCTACGATTTTTTAAAAGATTTAGTTGATATCGGTGATTTTATTGAAGTTCAGGGAAAATTATTTACCACCCATAAGGGAGAGAAAACTCTTTTAGTTGAAAAATTTACCTTGCTGGCCAAGGCCCTTTTACCTCTGCCGGAAAAATGGCATGGTTTAAGCGATATTGAAATTAGATATCGCAAGCGTTATTTAGATATGATTGCTAATCCAGAGGTTAAGAAATTCTTTAAAATTAGAAGTTTAGTGATTAAACTTTTGCGAAGTTTTTTTGACGAACGCGGATTTTACGAAGTAGAAACGCCGATTCTTCAGCCAATTCCCGGCGGCGCTAATGCCCGGCCTTTTATAACTCATCATAATAGTTTGAAAACTAATTTTTATTTAAGGATTGCGCCCGAACTTTATCTTAAGCGCCTGGTAATAGGCGGGATGGAAAAAGTTTATGAAATCGGGAAATGCTTCCGCAATGAAGGCATTGATTGGGCCCACAACCCTGAATTTACCCAAATTGAGTTTTATCAGGCCTATGCCGATTATAATGATTTTATATCCTTGACCGAGGATTTAATGGTTTATTTATTAGAGAAGCTTGAAAAGATTTTATCAATTGAGTATCAGGGGAAAGTTATAAATTTTAAACCGCCTTACCCGCGGCTTGATTTCCGCCAAACTTTAATAAAAGAAATTGACCTGGATATAGACAAAATAAAAACCAAAGAAGAATTAGCTAAATTTGCCAAAAAGAAAGGTTTAAAAATTGAAAAATCCTGGGGTAAAGGCAAAATCATTGATGAACTTTACAAAGAATATGTCCGACCAAAAATTATTCAGCCAACTTTTATCATTAACCACCCAATAGAACTTTCACCCTTGGCCAAACAAATCCCCGGTAGGCCGAATTATGTTGAAAGATTTCAACTTCTGGTTGGCGGCGGCCTTGAACTTGGCAATGCTTTTTCTGAATTAAATGATCCCTTGGAACAGGAACGTCGTTTTCTTGAGCAGCAAAAACTGCGCGCCGCTGGCGATGAAGAAGCGCAGATGATTGATTCTGATTTTATTGAGGCCTTAAAACACGGCCTGCCGCCAGCTGCGGGCGAGGGGATAGGCATTGACCGTCTAGTAGCCCTTTTGACCAATAATCATAACATTAAGGAAATAATTTTATTTCCGACATTAAGGCCCAAAAAATAAAATGTTTTTTAATATTTAAAGTGAAAAGGAGGAGAAAATGAAAAAGATAGAATTAATTCCACCTTCCCCAGACTGGCGATGTCTTCAATGCGGAGAGGTTGGCAACCTCAGTGCCTTGGAAGAAATGCAGATTGAAATTAATAAAAAATACTCAAAAAGGTGTCCAAAATGCGGTTCTGAAGCCATTATTAGTTGGAGCGCTTTAGAACGAGTTTGTACAAAAACATAAAAAGGAAGTCAGTTAAGACAGTCGAGGAAAATCACCCTCGACTTTTTTTATAAATTTGTTATAATTTACAATATGAAAAAAGTAATGGTTTTTGGGACTTTTGATATTTTTCATAAAGGTCATAAAAGTTTTTTGCAACAAGCTAAAAAATACGGCAAATTAACGATTATATTGGCACGAGATAAAACTGTTTTGAAAATTAAGGGGCATCTGCCTAAAAATAAGGAAAAAGAGAGGTTGGGGGTCATAAAAAAAACCAAATTAGCCAAAAAAGTTTTACCTGGTTATTTAAGGGATAAATATAAAATTATTGCTAAACATAAGCCTGATATTGTTTGCTTGGGTTACGATCAAACTCATTTTACCGACAAGCTTAAAGAAAAATTGAATCAATTTGGTTTAAGAAAAACTAAAATTATACGGCTTAATCCTTATTGCCCAGAAAAATATAAATCTTCAAAACTATGATTGACATTAAATTACTCCGCGACAATCCTAAAAAAATTTCCGAAAACCTTAAAAAAAGAGGCTCAAAAATTGATTTAAAGAAAATCTTGTTAATTGATAAAAAAAGAAGGGAAATCTTGCAAGAAATTGAATCTTTAAGAGCTAATCAAAATCAGGCCAATCAGGCGATAGTCAAAGCCCGAGGCAAGGAAAAGGAAAAGAAAATCAGTCAGATGAAAAAGATTGCTCAAAAAATAAAGGGATTAAATCCAAAATTGCAAAAAGTTGAAGAAGAGTTTAATGAGTTAATATTGGAATTGCCCAATATTTTACGAGACGATGTCAAAATTGGCCAAAATGATCAAGATAACGAAGTTATTAAAGTAGTTGGCAAACCGCCTAAATTTTCCGCCAAAGGCCTGCCTGCGCAGGCAGGCGGATCTGCCTCTGGTAGAGATTTTTCACCCAAGGATTATTTAACTTTAGCCAAAGAGCTGGATTTAATTGATACCGAACGTGCCGCTAAAGTTGCCGGCAGCCGCTTTGGTTATCTTAAAAATGAGGCAGTTTTACTGGAATTTGCTTTAGTCCAATTAGCTTTTGAAATTTTAAGAAAAGAAAATTTTATATTAATGGTGCCGCCAGTAATGATTTCAGAAGTCGCTATGGCTGCTATGGGATTTTTAACAACTCATGGCAAAGAGGAGGTTTATCATTTAGCAAAAGATAATCTTTATCTGGTTGGTACCTCAGAGCAATCAATAGGTCCATATCACATGAATGAAATTTTGCCGCAGGAATTGCTACCGCTGCGCTACGCCGGTTTTTCTACTTGTTTTCGCCGCGAGGCCGGCTCTTATGGCAAGGATACCAAAGGCATTTTGCGAGTTCATCAATTTGATAAAATTGAAATGTTTTCTTTCGCCAATCCGGATAAATCAGACGAGGAACACCAATTTTTATTGTCAATTGAAGAAAAATTAATGCAAGCGTTAAAACTCCCCTATCGAGTAATAAAACTCTGCAGCACTGATACAGGAACGGCATCAGCCAGGACTTATGATATTGAAACTTGGCTGCCATCTGAGGGACGCTATCGCGAAACCCATTCCACCTCAACTTGTATTGATTATCAAGCGAGAAGCCTTAATATCAGATATAAAAACAAAGTTAGCGGTAAAAACGAATTGGTTCACACTTTAAACGGCACGGCTTTTGCCATCGGCAGAATGATTCTTGTTATTTTGGAAAATTACCAACAAGAAGATGGTTCTATTTTGATACCCGAAGTTTTACAAAAATACTTTGATTTAAAAATAATAAAAAAAGGCCGATTATAGAAAAACCGGCCTCGGGAAAGACGATTCAGAATTCGTCTTCGTTGAATGCCCCCATCTGCGAGAGCATCTCTCGATGCCCTGGCAAAAGAACTTGAGCGGAGAAGAGTTCGGTCAGGGCGCGGCGCCTGTGCGGATGTCTTCGATCTTCTTGAAGTAAGGAAAGCTGATTGCGATGACACATGGGACACGCCCAACTGCCATCAGGAAGTCGCGCTTTTTGACGACCACAGCTGCAGATAAGCTGTTCGAAGTCTCCGATGTTCCCCCCCACTCTTGTTCTCCCTGGAACTTCCATGTTTTGGTCTCCCTCCCATAGAGTATAGATTTACTGTTTAATGTAGCCAATTTTTTAAAAAAAATCAATCCAAATTATCAACAACCCATTCTTTTAAAAAGAATGGGTTATCAATATATATCTATCCTTGATTAAATATGGAATTTAATTTTAGAAGCAAAAATTTACGCCTTTCACCGATCAAAGAAATGGAACTGCGAGCCTCTAAAATTCCCGGCGTAATTTCCCTGGCGCAAGGCATACCTTCCTTTGAAACTCCTCTTGTTGTTAGAGAAAAGGCGATTGAAGCTATAAATCAAAATAAAACTTCCAAATACTCCTTAACTCCTGGCCTGCCGCAACTACGAGAATTAGTCGAAGAAAAATTAGCCTTAGACAAAATGTTTTATGATTTTGACAAGGAAATTATCATTACCTGTGGCGCCATTGAAGCGATTAGCGCTACACTGCTTGCTATTCTCAATCCAGGAGATGAAGTAATTATTCCCAGCCCAAGCTATACTACCTACCAAGAAGTGATAAAATTAGCGGGTGGCGTGCCGATTTTTGTTTATTTGGACGAAAAAAAAAAATGGTCCTTTGACGTCGAAAAATTAAAAAAAATTATAAATAAAAAAACCAGGGCGCTTCTTTTTTGTAATCCCAATAATCCCACCGGCACAATTTACCCAAAAGAAGAACTTTTAAAAATAGGGAAATTGGCTTAAAAAAATAATTTTTTTATTATAAGCGACGAAGTTTACAAAGATTTTGTCTATAAAAAAGACTACCAATTTTTTAGTCTGGCGCAAATTCCCGAATTCAGGAAAAGAATTATCCGTGTCTTTAGTTTTTCCAAATCTTATGCTATGACCGGCTGGAGAATCGGTTTTCTACATACCGACAAGGAAATCTGCCAAGAAATCCTAAAGGTCCATGACTGCCTGGTGACTTGCGCGCCGGTAGTTTCTCAATTTGCTGCCATAGCGGCTTTTGAAGAAACTGAAAATTTTATTAAAGCTAATTTTAATGTTTATTTGGAGCGAAGAGAGCTTATTTGCAATAGATTGGACAGATTAAGCAATATCTTTAATTACCAAAAACCGGAAAGCGCTTATTTTGTTTTTCCTCGAATAATTGATGCATCCGATTCATGGCAATTCTCTCTAAATCTTTTAGAAAAAGCTAAAGTAGCAACAGTTCCCGGAATAGCCTTTGGGCCCAATGGAGAAAATCACATTAGAATGTCTTTTGGCGTTTCAGAAGAAATTATTAATCAGGCCTTTGATCGGCTGGAAACTTATTTTAAAATAAGCTAAAATAAATTAAAGAAATGAAAAAAATCGGTAAAAAAATAGCACAATATTACCTTTGGTGCTTAGCTAAATTTACTCTTTATCGTTTTAGGCCATCAATAATTGCTGTAACGGGCAGTACTTATAGGCAAGTCGTTAAAGAAGAAATTTTGAAAGCATTGGAAGAAAAATTTCGCCTTAGAATGAGCCCCAAAAATTATAACGCGGAAATCGGCGTGCCAATGAGTATTTTGGGAATCACGATAGATAAAGGGTCAAAATTAAGCTGGCTTAAATTATTATTGTTTGAGGCGCCAAAAATTGCTTTTGGGAATAAAAAATTTCCCGAAAAACTTATCTTAGAATTAGCGATTGACAAACCAAAAGACATGGACTATCTCTTAACTTTAATCAAACCTGAAGTTGTGGCTATAACTAATATTACTAACGAGTATATAGATAATTTTGGCAGCCTGGATAAAATTGCTAAAGAATATTTAAAATTAATAAAACAAGCTCCAAACAACGGCCTTGCTCTTTTAAATTATGATGATTTAAGATTAAAAGAATTATCCCACGTCAAACCTCAGGCAATAACCTACGGCCTAACAAATGAAGCAAAATTTTATCCCCAAGAAATTGAACATTTAAATTCAGGACAAAGCTTTAAATTAAAAATAAACGATAAAATTTTATCTTTTCAATTGAACAAATTTGGTG
>JAZDOD010000012.1:0-24251 GCA_043798995.1 bacterium
AAGCAAGACCCCTTTGGTTAGAAGCCAAAGAATTAAATTTAATTTTTAATTCAATTGTCAATAAGATCAAGAAGAAAAACAACAATAAATGACCAGTAAAATTTTGGGATTTAGTTAATTGGGTATTATTTAGAGTAATTAAAATAATTAGACTAATTAGGAATTCTAATCTCGGATATTATTTAGAGTAATTAGAGCAATTTATTTTATTGTTTAGTATTTTACTATGCCGCCGAAGAAGCTTAATAAAAATCATCATCATCTTATCCGCCGGCGTTGCAGGCACCTTCATATTATTAATCTTATCGTCGGCTTTCTGACAATTATCAGTTTGAGCAGTTATTTTTTTCTCTGTAGTGTCGGAGGTCTGCGGGCCGCCAGTATGGGCTTTAATTTAACTATTCTTAGCGGAGAAATTACTCCCACCCCCCAGGTTGAAGTGACACCTATTCCCGGCGGTATTCCTAATTTGCCGAGTTTAGAAGTGCCGATTTTTGCGCCGGGCGAAGCGCCACCGCCTCATCTCCGAATTTTAAAAATTGATAATTTGGTAATAGAGAGTTTGGGTTTGCCAATTCGGATTACCAATAGTTTGCCGACTTTTTCCGGCCAAACCAACATCCGAAACGCTATTTTATTTATTGAATTGCCATCATTGGGCCAAAGAATTTTTACCACTTACGCCAATGAAAACGGTTTTTGGGATTGGCAGTCGCCGCTCCTGTTGGGCCAGGGCTGGCAAACCATTAATATTACCGCTCTTAGTCCGGCTGATCCGCGAGTTCGGGCCGGCGCCTTTCTTTCTTTTGAAATAATTTCAGAAAAAGAAGCCGCCAAACCTCTTAAACCGCCATCGGGGCAAAAACCAACCTTGCCGCCAATTGGCGAAATAACGCCACCGGTTTCTGGTCCGCCAGGTCAGCCGTCAATACCCGGCCAAATAGCCACCACCACGCCGCCAACGGCGCCGGGCCAGCCGCCGATAATTGAATCTCAACCACCAACACCATCAATTGAAGAAAGAGTGCCAAAACTTATTAGTTTGCATCTTCAGGTTTTAAATAAAGACAAGAAAATTTATCCTAAAGAAAAGGTCTTAACCAAGACAGAAATTTTGAATTTAAGTCCGGAGCCGCTTCATCTTGATTTAAAATATGAAGTCATTTCGCCCCAGAATGAAATTGTCAGCACCAGCAATAACGAGGTTGATTTAGTCACTGCTTTAACCGTAGGCAAAGATTATCAGACCTCTTTGATGATTAAAGCCGGTGTTTATATAATTCGGGTTGAAACCGAAATTGAGGGCGTGATTTTTTCCAGCCAGGACAAATTTGAAGTGATTGAAAGGCCATTAATCAAATTGCCCGGCGAAGTGATTATTACCGAGCGTCAGGCGGCAGAGGGCGTCTTAGCCATTTCCCTGATTTTACTCGTTCTTTTGATTTATTTTTTACTGCTTCTGCGCCGCGAATACAAAAAAGTTTTACTTTTGCCGCCTATAGACGAAAAAAACCTCTGGCAGAGAGGAGAAATTAGATAATTAACCTAATTAACCTAATTATTCTAATTGATCTAAAATAATATCCAATTGGCCGAATGCTCTAAACTTATTTAGTTATTGAGATTTGGGATTTGATTAGAATAATTAGACTAATTAGAAATTAGGAATTAATTTTAAAGGTATGTTCATTTTTACTTTAGACCAAATTTTCTATTTAGCCGTTTTATTTTTGTCACTGACCACGGTAGTCATTACTTTCGGCGTGGTCTGGCGGGTGGAAAAAAAACTGGATATTAGCTACAAATTTTTGCTTTTAGCCGTAATTGTTTTTACCTTTGGCGTGTTTTTTGATAATTTAAGCGCCTTGCACCAAATAAAAATTTCTCCGGAGTGGGAGAAACTGATTAAAGCGCTTTTTATTATCTTTTTCACTCTTGGCGTTTTTGAAATGAGGACATTGGTAATTGAAGCAGAAGAAAGAGCGATGAGGGAGAAGAAGAAAGTATTAGAAGAGACAAATCCCAAAGTCCCAAATCAAAATGTCAAATCGTAGTTCTTAACTAAAAACTAAAAATTTGATTATTTATTAATTTATTACGAGTTAACGAGTTTAACGGGTTAAATTAAAACTAACTCGCTCAACCCGCCAAACCCGCTAAATAAATCAATAATTTAATTTTGTTGTTTTACTTGCCCGCCTAATTTTTTTATAATTTCAACTTCTTCCTCGGCTTCAGCGGTCTGGCCTGCCAAAAAATAACCCTCGGCCAATTTCTGATGCGGCTCGTAATTCTTGGGCGCTATAAAAACAGCTTTTTTAAGATAGTCAATCGCTTGGTCGTAATTTTTTAAAGAAATTTCCGCTTTAGCTAGTTCATAATAAATTTGAGGTCGGCTGGGGCTAAATTTTAAAGCCGTCTTCCCCCATTCTTCTATTTTTTGATGATAATTTGGATCAAGTAAGGCGACATCATTGTAAAAACTTAAAAGATTTAAGAGATAGGCAACGTTTTGCGGATGACGGGCGATAATTTTAATAAGTCGCTCGTCTATTTTTTTATAAATAACTAATTTTTCTTCTCGGGGAAAATTTTTTAAGAGTGCCAATTGCTTGGCGTAAACAGTCAGCCAAAAATAAGCTTCCTGGTCGCAACTTCGGCAGCTTAAAATTTGATCAAATTGAGCTAGGGTCGTTTTTGGTTCCGGTGGTTGGTAGATAATTTTATTTAATTGATAACTTGCCTCAAGCGGTTTGACATTTAAAAAAAAGCCAATGATTAAAATTAAAATCGGGATGGTGGAATAAATGAAGGGTGAAAGCTCTTTTTCTTTTTCATTGACCAGCGTTGGTTTTAGGAGAAGAAAATTGGCATAAGCCAAAAGCAGGAAAAATAAAAGCCAGCTTATCAACCAATCAAAGGAAAATAAATTATTAAGAAAATAGGCCAAAAGCCCCAAAGCCATAATTTGGCTAAATATTTTTTTTTCTTTTAATAAAGCATAAAAGGCAAAAATAATAATTGCCAAATAAGAAAGAAGGCCCAAAGGCCCGGTGGTGACTAAAAGTTCAATTAAAATATTATGAGCGCGATCAAAATAAAGGGTTGAGCCGCTGTCGCGATAAATTTGCGGCGGAAAATATTGGTTAAAGGCGTAGTTGAAATTTTCCCAGCCCCAGCCCAAAATTGGCCGGTCGGCAAAACCGCGCAGTCCGGCGGCCCAGGCAAAAACTCGGTCTTCAATGGCCGGTTCAGTCAGTTTAGTGGTAACTAAGCGCTGGAGAACCTGATTGTTTTTAACCAAAGGTGTTTCGCGGTTAAGATAGATTAAGAAGCTAACCCCAATCATTAACAAAATTAAAATTATTAAAGTCAGCTTAATTTCTTTTTTTGGCGAAAAAAAGATCAGGCCAATTATTAAAACAAAAAAAGCGACAAAAAGCGCTAAAATTGTTGAGCGAGTTTGGCTGTTAAAAATAATGAAAGTATTAAGCAAAATCGCCGTGGCATAAAAAATCCGCCAGCCCGCTTCGACGCGAGGCGAGCGCCGACTTTTTTTGCTTAAAAAAAGAGCCAAGGCGATAAAAGTGCCAAGTAGTAAAAAAGAGGCTAAAGCGCCGGCATTGCCAATAGTGCTGAAAAGGCGTGTTCCCGCCCCGGGCAGAAACAAAAAAAGATGAAATTTTTGCCCCAAAGCATAGAGCGAAACAATCAAATTAACCAAGACCACCATGTCAAATAAACTGACAAATTCATCTTTAGTGCGAAAAATTGAGGGAATAATAAAAACAAGAATCCCGAGATGGAATAAAGTGACCAGACCCTCGCTTCTTTCTAAGGTGGAAAAGAAACTGCGCCAGATATCCTGGCCCAAAATACTGGCTATAAAAATCACCAAGAAAAAAACAATAAGCATTTTGCTTAGTGCAGTCAATTTAGGCCGATAATTTTTGTCAGAAAGAGATAAAAAAAGATAAAAAATCAAAATTAATTCAATTATAATTCTTAAAAAAATTGTCTTAGGGAAAACATAGGGCGGGAATAAAACTTCAGCTATAATTAAGGGCGTAAAAAGCGCAACAAAAATAAGACCTTTGCTAATTTGCAGAAAAATGTAATTTATATCGCGCTGAAGCATAACAGTTTAAATAATAAATTATAAATCCAAAATTCGAAACAATGTCTAAATCCCAAAATTTCAAATCCCAAACGGTTTGGAAAATTGGAATTTTGAATTTGTTTAGAGTTTAGTGCTTTAAATTTAGGGTTTATTATGAATTTATTGTATCATTCCTTGATTCTTTTGTGAAATTGTGCTATAATAAAAACAAGGAAAGTTAAATCTCACTGCAAGGTTAGAGATAAAACAAAAACAAAAATCAAAATCTGCTTATCGGCAGACAAAAACCAAGATAAAAATAGAGCATTCAATTTTTATAAAATTTCTATATATTTAAGCTCCAATTTTTGGTTGGAGTTTTTTAATTAAAAAATAAAAACAAAAATTATGAAAAAACAAAAAAATTTCAAAATTTGCGGTTATAAGTTAACAAGCAAGGTGCCGGAGTATCTTTCTTTTATAATTTTATTGGTCGGCCTCACGGTATCGATTACTTTGGCCAACTTTTGTCCTACCAATCTGAATGCCGAAATGCTCTCGCCGGCTGATCCATTATCCGTTGCAACACCGGCAAAAACAGAAAATGTCATTATTGCTATCATTGACGGTATTCGTTATAAGGATTCTTTTGGCGATACATCCCATCAGTATATTCCGCACATTTGGAACGAACTAAGGCCGCAGGGCACCATTTATAGCAATCTTTGGGACGTTGGCATTACAGCTACCACCGGAGGGCATCAAACAACCATTACCGGGGTTACGCAATTGTTAAAAAACAACGGCAAGTTAACATCTGATCAAAGAACCAAACAGCCAAGTATTTTTGAATATTATAGAAAACAAAAAAACATTGCCTTGAATAAAGTTTGGGCAGTTGTGGCCAAAACCGGCAATTTGCACGCCCTTGATTATAGCTTGAATCCTGATTGCGGCTATAATTGGCGGGCAACTCTTCGCTGTACCGATCATACACCGGATGCTTCAACTTACGGACATAGTTAAAGAAGTAATGGATCAAAATCGCCCGTCTTTAATGCTGATTAATTTCGCTTCGGTTGATGAGAACGGCCACTCGGGCGATTTTCAGAAATACACTAATGCCATTAAAAAGGCCGACGAGATAGTTTATAATTTATGGAATAAAATCCAAAACGATCCTTATTATAAGGATAAAACAACCTTAATTATTACCACCGATCACGGTCGGCATTCCGACGGCCAATTTACCGGGTTTAAAGATCATGGCGCATCTACTCGTGAAGATCGTCATTTGATATTTTTAGCTCTCGGCCCGGATATACGCAAAAACTATACGGTGGATACTTTCAGGCAACAAATTGACACTGCACCAACCGTGGGGGCGTTGCTTGGCTTTAAAACACCTTATGCCGACGGCGAAGTGATGAGCGAAATGCTGACTGACCCGAGCATTGCCTTGAATAATCAGATTGTCAAAAATATCAAACCAAAGCTTATTGCCGATACTAACGGTCTGCATTTACTTTATCATGTTAAAGATACTTCAAACGGCGGTTTTGATATTTATTACAAAAGAAGCATCAACGAAGCCGTTCTTTGGTCTCCACCGGTTTTAATTTTTGACAGTACTGCCAGCAGACGCTATTATGAGGCAGATATTAGTACGGATTATGCCGGTAAATTATTGGCTACAGCCACCGCTCTAACACCTGTTGATTTGGGCGGATCGAGTTACCAGTGGAAACTTTTTTCCAGCACGAGTTCGGACGGGGGAAGTTCCTGGCAAACAGTGATTTCAAGAAGAAATTTAGGCGTGGTAACTTCTTATCCGGTTCTGACAAGTAAAAGCAATAAAGATTTCGTTGGCGCAGTCATCGGCACCGGTACCAGATATAATATAAATAAACTTATTCAATTTAAAATAAATGCCTAGGGCGTTTTTTCATCAAGCGTTATCAATGATTCAACCGATGTAAATCTTTTGAATCCTTCGATTGCTACCAACGGATCAATAGTCAGAGTAGTTTGGCAAAATATCAGCCAGACAACAAATCAGTATAAGTACTGGAACCTTATTGACGATTCCTCCGGTATTACCAATTGGACGACGGACAGGAATATAACCATGAACAACTTGTCTAATTCCTTTCAATACGATCCGGAAATCTCCTGTTTTAGGGGCAGTCAATATTGTCAATTAGTTTGGGGTGTTTTTAGCTCAAATACTAACCCTTCTTTTTGGCAAATTCAACATGCCGAAAGCTCTTACGCGGGCAGTACCTGGATTAATTATAAGATTATCTCAAACAGCGGGACTCACGCTTGGCAGCCGAATCTGACTCAATTAAACGATTCTCAATCAATAGTAATTTGGGAACAACATAATGGCACAAGTGCCGATATTTACGGGGTAAAGAAAGATGGATCTGCCTGGGGGCAGGTTAGCGCCCTTACCGAAATAGACGAATTTGATTCGGTGATGGTCGATATCACTTCCTTTAGCGGAAAGGCCTATATTGCTTGGCAGGAATTAATTGATAATAATTGGCAAGTGAAAGTAAAAAAGATTGAACTTTAATTCTCTTTATTTTTAAAAGTCATTTTGATTAAAGTTTGATTAAAGGAGAAAAATAACCTTAATACTTTTTGCGCAAAAAGCGATTTAATTGCTCTTTAACATTAAAATAAAAATCCCTCACCTTTTAGCTTTATTTTTTATCTTTAGATTGTAGATTTAGATTTTCCAGAACTCAGTTTTATATAAAAACGATGATGAATTTCTTGATCCAGGAATATTAAAATTAAGGGGAGTCGCAACTCCTAAAAGCTAAAAGGTGCGGGAAAAAACAAAAATCGGCTTAACTAATTGGGCCGATTTTATTTTATTTAAATTAAGAATTTTAGAAAAAAATAAGAAAGAGTGCCTATTATTAACCCAAAATAAAATTCGGTATGTAATTTGCTTTTAAGACCAAGGGGAAATAATTCCTTAACAGCAATCAAAGCCATAGCGCCGCCGGCAAAAGCAGTTAAAAGCGGCGCCAAGTTATTTTTAGTTAGAGTTAGTGTAAAAATACCTAAAATCGCGCCTGCCGGTTCGGCTAGGGCTGATAAAATAGCCAAAATAACCAAGTGGTCAGTTCTTTTGGCAATAATTAAAGGGAAAGACATGATAAATTCTTCGGGAATATTATGAAGAGCTATCAAAAGACCAACCAAAAGGCCCCAGTTTTTATCTACGCCATAAGTGCTGGCGATGGAAAATCCTTCGGGTAAATCATGAATAATCAAGCCAAAAGCGATTAGATAGCCAATTTTTAAAAGTTTTAATTGGCCTTGTTTCTGGTTAAAAAAATGAAGGTGTGGAATCAGCCGATCTAATATCAAAATTGTAAAGACGCCTAAAAGAAAAAAAACAAAAACAGAAACAGCTTTAGCATATTTCAACGGCTCCAAAAGTAATTCAAAAAGAGATAAAAGTAAAATAACTGCGGCCGAAAAACCAAAAGAAAAATTGATAACTTTTTTATTTTTGGCTAAAGAATAAGCCAACCCAACGCCTATTACCGTAGAGATAATTGAAAGGCCACTGATTAAAATTATTATAAAATACATTTTATATTTTTCAGTGATTTAGATTATTGATAACTTTCACTGCCAATTTGAAGTCCGGTCAAATAAATTATCTCGCAACTGTTGATTCCCTCGTCGGATCTCACGGTTGAGGTGGTAAATTTAACAGTTTGGATTTTGTTTTCCGTTTTGGTTACTTTTTCGCCATTGACAAGATAACCAGTCATTTCAATTCGGTCTCCCTTTTTGATTTTAGCAAGAATTGCTTGGCGAAGATTGTCATTGGCCGGAATTAAATGATTGTTGGCAATGCATTCACCGTCATTGCCGGTTTCGCATAATTTTTGGCCTTCATAGTAGCGAAAAGTATTATGGGCAATTCGGCCTTCATGCTGACTGGTAACCATGTCAGTATAAGTTGCTAAAATTCCCCAGCTGGTAACCACATCAACCGGCATAATGTCGTGGGCTTCGTCTTTGACTTCAACCACATCTTCTACTTTGCCCGAAATTTCATATTTGTAAAGCGGTTCAAGGGTGGTGGTAATATTGCCATTCTGAATTATAATCGGGGCGCTGTTAGTCAAAGGAGTTTGCTGTGGTGGTTGGCTGATGTTAATATCATCATTTAATGGCTGAAGACTATCACTGGCGATTTTGATTTGACTCAAATCAGCATTACTAATACCCAAACCCAATTTTTTCATTATCAGAAAAGCATCGGCCGGCCGGCCCAAAAAGTAGCGAGTTGAATTTGCCGGATTGACATACCAGGCCTGGCCAAAGGATTCAACCTGAAGTAGAATTTTGCCCTTTTGGGCCTCGGCAAAATTATTATTCCAGGGCAGCGTGCCAGAACCCAGGGGGCTGAAGCCGTTTTTTACTTCTTCGCCATCTGAAAAACCATCATTATCAGTATCTTTATTTTGTAAATCAGTTCCAATTGATTTTTCAATTTCATCAGGCAGTCCATCATTATCAGTGTCAGTGCCCTGATAAAGCGTTAAATCCGCCGGAATTTTTAAAAGATTTTGATTAGTAATGCCAAGGCCTAAAGTTTTCATTATTTGGAAGGCATCAGCAGGTCGGCCAAGATAATATCTTTCTAAATTGGCCGGATTAATATACCAGGCCCCGCCGTGCGACTCAACTTGAAGCATAATTTTGCCAGCCAATTTTTGGCCCAAAGTAGCGGCCAAAACCGGTTGGCTTAAGGCCATGGATAGAAATAAAACAAACGGGGAGATTATAAAATATTTTTTCATAATTATTTTAAAAAAATTATATAAGCTTTGCCATCAGTAAAGAATTGATCGCTACCTTGGTTTTTACCTAAAAGCGATTTTACTAATTGAATTTGCTGATTATCTTTAATAAGCCCTGTTTTTAACAGATCATCTTTAATAAAGTCACGCTCGGTGTCAATATCGGGATGAATTTTATGAGTAATAAAATAGCGCAAACCGTCATCAAAACTGGCTGTCGCAATCCAGATAGGAGTTTCGCCCCACGAAAAATTCGTAAGCCAAAAGCGAGTATGGTGCCTTTGTCTGGCTGTATTAGTAGAAGTTGGTTTTTCAAAAGCAATGGCCTCTGGTTGGTCATTTAAGAAAGAAGGGGTCACTGGGGCACCGGGATAGGGTTGATTAAACAGGGCCGCGATAGATAAGCGATAGATGGCTTTGGGTTGCGGCTTATCAGCGATGAACCAACCGGCTTTTTGGAAAACCTGAATTAGCTTTTCTTTTGAGCCGACAATAATAAGACTAACAGGTTCCATTTTTTGCCCCACTATTGTTTCACTGAATTTGGGGAAGGCATTGCTTAAGATAATCACTGGCAGATCAGCCGAGGGAGGAATAACAATTTCTTTTAATTTCTGCGGAGTTTTTTGAATTTGCAAGGGGTTATTATTATAAAAATAATAGAAAAAATTTCCTTCAAAGATGAATAATAAAGTTGCTATAAGTATAATCGATCTTTTGGATGCGCCGATTTTCTGCTTGGCCGCCGGGAAAAATCTTTCCTGTTGCTTGAAAAAAGTAATAAGAAGAACAAGAATAGAAAAGCCTATTGACCAACCGGCTACAACATCTGAAGTCCAATGGACCCCAAGATACAATCTGGAGAAACCGATAAGAAAAATAAGAAGAAACGCCAGAGTTATTACTAAAAATTTTTGCCAGCGTTTTTTGGAAATTTTAATAATACCATAACCAATCATGCCGTAGAAAATAACAGATAGGACTGCGTGGCCGCTGGGAAAAGAGTAACCATTTTGCGGTATTAAGGAAAATCCTATGTTAGGTCGGGTACGATGCAGTAATAACTTAAATAAAGCAAAAGCCAGAAAACCGCTTACTACGCCATAAGTAAAAAACATTGCCATTCGCTTTTTTCCCAATAACCATAAAATAATAAGTATAATAAAACCCAAACTGACAATAATTTGCCAATTGCCCAAATAAGTGAATAAAAGTAAAATTTGAGCGACCTTTATATTTCTGAAAGCGGCAATTAAATTCATAATCCGCACGTCGGCTTCTACGAACTGATCTTTGATTAAGACGTCTTGAGTAATGCTCAAAAAATAAATAAAAAAATAGGCACTCGCAATAATGCCCGCGGTAAATAAAAAACCAAAGGGCTTGGCAAAAGACAATCTATTTTTTATGAAAGTAAAAAAAGTTGGATATTTTCTGACCAAACGAATTACATACTCATTATTAGATAAGGCCTCACCAAACGATTTTTTTAGTGAGCGCAAAAATTTTTTCATCGAAAGATTAAAATTAACATTATTAAATTAACTTTCTTTCATTCTATCACCCCTTGTTTAAATAATCAAAAACACCCTTGCGGGTGTTTTTGGTCAAATGGGTCACCTGGTGGAGAGCATTAGAACTAAGTTGAGGGATAGTACGAAGTATTTTTATATACCTGATTTAAGACCATAGGAATACGATAGGATTTTAACAATTAATCATTCTTCAACAACATATCGCTGTAAGATTTTTTATATTTTTTATATTTTTTTAACTCTAAAATAGTTGAAATTTCATTATATTCTTTCCGTGCTTTTTTAAAATTGCCTTTAACCAGAGTTTCCAACTCTAAAAAATTACCCAGATTTTTTACCTTATCCAAATGAATCCTCGTATTTTTATAAATCCATAACACCCTTCTTTTTTCGACTATTGTTTTTTCTCCAAAGATCATTTTCAAAACTTTCCTCAAATTGACCACTTGACTTTTAGCAATATCTATAACTTCATAGTTTGAAATTTTCTGTTCGGAAAGATCGGGACGTTGGTAAAATACTAATTGATAAGATTTATTTTCAGTTTCTCTAATCTTTAATCTCCCAGCTTTACAACTATAATATATATCAATCTGTATTATTTCGCCCTTATATTTGGCATTAGATTTTTTTAATTTTTCTAGAATAGGTCTAAGATTATTTATTGAGACTTTGACTTCAATGTTTTGCATATTTTTCTCTTAAGTATTTTATTCCATCAGCAGCTCCTTCAAATAAAGGCATCGAACACTCTTTAAGAATATTTTTTAAGTAATCCATTTGGCCCTCCTTTTCTATTTTATAAAATTCATTTCCTTCGGGCATCCAGTGTGGTTGAAGTTTCTCTATTTTCAAGCTTTCATCATTTTTGTTAATGAGTTTACTATCAATATTTTTTAAATATAAAGGCCCAGAGTAATAACCATAACAACTGTCTTTTGTGGCTTCAATTATTTTTCTTGTTTCTTCGTTGGGAACATCAGGAATTAGCGGCCTTATTGCAACCATAGTACTAAGTCCTTGATTGTTCGCCTCTTTTAGAGTTTTTATTCGTTTTTGCGGACTGGGAACTTTTGGTTCCCATTTTTTAAATGATTCCATACAAGGAATGGTTTCGGAAAACACAAGAAAATTATCCTTTTGATTTAGTTTTAAATCTATTTCTTTTAATTTTGCTAAAAAAGATTGACTTAAATTAAGTTTGGTTATTACCGATATATCTTTTCTTAATTCTGATAATCTTTCTAAAATTTCTAATGAATTCTTTTTCGATTGAAAAAAATTCAGTATCGCACCCAAGCATTATGATTTTGATTTCATCCGGAAGTTTCTCCAATAATTTAAACTGTTTTTCATTTAAATAGGCCACATCCCTTTTCTGGTTATAATTCATGTCCTCGACAAAACAATACTTACATTCCAACGGGCAACTGAGTTGTGAATAGGTTAATACCCTTTCTTTATCTATCTTTAGTCCCTCTTTTTCAAATAAGTTTTTCTCAAAATTCATATATTTTACTTTAATTTATTTTACCACCTCTTTATTAAATAATCAAAAACACCCCTTCGGGTGTTTTTTTACAAGTAGAATGCCCCGGGTCACGTGGTGGAGAGCATTGGAACTGCGTTGAGGGATAGTATGAAGTATGTTTATATACCGGAGGTATAATTGGCTCTCAACTTGGGACGATTTTCGAACTTATAAATAGGTAAACTACTACGTTAAATATCCTGAAATTATACTAAGAGAGGTAAAGCAATTGTGCGGAAAAAGTTAAAAATCAATTTTGACCCCCCCCTGAGAATTTTAGTATAAAGTTTCTTGTTAAATTAATAACGTAAGATTTTACTTTCTGACCAAGTTTCCGGATTTCCATCATAGCACTCATTAATTCTAACTGATAGGTCTTGAATAAAACCTCTTCCTTTATACTCTCTTTGTTTAAGTGTATATACTTTCTCCTCTCCTGCTTTTATTCCTTTTATTTCACCTCTATCAACTTCTCCTATATTAACCGTTCCGTCGAAAATATCTACTCTGACACTACAAAAATAATCTTTCTTCTCATCTAGTAGACATTTGCCCATATAAATTTCAATGAAATCTATATCCAATTTACCTGTATTTCTAATATGTAATTGGATATTATTATCAGAATCATAAAAAGTTTTGTCAATACTTATCTTTTTTTCTTTACAAGATGGGGGTTCGTTTATCTTAAAATGTATAGTTTTAGCGCTTATACTGCCTATATCGCCTTCGGATTCTTCGCAAATACCAAAAGAACAATCTGGTTCTGGCACTCTTGAATCCCATAATCCGCATTCAGAAGCAATTGCATAATAATCATCGGGTAATAAAAAGAGGGTATCAAAGTTTTTCATTCCCTTAAATTCAGACCAATATTGATACAAAGAGAGCGTTTGACCGATATTAACACCGCTAATAGTTCCGACTTTATACCGGGCAGGAAGCGTAAAAATCTGAACAGGTTCCATCTCTTTCGCTACATTTCCTCTAAAAGATGGATAACCTCTATAAATGTTTAACCTACAAGGCCCCACTTCTACAAATGACAATTCAGGGGGAGGAAATTCTTTTGAAAGCGTATTAATACTAACTCTTATTAGCTCACCATATTCATAAATTTTTTTATTAGTGGTGAGAATAATTAGATCTTTTAATTTTTTTACTATTCTTTCATTCTCAGTAATTTCTTTTCCAGCGTCATTAGTGCTTGTATCAATTAAAGAAGCGATCCAAAAATGTTGCAAATTTACAAATAATACAAGAAATATAGCAATGGATAGTAAAAAAAGACCTCCCACTAATAATTTTTTAAATATAGACCTTTTTCCTCCGAGTATAAATCTCTTTAGTATTACCCAAGTAAATATTGTTGCACTTATGAGAGATGAAGAAAAGATTAATATTACTGGTGAAAAATAGCAACAATACCTAACTCCTTCGGAACAACGATCGGAAAAACGATTTAAAATAACAAGGGGAATTAGCAAAATCACTACACCTAGTATTATTGTAAAATTTTTTTTCATAGGTAGAATCTAATTATTTTTGCATAACTCTTTTTTTGTAGATCCTACCTCCATTTTACCACTCCCTACCCAAACCCGCAAACCACTTTTCCACTAATACCAAAAAATGTCTAATATTAGCCATTTTAATGTACCCAGGGTGGCCAACGGGAATTGAACCCGTATCAGCGGTGCCACAGACCGCTGCTCTAACCGTTGAGCTATGGCCACCATACGCGGTTAATTATAGCTTAATTTAATTTTTTTTCAAGATTTCCACAAGCAATTTTTAAAGCTCTTGATTTTTTTACCTTTTTATGCTTAACTAATAAACAAAGTGGAGGGGAACTTCTTCATTGAAGAAGTAAACGTTCTTTAAATAAAGGAGGTGAAAAAGGAAGCCGAAATTTTATTAAGAAGTACAGGGGGTTCAGAAAAAATTTTTAAAATAATCGGAGGTAATGATGTCAGTTGTTAAAAGTTACATAAGAGAAAAAATGTCGGCGATTCTGACTGAGAAGAAAAAATTATACGCCCAAGAACTGGAAAAAGCAACCAAAGCTGCAAAAACAGCACTCCGCGAACCAATCATCCTTAAAGATCATCAGGCAGATTCAAACCTTTTCCCTGATATCAACCTATCAGGGCGAATTCATACCCTAGACAAACTCATGAGAAAAGCCGATGAAGCGCCGAAGAAGCTTGAAAATGGCACCTATGGTTTTTGTAAATGTGGAAAAGCAATACCACTGGCCCGGCTTGAGGCAGTTCCCTTTACTGAATATTGCCTTGATTGCAAAACAAAAACCGAAGATGAAGACACCATCGTCATAAGCGGCATCCGGCAGCGAATCAGCCGGACAAATCACGTAATCACACTTTAACCTCCTTTTTAAAAATTTATCCAAAAGGACGAAGAACAATCTTCGTCCTTATTTTATTCCAGTGTACGCCCGGCAGGAGTCGCTATATCATTTGATATGGCGCCCTGTCGAATGACAGGGTCGAATGACAGGGCTAACCCGCAACCTCATGGTCCGATCCGCCCAAATTTTTGCGCACCCGTGAGGGCTTGAACCCCAAACCTCATGGTCTCCGCCTAAGGCGGATAAACTCCGCCAGAATGCTCTATCTTCACCCTCCCACCTTTGCGTCCTCGGCAGGATTTGAACCCGCAACCCCTTGGTCCGAAGCCAAGTGCTCTATCCATTGAGCTACGAGGACAAAGGTGGGAGGGCAAGTTGAGCTACAGGCGCATTATTTTTTTATTTTATACTTTTTATTTTTAAAAAACAAGACCTCTTCTGCTTTTGGCCGCAGAAGAGGTCTTGGCTGTTAGAAGATAGTAGTTAGTATTTTTAATTTTGAAAATTTATTTTCCAAGCAACTTAGTGTTAGTCATATAAGAAAGTGCGGTTTCGCGGTCAACTAATCCTTCATGATAAAGGCGGGTCAAATCCTGATCCATAGTGAACATTCCTTCCTGAGCCGAGGTTTGAAGAACTGTTTTAATCTGAGCGATTTTATTTTCTCTAATTAAATTGGCAACAGCGGCATTTTTAAGAAGAACTTCCCGGGTGGCGACACGACCGCCTCGGATGGTAGGAATTAATTTCTGAGAAACAACGCCAACTAAAGTGATGGAAAGCTGGAGACGGATTTGGTTTTGTTGGTGAGGCGGAAAAGCGTCAATAATTCTGTCAATGGTTTGGTCAGCCGTATGGGTATGAAGAGTTGCTAAAACCAAATGGCCGGTTTCAGCCAAAGTGACAGTGGTGGAAATAGTTTCAAGATCCCTCATTTCACCCACCACAATGACATTAGGATCCTGGCGCAAAACATGAGTTAAGGCGCTGCCAAAGGAATACATGTCGGTATTAAGTTGTCTTTGGATAATCAGACTTTTTTTAGGGCTAAAAACAAATTCAATCGGGTCTTCAAGTGTGACAATGTGGCAATTGCGATTATCATTAATATATTCAATCATAGCTGCCAATGAAGTTGATTTTCCGCAACCGGTCGGGCCGGTAATTAAAAGCAGGCCGCTATTTAATTTTAATAAATCATAGACTATCTGGGGCATTTGGAGCTCTTCCATAGTGGGGATAATTGAGGGAATGACTCTGGCCACCAGCCCTATGAAATTTTTTTCAAAATGTAAATTGATTCTGAAACGGGCCAAATTTTTTATTTCATAAGAGACATCCATTTCTTTTTCCGCTAAAAATTTTTGTTTCTGCTCCTGGCTAATAATGGAAAAAACTGAGTCCTGCATCTCCGTAGGCGTGATAACGGTTGTTTTTTCCAATGGCGTTAGAACGCCATTGACTCTGATAATTGGTCGTTGGCCGACTACTAAATGGAGATCCGAAGCTCCTTTTTTGGTAGCCAAGCGCAATAATTCATCAATTTGCATAGATTTAAAGTTTAAAGTTAAAAGTCAGAAGTCAAAAGTATTTTTTTCTTTATAATTTTTTAACTTTTATTTTTTAACTTTTAACTGTTGTTACCCCCACCCCTTTTTCTTTAAAGAGGCAACCGCGGCACTGATTTGCGCTTCCTGTTTGCTTGAGCCCTGTCCGCTGGTCACAAACTCATCGCCTATGTAAGCGCCAACCTTAAAAATTTTAGCGTGATCCGGTCCGGATTCGGAAATAACTTTGTAGTGGGGAGTGATGGTGTATTTTTCCTGGGCGATTTCCTGAAATTTACTCTTGGGATCAAGATAAGCTTCGGTAGCTAAAATTTTGGGTATTTCTTTTTTTAAGAAAATCTCAATAAAATTTTTAGTCGCCTTGTATCCTTTGTCCAAATAAAGAGCGCCAATTAAAGCTTCAAAAGTATTAGCCAAGATATTTTCACGCGCTTTACTGCCCGTGTCTTTAGATTCACCCTTGCTTAGATAAAGATAATTATCCAAGCTCAGAGACTTTGCTTTTTTGGCCAAAGAATGAGCATTGACAAAACTTGCTCGTAAGTTGGTTAATTTTCCCTCGTCTTCGCGGGGATATTTATTGTAAAGATATTCGGTGACAACTAATTCTAAAACGGCATCGCCCAAAAATTCCATTCTTTCATTATGATAAAGTTCAAAATCAGGATGTTCATTAAGATAAGAACGATGGACTAGGGCTTGTTTTAGGAGATCAATATTGCGGAAATTAATTTTTATTTTTTTTTCTAATTTTAGAAAATCTTTCATTTCTGTTTTTCTAATTAACGCTTTGATTAAGATTGGCCTGAATGTCCTTGAAGATACTGCCCAAAACGCCGTTGACAAATTTAAAAGAAGATTCACCGCCAAAAGATTTGGCCAGTTCCACGGCTTCATTAATCGCTACTTTATCAGGAATGCTGGCATCAAATTTTAGCTCAAAAATACCAAGCCGTAAAATATTCCTGTCAATGACAGTTATTTGTTCAATTGGCCATTCGGTGGCATATCGGGCGATAAACTGGTCAATTTCTTTAAGATTGGCGAGCACCCCTTTTATTAGATTGCGGGCAAAATTTTCTTCATCGGCGCCGGGCGCAAACTCCTTTAAATTTTGATTTGTTAAATTAAGCACTTCATCAACGGTTTTTCCTTCTTGGTAATATTTATAATTAGAAGAAAAAGGAATTCTGAAATCTAATTGGTAAAGAGTTTGCAGGGCAATAGTTCTAAGAAGATGTCGGTTGGCCATAACAAATTTAAAAATAAAGTGCGTAGTTTATTATTTTTTTTCTTTTTCAGGTTTGGTTTTTTTTGATAATTTTATATTAATGATTTTTTTACCGCGATAATTGCCGCAATAAGGGCAAGTATGATGCGGCAGAATCGGCCGTTTGCACTGAGGACAAAGAGTGAATTTTCTTTTTTTAAGAGCCAAATGGGCTCGGCCTCGGCGAGATCTCGCCTTAGTGTGCTTTTGAGTTGGTGTAGACATAGAAGAAAATTTTTAATTTTCAATTTCTAAATAAATTCCAATAATAAAATTCAAATGACTAAATAAACGAGTTTTTGATTTTAATATTTATAATTTAGGATTTGTTTAGGATTTCGAATTTCTGATTTATTCAAAGTATATCTTATATTTTTCCTTTTGACAATTTAAATAAAGGTTAGGGAAGCGACTTTGTCTCGCCCTTCTTTAAAGCGCATTAGTTTCACTCCTTGAGTGGCTCGGCCCAAAACACTGATTGATTTCATCGGCAGCCGAATTACCTGGCCATTGCGGGAAATGATAATAATATCCTCTGCCTCGGCTGCCTTGGCGTTGATAATTTTTGAGCCGATTAGAAGCCCTGTTTTTGAGGTAATCTGAGCAGTTTTAATGCCCGAGCCGCCGCGGCGTTGGATTTTGTAGTTTTTAAGAGGAGTTCTTTTGCCCAAACCGTTTTCACTGATAACCAAAAGCTGCAAATGGGAAACATTCTCCTGCGCATCAACTATATTCATACTGATAACAAAGTCACCGCTTCGCAATCTCATACCGCGGACTCCGGCAGCGTTTCGGCCCATTGGCCGAACATCTTTTTCTTTAAATCTGACGGATTGCCCTTTAGCCGAAACCAGAATAATCTCATCTTTGCCGGTAGTCGGCCTGACCCATTCCAAAAGATCGTCATTTTTTAATTTGACAATAATTAGGCCCGAGCGTCGGATGTTAGCCATTGAACCCAGGTCAACTTTTTTAACCAATCCTTTTTTGGTGGTCATAAAGAGATATTTGGAATCATTTAATTCACTGACCGGCAGGGCGGCTGAAACCTTTTCGTTAGGGCCGAGCTGCAGGAAATTGACGATTGCCTGGCCTTTGGCAGTGCGCGAGGTTTGAGGGATTTCATAGGCTTTAAGCTGGAAGACGCGGCCTCGGGTGGTGAAAAACAAAACATTAAAGTGAGTGTTGGTGACAAAACAATGGTCAACCACGTCCAACTCTTTGGTAGTCAAGCCGATAACGCCTTTGCCGCCGCGGGCCTGGGTTTTGAAAATTTCAGGTGAAACCCGTTTGATGTAACCATCGTGGGTAATAGTGACAACCGTTGCTTCGTTGGGAATTAAATCTTCCTGGGAAAATTCACCAACCGCGCCGGCCACGATTTTGGTTCGGCGTTCATCTCCGTATTTTTTTTCCAACTCCCGCAGATTTCCTTTTATAATTTCCAAAATTCTTTTCGGTGAAGCCAATATTTTTTCCAGCTCTTTGATAAGAGCCAATTTTTCTTTAAATTCCTCTTCTATTTTTAACCTTTCCAGATTAGCCAGTTGCTGCAGTTTCATTTCCAAAATGGCAACGGCCTGGCGTTCGCTCAATTTGAAGTTTTTCATCAAATTTATTTTGGCGGTCTCCCGGTCGTGCGATTTTTTAATTATCCTGATAACGGCGTCAATTTTATCAAGAGCAATTTTTAAACCCCTTAAGATGTGAGCGCGGTCCCGGGCTTTTTCCAAATCGTATTCGGTTTTCCGGCGGACAATTATTTGCTGGTGGGAAACATATTCTTCCAGCACTCGTTTTAAATTCAAAACTCTTGGCTGAATACCGTCAACCAAAGCCAGCATATTGACATGAAAAGTTTCCTGAAGCGGCGTTAATTTAAAAAGGCGATTTAAAGTCTTTTTGGGGTAGCTGTCTTTTTTAAGTTCAATGACGACGCGGATGCCGTCTTTATTGGATTCGTCGCGCAGATCTTTAATGTGTTCAATTTTCTTTTCTTTGACTAAGTTGGCGATTTTTTCAACCAAAGTCGCTTTATTGACCTGGTAAGGAATTTCACTGACAATAATTTGGAATTGATTGTTTTTGGTCTCCACAATTTCGGTTTTGGCGCGCATAACTATACTGCCGCGACCGGTTAAGTAAGCTTCCAGAATATCCTTTTTATTGTAAATAATGCCACCGGTTGGAAAATCCGGTCCTTTGATAAATTCCGCCAAATCCTCAATTGAGGCAGTGGGCCGGTCAATTAAATGAGCAATTGCTTGGCAGATTTCGCTTAGATTATGGGGCGGGATGTTAGTCGCCATACCAACCGCAATGCCGACTCCGCCATTAAGAAGAAGGTTGGGCAATTTGGCCGGAAAAACTCGCGGTTCTTTTTGACTGCCGTCGTAATTGGGCGAAAAATCAACTGTATTTTTTTCAATATCAAATAAAAGCTCTTCGGCGATCGGCGCTAATTTGGCCTCAGTATAACGCATGGCTGCGGCATTATCACCGTCTAACGAACCAAAATTACCTTGGCCGGCAATCAGGGGATAGCGCAGGTTGAAATCCTGGGCCATTCTAACCATTGAATCATAAACCGCGGCATCGCCGTGAGGATGGTATTTACCCAAAACCTCGCCGACCACCGTGGCTGATTTTCTGAATTTAGCATCGGCTTTAAGGCCAATATCCCACATGGCGTAAAGAATGCGCCGGTGAACCGGCTTAAGGCCGTCGCGGACATCGGGCAGCGCCCGGCCAATAATTACGCTCATAGCATAATCAAGATAAGATTCTTCCATTTCCTCGGTAATGGAGCGGGGTAAAATTTTGCCGTTGTTATTGTTATTTTTTTCACCGCTGGTCTTCATAATTATTTTTTTTGATTAATTTTTTCCATCACTTGATGGGAAATATCTGAAATTTTTTCCTCCTCGTTTTTAGTTTTAAGTTCTTGATTTAATTTATCGGGATTATTTTCTTGATTTATATTAGGAAAAGAGGTCTGAAATTTTTGATAGGAATTTTCCAATTCATTTTTTAAAAAAGAAAAATTATTTTGATTGCTTTTGTCTTGCTTATTGAGGAAATTTTTAAAATTTACTGACCAGCCAATAAAAATAATCAAGCCAGAAAGGCCAACCAGGCACCAGAGTAATTTTATTCTTTGGGCTTCCGATAGATTGGTGATTTTAATTTTTAAATCATTGATTTTTCCTTTAAACAAAAAATGAAAGCCCTTGTTTTGCGGTTTAGTAAAAAGAATTTCTTCTTTTGCCTCAGCAGCTGCCAATTCTCCTTTCGGCATTTCAAAACTTTCTTTAATTTTCCGAAAGTCAGTATAAGGCGGTTCTGATTTGACAAGCGGCGCAGTTTTAATTATTTTAATCGGGATTGATTGCTTCTTTTTTTGGTCTTTGGGTAAGATTTGGGCTTTCTTTTTGATTTTTACCTTTCCTTTTTCATTTTTTTTCATAATTTGACTTATTTTTTAGCCAGTATAATTATTTGGCTTTTTTCCGGCGGCAATTCTTTTTTGCTGATTTTTAGTTTTTCAATAGTTTCCTTTTTAGTAACACCCATTTCTTTCAGAAAACTATCAACCGGATCTAATTTGATATTGAGGCCCGGGAGTTTATAGTGCATGGGAATGATTATTCGCGGCTCAATTTGACTAATAATCTCAGCTGCTTCCTTGGCGCCGATAGTAACATTGCCGCCAACCGGGATCATTAAAATATCAATTCCTTCCAATTTTTCAGCCAGGCCATTATCAAACAAATGTCCGAGATCCCCGAGATGAGCCAGTATCAAACCCTCGGTTTGTATTTTATAGATTATATTTTTCCCTTTTTCAGTTCCTTGGGTTTTATCATGAAAAGAAGTCAGGCCATAAATGAAAACATTTTTAACTTCGTATTCGCCGGCCTGTTTGATAATAAAAGGGTTGCCGCTGATAGCTTCCGAATTATTATGATCAGAATGATCGTGGCTGATAGTGACAATATCAGCGCCAAGTCGCGGCATTTTAAAACCAATATTGCCGTATGGATCGGTTATAATAGTTACTTCTTCCAGATCTTTTTGGGGTTTAGTTTGAATTTTAAAACAAGATTGTCCTAACCAAGTTATATACATAAAAGTAAGTCAAAAGTTAAAAGTTATCACCGCCGATGGCGGGATCCCGCTGAAAGCGGGAAAAGTCAAAAGTTTCTCAAAGGAACATATCAGGCGGTTCAATAAAATCAGGTTTTGGCGGAGGTTTTGGTTTGTCTTTATCTTTTTGGTTTTCTGAATTTTCTTCCAATAAACTCCGGCGTCCGGAAGGATTTTTAATTGCCTCTAACCTTTCTTCAAAAAATTCTTTTTCTTTTATTTCTTTGCCTTGTTTTTGTCCGACCAGGCCCTCCCTCATCCATTCTAATCTTTTGGTCATTAGTTCACCTCTTTTTTTACCCTCTTCTTTTCTGACATAAGTAATGTTTGCTTTTTTTCTTTCTACTTCCAATCGTTCGCTTTCTTTTTTCAGTACTGACATTTCTTTGTCCTGGCTAATTTTAAAATCACCCTTTTTGACAAAGTCTTTTCTTAATTTTTCGTATTGCTGGCGCGAGACAGAGCCATAAGGATTTTGGCTAAGCGGCGTGCCTTTGCCAATTTTTTGTAACTGCGACTGAGTAATCGGTTTAAGAGTTTTGCGGCTGACAAGTGATTTGGCAAAGCTTTCGGCAGCCAGTTTTGAGCTTATTTTTTTGATGTTTTGAGGAATATTAACCATAAAAAAATAAAAAAAGGATTAGTTTTCCTTCTTAAGAATACTATTTTTTTTTACTTTTGTCAACCAATCTTTGCCAAAGAGATCATCTATTTAGTCCAATTTAAAAGGGTCTTGATAAAAAATAAATAATATTATATAATGGGAAAGTCTAAAAAATTCTATCTAAAGTAAAAAGATGGAAACTTAAATCTAAAGCTTAGATTTGGGTTAATTTTGAGTTAATTGTCCTTATCTAACTTAAGGATCGGAAGATAAATCAATTGAGTTTAAAAGGACAAAAAGGATTAAAAAACAATGAAAACAGATTCAAAAATCAAGGAAAAAACACAGACTAAAAATTTTAAAAGTTTGTTGGAAGAACAGCAAAATTTTCAATTGCCAAAGGTGGGTGATTTAGTAAAAGGCAAAGTAATAAAGATTGGACGCGGCGAGGTTCACCTTAACGTTGAAGGCATAACCGCCGGCGTTATTCGCGGTTATGAACTTTTTGACGAATCAGGAGAGCACACTAATTTAAAAGTTGGCAACGAAATCGAAGCCACGGTTTTAGAATTGGAAAATGAAAAAGGCGAAATGGAGCTCTCTCTTCGGTTTGCCGGCCATCAGAAAGCCTGGAAAAAATTAGAGCAGCTCAGGGAAGAAAAAAATTTGGTTGCCGTTCAGGTAATTGATGCCAATAAAGGAGGCTTATTGGTTAATTTGGGTAAAGTCGCTGGTTTTTTACCGGTTTCTCAATTATCTACCGAACATTATCCTCGTGTTGCCGGCGGAGATAAAAACAAGATTTTGGAAAAATTAAAATCTTATGTCGGCCAAAAGTTTAATGTTAAAATAATAGATGTTCTTGAAATGGAGGAGAAATTGATTGTTTCAGAAAAAGCGGCTCGCGAAGAAGAGCAGAAAGAAATTATTTCGCGCTATCAGGTCGGCGATATGGTTGGGGGAACAGCAACGGCTGTAACTGACTTCGGCATTTTTATCAAATTCGGCGATAATTTGGAAGGATTGATTCATATTTCCGAAATTGCCTGGCAGAGAATTGACCACCCGAAAGATTTGGTCAAAGTTGGCCAAAAAATCAAAGCCCAGATCATTGATATCAGCGGTTCAAAAATTTTCCTCTCTATGAAAAAGCTGGTTGAAGACCCTTGGGTAAAAATTGCCAGTAAATATGAAGTCGGGCAAGCAGTCAAAGGCAGGGTTTTAAAAATTAATCCTTTCGGGCTTTTTGTTCAGCTTGATGAAAATATTCATGGCTTGGCTCATATTTCAGAACTTTCGGATAAACCCATTAAAAAACCCGAAGAGGTGGCTAAAGTCGGCGATGAGTTAGAGTTTAAAATTTTATCAATTGAGCCGGCAGATCATCGCCTGGGACTTTCTATCAGGGCCTTGAAGGAGAAAAAAGAAAAAATTGTCAGTGCGGAAACTGAAGAAAATGAGAAGGAACCTAAAATTAGCGCTAAAAAGAAAGTGAGTAAAGAAGAAAAAGAAACGACTGAAAAAAAATAAATAATTTATTATAATAAAGGGCAAAAACTCATCTGCCCTTTTGCGGGAGTAGTTCAGGAGTAGAACGTTTCCTTGCCAAGGAAAAGGTCGCGGGTGCGAATCCCGTCTCCCGCTCCAAGAAGCGGTTCGACTTGCCCCGCATTGTTCTGCCGATAGGCGGGTCTAGTGCGGGGTTCTGCTCACCCGCTCCATTTTTAAAACTAAAAAACACCTTTTAACCAAAGGTGTTTTTTAGTTTGTCGGTGGGTGAGGGAGGATTCGTCATCCCTACGGGAGATGACCCGTAGGGTCAAACCCCCGACCTCTTCATTACCCGCCTGCCATAGTACCGAAATTTGGGCATTGGTGGGCATGCGTGGATTTGAACCACGGACCTCTTCATTATCAGTGAAGTGCTCTAACCAACTGAGCTACATGCCCAAATTTCGATGTACGGCGGGCAGGTCAGTGAAGTGCTCTAACCAGATGAGCTACTCACCCCAAATTTATTTTTATCTTACACAAAGATAATTTAAAAATCAAGAGTCTTGGCTTGAAATTATAAAACCCCATTTAAGGGGTTTTTATTTAACAACTAGAAAGTGATAGAAAAGTTAGCCAATTCTTGTCTCACCAAAATTTTAGAAAAATTCAGGTGAGTCGACCGAATTTAAGTAGAGTTTGGAATTCCATAACTCTACTAGTTTTCTCCTTAGAAAGGAGGTGATCCATCCACAGCTTCCGCTACGGATGCCTTGTTACGACTTCGCCCCTGTC
>JAZDOD010000003.1:0-40058 GCA_043798995.1 bacterium
GGGATGATGCTAAGGCTCAAAAAAGGATAGACGACGACGTTTCAAAGGGGAAGACAAATTATTTATTTTATTTGCCACCATCTAATAACTTTCCGGCAGCGGTGGTAGATTTTCAACACATCAACACCGTGAATAGAGAACTTCTTAAGATAGAAAATAGAGTAATATGTTTATCCGATTTTGGGCGTAATTTACTTTCATATAATTTAGCTGCTTTTTTCTCAAGACCTGCTGTCTAAACAGATTATTAAATCGCGAATCTCCGTTCTCGGCCATACGGCCTCGAGTTGAATGATTATTTTACAAGGGGAGGAATTTTGCGTGGCCGAGAGAGTGCGAGCCGACGCCCCCGCAGGGGCGGAGGCGAAGCAAAGAAAAAAGGGTATTGTCGGGGGCAAGAGTAAGGGCGTCGCGGAGTGAAGTAGGGCTTGGCTTTTGCGAGAAGGTGGAGAAAAAATGCGAGTGTTTAATAGGGATTTCGGCAATTCTGCCTAGTCATTCGGAGGAGGAGCGAATGACTACCTCAATGACTAGGTAAAGTGTTAGCCGAAATCAATAATTTCTGCTAAAATGAGTGTGAGCCTCGTTTAAGAGGCGCTCTGGGCATTTGGCGGGCAGGCAAGGTGATGACGTGGGTTCGACTCCCATCACCCGCTCCATAATCAAACTTACAGGAATTTTCCCTACTTGCTGATGGGCGGCACAAAGTGCCGCTCACTGGTTTTGTGGCTCGCCGCGCGCGGCGGAATGATTGATAAAATCTAAAAAATTCTATACAATAACATTAAGGTATTTGTTTGCCCCACTATCCCGTGCGCGTAAATAATCCACTCTCTATGAACGGATATACAAAATCAAAAATTAACGATTTGAACCTAAAAGATTGGAAAGAATATAAGGATATTCTGACCGATAGTTTGTGGTTGATTGGTGAACGCGACAAATCCGGCGCTCATAATAACGTTTATCACGGCAATTTTATTCCGCAAATCCCGAATCAAATGATGCGAAGGTTTACCAAAAAAGGCGATGTTGTCTTGGACGCTTTTTTGGGCCACGGCACAACTCTCATTGAATCAAAAAGATTAGGACGGCGCGGCATAGGAGTAGAACTCGTGCCGGAAGTCGCGCGTTCAGCAATACAAAATATCAATCGCGAACTTCCGAATGGTGGGAAAATTTTTACAGAAGTTATTGTCGCCGACAGTACAACAAAAGATGCGCGCGAAAAAGTTTTGGATTCTCTTAAAAAGATTGGCCAAAAAAGCGTCCAATTGATTATTTTACACCCCCCATATCACGACATAATAAAATTCAGCAGCAAGAAAGAAGATTTGTGCAATGCCGCAACAGTTGAAGAATTTACTTCAAAATTTGGCGATGTGATAGAAAACTTTTCCGATTTACTAGATCGGAATAGATACTTGGCTATTGTCATTGGCGACAAATACACAAACAGCGAATGGGTGCCGCTCGGCTTTTATCTCATGCAAGAAACATTAAAGCGTGGAAATGGCTTGAAACTAAAAAGCATACTCATAAAAAATATGGTTAATAATCGCGCAAAATTGAATCAAGAACATCTGTGGCGTTATCGCGCTCTTGTTGGTGGGTTTTATATTTTCAAACACGAATATATTTTAGTTTTCAAAAAATAACTATGTTGGTTAGTAAAAAAGAATTAACAAACTTAAAATTGAAAGCAATAAAAGCGGATGACTTAAAAGAGCTTGCGGCGAGTGTTGGCGTTGAGTCAAAGGGTAGTGCGGGTGATCTTATTAAAAAGCTCATAGACCTCCCCCAGAATAAAATTGATTCTTTTATTAAGGCAAAATATCAGTCGCAAGTTAAAGGGCGGCAAAGGCTGATTTCTAATAGTGAGCTTATCAAAGAGGTTCAAAAGGTAACGGATTTTAACTGGGGCGTAGTACAGGGACAATTAGACCAAAAAATTCAGGTGGAATATGTCAGGAAATTTTTTCGTTACCAAGATTTAATAAATGGCGTCAGAAGCAAGCTCCACGACAATGTAACTTCTTATGTTATAGCGACTTGGTATAATCACTGGACTACTGTTTTAATTGAAGATCATATTGGTTTGCACCAAAAAATAGTGCCTACGCTTAAAAATAACTTTGGTGTTGATATTTTCTTTGATGGACAACCATTTGATTTGAAAACAACTTATCTGCCACGCGGTTATTCAATTGATGAAGCAATTAAAAATCCTCGCCAACTGGCAATTTGGATGTATGAAAATCAAGGCGCGCAACGCTTTGGTGCGGACAATCGCCTATTTGTAATCCTTGCGGATAAAAATAATTTGGACCAAAGCTGGAAACTAAAAAGAGATTTTGATTTTGTTTTTGGTAAGATTGATCAATTTTTTAGCGAGGCGACAGTATCGACCAAAGACGAAATAGTTTTCACTTTCAAGAAAAAGACCTATACCACCATTTCAAAAGTTTTAATTATTACAAAATAAGACAATATGAAAATGCTTCAAAAACATATTTTGGAAATAAGATTTACTCCCACTCCCTCAATCGTAGATAAGAGGGGCGTTATCGCTGAATCATTGGTCGGTGAATTACTGAATGGCTGGAGTATTGGGAATAACCGCATAAATTTCACCAATAAAGAAAATAAAAACTTCGGCGCTTTTGTCAGTTATAAAAACTTCGGTTTCATATCAGAAAGTCCCAACAACACCGATTTTTTCTCAGAAAACTCAAAAGATTTTGTTAAAAAAATCTGGAATTATATTCCAACAGGGAAAATTACGAGGATTGGCGTTCGTTCAACCTACCTTGTTGAACAATCTAATTTTGAAAAGGCACTTGAGAATCTTAAAAAAGAATTCCTAAACCTTAATGGTGGAAAACTGGAGAAATTTGGCGGCGAATTAGTTGATGTCGGATTACCACTTAATTTCAAGGAAGGTGATGTTAAATTCAACATCAATTTTGGTGTAATGGAAAAAGAACAAAGTTCGCAATTTTTTATAGACGAAGAGAGTGTGCCAGATTGCGGAGTTTTTATAGATGTAGATTACTTCCAAGACGATAATTTCTCGTCTGTTTCTACAAAGCAAAGTAATATATTGCAATTCATCGATAATGGTTTGACTAAATCAAAAAGTGTGATGGAAACAATTTTAGATCTAGTTTCCGTCAAAGAATCAAAATGATATGGCGGAAACTAAACAAAAAAGACAAGATGGATTAGCGACATCAGCTCAAATAGAATCTGACGATATTTCTTCTCGTAAAAAACTTATAAATTTTCCAAGTGCTGGAGTTGGACAAAAAAGTCCAACGGGAACCGGAATTACAGAGGAGTTTTCTAGTGGTGAGGCCGAACCAACAACTGCCCAACTTAGTGATAAAGATAGGAGCGAAATTAGGAAAAATAGGGCAGCAGAGTGGTTTTTTAAAATTTTGACTTGGCTTATTCCTAGCGTTCTGATCGTAATAGCCATAGCAGTGTTTGGATATTTATTAGATTTTTCTGGTAGAATAAGCCGCGTAGAAGAAAATGTGAGAAATTTAGAAAAAAATCAAACAAAAACTGAACAGGATAATAATTTAAAATTTGATAAAAGCTTGCAGGATATTTTGGATAGAATTAACAGATTAGAAGAAAGAATGTTAAAATAATTTTTTCCGCTGCGCGCTCGCATGCGATTTGGTCAGGGCGAGCGGGCGAAAAATGGAGGGGTTTTAGGGGAGGAAATATTTTGCCCGCAAGCCGTTGCGGTTTTCTGTGTCGCGCCTACGGCGCGACATAATCCAGCGTCAGAAATTTTTGATAAAATAGGTTCGAGCGAAATCGTAAATATACTCTAATAAAAAAAACGCCGCACCTAGTGGCGTTTTTTATTTTTATCATTTTGTGATAAAATTTAATTATGGAACAATCATTGATGGATAAAATTTTAGAAGGCCTGCGGATCACGGCTGAAGCAGCCGGATTTGGCCAGCCGCGAAATTTGCCGGAAGTTATTGGGTCAATTATCGGCGTTGCCTTGTCGCTTCTCGGCATTGTCTTTTTAATTTTAATTATTTATGCCGGCTTTATCTGGATGACTTCGGCCGGCAACGAAAGAAAGGTTTTAGAAGCCAAGAAGACCATAATTAATTCAACCATCGGCCTGGCTATTGTTTTATCTGCCTACGCCATAACTTCTTTTATTATCCAATCACTGCGAGCGGCAACGAGCGCGGGATAATAAGAATTAAGATTTAAGATTTTGAATTTATGAATAAAAAAACAGCCCCGACGTAACGTCGGGGCTGTTTTTTAGATTCCGGATCATGGTCCGGAATGACATGAGCGGAGTTTATTTCAACAGTCCCTTAATTAAAAATTCGGTTGCTTCTTCTTCGTCAAGTCCGCGGGCCATTAAGGTATCTAATTCTTTTTGGTTGATTTTGCCAACCGAGGCCTCGTGGGTGACGCGGGCTTGGTCATTGGTAACTTCCACAATGGGAATGGCTTTAGCTCGCGATCCTTTGCCTCGGACAATTTCGCGGCAATCAACATGGCCAAAGGCGCCAGGGGCCGAGGCATAAGTTTCGCCCTGCATCAAAACTTGGCCGCCGCCAACCGCAGCCGCTCGCATTTTGATTAAACTTTTGGCACTCGCGCCTTTAAGATAAATTTTATCAAAAATCTCCACCTCGTCTTTTTTATTTTTGCCCAGTACTTTTGCCGCAAGCATTGTTGAACTTTTAGCCAAGGCCTCGACTTCCACGGTAATTTTAACTTTGCCAACCGTGCCTTCGGACAAAATAAAAGTGGAATTAAAAATGCCGCCGGGGTTAATAAGGACTTTAAAATTTGGAAAGACCTTAGCGCCGGAATGAAGACCATGATAATGGCGTTCTTCATAAGTATATTTGGCCCCTCGGCCAATTTTAATATTAGCTGTCATTTGGTGAGTGACGTCGCGGGCATTGGGAAAACTGCAATGGGCCAAAATAGTTGCTTCGGCCCCGTCTTCAATTACAAAATCAGGCAGAATTAGCTGATTGCCCTTTTCGGCTGTTACGCCAAAACAAAAATAAATCGGCTTTTTAATTTTGGCGTTCTTTTTGATTCGCACCGTTCCCTTAAAACCATTAGCAAGTTCTTTGCCGATTAATTCCACGCCCGGAATTTCCTTGGTTGATAAAATTTTATTGTAATGCAAAAAAAGATGAGGCGTGTTTTTGTCAGTCATTTCATGGATATTAAAACCGCAAACAGAAGCGGATTTAAGAATTGGTAAAGGGAGCTTGTTCATAAATTATTTAAGACAAGTTTTTAATTTACAGGTTTTTTGTCGGCCGGACATTTCGCAATAGCGGCGCATTGTTTGACGAAAATCACTGCTTATAATCATTTTGCCTCGCCAGAGAAGTGTGGCTGAATCGGCAATCAGGCCGGCTTCTTCGCGGTGAGTAATTAACATAATGCCGGCCCCGGTTTCTTTTTTAACCGTGGCCAATAATTCATAAAATTCATTGTAAACAATAATATCTAGCCCGGCGTCCGGCTCGTCTAAAATCATAAGCCGCGGTTTCATAAGAAGCACGGCTGCCAGCTCAATTCTTTTTCTTTCGCCGCCGCTTAGTTTTTCATCTACCAGCCGTTCGCAATAAATTTTTGGCTCAAGCCCGACTAAATTAAGAGCTCGATTAATTTCTTCTTTATCATAACTTTTCATGCCGAGCCCTAAATAATCGCAAACTTTAATTCCTTCAAAGCGGGCCGGTTCCTGCCAAGCCAAGGTCAGCCCCATGCGGGCTCGTTTAAAAGTTGGCAGACGCGAAATATCTTGGCCCAAAAATTTAATTTTACCCTTGATAATTTTATTGGTATTAAGGCCTAAAAGCGCTTGGGCTAAGGTGGTTTTGCCCGAACCATTGGGACCCAGGATAGCATGGATTGAATTTTTTTTCACAACTAAATTAACTCCGCTAAGGAGTTTTGTTTTATCGGAAGCTAAAATATTTAGATTTTTGATTTCTAAAAGATTCATCACTTTTTAATTACCCTGACAAATTGTCTTTTGCCTTTTTGAATAATTTTACCCTTTTTATTAATTTCAATTTGGCAACTTGGATCTTTAATAATTTGATCGTCAATTTTAACTCCGCCCTGTTCAATCACCCGGCGGGCTTCATTCTTGCTAGCCGCTAGTTTTGTCTCTATCAACAAATCAATTAACTTGTAACTTGAAACTTGTAATTTGAAACTTGTAACTTTTTCCGGCGTTTCTTTTTTTTGAAAAACTTTTTCAAAATTTTCTTTAGCTTTTTGGGCGAGCTTAGCGCCGTGATAGATTGAAACAATTTCTAAGGCCAATCGAATTTTAATATCACGCGGATTAACCGAATTATTTTTTAATTTATTTTCAATTTCTTTTATTTCCGGCATTGGCACATCGGTTGCTAATTCAAAATATTGAATCATTAATTCGTCTTTCATTGACATAATTTTGCCAAACATTTCATTTGGCTCGTCGGTAATTAAAATAATATTGCCCCAGCTGGTGCTCATTTTACGGCCGTCAGTTCCGTCAAGTAACTTATAAGTAATAATGTCCTGCGGTAGCTGTCCGTAAAGCCGTTGTAGTTCCCGGCCGGCCAGCATATTAAATAATTGATCCGAACCGCCGATCTCAATATCAGCTTTAATAGCCACGCTGTCATACCCCTGCATTAAAGGATACAAAAATTCCCGAAGCGAGATGCGCACGCCCGTTTTAAAACGCTGGGAAAAATTTTCCCGATCCAACATTTGGGCTACGGAAAAAATATTAGCTTGCCGGCAGAAATCGTAATAATTCAGTTTAGCCAGCCATTGGCTATTGTAATGAACCTCGGCTTTCTTGATATCTAAAATTTTGTTGATTTGTCCGAGGTAATTTTTTAAGTTTTTCTTAACTTGCTCGCGAGTCAGCATCGGCCGCTCTTCGTTTTTATCCGAAGCATCGCCAATTTGGGCGGTGAAATCGCCCACAATTAAAACAATTTTGTGCCCCAGCTCCTGGAAGCGCGCTAACTTCCTCATAGTTGAAGCCCGGCCTAAATGAATTTTTGGCCCGGTTGGGTCAATACCATGTTTAATCCTAAGTTGGCAGCCGCTATAAAGACGCTGGCGGAGACTTTCTTTAACAATCAAATCAACCGAGCCGAGCGAAAGCAATTCTTCAATTTTATTTTTATCGGTAATAATTTTTGCCATATTTATTATATTTAATAATATTTCTTTATTAAATATGATTCCATTTTAACCTACTTGATTCATTTTGGCAAATTAATTCAAATTATCTCAAATGTCAAAATTCAAAGTTTTTAGTTGTGGTTTTGAGTTTTGCGATTTGCGTTTTGAGTTAATTACGTGAGTTTTACTTTAAATTTAGTTTTTGCTATAATTTTAATATCAATTGAAATCAATTTAAACTAATGCGATTATGTCTCTATGGGGGCCGAAGGTGACAATCACTGATAAATTATTAGCTAAGACAATTTTGATTTTTATTCCCAGCTCAGTTACGCCAAATCAGGTTACTATTTTTCGTTTTTTAGCCACGCCATTCGTGATCTGGCTGATTTTAATTGAAAATTATAAGTGGGCTATGCCCCTTTTTTTAATTGCCGCCTTGACTGATGCCATTGACGGCGCCATGGCCAGAACCCGCGATCAGATTACCGAGTGGGGCAAAATTTATGATCCTTTGGCTGATAAATTACTAATTGGCTCAATCGCCTTTTTACTTATTAGCAAATATTTAAATCTCTATTTAGCTTTAGCTATTATTTTTCCAGAACTTCTTTTAATTTCCTTGGGCGGACTGCGGCGGAAAAATAAACAGATTATTGAGGCCAACTGGTGGGGCAAATCTAAAATGATTTTGCAGGTGGCGGGGAGTTTACTTTTATTTTTTTATCTTCTTTGGCCCCATAATATTTTAATTAATTTAGCTTGGTTTATTTTCCCCATCGCCATCGTTTTAGCCATCATCAGTTTGCTAACTTATAGTATTTAAATGAAAAAGGAGCAGTTTTTTGGACTGCTCACAATTTGGATGGTCATTTAAAAATGTGGGGGTCGTGGATTGTAAGCCATTTTTTCAATTTGTTAAATTTAGCTTCAGCTTCTGGGCCAAGGACAGTTTCGGGTGGTAGTTCGTTTTTTTGAGTAGGTGGAAGATTTTTTTCGGCTAAGATTGTCTCGCCGAGATTTCGATAGCGAGTTTTAAGTTCATTTAAGAATTGATCCGTCGCCCCGCTAAACTGAATGCTTTTGTAGGCTAACCCCCCAAGTTTGTAAACATCCTCTAAAAGAGCCATATTCCCCTCCTTTTTATCCTTTGTTTAAGTATGAAATATTTTTTAGGCAATGTCAATTTTTTAAAAATTAAAGTAAACTTATGTGGAAAAATCCGAAAATTTTTTTCTTAATCCTGTTAATTTTTGCAGGATTTTTTTGTTTTAATAACGTTGCTTTAGCAGTCGAACCTTTAACAGTGGTAATTAATGAAATTGCTTGGATGGGGACTGCGACTTCAACAGCTGATGAGTGGATCGAATTGTATAATAATTCGGATAGCGAGATTGATTTAACCGGTTGGACTTTAAAGGCGATTGACGGAACACCAACAATTAATCTTTCTGGCGTAATTTCAACCAAAGGTTATTTTTTGACAGAAAGAACTGACGATAATACTATAAGCGATATTATAGCAGATTGGTTTGGTTCCTTTAGTTCTGGATTAAACAATAACGGCGAAAAATTAGAATTGATAGATGCCGAGAATAAGTCGATTGATGTGGTTGATTGCACTTCGGCTTGGTTTGCCGGCAATAATATCACCAAAGCCACAATGGAAAGGATTGATCCAAAATTATCAGGGTCTGACCCAACCAACTGGGCTAACAACAACCTTATTATAAAAAATGGGAAAAATGCTAACGGAGACCCAATTAGTGGTACTCCCAAAACCCAAAACTCGGTTTATCAAGTTACTCCTTCGCCGTCGCCAACACCAACTCCACCGCCGCCAGCAGAACCACCAACCAGCCAGTCGGGCAGTAATGCCACGCCCTCAGTTTTTTCACCGAGTGATTTGGTGATTAATGAAATTGTCAGCGATCCGTTAAAAGGTCAAACCGAGTGGCTTGAAATTTATAAAAATTTAGATTCGGAAATTGATTTGTCTGACTGGACTATTGAAGAGGGGTCCGGTTCGGTGACTTCTCTTTCAGGCAAAATAAGTAAAAGTGATAAATTTTATGTCGTTGAAAATCTGCGCGGCAAACTCAACAATGAAGGCGACATTATTATTTTAAAATGGAACGGAAAAATCATTGATAAAATTTCTTATGGCGACTGGAACGATGGTGAACTAAAAAATAATGCCGAAGCGCCGGAATCGCCTAATTCTTTAGCCAGAATTACTGACAGCCGCGACACTGATAATGATTTAGCAGATTTTGCCGTGACTCAAAAAGTAACCAAAGGTAGCGCCAATCAAATTACAGCCGCCGAGGAAGAAGAAATTATTTTTAATTATTCCGATTATTCTAATTATTCCGGTCAAATTATTATTAACGAGATTTTGCCCAACCCGGTTGGCGATGATGAAACCGGCGAATTTATTGAATTAAGAAATTTATCAACTAGTCCCATTGATTTAGTCGGCTGGCAAATTGCCGACGCCAGCAGCCGCCGCTTTACGATTTCAAAAAAAGATTTTTCCGAAACAATTCTGCCGGCCCAGGGTTATTTTTTAATTGAACGCAAAATTTCCAAAATCGCGCTTAATAATAACGGCGATGAAGTTAAATTATACCAGCCCAACGGCCAGTTACTGGATAGCATTGCCTATAAACAAAGTTGCGCTGATAGTGTGGCTTATGCCCGTGATGAAAACCAAGTTTGGCAATGGACAACCACGCCTTCGGCTGGTAAGGAAAATAAAATAACCCTACTTGCTTTGCCGCCAGAGGTGGTTATTTCGGCCCTAAATCAAACCGAGGTTGGCCAGGAAGTGGTTTTTGATGGCTCGGATTCTTCTGATTCGCAAAGTTCCGCTCTCTCTTATCTTTGGAATTTTGGCGACGGCGCGACCTGCGTTGACAAAATTGCTAAACATAAATTCACCGCGGCTGGCAAATATCAGGTTAAATTAGCAGTTACTAACCAGGAAAAATTGTCAGCTACTGACAGCTGGGAAATTGAAATAAAAGATTCTCCCGGTTCGTTGGCAAAGACCACAACTTCTAATCCCATTTTATTAATTAACGAGATTTTGCCCGATCCCGAAGGTTCGGATGAAGGTGAATTTATTGAAATTTACAATCCGGGGAATTTTGATATCAACCTGAAAGATTGGTCAATTGATGACGAAGATGGCGGCAGCCGGCCCTATAAAATTAAAACTGATTTGATTATTAAAGCCGGTCTCTTCGCGGTTATTAAAAAACAAGAAAGCGGATTGGCTTTAAATAATGACGGCGATCAAGTCCGCTTGTTTAATCCGGAAAATAAATTAATTGATGAAATTAGCTATGAGCCGGCGCCGGCAGGAGCTTCTTTTGCTTTGGCTTCTTCTGGCAATTGGTTTTGGACCGATAAAATTACCCCCGGCAAAATTAATGAGATTGATGAGAAAAATTTAGTTGAAGTCAGCCAGAATTATTTGGCCGATGCTTTTGAAGTTCCGCTTTCGGAAATTGACAATTTGGAAGTCGGCGAAGCGGTTATTACCCAAGGCATTGTTTCGGTGGCGCCTGGAATTTTAGGCAAACAAATTTTTTATTTGAGTGGTTCCGGCATTCAGGTTTATATGTTTAAAAAAGATTTTCCTGAAATGAAAGAGGGTGATTTAGTTAAAGTCAGCGGCACAATTTCCGAAGCAGCTGGCGAGAGAAGGATTAAAATTAAAAATAAAGAGGACATTGTGGTTTTATCTCATGCCGAAGCACCAATTCCCGAAGAGTCAGCTATCGCCCAAGTTGATGAAGAAAGGGTCGGTGATTTAATTACAATAAGCGGTGACTTAACCCAGAAAACCAGTTCTGGTTTTTATCTGGATGACGGCGAAGAAGAAATTTATGTTTATTTAAAATCAGGCACCGGCATTGACAAAAAAGAGTTAGCCGAGGGAGATAAACTAAAAGTCACCGGCATTGTCAGTTTAACTAAATCAGGCCTGCGCCTTTTGCCGCGTTATCAAAGCGACATTGTCAAACTCGGCCAGGTTTTAGGCGAATCAACCGAAGCAAAAATAAATGACGTGCCAACAAATTCAAATAGTTCAAATTTAATCAAATATTTGATCGCCGCCATCGGCGCGTTGGTTTTAATTATTACGGGACTCGGTTATAAACTTTTTCAAATTAAGAAAGTAAATGACTCACGATAGTTGTAAGGCGTTAGAATTGGTAAAAATAGCACTTTTTTCATATAATAGACATGTGGACAGACCACATTGACATTATCTAAAAAATAATATAATATAATATTATAAAGTCTCCTGTGCCAGCGAAAGCTGAGTGCAGGACTTTTTTATTTTAATTGATTTATGATAAAATACAGCTATGAAAAATGGCGAAAGAATACAAATTTTTATTGATGGCGGTAATTTTCATCATTAAAAATAAAAAAAACCGCTTTGTGTTAAGCGGTTTTAGAGAAAATGGTTTTTATTGCCTAAGTGGCATGGTGTAGGCGATTGTGCCTCCGGAATAGTTATTTTTGTCTCCGGTTAATTTGATAAATATTTCCGTATGCGGATAAACATAGACCTGCACCCTTGTTTCTTTGATAAAATTTTTGCTTTCAATTTTTCCTTCGGCTACAAATAGAAGTCCTTTGGTTTGTTCTTCTCTTTCTTCTGACATTTTAAGATCAGCCGGACTCATTATCCTTTCCACTTCTTTGAGCGTGACATCTTGGCTGCCAGTTTTGAAATGAGTCTTCTTGCCAATCAGTTCTTGCCTGGCCTCTAAATAATTCATGTATTCCATTTTACCCTCCTTTTTGTTATTGTAAGGCGCATTTTATACTAATAGCTTATAGTATCATAATTTTTAAAAATGTCAAGCGCTTGTACAGTTAACGCCAAATTCGGGACACGTTGTTTTAAAAAAAATAAAATCCCCCTTTGCTTTAGGGAAAATATAAATCCCCCTTAATCCCCCTTTTACAAAGGGGGAGATTTAATTTTTTTCCCTTTTTAAAAGGGAAATGTAAAAGGGATTTTAAAATTATAAATTTAGAGATTGCCACGTCAGTCGCTGAAGGCGACTTCCTCGCAATGACAATTGATGTTATTTTATTCTCGCCAAATATTTTTGATAATCGGCCGAGTCGCGCCAACTGGCAGCCGGGATTTCGGGATGGACTGCTTGTGGCCCGTTTTTAATTGTATCAGAAATTTCAGCCGGCGTGTATTCGCCGTAGATATAGGCGTTAACAAAAATCGACCAATAAGCACGAGCCAGGCCGATGCGGCCTTTGCCCACTATTTTTTCCAACTCATCTTTTAACTGACGAGCCAGATTTTGCTCTTGGGCCAAACTTTTCAGGCGCTCTTTACTGTAAAAACTGACGGTAATTTTGGGCTTCGCCGGGGTTCCACTGTCTATTGGCCCTAAAGAAATCATTTCTATCGGATAATTGAAAGCATTGCCTTGGTCAATAATTGAAAGTCGGGTCATATAACCGCGTTTGATTTCAAGGGCAGCGATTTGATTTTTATTAAAAGTAGCTACGTAGTAACCGGCCGGCAGATAATAATCTGCTTGGCCCGTGTCTTTGGTATCTAAGGTGGCAATGGTTTTGTCAGCCAGAGGTTTTTTGTTAATGTCCAATTTTTGGCTGGAAATAGTGACGCGAGCATTTTTTAAAACCTCGCTGGATGATTTTTTGCTGATAACCCTGATTAAACTTAAATGCTCGGTGATGATTTTAGTTTCTCCCGGGTTAATTGTCTGATCGTAAAGATAGTAATCAAAGCCGTTAGCCCCGCTTATTTTGACAACATAGGTGCCGGGCGATAATTTAAAAATTATTTCCCCGCTCTCATTAGTTTTCCCCGAGGCCACGCGATTGCCGGCAATAACCCCGCAAGTGGCGCATTTTTGGATAAAAACCTCTACATTTTTATTTTTTACGCAATTATCATTTACATCCTTTAGGATCAATTTTAAACCGCTGGTTGAATAGGTTATATCCAGCAAACTTGATTCAGCCAGAATTTTATTGAATAATATTTCGCTTTGATTATTGGCCAGCGAAAATTTAATCGCGTAGGTGGCCGGCGGTAAAAATAATTTTCTGGTGCCGGAGGTATCAGTATCGCTACTAAGCACCAGTTTTCCCAGAGCAGGATCGCCAGCAGTATTATTAGTTTGTTCATAGATAGAAAATTTTTGTTTAGGAGTAACAACACCATTCTCATCTTTGACTGTTACCAGTATTTCGCTTAAAGCATAGTTGACCATTATGCGTTGTTCTTTGGTAACTTTGATATCGCCCTTTTGTAAAATTAAATTATTGCTAAGCGGTATTTCCATTAGATAAGCGCCCTCGCCTAAAAAAGTTTCATAATAACCCGAAACACCCATAGTTAAGCCGGTGGCATAAGTCTCTCCTTTAAGATAAGTTCCGCCCGAGATACCCTTTTGCACATAAAGATTAAATTTTTGGCCGGGCAAAAGATTGCCCTCCGCATCTTTTAAAGTTAGACGCAAAGAACTCAGCCGGGCGATTAAATTATAAGCATAGGCGTTGGTTAAATCAACATCGTAATAATAAATTGGCGCGACATTCGCGTTTTTGGTATAGAATTTAATTATATGAACGGGCTTGCTGGTATCAAAAGTAATTTTTACCTGTGCTATGCCGCTTTCTTTAATTACGCCGGAGGCCACGCTATCGCCCGGAAATTTTTTGCCGTCAACATTAGTGGTTTGCTTATAGATATTAAAATTAATATTGGTTAGAGTTTGGTAATTGGCATCTTTGGCCGTAATATTAACGATTGACTGGAAAGTAACGGCTTGGGCAACTTTGAAGGTTATTAATAAGCAGCCAATTGACAATAGTAAGGTAAGAAATTTAAATTGTTTCATAAAATTATCGTTCTAAGTTATTTATTTAATTATAAGGCAAAATCTGGTAAATTGACAATAGCCGGTTAATATTATAAAATAAGACATATTTTGATTGATTTTTACGGGGGAATAGTCCAATGGTAGAATGTCGGTCTCCCCGCCTGCCTTGCCGAAGTATTATGCGGGTGTCGTATAGTGGTAGTACAGGGGTCTCCAAAACCTCCAGCAGGGGTTCGATTCCCTTCACCCGTGCAAGTACGGCGGGCAGGCAAAACCGGAGATGAGGGTCCGATTCCTTCTTCCCCTGCTTAGAAATTGGGTTCTGCGCCAAAGGCGCATCCGCCTCTGGCGGAGATTCCTTCCACTCCTGCCAAGAATCATTGACAAATTTCAAAATTTAGTTTAATATAAAGATTACTTTTAGTAACGTTTTCACTCGTTCCTTAATTAAAACTTAAAAACAATTAAAAAGGAGGTAAGATGGAAGCAGGTATTAGTGGGATGATCGATGATAAGTTTATCAGAGTTAAACAAAGTCTTCATAATCACCAAAAAGAAATAAAAGTGATTGAAAGAAAACTGGACAACCCCCAGGTGCCCGATGGCAAAAAAGACAAACTGATTTTTCGCTACTTCACAATCGTAAATCAAATTATCCCCAAACTAAATTCATCCTTTAATTCGTATTTTTAATTTCAATCTTACCCACGTCTCCTTTTTAGAAGCCAAGGAAAGAGCCCCCTCTTTCCTTTTTCTTTTTTTGCTAAAATAAAGGGTATTAAACCCTTTGATATCAGCGCCTGCCTGCGCAGGCAGGCGCGCTCGGAAATGAATCTGCCAGTTGGCAGATTCATTTCTCTCTCGATAATAAGTTAAAAGATTTCTTTTGATAGTTTGGATTGAATTAATTAAAATTATTACTTTAAAATAGAAATTAATGAAAAAATCAATAAAAAATCCTTAGTCAATTATGATTGACTAAGGATTTTAATTTGCTTTTAAAAACAAGAGCTTACCTCGCGGTACTCGTGTTCCCTCATAATACAGATAATGCGTTCATTATCAGAAGGTGTTACCACAAGCATAGAGCGGAATCTGCTGGGATTGACAAAATTTCTAAGACGACTGATGTCTAAAAATCCCCGAGGACATTCACTGACAAAAATGCTGTAAGGAGGAGAAGTTGACATAAGAATACCGTCTTTAGTCCATGGCCTGTCAATGGAAATTTCAAAAACTCGTAATGCCCTACCACCTTTAGCAAATTTAGCAAAAGACAGCCAGTGAATCCATTCAGTGATTTTTTCGCCGTTAGCTAAAATAAAACCAATCGGCCCGTGACCTTTTTGCAGTTCAGAAAGATAAAGTATTCTGGCCGGTCCGCCTGGTTCGGTATGATGGAGATAGGAGCTGGGATTTTCAACAAAAATCATACTGTCAGCAAAATTTTCAGCATAACCAGTTTTGCCTAAAAAAGTAACAAACCTTTTATAGTCGTCAAATTCATTACAAACGCTCTTCGCCGACAGAAAGACAAGCGGGTGGCCATGTTTGACAATGTAAGCCAGGTCAATTTTTTCTAAAGCAGAATCAGTATAGGTAGGTAGTTCAAGTCGACATACATCGATCGGCGTAGCCACATAGATTGTCTGGGTAATGTAATTTAGAATTACGGAAAAGATTATTGAACCCTTACGAATACAAGTAATAGCAGTGGTAGCGCCAGTAATAGGGGCAGGCACTTCAAACATTTTTTCCCAGTCGCCGATGCAGTCATTCTCAGCCATTAGTTGGCCAATTTTAGCCGTTGGTCGATTAGTAGAGATTTTTTCAAAAAATCTTTTCAGTTGTTTTGAGCGATCTGTCGGATCAACAAAAAACATTAATGGTTGCTTGGCTGGATCGGAGTCGGTTGGCCAGCGACTTTTGGCAGTTTTACCCACCTCCTCAGTAATAAATAGAGCATGACTGTCAAATTCAGCAACCCTTCCAGACATAATAATCTCTGGAATAGCATCCAATCCCAAAGTGTCACCTTTGCCACGTTTAACCTTATTTATAGCTTCCGTGACCGGTGATTCCATCAAATTTTGCCAAGCAGCAATTGCCGCTCCGATGCAGACGTCGCAGTAAGCGCCTTCAATTCCTTGCATTTGTCTTTGCATTTTAGACCTCCTTTTAAGTTGTCAAAGAGTTTTTATTGCCCTTATCTTTAATAAAAAAAGAAAATTTGTCAAGAGGCATGAAAGGTCTTCTGTTAATTATCGGTCATCGCGGTGCCACGGGCCAGCCGCCGGCAAATATTTTAAAAAATAAAAGAAAGACCCCTTTTTTGTTATGCACAGCCCCGGGCTGTTTTTTGTTGAAAAAAAATAAAATCGGTTTATAATTAAAGTTGTCATTATTAAATAAAAATATTTGCTAAATAAAAAAATATGGGTAATGGCAACAATCATTTACCGCAACCGCTGGAAAAGAAAAAATTTCTTTTTGTTTCTTATGATGCCTTAATCAGCGATATCGCCTGGCAAGCCGTTAAAGAAGGACATGAGGTTAAATATTATATTGACAACAAATTAGAGCGCGACATTGCCGATGGTTTTGTCCCTAAAACCGACAATTGGAGAAAAGAAATTGGCTGGGCCGATATTGTTGTTTTTGACGATGTTTTAGGTATGGGAAAATGGGCCAACGAGGTCAGAAAAAAAGGCAAACCCGTGGTCGGCGGCACTCCCTATACCGACCAGCTGGAAGATGACAGAGCTTTTGGCCAGGAAGAATTAAAAAAAGCAGGCATTGTAATTATTCCTTATGAGACCTTTACTTCCTTTGATGAAGGAATTAATTTCATTAAACAGAATCCAGCCCGATATGTTTTTAAACCCAGCGGCGAAGCGCAAAACCTTAAACTATCCCTTTTTGTTGGCGAGGAAGATGATGGCAAAGACGTGATCCAAGTGATTGAGGCCTATAAAAAAATAGCTGCCAAAGTCAAAAGTATTAAAGTTTTTCAATTGCAAAGGAGAGTTAGCGGAGTGGAAGTTGCAGTTGGCGCTTTCTTTAACGGTCAAGAATTTGTTTATCCCATTAACGTCAATTTTGAACACAAAAAACTTTTTCCCGGAAACATCGGTCCGTCAACCGGTGAGATGGGCACCGCTATGTTTTGGAGCGAGCCAAATAAAATATTTAATTCAACCTTAAAGAAAATGGAGCCAAAATTAAAAAAAGAGGGTTATGTCGGCTACATTGACCTTAATTGCATTGTTAATAATTATGGCATCTATCCCTTGGAATTCACCGCTCGCTTTGGTTATCCGACAATTAGTATCCAACAAGAAGGAATCTTAATGCCGATTGGAGAATTCCTTTATCAGTTAGCCACCCAGAAGTTTACCAGATTTAGAACTAAAGGCGGATTTCAGATTGGCGTTAGAATTGTCACTCCGCCTTTTCCTTATGGCGCGGATATTAAAATTTTGGAGCAACACTCCCGCGAGGCCGTTATAATTTTTAAAAAACCAAATAATTCGGAAGGCATTCATATTGAAGATGTTAAACTTGTAAATGATGAATGGGTGTTAACCGGCACCTCGGGGGTATCTTTAATTGTTGTTGGTTACGGCCAAACAATGAAACAAACCCAACAGCAGGTCTATTACCGGATAAAAAATATTTTAATTCCCAATATGTACTACAGAAAAGACATCGGCGATCGTTGGTTTGAGGACAGTGATAAATTGCATGCCTGGGGCTATTTAAGAGAACTTTGATGGTTTTGATTTGATCGGGATAATTTTCAAAAATCGCCTTTTGGGCGATTTTTTGATAGAATAATAGTAACCAGAGGTAAAAACATTTCAGGTAGTTAGGATTTATCTTAAGTTAATAGTAAAACAATTATATTATGGACCTTAATTTCTAAATTCGAATATCGAAATTCTAAACAAATCCTAATGTTTTAAATTCAAAACAGATTTAGAATTTGGGATTTTAGATTTTGGATTTGTTTCGGATTTAGGATTTTGTGCTTCGGATTTAATTTTTAAACCTTATGCTTATCATTGGCCATCGGGGGGCGATGGGTTCTGAGCCGGAAAATACTTTGAGAAGTTTTAAAAAGGCGGTTGAATTAGGAGCGGATGGAGTGGAACTTGATGTTTATTTATCGCGCGATAAAGAATTAGTTGTCATTCACAATAATTATGTTGGATTGACGACAAATAGCCATGGATTGATTGAGCGAATGACTTTGGCAGAAATTAAAAAATTAGACGCAGGGCGCGGCGAGCAGGTGCCAACTTTGGAAGAAGTAATTGATTCATTGGTCCCTAAAAATTTTATCATCAATATTGAACTAAAAGGCGTGGGCACGGTTGTACCGACTGTTGAATTAGTGGAGCAGAAAAAAATTACTGATAGGGTTATTATATCTTCCTTTCTTCATAGCCAAGTAAAAATTGTCAAAAGATTAAATCCTCAAATTAAAACAGCGCTGCTTGCCAGGAAATTGCCTCTGAGAATCGCTAAATTTTTGCGTTTAGCCAAAATTTATAAAGCTGACGGATTTCATATCAGGAAAAATTTTTTAAGAAAAAGACACTTAAAAGCCGCTCAAGAAAATGGTTTGTATGTCTGGGTCTGGACCGCTAATGGTCCAAGGGAGATAAAAAAATTTAAAAATTGGGGAGTTGATGGAATAATTACCAATTATCCAGATAGAGCGTTAAAATAATTTTTTTAATTTTGTTGTTATATGGAAGATTTAATTTTTTTAAAAAATTTTGCTACCTATTCTGAAGCTGAACTTGCAAGAAATTTTTTAAAAGCAAATGGCTTTAAATCAGTAGTAATTCAAAAGGGCAACATAGCAGCTGCAAGTTTATTTACCGGATGGACTGGTGATGCGGATGTATTTGTTTTACGGAAAGATTATAATAGAGCAAAGGAACTTTTAGAAATTTAATTTTTAAATTTCTAAAAGTTTAAATTTTTGTCATTCCTGCAAAAGCAGGAATCTATTAATTGTTTTATTTTAATCCTGGATCCCGCATCTCAGCCCGAGGCTGATCTCCGCCAGAGGCGGATGAGCCTCGGGCGCACGCCTTCGGCTGGAAAGTGCGGGATGACAATTGAAAATTGGAAATTTATTTAAATGTATGGATTTTAGCCAAACAGCTATTAAAAAAATTGAGGAAGTTTTTTTAGCCACTAAGTCAAATAAAAAAGGACTTACCCTAAAGGAGGTTAAAGACAGACAGCGCGAAGGTTTTAATGAGATAACTTCCCACCAGATAACAACGGTTCAAATTTTACTCCGCCAGTTTAAATCCCCCTTCATTTATTTATTGCTTGGCGCAGCTTTGATTGCTTTTGGTTTAAAAGAATTAATTGACGGAGCCTTAATAGTTTTGTTTGTTTTGATTTCGGTCAGTTTGGGTTTTTATCAGGAACACCGTTCGGAAAAAGCGGTTAAAATTTTAAAACAATTCAGCCGCTCAAAAGTTCATGTCTGGCGCGCCGGTAAAATTGATTTAATCGAAACTAAAGAATTAGTTGTGGGTGATGTTTTGCTTTTACAAGCCGGTGATAAAATTCCGGCCGATGTCAGGTTTTTTGAAACGCGCGATTTGACGGTTGATGAATCAATTTTAACAGGTGAATCAGTGAATATCGCCAAAATAGCTGACTCTTTGGCCAAAGAGCCGGTTGATTATTATCAAGCGGAAAACATTGGTTTTTCCGGCACCTCAATTTTGAGTGGTTCGGCCAAAGCCGTAGTTTTTGCCACCGGCGCCAATTCAACTTTCGGTAAAATCTCGCAAAAAGTTTTGGAGACTGCTAAAGAAAGCAATTTTGAACGAGGCATTAGCGATTTTGCCCGTTTTATTTTGCGCATGGTGGTGGTGACCATGGTTTTAATTTTTTTGCTTAACATTATTATCAAAGGCGAATCAGCCAAAATCGGCGAGCTTTTGATTTTTTCCATTGCTTTAGCAGTGAGTGTTATTCCCGAAGCGCTGCCTTTGGTAACAACAATTTCTTTTTCCCGCGGGGCTTTGCGCATGGCCCGCGACAAGGTGGTAGTCAGGCGACTTTCGGCCATTGAAGATTTGGGCAGTATTGAAGTTTTATGCACTGACAAAACAGGCACCATTACCGAAAACAAATTAACAGTCAGCGAGATTTTTGGCTCCCGGCAGACTCTTTTTTGGGCCGTGACCGCCTCTAGTTTTTTAGGCGAACGCGAACGCCAAAGCAACAATTCTTTTGATATCGCTCTTTGGCAAAAACTTGCTAAAAAAGAAAAAGGAGATCTCGGCGATTGCCAAAAATTGGCCGAGATTCCTTTTGATCCCGGGCGTCGTTTAAGCAGCTCTTTAATAAAAACAAAAGACAAAAAATTTTTAGTGGCCAAGGGCGCTCCGGAAAATATTTTTAAAATTTGTCAGTTTCAACAATTTTCCGAGGAAAAGAAAAATTTAGCTGAGAATTTAACTGAATTAAATAACTGGGTTTACCAGCAAGGCGTTGCCGGCAAGCGAGTTTTAGCGGTGGCTATGAAAGGAGCGGGAGCAGCCGATAAATACGAAGTCAAAGACGAAACAGAAATGACTTTATTGGGCTTGATTTCTTTTATTGATCCGCTTAAGAAAGATGCCAAAAGAGCTGTTAATTTAGCCAAAAAACTTGGCGTGGAAATAAAAATTTTAACCGGTGACGCCAAAGAAGTGGCCGGAGCCGTGGCTTATCAGATTAAATTAATTGAAAAGCCGTCACAGGTTATTACCGGCGAAGAACTAAGCAAACTTTCTCCGGAAGAATTTAAAAAAGTTGTTGAAAAAGAAAAAGTTTTTGCCCGCGTTTCCCCGGAGCAGAAACTCAAAATCATCCAAACTTTACAAATAAAAAAAATTATTGGTTTTTTAGGTGAAGGTTTTAATGACGCTCCGGCCTTAAAAGAAGCCAACGTGGCCTTGGCCGTGGAGGGGGCTTCTGATATTGCCCGCGATGTTTCCGATGTAATTTTACTTAACAAAAGTTTAACCACTATTATTAACGGCATTGTTGAAGGCCGAAAAATTTTTGCCAATACGGTCAAATATATTAAAAGCACGCTACTATCTAATTTTGGCAATTTTTACTCCATTGCCTTAATTTCTTTGATTATTGATTATTTGCCCATGTTGCCTGTTCAAATTTTGCTGGTTAATTTACTTTCTGATTTTCCCATGATTGCGATTACGACCGATAATGTTGAGACCGAAGAATTAAGAAGACCGAAAAATTACAATGTTCGGGGAATTATTTTAATAGCAACTATACTGGGGTTAATCAGCACCATTTTTGACTTTATTTTCTTTGGCTATTTTCGCCGTTTTGGGCCGCAAAATCTTCAGACAATGTGGTTTATGGAAAGTATTTTAACCGAACTGACTGTCATTTTTTTGATCAGAACCCATGGCCTTTTCTGGCGTTCCAAGCGGCCGAGCAATACTCTTTTGGGTCTTTCATTAGCTGCGGCTTTAGCCACAATTTTTATTCCCTTTACCAAAGTCGGGCAGAAATTATTTCATTTTGCCCAGCCGAAGGCAAGTTATGTCATAACCGTTTTGTTAATGGTCGGCGGCTATCTTTTGGTAACGGAAATAATTAAAAATCTTTATTATAGTTCAGAGAAAAATCATAATTTTAACAATTAAAAAATATGAACTGGCTTCTTATCGTGATTATCGCCTACTTTTTAAATTCTATCGCCATGGTTATTGATCGGCGGCTTTTAACCAAAACAATCCCTGACGCTTTAGTTTACACTTTTTATATTGGACTTCTAAGCGTTTTTTTCTTGCCTTTTTTTCTTGCCCTTGGCGTAGTTATGCCCGCTCCCTTGATTTTATTTTTTTCTTTTATTAGCGGCGGTTTTTTTATTTTAGCTTTATTTTTGATGTATCAGGCGTTTAGACGGGAAGAAATTTCAAGAGTCATTCCTTTTATCGGCAGCTTGAACCCGGTTTTTATTTTTTTGCTGGCTGTTTTCTTTTTGGGCGAGATTCTGGCTTATCAGGAAATTTTAGCTTTTTTCTTAATTTTAAGCGGCGGTTTTTTGATCTCATTAAAAATTAAAAAACATTCGCCTCTTTTCCCGACCAGGGCATTGAAGCTGGCTTTATTTTCAGCTTTCTTTTTTGCTTTTTCTTATGTTTTAACCAAATATATTTATAATCAAATTGATTTTGTCAGCGGTTTTTTTTGGATTCGGCTCGGAGCGGTTATAACCGTTTTGGCTTTGCTAATTTTGCCGGGAAGTTTTGAGAGAATAAGAAAGAATTTTAATAAAAATAAAAAAAGAGCTAATTCTCTTTTTTGGTCTGGCCAGCTTTGCGGCGGGTTGAGCACACTTCTCTTGAGCATTGCCATTTCTTTTGCCTCCGTGACTTTAGTCAACAGTTTGCAGGGTCTTCAATACGGCTTTCTTTTTCTTCTTATTTATTTTCTTTCTAAATATCGCCCCAAATTTTTTAAAGAAGAGTTCACCTTGCCTATTGTGGCCCAAAAAACCTTGGCCATTGCCCTGATTGCGGCCGGCCTTTTTATTCTCTCGGCTAATATATGAATCTTTTAAAAAAAATTTTAAAAGATATTTTTTATTTTTTGATTTTTAATTTTCTCATTATTGTCAGCTTTCTTGTTTTTACCTGGACCAAAGATTTTAGTTTGGGCAAAAAGCCGATTTTTGGCATAACTTTCAGCCAGAGTTACTCTGAATATATTGGTCTTGATTGGCGGGAAAATTATCTGGCCATACTTGATGACTTGGGAGTTAAAAATTTGCGTTTGGTGGCTTATTGGGATCGGATTGAAAGAACGCCTTCTTCTTTTGATTTTTCTGATTTGGATTGGCAGATTAGTGAAGCTAAAAAAAGAAATGCTAAAATAATCCTGGCCATCGGCCGCCGGACCCCGCGTTGGCCCGAATGTCACGCGCCAAGCTGGGTTAAGGGATTAAAAACAGCCGAAGAAGAGGAAAGGCTGCTTATAATGATCAGAAAAGTAATCGGGCATTACCATGATGAAGAAACAATTGTCAGTTGGCAGGTGGAAAATGAGCCGCTTCTTAATGTTTTTGGCGAGTGCCCCAAAGCCGACCGCAATTTTTTAAAAAAGGAAGTGGCTTTTGTTAAATATTTGGACAGTCGCCCCGTTTTAATCAGTGACAGCGGCGAGTTAAGCAGTTGGCTGCGGACCGCCTCACTTTCGGATTTTTTTGGCACAACGATGTATCGAATTGTTTGGAATCCATGGATTGGCTATTACACTCATGTTTTGCCCCCGTCTTATTATTACTACAAAGCAAAAATTGTTCAGTTGCTTTTGCCTAATGTTAAAAAAATAATTATCAGCGAACTTCAAGCCGAACCCTGGAGCCAGCAACCGCTTCAGACCTTGCCGATTGATAAGCAGAAAGAAATTTTTAATGTGGTTAAACTGCGGGAAAATATAGAATTGGCCAAAAGAACAGGATTGTCGGAGGTTTATCTTTGGGGCGTGGAATGGTGGTATTGGCTAAAAATTCACGGCGAAGAAAGTTATTGGCTGGAAGCCAAGAAACTCTGGCGGTAATTTTTTTAGAAAATAAAAACTACCTTTTTAAAAAGAGGTGGTTTTTTATATTAAGAGAATGAATCAAATATGAGGCAAAAAAATTATTAAACTTACAATCATTACGACGCCAAAAATCAGCCAAAGAGTATTTGATAAAATGCGACCTCGGTCTTTCTCATGATGAATTTCCGGAATCAAGTCAGCCGTGGCCAAATAAATAAAATTACCCGCGGCGAAAGCAATCATTAAAGGCGTGATATGAGAAAAATCTCGGCCGAAGTAATAAAAAATCAAAGCACCCAAGACGGCCGTAAGCGCAGTTAAAAAATTAAAAGCGAGCGCCTTCTTTCTTTCTAAACCGCCATAAAGAAGAATACCGAAGTCAGAGATTTCCTGCGGAATTTCATGAAGAATTATGGTTAAAGTAGTAACAAAACCGGTCAAGGGGTTAATTAAAAAGGAAGCGGCAATAGCGGCTCCGTCAATAAAATTATGAATAGCATCGCCTAATAAATTAGTATAAACAAAATACTTGTAAGTTTTTTTATTAGTTGATTCGTTCTCTTCACAGCGACAATGGTGCCAGTGGAGATATTTTTCAATGATAAAAAAGAAGAGGATGCTAAGGAGCACTATGCTTAAAAGAGTTTTGCTGCTGAATTTACTTTCTTCAATCGCCTCTGGCAAGAGATGAAAGAAAGCCGTGGCCAATAAAGTCCCGGCCGCCAAACTAATAAGATTTTTAAGCCAAAATTCCCCCCGCTCAGTTTTTTTAAAAAAGAAGACAACGCCAATAAAAGAAATTAAGCTAACTATCAAAGTGGCCAAGAGAATAGTTAATAACATAAGTAATTTTATTATATCAAAAAATCGCCTAAAAGGCGATTTTTTTTAATTGTTACCTCTTTCGTTAAAACTTCAGATGGTCAAGAAAGCTTCAGCGGACTAAAAGCGGACGCGACCGGATTTGAACCCCGCAGTAATCACCTTCGGCGATACTACGGGACGGGCCGGCCTCTGATTTTTTAGAGATTTATTTGCGGGGACGACGCGACTTGAACGCGCGACCTTCTGCGTGACAGGCAGACGCTCTAACCAACTGAGCTACGCCCCCAACATAAGCAAGAGAATTATAGCAAAAAAATAGTTTTTGGCAATGAGGCCAGGACGGGAGTTGCACCCGTGAATATCGGTTTTGCAGACCGACGCCTTAACTACTTGGCTACCTGGCCATCTTTATTACATTAAGATTATCTTAAAAAAAAATTAGCCGCAAGTCAAAGGACTTGACAAAAAATTAATTAACAAGTATGATTATTTGTTCTTTCAAAATAAGATAACTTTTAAATTATAAAAAGGAGGATTAGGAAGTGAAAAAAAACAAGAAAGAGAATAATTTAACGCCAGAAGAAGCTGCCTATGAAGTTATTCATAATTATTGCGAAGATATAGATTTAAAAATTTTTGATCTGGCTATCAAGCACTTTAGGAAACTAGGCTTCTTTAGCGAAAAAGAATTAGAACTTTTAGAAAAAGATTTTACTGAATACATGATGGTCCAGCGAGAAATTTTTGAAAAAGAAAAAGGAGAATTTAGACAAAAGATAGTTTTTGACGCCCTGCCTAACAATCAATGGGCATATTTGCTCGAAGGAATATTTAAAAATTTAAAAGCTAAAAACCTTCTTAAAGTAAAAGGATTTACCCAAGAGCAGAAAATAATTTTTCAAAAGGACGTTGAAAAAAAGATAAAAGGATTAGATGTCCATTAATGATTTAGCCAGTGATGATAAGCACTGGCTCTTTTTTTGGGAATATCTTACAAGATTAAAATTTAATTTTCCAGAATTTCCATTTCCAATCTCCTAATGCCGAATTCTTTAGCCAGCTGGCGTTCAGTCATCCAGATATCAACCCGATTAGGGTGGCGCGGATTCATTCGATCTTCAACCACAAAAATTTTAGCACCAAATTTATTAGGAAAACGGACTTTGGTGCCAAAGCGCAAGAAATTGGCGGCGATTACTCCATCGCGCACCTGGCTGCCCGAAGCAGTGATAAAGGGGGTGCTGTCGGTTTGATCCGGGGTGCTGGAATAAGCTGTGACCACAACCCTGATTGCCCTTTTGACTTTAATCGGCAAGGTTGAGCTGTTTATAACCATTTCTTGAGAAGCGGCTATTTGAATTTCCTTTTCTTGTTCTTCGAGGTTGATTTTACTCAATAAAATGTCCTTATTTTCAGCAATAAAAACATTAGGTCGGTAAGAGGAAATTGACTGAGCATAAGCCAAATGAGGGTTGGCCCATTCTAAAACTAAAATCAGCATAACTAAAATACCTAAAAATCTATCCCTTTTGAGTTTTTTTCTGACTAAAATAGCCCTTTTCCTTAAATTAGCTAAATTCATATTAAGTTTTGGTGAATTTTTTTCCAAACAAAAAACCCCTTAACATACAGCTTAGGGATTTTCGGCTTTTCAAGTTTTCAAACTATCGTAACATAAAACTTGAATTTTGTCAAGGGGTGGGGTAGGATAAAAATAAATCAAATCTGCCTTGGTGGCGGAACTGGCATACGCGCATGGTTTAGGACCATGTTCCCGTAAGGGATTGGGAGTTCAACTCTCCCCCAAGGCACCAGTTAGGAAAAGTACAATGGTTTGACAAAAAAGCAATTTTATGATAGTTTTTTTCAATTGAGCCACTGACTTAAAAATCGTTCTTTGAAAAAGGAGGGCAAAGTTTCATGAGAATTAATATTTTTAACGCAGAGTCTATTGAATGGCAAAAAATTAATTCGCTGTATTTGCAAGCTATAATAGTTGAAAAAGGCGGCCTATTAGTTTTTTTCCAAACCCGGGATAGCCAAGAGGCCAGAATTTTAGACTTTTTTGATAGAAAAGTTTTTGCCAGGTGTAAAATCCAAGTTAAAAATGAAGATCTTACCAGTTTATATTCAAACTTAGATGATGAATTTGTAGCTAATTCTGAGCAAACTAATTCCGTTGTTTATCACTTCTGTGATCCCGAAGGAGATTTAACCAAATGTTTTAAAAGTGCCGCCGCTTTAATTGAGCTTTTTGGTCAAATTTTTGCCAGATATAAAAAGGAGGTAATAAGCCATGGAAATTAAAGAAATCAAAACTGCCTTCAAATGTCCGTTTTGGCCAATTTGCGGCGCAGGCATTGTTCGTGATTTAAATCGTGAAAATTATATTAAACGGTTTTGTAGCAACAAGAAAAATTATCCAACCTGTTCCCATTATCAAATTCGTGCCGTTGGCCCTTTGGCTAAAAATAAAGAAGTTAAAAATTTAATAAAGGAGAGTTAGCTCTCCTTTTTTTAATTTAAAATAAAGATTGACTTTTACAATTAATTTTGTTAAATTAAACGACAAATTAAAAGGAGGCGCACTTTGACACTTTGCAAAATAAAACAAAGGAGGAACGATGAAAATAGTTTTGGATACCCAAGGCGGGGACAATCCGCCCCAGGAGATTATTAAAGGCGGAATTGAATTTGCCAAAGAAACCGGCGAAGAAGTTTTTTTTGTCGGCGACAGAGAAATTCTTAGAAAAGAATTAAGTCGAGCCCCTCAGATTAAGAGTGCCATAATTCACGCGCCCGAAGTCATTACCATGAAAGACGCTCCCGTAGAAGCTATTCGTCAGAAAAAAAACAGCTCTCTGGTCACTGGTATAAATTTTTTTAAAAAAGGTCTAGCCGATGCCTTTATTAGTCCTGCTAATACCGGCGCTGTAATGGCCGCATCACTTTTTCGATTAGGACGCCTCCCCAGAATTGATCGCCCGGGAATTATTATTGCCCTACCTACACTTAAAGGAGGAAAAGTTTTTGTTATTGATGTCGGAGCCAATGCCGACTGTGCCGCCCACAATCTTTTGCAATTTGCCGTTATGGGACAGGTTTATGCCAATATCCAGGGCATTGCCAATCCTACAGTCGGACTTTTGAGTATCGGCCAAGAATCAAGCAAGGGCAATCGATTGACCTTAGAAGCTCACGCTATTTTGCGGGAATTTCCCAATTTTGTCGGCAATATTGAGAGCAACAAAGTTCTTCAAGGCGGGGTTGATCTGGTAGTTTGTGACGGTTTTTCAGGCAATCTAATACTTAAGGCCTATCCAAGTGCGGTTGATTTTACGCTTAAACTTTTAAAAAGGGAAATCGAAAAAACTTTTCGAACTAAATTTGGCGGCTGGTTGATTAAACCGGCTATTAAAAAACTCAGACCCCTTATTCATCCTGCCCAATACGGCGGCGCTCCTCTTTTAGGCGTAAACGGTTTGGTTATTATTGCTCACGGTCATTCCGATTCCGAAGCCATAAAAAATGCCCTTAAGGTGGCAAAAAATTCTGTTGAGAATCAACTAATTTCCAAAATAAAAACCAGACTTAACAATTATCAGGGCTGTTGATCGCGAGACAACAGCCTTTCTTTTTAATAAGGCAGGACTTTGGTATAATAGGAAAAGAAGAATTACGAAATAAGAAGCAAGAATTAGGAATAAAAAATACGAGATTTTAATAAAAGTTCTTAATTTATAATTCAAAATTCAGAATTTTCCATAGCAATTATTTATGGCAATTATTAATGAAAAACAATCACCTTTAATAAAAAAAATAAGGAAATTTTTCAAAACTCTCGGCCCGGGCCTGATTACCGGCGCTTCAGATGATGATCCGTCAGGTATTGCCACTTATTCCATTGCCGGCGCCAAAGCCGGTTACGCCACTCTTTGGAGCGCTCTTTTTACTTTTCCCTTAATGGCTGCTATCCAGGAAATGTGCGCGCGGATTGGGTTGGTGACTTGTCATGGCCTGGCCGGAATTTTAAAGAGATATTATTCTAAGAAGTTACTTTATCTGACTGCTTTTTTAATGTTTGGCGCCTGCTCAATTAATATAGGCGCGGATCTTTCCGGCATGGCCGCAGCGACAAATTTGATCTTGCCTTTGCCGTATTATAAATATATTTATTCTATCATTTATGCCGGTTTAATTGTCTGGCTTTTGATTAATTTTTCCTACCGTGCTATTGCCAAGATTCTTAAATGGCTGACACTTTTTCTTTTCACTTATATTTTGGCTTTATTTTTTGCTAAACCCAGTTGGCTTGATATTTTGCAAAACACTTTTGTGCCAAAAATAGAATTTACCAAGGATTATCTCCTGCTTCTGGTTGCTATTTTGGGAACGACTATCTCGCCTTATTTATTTTTTTGGCAGGCCTCGGAGGAAACGGAAGAGGAAAAAGAAGAGCTTCGTCAGAAGCACTTAAAAAAAGTTATTATTAGCAAAAATAGATTGCGGCACATGCGCGAAGATGTGACGGCAGGTATGCTTTTTTCCAATTTAGTTATGTATTTTATTATAGCTACCACTGCCGCTACAATTTTTAAAAGTGGTATTACCGGTATTGAAACAGCCGAGCAAGCAGCCGAAGCTTTAAGGCCTTTGGCCGGTCAGGCGGCATATTTACTCTTTGCTTTGGGTATTATTGGAACCGGCCTTTTAGCTATCCCTGTTTTGGCCGGTGCCGCCGCTTATGTTTTAGCCGAGACCTTTGGCTGGCGAGAAGGCCTCAATAAGCATTTTCATCAAGCTAAAGCTTTTTATCTAGTGATTATTTTCTCTGTTGGTTTAGGTTTTTTAATTAATTTTTTCAGTGTTTCCGCCATGGCCTTATTATTTTATGCCGCCGTGATTTACGGTCTCATCTCTCCTTTTTTAATAGCCCTGATTATGCACATTGCTAATAATAAAAAAATTATGGGTCGTTTTACCAATGGTCGATTAGCTAATAGTTTAGGCGTTGTCGCCTTTGTTTTAATAAGCTTGGCGATAATCGGTCTGTTTATTTAATTCAGCTTAATTATGAAAAATAAATTTATTGTTAAAAAAAACAAAGCCAATGAACGAGTTGATAAATTTATTGTTAAAAAATTGCCGCAATTTTCCCGTTCTACCATTCAGAAAAATATCAAAGATGGCTTAATTTTAGTCAACGGGCAAAAAGTTTCACCCCATTATTTTTTAAAAGAAAATGATTTAATTGAAATTGAAATTAAAAAAATAGAAAAGGAGATAGAAGAAAAGAAAATTGATTTAAAAGCTGACAAATTAATTCCCTTTAAAATTATTTTTGAAAATGAAGATTTTTTAGTGGTTGATAAACCAGCTGGTTTAGTCGTCCATCCAAGTAAATCTTCGCCAGAGGGAACTTTAGCCAACGCTTTGCTGGCTTATTGCCCCAAAATTGAAAAAGTCGGCGAAGATTTGCTGCGACCCGGCTTAGTTCATCGTTTAGATAAGGATGTTTCTGGCCTTTTAGTTGTGGCCAAGAATCAAAAAATTTTTTCTCACCTTAAAGAACAATTTTCCGTGCGAATGGTCAAAAAAGAATATTTGGCTTTGGTTTATGGGAAGCTTTCTCGCGACGAAGGAACAATTGATTTTGACATTGTCCGCTCCAAAAAAAAGCGGACTTTAATGGCCGCCATACCGCAAAAGACCGGCCGGGCTGCTCTTACCCAATACGAAGTGATTAAAAAATTCGTTAATTATTCATTTTTAAAATTGACAATTAAGACCGGCCGGACTCATCAAATCAGAGTCCATCTTAAAGCCATTGGTCATCCACTTGTCGGCGACCAGTTTTATAAAATCAAAAAATACAAAGAAAAGATAAAATTAAACCGGGTTTTTCTTCATGCCACAACCTTAGGTTTTTTTGATTCAGCCAAGAAGTGGCAGGAGTTTCATTCGCCACTGCCAAAAGAGCTGGAAGAAATTTTGGAAAATTTAATTTAAATTATGTTGCTAAAAAAAATCATAAAATCTCAACTTTATATTCTCTCCGGTCCATCCGGCGTGGGTAAAAATGCTATTCTTCGCGAATTACTTAAAGTCACGCCCAACCTTAAAAAAGTGATTACCTATACTACTCGCAAAAGAAGGTTAAAAGAGAAAGAGGGCAAAGATCATTATTTTATAACCGTCGATGATTTTAAAAAGAAAATCAAAAAAGGGTATTTTTTAGAATGGGCTTATGTTCATCGAGATTATTATGGCACGCCAGTCAAGGAAATTAAAGAAAATATAAAGAAAAAATTAATAATGGAAATTGATGTCCAGGGCGCGCTTCAAATTAAGAAAAAAATTCCCCAAGCTATTTTAATTTTTATCAAGCCCGATTCACTGAAAAATCTTTTAAGACGAATCTCTCGCCGCGGCAAAATGACGTCAAAAGATCTGGAAGCGCGATTAAAAAGTTATCCCCAAGAGATGGGGCTAAGCCGTTTTTATGATTACATCATAGTTAACCGGGAAAACCGCTTAAATGAAACTGTGGCTAAAATCAGAAAAATTATAGAAAGAGATTCTTGACTTCTTTTTGAATTTATAGTATAGTAAGAATCAAGATGGAATCTGTTCTTAAAAGTAGTCCGAGTGGCTACTTATTTTTATAACTAACAACTGACAACTAACAACTAACTTTATGGCTGAAGCAAACAAACAATTGATAAACGCAATTAAACAGATTTGCGAAGAAAAAGGCCTGGGTCAAGAGCAGGTTATTGCTACTATTGAATCGGCTTTGGCTGCAGCTTACCGCAAGGATTTCGGCAATAAAGCGCAAAATATCAAAGTAGAATTTAATACTGAAGACGGGACAGCCCGTGTTTTTGATGTTAAAACCGTGGTTGAGGATTCATTGGCCAAAGAATATGAAGAAGCTAAAGAAGCCAAAGAAAAAAAAGAGCCGGGTAAAGAAACCTATGGTGAAGGAGAAATAGGTGAAGCCAAGGTCAAAAAATTTAATCCCAAAAACGATATTATTTTAAGCGAAGCCAAAAAGATTCGCAAAAAAACCAAAATCGGCGATGTCCTTAAGCAGGAGCTGGACGTGCCGGTTGCTTATGGCCGTATGGCCGCCCAGACAGCCAAACAGGTAATTATCCAAAAATTGCGCGAAGCTGAAAGAGAAATGGTTTTTAATGAATTAAAACAGAAAGAAAACAAGGTGATTAACGGTTTTATCCAGCGACGCGAAGGCAGATTGGTTTTAGTGGATATTGGCAAAACAACTGCTATTTTGCCGATGGAAAATCAGGTTGAAAACGATCGCTATAATGTCGGCAACCAAATGAAATTTTATGTAGTTTCGGTTAATTTGGGTTCAAAGGGGCCGGAAATAATTTTATCGCGCACCCACGAAGAAATTTTAAAAGAATTGTTCCGGATTGAGATTCCGGAAATTGCCTCAGGCGCCGTGGAAATTAAAGGTTTGGCCAGAGAAGCCGGCGCTCGCTCTAAAGTTGCCGTTGCCTCGCGCGAAAAAAACATTGATCCGATCGGTTCCTGCATTGGTCAGCGGGGCAATCGCATCCAGACCATTATTTCTGAAATCGGCGGTGAGAAAATTGATATTATTGAATACAGCGACGAGCTGGAAAGATTTATCTCCAACGCCCTTTCGCCGGCTAAAGTCGTTGGTCTTACTTTGGATAAAGAGTCAAAGACTGCTATTGCCAAAGTCAAGGCCGATCAGTTTTCTTTAGCCATCGGCAAAGCCGGCCAGAATGTCCGTTTGGCGGCCAAACTCACCGGCTGGAAAATTAATATTGAGGAAGAGAAAGGTGAAGCTGAAAAAAAAGAAAAAGATGATAAAAAAGAAGAAACATTGCCTTAAGTGAGATAAAGATAAATAAAAAATTAAATCTCAAAAATAAAAAACACATAGCAAAAAAAAGATGTCATTGCGAGGAGTCCGCCAGCTGGCGGACGACGAAGCAATCTCTTTTTTAAACCAATGAGATTGCCACGCTCGTCTTCGAGTGTCTCAGACTCGCTCGCAATGACATTTTGAATATTTTTTAAATTTTTAGTATGTATTTTTGATATTTAATTTTTTATTTTTAATATTTAAATTTATGTCCCAACCAATCCTTTTCGCGCTTTTAAGTGCGGCCGCCGCAATTATTTATGGTTTGGTTTTGATTAAAATTATTTTTCGTCAATCGGCCGGTGACGAAAAAATGCGCGAAATCGCCCTTGCCATTCAGCAAGGCGCCAAAGCTTATCTTAACCGCCAATATACCGCCATTTCTTATGTGGCGGCGGCAATTTTTATTTTGATTTGGCTGTTTTTAGGTCTGCCCACAGCCCTGGGCTTTTTAATCGGTGCGTTTTTATCAGCTTTAGCCGGCTACATCGGTATGAATGTTTCGGTGCGGGCCAATGTCCGCACGGCTGAAGCGGCCAAGCAAGGATTGTCCGCGGCTTTGGATTTGGCTGTCAAAGGCGGAACCGTGACCGGTTTATTAGTGGTCGGTTTGGCTTTATTGGGCGTAACTGGTTATTATGCTTTAACGCATGATATTAAGGCTTTAATTGGTTTGAGTTTTGGCGGCAGCTTAATCTCTATCTTTGCCCGTTTGGGCGGCGGTATTTATACTAAAGCGGCTGATGTCGGCGCTGATTTAGTCGGTAAAGTTGAGGCCGGCATTCCCGAGGATGATCCGCGCAACCCGGCTGTTATTGCTGATAACGTCGGCGATAATGTCGGCGATTGCGCCGGCATGGCCGCTGATTTATTTGAAACTTATGCCGTCACCACCGTGGCAGCCATGCTTTTGGCCAGTTTGCTTTTTCAAAATTTAACCAACGCAGTTTTATTTCCTTTGGTCATCGGCGGCGTTTCTATTTTAACCTCTATTGCCGCGACTTTCTTTATCCGTTTAGGCAAAAGCCAGAATATTATGGGCGCGCTTTACAAAGGGCTGGCCGTGGCCATTATTTTATCCGCTATTTTTTTCTATCCGGTCACTTCTTATTTAATGGGAGAAATTGAGGCAAAATATAATTACAGCATTTTAAATCTTTATCTGGCAGCTTTGGTCGGCTTGATGGTGACGGCTTTAATCGTGATTATTACTGATTATTATACTTCCACCAAATTCAAGCCGGTTCATTCCATTGCCGAGGCCTCGGTTTCAGGCCACGCAACTAATATTATTTCCGGTTTGGCTGTTTCTATGAAAGCCACGGCTTTACCGGTTATTGTTATCGCCGCCGGCATTTATATTTCCTATCAGTTAGCCGGTCTTTATGGCATTGCTCTGGCTGCTATGAGTATGTTGAGTTTAACCGGCATTATAGTGACCATTGATTCTTACGGGCCGATTACTGACAATGCCGGCGGTATTGCCGAAATGGCCGGACTGCCGGAGGATGTCAGGAATATAACCGATCCGTTGGACGCGGTTGGCAACACCACCAAAGCTATCACCAAGGGCTATGCCATTGGTTCGGCAGGTCTGGCCGCTTTGGTTTTGTTTGCTTCTTATATTCAGGAATTAAATAGTCACGGCAAATTTTTTCAATTTTCTTTAGATGACCCTTCAATTATTATCGGTCTTTTTATCGGCGGACTTTTGCCTTATCTTTTTGCCGCTTTCTCCATGGAAGCGGTCGGCAAGGTGGCCCAGAAAGTAGTTAGCGAGGTGCGGAGACAATTTCGTGAAATTAAGGGTTTAATGGAGGGCACGGCTTCGCCGGATTATGCGACTACCGTTGACATTGTGACGCGCGGCGCTATCAGGCAGATGATTTTACCGGCCTTGATTCCGGTTCTGGCGCCGATTATTATTGGTTATACTTTAGGGCCGGTGGCTTTAGGCGGAATGCTGGTTGGTTCAATTGTGACCGGCATTTTTGTGGCTATTTCCATGACTTCGGGCGGCGCCGCCTGGGATAATGCCAAAAAATATATTGAACAAGGCAATCTCGGCGGCAAGGGTTCGCCTGCCCATCAGGCCGCGGTGACCGGCGATACCGTCGGCGATCCCTATAAAGACACGGCCGGCCCGGCCATAAACCCGATGATTAAAATCCTTAACATCGTGGCCTTACTTCTTGTTGCTTTATTAGTCTAGAGGTTAATTAATCCGACTTGTCCGCCGTAGCTTTAGCAGAGGCGGATGATTAAAATTTTAAACATCGTGGCTTTGTTGATAGTAGCGTTGTTGGTGTAAATTATTAAAATCCTAAATTCGAAATCCTAAATCCTAAACAAATTCTAAACTCTAAATTCAAAATTCAAAACAATTAAAATTTTGGCATTGGGAGTTGGGCATCGAATTGAAATTTAGAATTTGTGATTTGGGATTTATTTCGGATTTAGGATTTAGAGCTTCGGATTTATTACTAATTTTATGGATTATAACATTAAAAAACTTACCGGCGGGAAAATAGAAATCAAGATTGAAGTTCCAGCTCCGGAACTTCAATCTTATTTAGAAAAAGCCGTGGCGTATCTCTCGGAGCATTATAAAATCCCGGGGTTTCGGCCGGGCAAAGCTCCTTTTGAAATAGTCAAAAGGCAGCTTGGGGAAATGAAAATTTACGAAGAAGCGGCAGAAGTTGCGGTTAGAAAAACCTATGCCCAGATAGTGATTAAAGAGAAATTGCCGACTTTAGGCGCGCCCCAGATTAAAATTGAAAAGTTAGCCCCCGGCAATCCTTTAGTTTATGAGGCCGTGGTTTTTATCTTGCCCAAAGTTGAGCTGGGAGATTTTTCAAAAATCAAAGTCAAAAAGAAAGATCTTGAGTTTAAAGAAGAAAAAATCAAAAAAACTTTGCGTGATTTAGCCGAGATGCGAGCCGGTGAAAAAGTAGTTGAACGGCCGGCGCGAGAAAGCGACAAGGTTGAAATAGATCTGAAAATGTTTCAAGGCAAGGTGCCGGTTGAAGGCGGGACAAGCCACAATCATTTTGTTTATTTGAATGATAATAATTATAATATCCCGGGCTTTAATGAAAAACTCTTAGGCCTCAAATCAGGCGAGGAAAAAGAATTTCAGCTGACTTTCCCTAAAACCCATTACAACAAAAATTTAGCCGGCTTCCCGGTTGATTTTAAAATAAGAGTCAAAAATGTTTATGAAAGGACCGTGCCGGAGATTAATGATGAATTTGCCCGCGGTTTAGGTAATTTTGCCGATTTAGCGGCCTTGGAAAAGCAACTCCGAAGCAATTTAAAAGAAGAAGCCCAACAAAAAGAAGCCGAGCGCCAGGAAATTGAGATGCTGGCTCAATTGGCTAATGGATCAACTTTTTCCGAAATCCCCGAGATTTTAATTGTCAATGAAAAAGAAAGAATGGTTGAAGAATTAAAAAATAATCTTACCCGGCAGAGTTTGGATTTTACCCATTATTTAGAGCATCTTAAAAAAAGCGAAGATGATTTAAAAGAAAGCTTTGCCGAGGAAGCCGTGAAACGCATCAAAACCGGTCTTGTTTTAAGGCAAATTCAACTCAAGGAAAATTTAACTGCTGGCGAAGAGGAAATCCATCAGGAAATTGAAAAGATAAAACAATTTTATCAAAATCAACCCGAACAGTCGGCCGACTTTGATTCGCCGGATTATCACGATTATCTCGCCACTGTTTTAGCCAATCGCAAAGCAATTGGGTTTTTGAAAGAAAAGATAATCGGAGAATAAAAATGTCATTGCGAGCCCCGACGTAAAGTCGGGGCGTGGCAATCTCGGTCTTTATCTTAAGCAACGGGATTGCCGCCAATCTATCTAGAAACTGCCGAATCATGCCCTGCTGTCATTCCTGCGAAAGCAGGAATCCAAATGACGTCCCCGCGAAAACAGGGAACTATAAATAGCCACTGGATTCCGCATCCCGCCTGCATTAAAATTACGGCGGGCAGGCAAGTGCGGAATGACATTTTCGGACAGTCTATCGCAATGACAATTCAATGATTGACAAAAATAGCGAAGTATGCTATATTATAGAAACATAGTGGTATACCAGAACGTTTTGAAAATATACCGCTACAAAAAACAAAAACCAAAATAAAGCAAAATTAAAGGAAAATTAGTCAGTTATACACAGGTCAAGGATTTGCTTTATTGCGGGCAAATCCTTTTTATATTATAATAAAAACAAAGACAAAAATTTATGAAACGCGACAGTAAGGAGAAAATTAAAAATTCTTATCGCCTGGGCGACATTTTGCGGAAAATTGATCGCAATAAAACTACTCTTATCCGTTGGGAAGAAGAGGGTTTAATCCCCCGGGCCAAACGCGATTCACGCGGCTGGCGCTATTACACCCAAGCCGATGTTGACAGAATTGTCAAACTGATTTTAGAAACTAATTATTTTCAGCAGCCGCTTAGCCATCAGCGAAGAATGGCCAAAGTTTTAACCCGAGTTGGGGTAACAATTATAGTCGGTTTTATTATTATTAATTTAGGCATTATTGGCTATCACCAAGCCATGGCTGATACCGAAACCTTAAGTTTAACCATTAATACTGGCAGTTTAATAACCGATTGTTCGGCCGCAGCTACATTTACGGCGGTAAATTACAGTTTTACTGCTCAAAGCGCTTCTTTAACCACTTTAAGCGGCATCCAAGTTGAAGATACTAGAGGCGCAAATGCCGATGGCTGGACTCTCAATGCTACGGCAGCTGACTGGGCCAGGGGCGGCGGCGGCTCAATGGATTATGACGGCACAGGAACAGATACCGGCACGGGTAAGTTATGTTTATTAGTGGGCGATGGAGCGCGCTACTCTGTGGCTGGCGCTAGCACGGCTACCGTTACCTTGGGAGCGACTGATTGCTTTGCTTCTGGCACCACCACGATTGATGTCGGCACAGCCGCAGCCGAATATCAGCGAGGCGACGGCAGATATTGGTTTGTTGATATTCCGGGCAGTCAATATGTGCCAGCCCAGCAAATAACTGGTACCTACACCGCTACCTTAACCCTAAACGCAACCTAAAGAATTTATAAATTATATAAATCACTCGCCTAAGTTTTTTAAAAAAACTTAGGCGGGTTTTTGATTTGAGGAAAAAAGAAAAAAAGTGTATAATATAAATAATTTCTAATTTCTAAGTAGTCTAATTATTCTAATCAAATCCCAAATCCCAATGGCCGAATTTTTAGGATTTAATTAATTGGTCATTATTTAGATCAATTAGAATAATTAGGTTAATTAGAATAATTAAATTTTATTTCTATGCTTCAAAAAAAATCAAAACAAACTTTTATTCTCTTAATGGCTTTATTATGTCTTTTAGTCACGCCGCAATTAGCTTGGGCCATTGCTTTCGGTCATGTCGGCGGGATACCGGCCAATTCCGATCCGGCAGTTGAGCTTTCCAAGTCCTATTTCATTTATAATTTACCGGGCGGAGAAACCAAAGAAGATGAAATTTTAGTCCAGAATTTAGCAGAAAACACTCAAAAAATAATGCTAACGCCGGTCGATTCCACGGTTAATAATTTGGGCAATTTTGCCTGCAAGACGCCGGTTAATCCGAAAGATAACATTGGTGCTTGGGTTAAATTCAACCTTTTTACCCTAAGGCCGATTGCCAAAAAAGATCTTAACGCTTATTGGGAGAATTTAGCCCAAAAAGAAGAGGATAAGCTCCTAGCCACCAGCACCGAAATGATTGCCACCAGCACCGCCTTATTTAATGTCAGTGAAACTCCGGATGGCATTCAAATTAAAAACCCAGAGCGTAAATTTATTATTCTTGATCCCGCAAATGGGCCAACTTTTGCCACCTCATCCGATTTATTTATTATTCCGACCTCAACCGCTGATTTTATTTTTTCCACCTCCACCGAAGAGTTAATCGTCTCCACTACCACCGGCGATTTGATCATTCAGTTAAATGGCGGGCAAAAGAAAAAAGTGCCCTTTACCATCAGTATTCCTGAAAATATTGATGTTGGCGAACATGCCGGCGGTATCATTGTTGAGCCAATCTTGCCTCCGGTTAAAGCCGAGGGCAGCGTTATGATTATTAAGACATCGGTTTGCGTGCGGATTTATGAAACCGTGCCGGGCGAGATTACAAAAAAAGTAAAACTCGTTTCCTTTACTTTAAATTCCGATAAGGAAAATTATATCCCCACTTTAAAGGTTAAAAATGAAAGCAATATTTCTATTTTGTCAAGCGTTGAGATGAAAATGAGCGGGTTTGGCCTAAAAAGAAGAGTTAAAAATGAAGTTTCTGCTTCTCCCGAGGCCGCTACTGGCAAAGTTACTTTAGCCGATCGGCTGAATATTTTTAAAGAGCAACGTCAATCCGGCAATAACAAACTTTCGACGGGCGCCGAGGTAACCATTCGCCAGTTTTTTCCAAAAATTTATTTTGGCCATTTTAATTTCCAAGCTGAATTAGCTTACGACGGCAATAGCGGACGAGAAATTTTAAAAACCCAAAAAATTTCAATCTGGGTCATTCCTTGGCGTGACCTTATTATCTTAGCTATTATTTTAGTAGTTTTGGCTGTAATTATCTCAACTTGGCTTATTTTGCGCCGCCGCAGATATTCAACTAAGGGCTGGAAGCTTTATACCGTGGCTCTCGGCGACGATTTAACATCCTTGGCTGATAAATATAATCTGGCCTGGAAGGTTTTAGCCAAGGCCAATAAAATCAAAAAACCCTATATCTTAAAAGTTGGTCAGGTTGTTTTGGTGCCGGAGTCAGTTGAACTAACTGCGGAAGCAAAAATTACTTTTAAACAAATAATTAGAGAAAAAATTATGTCCAAACTTTATTCAATTATCATTGTTCTTTTAATTATTGGTTTGGTTTTGGTTGGTGGAACCTGGCTCTATAATAAAATTTTCTCCAAGACTTCTAAAATAGAAGAGGGAAACATCAATCAGCAAATCCCGCCCGAGCCAAAAATACCGGAAGTTAATCTCAACACCAACGCCCAATTGCCAATTGCCCCAACCTCGACTGAACCAATTGTTTCTGAGACGACCACCACCACGCCAACCTCAACGACGATTGCCGAAGTGGATAAAAGCATTAAAATCAGCATTCTTAACGGTTCTGGCATTTCGGGCCAGGCCAAAAAGATAGCTGACATTTTGGCCGAAGCCGGCTGGCTTAATACCGCCACCGGTAACGCTGACAATTTTAATTATCAAAATCTGACTATTCGTTATCAGTCAAGTTATATTGCTTCTGCCGAAGATCTTAAAAAACTGCTGGCAATTGATTATGCGACAATTAAACTGGAAGAAAAGGCGGAATTGGCAGGACCGGTGGAAATAATAATAGGAAAGTAAGCAGGTGACATAAACACAATTAACCTAATTGATCTAATTAGTCTAATTAACCTAATCAAATTCCAATGACCAATGCTTTAATGACCAAACATCCTTATGATTTAGAAGAAAGAACTGCTAAATTTGGTCAAGAGATAATTGGGTTTGCTAGGAAAATTCCTGAAAATTTTATTACTAAGCCAT
>JAZDOD010000005.1:0-39074 GCA_043798995.1 bacterium
TACCTCCTGCCAATTGCCAGCTGCCACAAGTCCGAAAAAAAACGCGATTACCAAGCTAAGAACAATGGCTAATTTCTTAACCAGGCGATTGTTCAAGCTCACTGGCCGGCCGATTAACGCCTCCGGTAAAATTGCCGTCCAAGAGATTTTTGAGCGAATTGCGACAGAGAAGTTGGTGAGCAAAAAAACAGCGGCAAAAAATCCCACTGCCGAAAACAACGCTATTTTAGCGATCAGAGACTTAATAAAGATTTGGGTGTAGCCAACCTCGGAAAACCACCACCAATCAGTAACAAAAGCGACAATATTTGAAAGAAAAACAAAGACAACGAAAAACGCAATAATAATAAAAAAATTTATTGTTCTGAGTCTATTCATATTTTTGATGGAATTATTATATCGTAACGATATAATTGGTTCGTTCGGTCGAAGTGAAAATAAATTTTCACTTCTTCCTCACTGCCAATTATAGCAATATCCAGTTGACGAGTCGAAAAATTACGCCGAATGGTTACATTGCGATATATTTTACCCCCACACCCATGCAATAGGTGCGGGGGGTTATTGATCTTCGTGTTCTTTGTGAATAACAAAATAAATCTCAAGGAGAGCAAAGAGCAAGCTAAGGACGAGCGGCCCCAGTAAGAACCCGAAAGGCCCAAAAAAGCCAATACCACCCAGAATAGAAAGTAGAATAAGAAATGGGTGAAGTCGCATTCCTCGTTCAACGAACTTCGGCCCCAAAAAGTTGTCAACAAGCCCCACGGCTGTCAATCCCCAAAAAAGAAGGCCGACCGCGAAAAGCGTTTTCCCACTAAAGAAAAGAAATAGAATAGCCGGGAGGAGCACCAAAGCTGTTCCAATACCTGGGATTAGTGCGGCGATGGCCGCAACGCTACCCCACAGCGCCGCGTTGGGAACTCCGAAAATAGCAAACCCGACTGCGGTTAATATGCCTTGAACGAGCGCCACCGCAAGACTCCCTTTGATGACTGAATTAATTGCCAATGTAAGTTTATTAAAAATTGTTTCATCGTGAATATCTTGAAGAGGGCTTAAAGCGACAATGGCCACTTTGACTTTGTGACCATCCTTAAATAAGTAATAAAGAGCGACAAGGAACAAAAAGACACTGAGCATTACTTTTGCAATATTCGAAAAAAGAGGACCGAGATGCTGGAGTAACCAGTTTAACCCCTGCCTCATGTATTGATCAACATCAATAGAGAGCTCTACCGGCACGGGAAAAAATCTTTTAATGCTATTTACTACATCCCCCATTCCGCGAGAAAAATTAGTTGCGCCGCCGTTTTGTGCAAGAGAGGAGTAAAGCCCTGCTGCTTCCTGAAAAATTTGTATGCCTAAAAATGCGAGAGGCACAACGACGACAATAAAAACGGAGACGGCGGCGAGTAGCGCCGACAGACCCCTTCTCTCGCGCGTAATAGTGAGCACCTTTTTGTGAAATGGTGCAAATACGGTGGCAAAAACTATTGCTAAGATAAGCGCGTACAGAAATGGCCTGAAAATGAAAAAGGTAAGGACAAAAATTCCTGCGAGGAGGGTGAGTAAAAAATAAAGCTCTGATTTTTGGTGGTTCATGTTATTTTCTCTTCCAAAATTTTAATAATTTATCAGAAAGCAAAATCCGCAAACCCAATAATTCAAGACCGATAAACAAGAGCCACTAACCAGGCGTAAGAGGGGTGAAGAGGACGGCAAGGCCGATAAGAATTAAAATAACGCCAATTACTTTTTTGATTTTCGGCTTGTTATGGATATATTCTTTTCCGCCTGAGGCGGATCCGCCTTTGGCGGAAACGATTTTAAGCAAGTTAATAAACATTTAATTTGTGCGATGTTGCCATAGGATCGTTTTATTAAATCATCAACACTCGCGAACGCAAACCCTTTTAAATTCTCGATACCTTGATTGGTCGGGACACTGGGAATCGAACCCAGTCTACACGCACCCGAAGCGCGCGTACTACCGGTATACTATGTCCCGGTAATTGGTGTGGGGGCGTGGCGCGCGTACTACCGGTATACTATGCCTCCGTTGAATTGGCGTGGAAAAAATAGTGTAATTAATCTGGTTTTTTACCCTCTTCACTCCGATCCTGCTAAATGAACTGAACCAAAATATTTAAAATTGGTTTTAGACTAATTTTAAAAAAACAATAAAAAAATTTTTATTTGGTTTCTTTATGGGGAGTGTGCTTTTTACAGAATTTGCAGTATTTTTTTATTTCTAAACGCCCTTTGATTTTCTTTTTATTTTTCTGGCTGTGATAGTTAACGCGATGGCATTTAGTGCATTCTAATTTAATCAAATTTTCTTGCGACATAAAAATAAAATTTAAGTTATTAAACCTTTGTCCGGAGCCGCCCGTCGGATTTGCACCGACAACCTGATGCTTACAAAGCAACTGCTCTACTATTGAGCTAGGGCGGCGCAAAGGAAAATCAAGAGCCGTTGGCCGGGCTTGAACCGGCGACCTTTTGCTTACCATGCAAATGCTCTACCAACTGAGCTACAACGGCACTAGGCGACTGGCTGGGTACCCAGGCCTATAATTTATCAATAATTTCAATTAACTCTGGCAATTTCTGATTTTCTGGGTTTGCCTCGGCCAGCCGTTGCCAATAATGCTTAGCTAAATTTTTGTCTTTTAGTATTATACTGATTTCTATCAAAAGGTCAAGTAACCTCGGATTATTAGGATCTAATTCCAAAGCTTTTTTAAGAGTTGCCTGGGCTTCTAAAAATTTTCCCATTGCTTTGTAACATAGGCCTAAATCAAGATAAGTAGCCGAGCGCTCCTGAATTTTCAATGATTTAAGATAATTCTTTTCCGCCTGCAGAAAATTACCTTGGGCAATTGAAACGCGCCCTAACAAAGCATAAAGTGAATCGTCCTGCTTGTTTAATTTAAGTAAGTGTTTATAAATTTCTTTGGCCTGCTCGAATTCTTTTTTTTCATAATAAATTTCGGCCAAACCCTGGTAAGCTTCTTTGTTCTTTTTGTCAAGCTTAATGACTTGAATATATCGTTTTTCCGCTTCATCAATTTGGTTCATCCGCTTCAATTCCTCGGCCTCAATTAAAAAAGAAGCAACGTCTCTTTTTTTGCCATCTTCGTCGGGAGACGGTAATTTTTCTTTTTCTTTAAGTTTTTTCTCAAGCACCAAAAGTTTTTCAAAACCTTCTTTGGCTTTTGATTGGCCAAAGGAAAATATTGATTTTAGAATCTGAAAAATTTTTCCTTCCCTAAGATTGATTAAACGTCTTTTAATTCGCTCAGCAACGATTTTTTCTTTGACCCGCGCCTGCTGCTCGGTCGGCAGACTTTCAATGTCAATCTGTGAAAGTAAAGGAAACTTTTTGGCAGCAATAAAAAAAATGATAATTAAACTGACAATAATAATTAAAAATGGAATAATGTCGTAAACCATAAAAAATCAATAAATCCCCCTTAGAATAAAGAGTTTCATAAAAATTAAGGGGGATATTTTTTAAGCTCGGCCTTTACTGCCGAACATTTCAATCTTTTCCTCAACAACTCTTTGGATTGCCTCAATGGAAGGCGTTAAAACTTCGCGAGGATCATACATTTCCTGATTTTCCCGCAGTGTTGTTCGCAAAGTTTCGGTAAAGGCAAGCCGAAGCTCGGTATCAATGTTAATAATCGTAATTCCGGCAGCAATAGCTTTTTGAATTTCGTCTTGCGGCAAACCAGAAGCGCCGTGTAATACTAAAGGAATGGTAATTTCGCGGGAAATGTCTTTCAGGCGCTTGAGATCTAATTTAGGCACGCCTTTTCTCATTTTCCAAATGCCGTGGACATTACCGATAGCGACGGCCAAGGTGTCAACGCCGGTTTTTTGGACAAAGGTCATTGCTTCTTCCGGAGTCGTCATTGAAGCTTCACGTTCGCTGACTGAAATTGCTTCTTCAATGCCCTTGACCCGGCCGATTTCGCCTTGAGCCCAGACATCACGTTTACGGGCATAATCAACCGCCTGCTTGGTTAGAACAATATTTTCATCCAAGGGCAAGTCAGAAGCGTCAATCATAATGGAAGAAAAGCCGCTATTGATACATTCGGCTACGGAACGAAAACTTTTACCATGGTCTAAATGCAAAGCCACCGGCACATTGACCGCTTCATTTTTAGCAATTGTTTCAACAATGTGAGTAATCGGCTTGAGACCCGCATATTTAATAGTAGTTTCACTCACCTGTACGATTATTGGTGAGTGTTTAGCTACCGCTGCCCGAATAATGGCAAGGGTAACTTCCAAATTGACGGTGTTAAAGGCGCCGATTGCATAACCGTCACGCCTTGCTCTCGGCACAATTTCCTTAATATGAACTAGCATAAATTTAATTATTAATATTTATTTAAAGACATTGACTTTAATGGCTTCCTTGATTATACCAACAAATTCCTCCCTGTTAAGACTGGCGCCGCCGACCAAAACACCATCAATGTGCGGCTGAACCATAAAAGATTTAACAATCTGGCTATTAATACTGCCGCCGTAAATTATCCTGAAGCAATTTTCAACAATTTTAACCGGATACAAATCAAACAAAGCCTGTTTAATCACCTGATGCATATATTCGGCTTCCTCTGAATCAATGGCTTGGCCAGAACCAATCACCCAAACCGGCTCGTAGGCAATGACTAACTGGGTTGAATCCAAAATTAAATCAATGCCGGAAAGAGCCTGGGTAACTTGGCGGATGACAACGTAATCTTTGCGGCCAAGCTGCCTTTCCTTAAAAGTTTCACCAACGCAAATAATCGGGTAAAGCAAGCAATTAAGCGCGGCTTTAATCTTTAAATGCACCATTTCGTCGGTTTCTTTAAGATAAGTCCGGCGGTCTGAATGGCCGATAATGGCATATTTGCAACCGCATTCTTTAAGCATTTCTGGAGAAATTTCACCGGTATAAGCGCCAACTTGCTCCCAAAAAACATCCTGGGCGCCTAATTTAAGTTTAGTGTCAGTGGCTATTTTAGCAATATCTGGCAAGGCAGTAAAGGGCGGACAAACCACTACCTCAACGCTTTCGGTATTTTTTAATCCCTTGATTTCTTCTTTTAGTTCCTTAAAAAGGCCTAAACTTTCAGTATTATTAAGCTGCATTTTCCAGTTGGCTAAGATAAGTGAATTTTTTGGCGTGGGCATAGTTTAAAGTTATTTAGTTTTAATTTTAGCAAATTAATTTAAATTTGAATATCCCTCTTTTGGCCATTGATAATTTTCGTAAATCCAGCTTGCTAAACCCTTAATTTCCTGAAAACGATCAAAGCTCGTGGCACTGCCCAGACTAACAATGGTAATCGGCTGATTTTCTTTTTTTAATTTAACGGCAAAACAATAACCAGCTTCAACCAAAGAGCCGGTTTTAGCGCCAAGAATTTTATAACCAGACTTAGAATCATTTAAGAAACTATCCAACAATCTGTCGGTGTTAACAACCGTGATTGTTTGTTGGCGGTGATTAAAAGTTTTAAAGGTGTAAGTTTTGCTTGTCAAAGCTTTTTTGATTTCATCTTTTTTTAAAGCTTCGTTAAGCAGTTTAATTAAATCAAGAACGGTTGACTGATTTTGCGGATCCAAACCGGTTGGTTCAGTAAAAGTTGTTTTGGACATGCCTAGCTCTTTGGCTTTTTGATTCATTTTTTCAACAAATTGCTCCTTTGCTAGGTTAGTTGAACGCGACAAGGCCAGAACTGATTGATTGGTTGAACTGACTAAAGCCGAATAAAATAAATTGCGGACGGTGACTTTTTCGCCGCGGCCCAAGTAAAGTCGGCCGGCGGTTATTTTATCCTCTTCCTTTATCTCTACTTCTTTATCCCAGCCGGGATTGTGATCCAAAAAAACCAACACTGACATTAACTTGGTAATACTGGCGATCGGCAATACTTGATCCGGATTTTTGGCAAATAAAACTTGACCGCTTTTTTCATCAATTACCACAATGCTTTTGGCTGTTGTTTTAATACCCAAACTTATCTGATTAATTTTAATCGGCTCATTATTTTTTTTAACGGACAAAGATGGCTGCGAAGATTGACCAAAAAAAGTAGTAATGATTAAACTAAGGATTAAACTCACCATAAATTCAAAATTAAAATGCCCCTAACAATTTCTCCAAATTCTCATTATTCCTCAGCTTTTCATAGTCTGGCAAGTCGCTAGTTTCACTTAGCCCTAAATAGCGCAGAAAATCAAAAGTCAAATTATAATAAGTTTCACTATTAAGATAATTGCTTTCCGCCTCTTCTTTTTTAAGATTTTTGCCATCATGCGCTTCAACCAAACCGCGCATCATTAAATTTCTTAAAATCAAGCTGCAGTTAACGCCTCTTATTTTTTCAATTTCTATCTTGGTGATAGGGCCGCGATAAGCAATGATAGTCAGGGCTTCAAGCGACGGCTGGGTCAGTTCGCCGGAAATTTCATCTTTTAAAAATTTTTTGATTAATTTGCCGTTTTCAGCGGCGGTCGTCATCTGATAGCTAAATAAATTTTTAACAATCTGAACGCCTTTTTTCTCTTGCTGATATTGTTTCATTAACTCCTGCAAGACTTTCTTGACTTCTCCTTTGGACGACTCAGTCAACTCAACAATCTTTCTTAAAGATAGTTGTTTAGCCGCCACAAAGAGTAAGCTTTCAATTTGTGATTTTAAATCCGCCATATTATTTTTAAACTTTTTTAATTATTATTTCCTTAAAGATATTTTCTTGATAAATCTTTATTTGTCTTTGTTTGGCTAATTCCAAAAGGGCCAAAAAACTAACAATAATTTCAGTTCTTGATTGAACGCTGGCAATTACCTCCTTAAAATTAACAGAGAGTTTATTAAAAATCAAGTTCTGGATTTCGACGATTTTTTCCTCTAAAGTAATGACCCGCTTAATTTCTTCTTCGGGCAGCTTCACTATCGGTTCAATCTGGCCTAAAACTTTTAAGAAAACGTTTTTAAATGTTTCGGGAGCAATTTTTTGGGGCGGAGAAAAAACTGATGTTTCGCTTAAAACGCGCGGCCGAAAAAATAAAAATTTTTTCTGGTTAATAATCTTTTGAATTTGCCTGCTGGCTTCCAGGAATTCTTTGTAAATCTTCAGCTGCTCGGCCAAATCACGGGACTCATTTTCATCTTCAATTGACAAGGTCGGCAAAAGAAGCTGCGATTTAATCAGCAAAAGTTTGGTGGCAATCACTAAAAAATCCGCCAACTCCTCCGGATTGCGGTCTGAAAGCTGATGCAGATACTCTAAATATTGATCCGTCACGCGGGCTAAAGAAATTTGAGTAATGTCCAGCTCTTCATCTTCAATTAATTTAAGAAGAAGCGCCAATGGTCCCTCGAACGCTTCAAGCTTAACTTTATGCATAAATTCATTAAAAAAATCCTAAATTCAAAATTCTAAATCCGAAACAAATTTCAAATCCTAAATTCAAATGACCAAAACATTTTTTACAATTGTTTTGAATTTTGGATTTTAGTCATTGGGATTTGTTTAGAATTTCGGATTTAGTGCTTAGGATTTCTTAATTTTGGTATTTTGCCAAAATTAAGTTTTATTTCTTCTTTTTCTTTTTTGTTCCGCAACAGGGCATAAGTTTATAAAAAATTAAATCCAGCTCCTTTATTTGGCGTCTAATTATTATTATGTTAATGATTTGACTTGTTTTAATTATACTACATTGAATTTTTGAAAGTGCTGGATAAAGAGGCTTTTTATTATGTCGTATAATGTATCGGGATAAAAGAAGTTTTTCTGTAGTGTAGCGGAAGAAAAATTTGCGAAAAGTCAGAGCTGAGGACTTTTCCATTTATTCGGTGTTAGGTGAAAACCTTTTGCCCTTCCTTAATGTAATTATACTAAAAAAAGGCGAAAGAAAGCGCAGCGTCCCCTTGAGTAAATTTTAAACTTTTTTATTAAACTTGATTAGTATTTTAGTTAGTTTTGCCTACTAATTTTAAACCGGAACCATCACTATCCATAGTTATAATATCACCACCCCTGCCTTCGGGTTCGGAGAGAAATATTATTTTTAGTCCATCATATGAAAATGAGGGAGTTGATTTTAGTCCTTTGGTATTGGTCAATTTTTTTATTGAAGTCCCATCAATATTGGCTGTGTAAATTTGGTATGTGAATGTCGGGTAATCTCCGTGTGTGTGATCAAGAGATAAATATACAATTTTTCTAAAGTCAGTAGAAAATTTGATAGCATATATTTCTCCTGATATCGTTGAAATTAATTGTGGTTTAAGTGTGTTGATATCTAACTCTAATTTCCAAATTTCTGCTCCCACTATTTCAAAATCACCACTGATTTTAGTGATATAATAATAAACACTTTTCCCGTCAGAAGAAAAAACCGGGTTAGACTTATTTATATTATCGCTTGTTAAACACTTTTGATTGGTGCCATCAGTATTTATTATACAAATTTTATGTTCTGATGAACTGTAATAAACGATTTGTTTATTATCTGGTGAAAACGAACAGGAGTAAAGATATACAGACCCTGAAGTTAATTGCTTTTGATTTTCACTATTTCTGTCCATTATGTAAATTTGACCATTCCCCCTCTGTTCTTTTACGTAACATATTTTAGAGCCATCGGGAGAATAAGCTGGTTCACCTTCGTAATCTTTTGCTGTGGTTAATCTCTTTCTGTTTGACCCATCAACATCCATTTCATAAATATCGCCGTGGCCTGTATTTGGGGAACTAAAAATAACTTTCATTCCATCAGGAGAAAAAACAGGATTGCTGCCAATATATCCTCCTCCCCCCGCATAACGTACCCATCTGCCAGTCGTGGGTTCAAGTCCACCAAAAAGAAAAAATATCGCGATTGCCAATATAAATGAAAATAATACAAATAACTTCCGTGTAATATTAATTTTCCCCCATTTATTCAATATACCAGAAACCGGGCCTAGTATTCCTGCGGCTATCGTTAATGAAATGATAAAATATACAGTATTAAAAAAATATAATGGCCCCTCCTCGCCTTGCATCGCTACTCCGAAAATCATACTAACAAAATACTCTATGAATAATGATGCTAATGAGATGCCCAATATTACAAATCCAACTCTAAGTGTAATTTGTTTCATAATCTTTTATATTTTAATCAAGTTTTATAAATATGTCGAAAAAAGGGTTAAAATTTCCGCTAATGGGCGTTATTGTGCGAACTTATTAGCAGTTAAGATGTTAAATTTGTATTTTATGCGACTTTTATATAAATAATTTATTTCTTTTTCTTGCGAACCGGTTTTTTGGTTCTCTTGACCGCTTTCTTAACTTTTTTTGCTTTCGGCTTTTTTCCGCCCGAGGCGGATCCGCCTTTGGCGGAAAATTTATGCGGCTTAGAAAAACTTTCAATTTTTTCAGCTCCGGCTAAAAGAAGATCTTTGGTTTTAAGCCGCAGTGATTCAGTAAAAGTGCCGGCGCTGGCAATGATGACCTTGCTGCGAAGCAAGGACTTATCAAGATAAACCGGTACCCCGTGGAAACTGCCGAAAGGCACAATAGCGCCGGGCTTGACTTTAAAAACTTTGCTCATTTCCGTTTCCTTAATAATGTCAATTTTTTTGACCTTAAGCAATTTAGCTAATCTTTTCAAATCAGCCCGATGAGAAGCCGGCAAAACCACTAAAATATAGCGCTTATCAACTTTGAGAGCTAAAGTTTTAGCCACCTCCGTTACCTTTTTGCCCAAAGTCTGGGCTAAATCAAAAGCCGTATAAACGGTCTTGTGGCGTAAAATTTCGTGTTTAATTTTTTTCTCATTAAGAAGTTTTTGTAATTTTTTAGGAATAGCCATAAAATATTAAATTAAATTTATTAAAATATTTTAAATTAGTAGACCTTTTTTACGAGGGTTGATTTTCTTTTTGATCACCGCGTTCTTCAATTAGTTCAATTTCCATTCTGATGCCGCCGACGTAAGGCACAATCAAATTATAAATAAAAGCAACTGCTGCGCCGTAAATATAGCCGATAAGAGCCGTAATTAACGGGATAACAATAATAAAAATTAAACCGAAAAGATCATAGCCGGAATACCGATATCCGCCGTTAAATAGAAAAAAGAATAGCAGATAAAACGCCATTGGAACAAGACCGCCGAAAGCCGAGGCTAGGCCACAAAGCTTGGCCATTGAAGAAACCTGGATTTTTTTTATTTCATACATAGATTATAAAGTTATTATAATTCTTAGGATTCTTGGGATTATCGGGATTATTGAGATTGTTGGGATGAATTATTGACTCGCATGCTTTTCGCTGACTTTTTTTTGGATAAAAATTGCCAAAGGCGTTAAAACTAAAACTAAAACGCCTAAAATAATATAGATTGCGGCGTTTTTGTATTCTTCTGACACATAGCGAACAATATCAATAATTAAATGAAACATCATCCAAATGGCAAAAACCATATAGCCCCACATCACGATTTTCATTTCCTCTTGATTGCCTTTAATATTAATCAAATAATAAAGTAAAAACATCAAAAGAAAAATCGGAATTATCACCGCAGCATGAATAATTGTTTTATAAGCCATGTATTTGCCTTTGTCCTGCTCCTTATAATAAACAACGGTATTGGAAAGACCAGAGCTTTCGGACTTTAAACTGCTGCGATAATCACTGCCATAAATATCCTGGGAACCATAATAATCCTGGGAAGCCGAAGTTGATTTAACGGCCGGATTGACCACTCGATTAAGATCAAAAAGGATTCTTTCGCCTAAAACAACCAAAACGATTGCCAAAATAATAGTAATAATGACGCCCAAAATTGAAATGTGGTGCTTTGGTTTAAAGGGCGTCAAAGGATTATTTGCGCCTGAAACAGTTCGCCTAGGCGCGGTTTGAGCTAAGATGTCTTGAGGCATAAATTTTAAAAATTAATTTTAAATTATTATTTACTAATTTAACGCCGATAATGAATAATTAGAACAACTAATAAAATCAAGGTTAACAAAATAGCAAAGCTAATTACTAGCCAAAACCAAACCATGCCTTTTTCGCTTGTTTCAATATAATTAAAGGTTTCATTATCCGGCGCGTCTTTGAGATACAAATCATAAGTCATCTCGCTATAGTTCATATTTTGGGAAAGCCGCGTCAAATAATATTTGCTGCCTGTCGGCGAAAGCCAGGGCTGGCCATTGTCAAGTGAGGCTAAGTTTTTAATCTGGTCTCTCTTAACCCAGCCGGCATAATCAGTTGCGAAATCCGCGACTTGCTGTTTTTTATCGGGAGTAAAAACATAAAGCATAATGCCAATATTGGTTGGTTTAGGATAATAAGACCGCGGCTTATTATTAATAAAAATAAATTGTCCGCTAATACCTCCCTGTCCTCCAATGGTTAAATTATCGTCAAAATGAGCTAAAAAGATGGTATCATTGTCTAAATTTGCCTTACCTTGATTATAAATATTTTTTATTTCTTCTATTGATAAAGTTTTCTGGTAGGTCTGAACTTCATCAATGTAAAGATTAAAAGTTCTATCATAGCGAGCATTGATGTAATCAGAGCTACCGCCAATATTATAAGCCAGATTTTTCACTTTCATTTCGACAATAGATGGTACTTTTTTATTCGTTTCAAGAGAAACTTCTTGGCCATTAATATATAGAAGCGGAATATCATCAGCTCGCCAAACAAAAACTAAGTGATTATACTCATCTACTTTAAAAATTGAGGGGTTGACTTCCCAACCTGCATAGTGTAAGGCCAGTTGCAAATTGATTTGTAGGTTATTAGGCGCTTTGTAGATCCTTAGATAATTATTATAAGGCGTACTATCTATAACGTTAGGTGGTAAATTAGTTCGATCAGAAAAATAAAAGATATCACCTTGGCCTTTGGTAAATTTCTCATCCGGCTTAAACCAAAAAGAAACGGTGCCGCGTGACAGGTCAACTTCGCCGCTATGATAATAAGTTAAATACTCGTCTTTGGACAACTTGACCGCCTTACCGGCTTTTCCCTCGGAATAAGTCGGCGTATTTTTAGGAGAAACATCGCTCATAATTGAGGAGATTTTTAAGGGATAAACCGGCTTATCGGTCTTAAAAACCAATTGCAAGGGAATAGCATGGCCTTCGCGAAGCTGGGCTTCAACCCCGCTAGATATTGACGAAGCATCAATTTTGACAGCCGTAAAATACCATTTGTCTTTAATATAACTGTCTAAAATATAACTCGAATTTTCGGGAAATTGATATTCGTGCTCATTAAGCCATTTGACTAATGCCTCTTTGTCCCCGGCGGTCAAAACCGTAATGTCATAATAATCAATTTTTTTGGTTTCAATTATTTGAACTGATTTTTCTTCCGGGCCGCCGGTGGCACCCAAAAATAAGGGTTGCGGTCTATTATAATCAATTTGCGGCGCTGTCAGTTTTTCCAAAGAAGAAAAAAGCTCATCCGATGATTTATTAACCTCTGGCTTTTGAGGTGTAGGAATAATCCAAGCAAAATCTTCGGCATCACCCTTAAAAGCAATGGATAAAACTAAGGTTTCAACGCCTTTCTCATAAAAAATCACGGCTTTCTGTCCTGTTTCATAAACATACCGATCTCGCGGCGGTATAACCATGCCATCGGCCAAGGTTAAAATTGGCAAGAATAATGTTAAAATTGAAAGGATAATAAATTGTTTTTTAAACATAAATTGTAACTTAAAGCAAATTTTATTCTTTATTAATATAATTCTTATAATCTTCTGTCTCTTTCCATGTTAACCAATAAATAGTTGGATGAACTGTATGACCACTAAATTTTATGGCTTGAGCAATTGCTTCCAATGGGTAACCGCCGTAAATATAGGCATTAAATAATGTTTCTTGATCTTTTTGAGAAAGTTTAGAAAAACTAATCCCTAAATTACTTAATTCTACTTTTAGCTCATCTTTTAATTTATTTTCGTCTTCCTCTGAAATTGTAATGGGTTGTGAGGTAGAAAAGTTATATACGATGCTATCATAAATTTGCCCATATTCTCCTGCAATGTTATTGTCAGAATCTCTAAATTTTACATGAACACTAACAGAATGACTAAGAATGCCCCCTGATAATCCATAACTTAAGCCCTGATCTAAATCCCAATTATACTTTATTTTATTATACGGTTCCCACTCAGACCAACTGCCGCCGTTTGAAAAACACATATCAATCTTTTCACTTTGATCATCATAAGCCGATAAATTTAAGGTAACGAATTTGCTTATAGTCATATCATAGTCCTTATTTATTATTATGTTGCCAACTGGAGGAGTAATATCGGTATAATGGATTTCTCGAAGATCTAGCGAATCTATAATTTTATTTAAAATATTGATAAAACTTGACCTGGTGTCATTATTTGTAAAATTAAAATACGATTCTATTTTTAATGCTATACCCTTATTCGTTATATAAGTTGTATAACCTCTCCATCCTCCTGACAACCACCCCTGAGAACATAATTGAAATATTGGGATCTCATTGACTGTAAATTCCCGAAGAGGAGAGTAATCTAAATTGTGATAATCTTTTCTGGCAAAATTTTTAGCACTAATATTATCCTTATTTTCACTTATTTTAATTTCAATTCTTAGACTATCTACCGGTTGAGGTAATATATTACCTGCGCTACTTGTAATAAGAATTTCGTTTTTACCCTTCCCTTCTTTATACCAATCTTTTGGATATTTTAATTTAAAGCCGTAATATTCATTGGTATAATCATACCAATCCGATGTATTGATATCTAAAGATTTTGCTGGCCTTAAGGGATCGTGATTGTTTTTTATTTCTTCTTCATCAAAATACCCATCTCCGTCAGTATCACAACTTTTTGGATCGGTTTTATATTTCTCTTCGTCTTTATCACTTAAACCATCGTTATCATAATCTTTGGCGATATATTGGATCTTCGCAGAATAAACTTTTGAGATATTGTTAGTTTTGTCAGCAAACATAACATAAACATATCGCCAATTATTTATTGCGCTTCCTCCTCCATATCTCACATCATTAATATCCCAATCTTCTTTGAAATTTTTAAATGGTTCCCACGGAGACCATTCTCCTCCGTTGGTAAAAGCCATAGAAATTACCCCACTCTCGGCATCATAAGCTTCTAAATTTAAAGTTACATATTGGTTTTCAGTAGTAGCTGAACCATTATTTATTCTTATATTACCAGTCGGAGACGTTATATCTTGGGGAGGTTTTTCTTGAACCACCTTACTTTTTTCTTCTAAACTATTATTTAAAGCATTACTATTATTACGGTTATCTTCTGCTTGCTGTGGTAAGGTTATATTTTCTGGAATTACCCTAGGAGTAATTAATATATTTTCATTTTCAATTAACTTATTGCTTGTTGATTCATTTTTTATTTTGTCATTACATCCAGTCAGAAGCAAACAGATGAAAATAACTAAAATTAACAATGAAAATTTATTTCTTTTTAATTTAGTTATTTTCAGAAAATTAATATTATCTTTTAAACGGCAATTTTCTTTGCTCGCCTAAAAATTTTTTGGCCAAAGCCCGACCGCGGGGAGTTAAGCGCACTTCTTTAAGATACCATTTGTGAGCGGTTTTACTGCCGTAACCCGCGGCCAAATCTTTTTTAATCAAAAGGTTGACACTACGGCTGACAATATCATTAATATCTTTGATTTTCGGCTGCCGGGGAAATTTGTTGTAAAAAGCAAAAAGTCCCCTTTTTATGATTTTATTGCCCTTGGCTAAGTAACAATTGATTAAAATATAACGCTGCAACCGGCTGAGTTTCATATATTTAAATTAAGAACGATTGAATAATTATTTGATGCTCTTATCCCAAACCGAACAAAAAATTTATTTAAGCATATCAGCAAAATCCTTCTCCGCCAATTGGCGAATCAGGATGAAACTGTTGAATTATTCAACAGTTTCATTTTACCATAAAAAAGGGGAAAAAACAAAAAAGCGGGTTTTTCGAGCCGCTTTTTTTAAATTCTTTTACTTTTCTAAATCAATTTTGATTCGCAGTTCCTTGAGCTGTTTGGGGTCAACTTCGGCCGGGACGTTAAGCATAACATCGCGGGCCTGGCCGTCTTTGGGAAAAGCATAAATATCGCGGATTGATTCGCAATCCCAAAGAATCATCATCAGCCGGTCAATGCCGGGAGCAAGACCGCCATGAGGCGGCGCTCCGTAGGAAAAAGCGTTGATCATATGGCCGAATTTTTTATCAACTTCTTCTTTGGTATAACCGGCAATCTCAAAAGCTTTATACATAATTTTCGGCTCATGATTACGAATGGCGCCGGAAGAAATTTCATAACCATTGCAAACCAAATCGTATTGATAAGCCAAAATTTCCAAGGGATCTTTTTTTTCAAGGGTTTTTAATCCGCCCTGGGGCAGAGAAAAGGGATTATGGGAAAAATCAATCTTTTTTTCTTCTTCATTATATTCATAAAGCGGAAAATCGTAAACCCAAACCCAGGCAACTGATTTATTATCTTTAAGGTTTAAACGCCGGCCGCATTCATCGCGAACAGCGCCCAGGGCCTTGCAAGCCCTTAACCATTTATCAGCGCCAAAAAAAACAATATCTCCGGATTTAGCTTTAAGAAATTTAACAATATCTTTGGCCACTCTTTCGCCTAAAAATTTAATGATCGGCGATTTCATCTCCGGTTTTTGGCTTTTTCCTTCTAAGATAATGTAAGCCAAACCCTTGGCGCCGTGATCTTTGGCGATTTGGGTTAGTTCGTCAATTTGGCTGCGACTAAATTTAGCGCCACTTCTAACTCTTAAGGCCTTAACCACCCCGCCTTCTTTAATTGTTTGGGTAAAAATAGAAAAATCAGAATTTTTAACCAAGTCACTGATATCCTCAATTGGCAAATCAAAGCGCAAGTCCGGCTTGTCAGAGCCGTATTTGGCCATTGCTTCGTGCCAGGTAAGTTTGGGGAAAGGTTTTTTCTTAATTTTTTTGCCGCTAAATTTTTGAGAAAGTTGGATCATCAATGGCTCAATCGTCTGCCAGACATCTTCTTGCTCCACAAAACTCATTTCTAAATCAAGCTGATAAAAATCACCGGGGTGGCGATCAGCGCGCGGATCTTCATCGCGAAAACAAGGCGCAATTTGGAAATAGCGATCAAGTCCGCCTACCATCAGTAATTGTTTGAATTGCTGCGGCGCCTGCGGCAGAGCATAAAATTTGCCCGGATAAAGCCGCGAGGGTACCAAATAATCCCGCGCTCCCTCGGGCGAGGAATTGGCTAAAATCGGGGTCTGAATTTCAATAAAATCAAGGCGGTGAAAATAATCGCGGATATATTGGATAAGTTTATCTCGCTTTTCTAAAATTTCCTGAAGATTTTTTCTTCTTAAATCCAAAAAACGATATTTAAGCCGAATATTTTCATTGGCCAAATGGGCTTTTTCTTCATCAATTTCAAACGGCGGAGTTTTGGCCTGGGTTAAAATTTCTAAATTTTTGCCTTCAATTTCAATTTCACCGGTTGAAAGTTTGGAATTAATCATTTCGGCCGGCCGTTTGACAACTTTGCCCTGAACCTTAATTACCCATTCGGATCTTAATTTGTCAGCTTCCTGCCAGGTGGTTTTTGAAATTTTAGGGTCAAAAGTTAGCTGCGTTAAACCATAACGGTCGCGCAAATCAATAAAAATAAGGCCGCCGTGGTCACGGCGCCGATGCACCCAGCCGCAAAGTGTTACCACCTTACCGACTTCCTTTTTTCGTAACTGGCCGCAAGTATGAGTCCGAAGCATAAAATTTACATTTAATATAATATGTAAAACTAAACCTATCTTACCTAATTTTCCTTATTTTGGCAAGCCCTGTAATAGAGTTCTTTGCTCTCACTACGGAGTAAAAAAAAGACCGGCCAAATAATTTGACCGGTAAATCAAAGGTTTTGGAAAAATTTCATCACGCTGGCTGGCAACAAGGCTGCTCTTCGGTTGGATCTGCATACCTAAAAGCTATAGCTCCCTTTTTACTTAAATTTTTCTCGTTAATATAATCATTTGCCTCTTTTTCAGAATTAAATCCTGGCATTTTGATGCCATCAACAGCAATTCCCCAACGCTCTTTTTTTTCTGACATTTTTTCCTCCTTTTAAAATAGCAAAATTATTAATACAATTTGATTTTCCAATTTTAGCAAAAAAATAAAATAAGTCAACCCTACAAATCCAAATAATGACTCCTAATTTTGATTTTAAAAAGGCAAAACCGCCTACTCTTAAAATTATTTTACTAAATTTTTTGCCAAAATAAAAGGAGGTGAAGCAATAAATCGCGACACCTCCGAATCCCAAGAACCAAAATCCAGTCCGAGGGAAAAGATGCAAAAGAACAAGCTCCGCACTACCCGAGAAAGAGCAAACCGCCGGAATAGCTGTCGTTCGCAGGGCCGAGATAGCCGCAGGCGCCGAATACGAGCTCGTCGCCATAGGCCCCGAAGAAGAGCGAGCCGCCGGCGGATCGCCAAGAAAGCGCGGCACAGTCGTAACCAGGAGTGTTGTAATCCCTGGCTAAAACGTCCGGATACGCGACCATGGCGGTGGCGATATCAATTCCTCCGGAAAGTAGGATTGATTGTGGAAGCGCCTTCATCTGTTCCCTGTTGGCATTTATTGAGAAGCCCTGAAGAGGAAAAAATTGAATACCTGCGAACGAACCCTTTGTCATTTTGTCGATAAATTTATCGTGCCGGCTTCCCTCGATGATACTAATCTTTTTCTCCAGTTCTCCTTTCCTATAATTGTAAAATTTCCGGCCAGGGAACTGTTCCTCATATGATTTGCCGACCGCCGGAAGAAACACACTGTCCATGCCTTTCCCGTAGTCATCAACAACAAACTGAGGAAAACAAACAGGAAGATGCACGCCTTTGAGCAGATTAGACAAAAGATTATCTTGTTTCAACTGCTCAATCAGTTCTTCGCTCTGCGCTTGAAACTCTTCCGTGGAAAGAAATATCGTACCAGTCGGAAAGTAGTTAACAAGACGTGCAAGTCTTGTTGCGTAATCGATTTTGGGCTGGGTAAGTTTGAAACTTGCGTTCGGATCGCAGACAGAACTTTTCATTCCGTCCGGCGGAATCCTCCGGCCATTTCTGTCAAAGAGTTTTTTTATCATCTCTTTGACTTCCACGGTTATCTCATCGCGAAGAATGGCATTTACGATATCCATTCCACCTAGTTTGATGCAAAGCGCCTTCAACTGCCCACCCGTCAAATCATCAAAACCTTCAACCTTACTCATAAATCCTCCTTGCAAGCTAAAATGCTCGCTTTTTAATGTACACCCCCTGCCCGAGGTTTGGGATCTTTCCCTTATTGGAAAGAATATAATAGTATACACCTAAAATTATTTTTTGTCAACCCCACGGATAAAATTTTTAAAATACCTTCTATATTTTGTCATTATGACTTTTATGATTTTGGAGAATAAGCGCTAAACAATCTTAAAAATTTTTCACTTTTTAATTCGTGATCCAAATGGCTTTTTAACAAAATTTGCGCCAATCTACCGAGTTCGGAAACTTCACGGTCTCCAATTTTAATTTTTATAAGTTTTTCTAAGGACAACTTACTGGCCAATCTTAGAATTTTAATTGTGTTATTAGAAATTGGGAAAGCGCCCTTAACCCTATTTTGGCAAGAAAGACAAACCACACCCTTTAGTTCGGGACTGAAATAATTTTTCTCCGGTAAAATTTTCTTCCGACAATTTTGGCAAAAATATAATTCCGGTTGATAACCCAGTTGATAAATTAATTTAAAAATAAATAAAGCTAAAAAATAAGAAAGAGGTTTGGTAATTTTTTTCTCGTTAAGCAAATTTAAAAAATCTTTAAACAAGCTGAAAAGTTCTGGCTCCGGCACTTTTTCTTTGACTAATTGATCAATGGCCTCGGCGGCAAAAAAAATTAAACTCAGACGCTTCAAATTATTTTTTGCCTTGGGATAAGTTTCAACAACGTTAACGGAAGTAATTTGATCAAAAAAACGGCCAGAAGCAAATGTTAAATCAACTAAATTAAAGGAAAGTAAGTGGCTGGCTAATTTACTTTGAGTTTTTCTAACGCCTCGGGCTTTAACAGTAATTTTACCGAAATTCTGGCTCAAAATGACAAAAAGACCATCGTTTTGGGAGAGGTCTTTTTTAAACAAAACAATCCCTTTAGTTTTATAAGTTGGCATAATTTTTAAACCGTCAGGCTGAACTCCCGCCGGCATCGCTATGCTAATTTTTATCTAAATAATTTTGTAAGATTACGGCGGCCGAAATGGCATCTTCTGGATAATCAACTTTTGTTTTTAAACTTTTTTTATATGAGCGAATAATTTTAGTGCTCAAGCGTTCGTCTTCCAAAATCACCGGGATTTTGATTTTTTTCTTAAGAGTTTTGGCAAATTTTTCAACCTCTTTTTGCCAAACCGAAGTATTTTTTTGTTCTTGATTAAAAAAACTTCCCAAACTATAGGGCATACCGACTATTATTTTAACCACCTTTTCTTTCTGACAAAAATCCCCGAGCGCGATAACCACAAATTTTTCACCTTTATTTTCAATCACCGCCTCGGGAAATGCTATTTTTAATTCCAAATCAGCCACGGCCAAACCAATTCGCTTTCGGCCATAATCAATGCCGAGAAACTTTTGAGAAGTTAAATTAAAATTGACCATATCTTAAATCGTCAAAACTTCAACACCGTTTTTGGTCACGGCGATGGTGTGTTCAAAATGAGCCGTTAACTTGCCGTCAGTTGTCACAACTGTCCAGCTATCAGGCAAGGTTTTAACTTGCGGATAGCCGGCATTAACCATTGGCTCAATCGCCAAGGTCATACCTTCTTCAATCATAATTTTGTCAAAAGCCGCATTACCGACAAAATTTGGCAATTTGGGGTCTTCATGGACAAATTTTCCCACTCCATGACCGGTCAAAGTTCTAACAACTGAAAAACCGTTTTTTTCAACATAAGCCTGAATTGTTTCGGCAACTTCCTGCCAATAAATTCCCGGTTTAACCTTACCAATTGCCGATTCCAAGGCCGTTCTGGTAACTCGAATCAATTTTTTGGCTTCCCGGCTGATTTTGCCTACGCCTAAAGTAATGGCTGTATCGGTAAAACAGCCTAAATATTTCATGCCAATATCAAGACTGACTAAATCGCCGCTGCGTATAATTTTTTCGGCTGTGGCCGAACCGTGAACTACTTCATTATTAATAGAAACGCAAATTGTTGAAGGAAAGGGCTTATCGCCTTTTGAACCGTGATAACCCTTAAAAGAAGGCGTGCCGCCAGAATCTCGAACTAATTTTTCAGCCAATTCGTCTAAAGCCAAAGCTGAAATGCCGACCCCTACCTCTTGGGCAACTTTTCTTAAAATTTCAGCCAAAATCTTGCCTCCTTGGCGCATTTTCTCAATTTCTTCTGGCGATTTAATAATAACCATGCTTAAAAATTTTTAATTATTTTAATAATATCACGATGAATTTTTTTAATTGGTTGGTTGCCATTAATAACGTGATAAATTTTCTGTTTTTGATAAAATTTTCTCAGAGAGATAGTATTTTTTTTGAAAATTTTAAGCCGTTTTTTAACAATTGATGGCTTGTCATCAGCTCGGATAAATAATTTTCGGCCGCATTTATCACAAATATTTTTTTTCTTGGACGGATTAAATTTAAGATGATAACTCAGGCCGCAAAGACAGGTTCGACGGCCAGCGACTCTTTTCAAAACTTCCTTGTCGCTAAGTTTTAATTCAAAAACATAATCAAGTTTGGTAACTTTTTCTAAACCTCGCGCCTGAATTAAATCGCGGGGAAAACCATCTAAAACAAAACCCTTTCGGGCATCCTCTTTTTTAAGCCGGTTTTTAATCAATCCCAAAACTAAATTATCGGGAACCAAACTCCCCTCATCTAAAAAGGAGGCAACTTTTTTGCCAAGTTTTGTTTTCTTTACTACTTGCTCCCGTAAAAGATTGCCCGTAGCAATAAGCGGCAAATGATACTTTTTAGTTAAAAAGTTGGCCTGAGTATCTTTGCCGGAAAAAAGAGGACCTAAAAATAAAATTTTCATACCTGGTAAAAAAATTAAATCAAAATAAACTAATAAACAGGCAGTTGCCTGTTTAAAAATATTTTATTCTTCTTTCTTTTCTTCTTTAAAATGTTTTTTAATATTTTCCAAATCAATTTCACTCAAGCCCAATTCTATTCTCTTGGCTTCTAATTCTTTTAAAGCTTTTTCAAATTCGTAGCGCTCAAGGAGTCCCTCGCCTTTGTATTTTTCTAAAACCTCAGAAACTACCTCTTTTTGTTTTTGATCCAAGCTAGAAATTTGAGGCAAAATTTTTTTTATTTCTTCTTCGCTCAAACGGGAATGACTTTCTGAAAATGGCATACTTTTTTAATTAATTTTAAAAAAATAAGAACTGATTTTTAAAAATTTTCATAATCCCGCATTGTAAGTTGGGAATTGATTTGCTGCATGATGTCAATAACCACGCCGACCACGATCAAAAGACTGGCGCCGCTGATAATCATATTTTGCGGAGCATTGGGAACTTCTCCTAAAAGTATAGGAAGAGTCGCAATACAACCCAAAAATAAAGCTCCGGTAAAAACAATACGGTTAACAATAGTATTGAGATACTCAGCCGTAGTCCTACCAGGTCTGATGCCCGGCACAAAAGCTCCTTGTTTTTGCAGATTATCAGCAATTTGCTGAGGATGAAAAACAACAGCGGTATAAAAATAAGTAAAGCCGACAACCAAAAGAAAATAAAGAGAGCCGTAAAAAAGATGGTTCTGGAATAATTCAATCAGCCACTGCGCAGCCGCGGCCACCCAAGCGGTTTTAGCATTGATAAAAAATTGGGCGATCATTGATGGAAATAAAATGATGGAAATGGCAAAAATAATCGGAATCATGCCGGCCTGATTGACCCGGATCGGCAAATGGGTGTCCATACCGCCATACATTCTCATACCGCGGACTCTTTTGGCATAAGAAACAGGAATATTGCGTTGGCCTTCGGTAATAAAAACAACCGACGAGACTGTGACAAAAGCAATAATTAAAAAACCAACTAAAATAAAAATTTGGGTCGGATCAAAAACCGCCAGAATTTGTCCGACCGCTCCGGGTATCTCTGTGACAATACCGGCAAAGATGATGATTGAAATGCCGTTGCCTATTTTCCTTTCAGAAATAATTTCCCCCAGCCACATTAAAAAAATTGTGCCGGCGGTCACGATTAGAATTATCTGAAGTAGGGTCAAAAGAGGCAAGTCGGCCGAAATAATTCTTTGCGGGCCGGTCTGGGCATTTTGTAAGATTTTAATCATAGCAAAAGCCTGGAAAGCTGCCAAAGGCACGGTTAGCAATCTGGTATACTGATTGATGCGGCGCCGCCCCTGCTCATCTTTAGAAAATTCTTCCAGGGCCGGAATAATCATAACTAATAACTGAAAAATAATTGAAGCGGTAATGTAGGGACCGACGCCAAGCATGATAACTGAAAAGTTAGCCAATCCACCGCCAGAAAAAATATTTAAAAGCCCTAAAAGCTGATTAGAAGAGAAAAAATTCTTAAGAGCCACGGCATTTACGCCCGGAATGGGAACATGAGCTACCAAACGGAAAATAACCAATAATCCCAAAACTATCAGAATATTTTTTCTTAGGTCTTTAATTTTCCAAATTTGGGCAACTTTTTCTAAAAACATAAAATGATTAAATTTTTAATTATTCTAATTAACCTAATTAACCTAAACAATGCCCAATTTGTTTAAATCCCAAAAATATTTTAGTCATTGGGATTTGGAATTTGGAATTTGATTAGAATAATTAGATTAATTAGGAATTTTTAATAATGCCCCCGGCTTTGAGAATCTTTTCCCGGGCTGAGCCTGAAAATTGACAGTTTTCAAAAATAAATTTCTTGGTTAATTTACCTTCACCTAAAATTTTAACTCCTAAATTTATTTTATCAATTAATTTATTTTTCTTCAAAAACAAGGGATTAATAACTGCTCCTTCAGAGAATTTTTCTTCTAAAGTAACCAAATTAACAATTGTAGGCTTTGTTTTAAGACTCTTAAAGCCGCGCAGTTTCGGCGTACTACGAAGCACTGTCCTAAAACCCAGTCTTTTAAGACCGCTCTTACCGCCACTGCGCGATCGTTGCCCCTTAAGACCGCGGGTTGCATAAGTGCCATGGCCGGAAGAATTGCCGCGACCAACTCGTTTCTTCTTTTTTTTTGATCCCTGGGCAGGTTTTAATTGATTAAGTGATAAAATCATAAATTTGAAAAATTATTTTTCTTCTGATTCTTTTTTTGATTTTTCTTTTTTAAACATTGATTTTCTTTTTTCAACCATTTTATCAAGTTTCCCCAGTGCTTGCATGGTGGCAGAAACGATATTAATTTTATTATTTGAACCTAAATTTTTACCAACAACATTTTTAATACCGCTTAATTCCAAGACTTGCCTCATCGCTCCGCCGGCAATAATACCAGTACCAGCCGGGGCTGGTTTAAGCAAAATTTTAGCCGCTTTAAATTTTTCTTGGATTTTACAGGGAATTGTCTCGTTAAAAATAGGTGAACGAATTAAATTTTTTCTGGCTTTGGCAACCGCTTTATTAATAGCTATTGTGACATCAGCGCCTTTAGCCACTCCTGTGCCAACAGAACTTTTTCTGTCACCAATTACCACTGCGGCGCGAAAACGCATTCTTTTACCGCCGGCCATAACGCGGGTGACTCTGGCCAAATCAATAATTGCCTGACTCATCTCAAGCTCAATTACCCTTTCTTCTTTGTTTCCCTTATTGACTTTATTTTTCACCATAATAAATATTTATAAAATTAATAACTTAAAAAAATTAAAATTTCAAACCTCCGGCTCGAGCACCTTCAGCTACCGCCTTAACCCGACCATGATATTTATAACCACCACGATCAAAAACAACTTCCTCAAAACCGATTTTTTTAGCAGATTTTGCTAATTTCAAACCGACCAAATAGGCGGTCCTGACTTTCCCCGTAAGTTCAGCTGGCGAGACAATTTTTTTAGCAGTTTCTTTTTCTTTCTTTGTATCTTTGTCATTGCAACTTGCCAAGGTAACACTTTTCCGGTCATCAATCAACTGAGCGTAAATATAACGGTTGGATCTAAAAATAGTCAAACGCGGTTTCTGGGTACTACCAGTAATTTTTTTTCTTGTGCGTCGGTGACGAATTATTCTTTTTAGCCGTTTTCTGCCAGAGGCGGATCGGCCTTTGGTGGAATTTTTTATATCTTTTTTCATAACTTTTTAGAAAATTATTTTATTTTTCAGAACCCTTGGCTACTTTGCCGGCTTTTCGCCTGATAATCTCGCCGACATATTTAATGCCCTTGCCTTTATAAGGTTCAGGTGGTCTTAATTTTCTGATTTGAGCGGTAATTTCTCCGACTTGAGCTTTATCAATGCCTTTTACGGTAATAATATTGCCGCTGACTTCGGTCTTTATACCAAGCGGCACTTTGAAGTCAACTGGATGAGAAAAACCTAAACCTAAAACTAAGTCACTGCCCTTCTGGGCGACTTTATAGCCAATACCTACAACCTCAAGCTTCTTTTCAAATCCTTGACTGACTCCTAAAATCATATTGTTAATCAGGGTCCGAAACAAACCCCACAAAGACCAATCTTTTCTGACTCCCTCATTTTTTAATTTAACCAAAAGCTGCTCACCTTCTTTTTCCACGACAATCGCCGGGTGAATTTGTTTTTCTAACTCACCTAAAGGTCCTTTAACTTTTACTATTTCGCCCGAAAGAAAAACTTCTACTTTCGCCGGTATGATAATTGGTTTTTTACCTATTCTTGACATATTAATTAATAAATTTCGCAAATTACTTCCCCGCCCAAACTCTTTCGTTTAGCTTCTCTATTAGTCATCAACCCCCGGGAGGTGGAAATAATTGCTATACCTAAATTATTTAAAACTACTGGTAAATTATTTTTATCTACATAAATACGACGGCCGGGTTTGGAAATTCTTTTGATACTCAAAATTGTTGATTGGCCGTCCTTATCATATTTAAGTTCAACTCTAATTTGGGCAAATTTCCCTTTGATTTTTTCAACATCCTTCAGCCAACCGCTTTCTTTTAAAATTTCAGCGATCTGATATTTTATTTTTGAAAAAGGCAAAACCACCTCAGCTTTTTTTACAGCCGAGGCGTTACGGATTCTTGTTAACATATCGGCAATTGGATCAGTCATAATAATTAGAATTATGAATTAAGAATTTGGGATTAAGAATTAATTTTAAAATTTAATAATTTTAAAATTTTAATTATACTTTTATTTTTTATCTACCAGCTTGATTTTCTGATTCCCGGCAGTTCTCCTCTATTAGCTAATTCTCTAAAACAAATGCGGCACAAACCAAAATCTCTCATAAAACTGCGCTTCCGGCCGCAACGCCAACAACGCCGAACAACCCGGCTAGTAAACTTAGGCTTTCTTTGTGATTTTATAATTTGAGAAGTAATTGCCATAAAATAAAGATTACTGTTTAAAAGGCATGCCCAATAATTGAAGGAGGGTTTTACCCTCTTCGTTTGACTTAGCCGTGGTGGTGATAACCACTTCCAAGCCATGAATCCTCTCGACTTCGTCCGAACGAATTTCCGGAAAAACAATATGTTCGCGAAAACCAATTGACAGATTGCCTTTGCCATCCAAGGAAGTTTGGGGAATGCCGCGAAAATCGCGCACGCGCGGCAAGGCAACATTAACTAATTTATCAAAAAAATCATACATCCGTTTGCCCCGTAAAGTAACTTTCAAACCGACAATCATACCAGCTCTAACCTTGAGCCCGGAAATTGACTTTTTGGCCGCTGTTTTAACCGGCGTCTGGCCGGTAATTCTTCTCAGGCTTTCAGTCGCATTTTCCATAAACTGAGCATCTTTATTGGCTTGATTAATACCGATATTAACCACAATCTTTTCCAAACGAGGCACCATTAAATTATTTTTGTAACCAAAAAGTTTTTTAAGCTCCGTCGCCACTTCCTTCTCGTACTTTTTTTGCCATCTGTTTTTGACGTGACTTGTTTTTGCTTTTGTTGAATTCATAAATATTTATTAAATTATCTGACCGCACTTTTTGCAAACTCGGACCTTTTTCTTGTTTTCCAAAAACTTATAACCGATTCTTGTTACTTTACCGCAATGAGGACAAATCAGCCTTACTTTAGAAGCATCTACTTGCCTGGGAAACTGGATTCGCTGGCCTTTTTCGCCTTGTTTTTTAGGCCGCACATTTTTAATAATCAAATTCAATCCTTCAACCACGACTTTATTCTTTTTGGGCATAACTTTCAAAACCCTCCCGGTTTTACCCCGGTCTTTACCGGCAATTATTTTTACTTTGTCATTTTTAACTATTTTCATAACATTTAAAATTAACTATTTTTCATAACCTTTAAAATTATAAGACCTCAGGTGCCAATGAGATAATTTTTGTAAATCCCCTTGCTCTTAATTCTCTGGCTACCGGCCCGAAAATTCTTGTTCCTTTTGGTTCTTTTGAATTTCTATCGATAATTACAGCTGCATTGTCACTGAATCTAATATAAGTGCCGTCCGGACGACGGGTTTCTTTCCTTGTTCGGACCATTACGCCATGCAAAACTTCGCCCTTTTTAACATTGGTGTGAGGACGGGCTTCTTTGACAGCCAAAGTCACAATATCGCCGAGACGGGCATAACGTTTTTTATAACCGCCAAGCACTCTGATCACCTGGACTCTCTTGGCTCCAGTGTTATCGGCAATTTTTAGAATTGAACGATGTTGTACCATATCTTTTAAATTTATTTATACAAAACTCGCCAACGTTTTTCTTTGCTTAAAGGTCGGCACTCAACAAAACTGACCGTCTCCCCGATTTTATATTTTTCTTGCTCATCATGCACCTTGAAACGACGGCTGATTTTATATCGTTTCTGGTATTTGGGATGAAGTTTCATCCGCTCAACCTTAACTACCAGCGTTTTTTTCATTTTATCGCTGACTACTATTCCGCGAAAAATTTTTTTAACTTTTTTCTCTTTAGTCATATATTATTTCTTATTGGTCAAAAGGGTTAAAACTTTGGCAATAGTTTTTTTAATTTTTCTAATTTGTCTCACATCTTTAAGCTGCCTTGAAGCGACGCGAAAACGCAGATCCCTTAATTTCTCGCGCGAATCGGCCAGAAGCTTCTTAAGCTCAGTTTCATTTTTTTGTTTTAATTCCTTGAACTTCATAATTAATTATTTTTTAACCATAAATTTAGTTTTAACCGGTAATTTATGCGAAGCCCGCGTCAAAGCCGTCTTAGCCCTTTCCTCAGAAACCCCATCAATTTCAAAAAGGATTGTCCCGATTCTCACCACCGCGACATAATGATCAACTGAACCCTTGCCGCCGCCCATAGGCACTTCGGCGCTTTTAACCGTGATGGGTTTGTCGGGAAAAATTCTAATCCAAACTTTGCCGCCTTTTTTCAAGCTATGAGTAATAGCCCGGCGGGCAGCTTCAATTTGGCGAGAAGTTATCCAGGCAGGTTCCAGCGACCTAAGACCGTAAGAACCGAAACTTAGCTCTGTCTTAGTAGAAGCAAAGGTTCTGGCGCGGCTACGGCCTTTTTGCCATTTTCTGTGTTTTACTTTTTTTGGTGCCAACATATTAATTTATAAAATTTAGTGTTTTTTATTTTTAGAATTGTTAATATCTTTATTCAGTTCATTGACAAAAACTTCTCCTTTATAAATCCAAACCTTAACGCCCAAAACGCCATAGGTTGTCCGAGCAATGCCAAAAGCATAATCAATATTAGCGCGCAGAGTATGAAGAGGCATTTCGCCGAAAGACAAGTGTTCTCTTCTGGCAATTTCAGCGCCGTTAAGCCGGCCGGAAATCATAACCTTAGCTCCTTTAGCGCCGGACTTTTGGATGCGACCCAGGGCCTGCTTCATAACCCGGCGAAAAAGCATTCTCTTTTCCAAGTCAGCTATTATTGATTGCGCCATCAATTCAGCATTAAGGTTAGGCTGGGGAATTTCCTGAACATTTATATTAAGATTAGAAGCTTCTTTTTTACTTGCAACTTGCCCCAAAAACCTGGCTAAAATTTCCCTGCGCAATTCCTCAACGCCCTTGCCAACGCGGCCAATAATAACGCCTGGCCTGGAAGTAAAAATATCTATTTCCAGACTATTCTGCAAACGTTTAATTTCAATTTTAGCTACAGCTGCATCTTTCAATTTTTTCTTTAAAAATTCTTTAATCTGAATATCTTGTTTTAAAAATTCCTGATATTTTTTGGCTGAAAACCATTTGGAACCCCACAAATTAAGATAACCGATGCGCAGAATAATTGGATTGACTTTGTGTCCCATTAATTTTAGTTATTAGTTATTAATTGTCAGTTGTCAGTTGTAAGTTGTTTATATTAAACCGCTTTACGGCGGAAAATTCTCCTTAGCACTCCTCCCCTTTCTTTAACTCTAAGCCTATCTAAATGCTGCTGTTCTCTATGTTTGCCAAGCCGTCTGGTGTCAATAATTTCCTGGCTAACTTCTTCTTTGGTTTCTTCCTGGGCGGCTTCTTTCGTCTTAGAAGAAACCGGCTGAGCTATTTCTTCTTCTTTTGGTTTCTGGGTATAAGTAACAGGAGCGGCAATCTTTAGCGTTTTTTTACCGGCTTTGGCTTTCTTGGCAACTATTTCATCTAAAATAAGACTGATATGGGAACTTTTTTTTCTAATTGGCGCCACGCGGCCATAAGCCTTGGGCGTCCATCTTTTTAAAGTCGGTCCCTGATCAACTCTGATTTCTTTAATATACAAATTATTTTTTTCTAAATTAAAATTATGCGTGGCATTGGCAATGGCTGAATCAATCAACTTTAAAACCGGCTCAGCCGCCCGCTTGTTGATAAACTTCAGTTGAGTAATTGCTTCATTGACATTCAATCCTTTAAGTAAATTCGTCACCAGCCTCGTTTTGCGAGGAGACATATGAATAAATCTGGCTTTAGCTTTAACTTCCATAAATATTATTTAAATAAATTATTTTTTGGCTTCCTGTTTTGGGGCAGAAGATTCCTTGGTTTCCGCGGCTTTTTGCTGTTCCTTGGCCATTTTACCGCCATGACCGATAAATTTTCTTGTCGGTGCAAATTCACCCAATTTGTGTCCGACCATATTTTCTACCACAAAAACCGGAACATGAACTTTACCATTATGGACGCCAAAAGTAAAACCTACCATTTCAGGCGTAATGGTGCAATTTCTTGCCCAGGTCTTAATTACGGTTTTATCACCGGCTTTAAAGCGGGCTATTTTTTTAAGCAGTTTCGGATCAACATAAGGACCCTTTTTCAAACTTCTACCCATATAAAATTATAATTAAATATTTTTTATTAATTTATCTTTTCTTATTTGGTCGACGTTTTAAAATTAATTTATCAGATTTTTTAACCGACTTTCTGGTGATAAAACCTAAAGCCGGCTTGCCCCAAGGAGTCTTTGGATGTTTAAGGCCAATTGGCTGGTTGCCTTCGCCACCGCCATGGGGATGATCAACCGGATTCATAGCTTTACCGCGAACTGTCGGTCTAATGCCGCGATGTCTCATTCTGCCGGCTTTGCCCCAGCGAATTAATCGCCGATCGGGATTAGAAACCTGGCCAACGGTCGCCAAACATTCCTTGGGCACCAAACGAATTTCGCCTGAGGGCATTTTTAACTGGGCATATTTGCCTTCAACCGCCATCAACATCACTACCACACCGGCGCTGCGCGCCAGTTGTCCTCCCTTGCCCGGCACCAATTCAACATTATGAACATTAAAACCAGTTGGAATATATTCTAAAGGTGAAGCGTTACCAATTTTAATATCAATTTTCTTTTGAGAAGATATTATCTCATCGCCGACTTTCAGGCCATCGGGAGCTAAAATATAACGCTTTTCACCGTCCGGATAAACTACCAAGGCAATACGGGCCCCGCGGTTCGGATCATATTCAATCGCTTGAATTTTGGCGGGCTGATCAAATTTATTGCGTCTGAAATCAATGATTCTTAAATATTTCTTAGCGCCACCTCCTTGATGACGAACAGTAATCTTACCCGTAGAGTTACGGCCGGATTTTTTCTTTTTAATTACAATCAGAGATTTTTCCGGCTCCGCTTTAGTAATATCTAGAAAGGCATCGACGCTTGAGTGACGTCTGGCAGGTGAAGTTGGTTTGTAAATTTTAATTGGCATATTTTAATCAATTTTAAATTTCTATTATACGCCCTGATAAACTTCAATTTTGTCTTCTGATTTCAAGGTTATCACTGCTTTTTTCCAATTCTTTGTCTTGCCGGTAGCTCGACCATAACGGATTTTCTTGCCGGCCATATTAATGATATTAATTTTAATCGGCTTAACTCCATAAAGATTGACAATTGCTTTAGCGATCTCGGATTTACTAGCCGAAGGCGCTACTTCAAAAACATATTGGCCGCGGGCATTCAAATCAGTTGCTTTTTCGGAAATAATCGGTTTAAACAAAATTTTGCCTGGGTCAATATTTTGGCTCTTTTTCAATTCGGTGAGTTTCTTTATCGGCGCTTCCTTAATTTCAGTTTCCGGCCGCGGCGCGGCTTGTTTTTTTTCTTTTTTTTCTGATTTGACTCTGGTTTTCTTGCTTTCTTTTTTTGGCGCCGGTTTTGCTGTTTTTTTAAATCGATCAAAAATTCCCATATCTTATTTTTTAATAAATAAATTTTCTATGGCTTTGGTTGTTTTGGTTTCGCAAATTAAATAATTTGCTTTAAGTAAATCAAATAGATTCAAACTGTTGTAACGAATTACGTTAGTTTTAGGTAAATTCCGGCTAGCTCTTAAAATCATTTCATCTTTGTCTTTATCTTTTTCGCCTAAAACAATTAATAAATTCAATAATTTAGTCTTATCTTCTGCGCTTTTTTTAGTTTTTGTTTTTGGACTTTCCTCGATTTTTATCTCCGCAATAACTTTTTTCTTTAAAGTTTTAATAATTTCAGCCATTTTTTTTGTTTTAGTTTCCGGAAGCTCTAATTTATCCAAAAGAATTAACTGATTATGAGCCACTTTATCTGACAAAACCATAAAAATTGCCTTGCGGCGGACTTTTTTATTTATTTTAACTTCATAATTTCTTTCTTTTCTGGGGCCAAAGGTTATACCGCCGCCGATCCAAAGAGGTGAACGAATTGAGCCATGACGCGCGCGTCCGGTGCCCTTTTGACGCCAGGGTTTACGGCCGCCGCCCCTGACTTCAGAGCGGGTTTTGGTGTGGGCGATTGACTTTCTGGCATTAGCCATTTGCGCCACTACTGCCTGATGAACTACCGCCGGTTTTGCTTTAATGCCAAAAACTGCCTCCTTTAATTTCTGAGTCCCGACTTTTTCACCTTGTTGATTGTAAACGGCGATATTAAGCATAATATTTAAAAAAATTATGGCGTAGCCTTCTCCTCGGTTTTTTTTATTTCCATTACTCCTTCAGAGCTGATAAGAAGCAAGCTGCCTCTTGAGCCCGGAATAGCGCCTTTTATTTTTAATAAATCATTTTTTTCGTCTATTTCTACTATTTCTAAATTCTTAACCGTGACCTGTTCACCGCCCATCCGGCCGGCCATTCTCATTCCTTTAAAAACTCTGGCTGGTTCGGTGGCGCCGATTGAACCGGGCATACGCAACTGATCTTTATGGCCATGGGTTTTGGGACTGCCGTGAAAACCGTGGCGTTTAACCACGCCCTGAAAACCCTTGCCGCGGGAAATACCCGTTGCCTTGACTTTATCACCGGCAGCAAAAACGCCAACTGAAATCTGATCGCCGACTTTAAGCGCTTCGCTGGTGCCATCTTTAATTCTAAACTCCCTTAAATAGCGAAACCCCGCACCTTTTTCAAAAAGATGCTGGGTAAAATTTTCCAAATTTTTAAGGTGGCCCTTTTCCGGTTTTCGCAATTTCTTTTTTGTTTCAAAACCAAGCTGGACCGCCTGATAGCCGTCTTTATCTTTAGTTCTAATTTGGGTAATGCGACATTTGCCAGCTTTAACGATTGTGACCGGCATAACCCGATCGCCGCGGAAAAGCTGACCCATTTCAATTTTTTTCCCTAAAATAAATTTCATAAAACAAAAATTCTGGCTCAACCTGTCCCCCACCTTTTGCGCATTTTATTTAGTTAATTTTATATTTCAAAAATACAAAATATATGTGCAAAAGGTGGGGGGTAAAACCAGAACTCAAAATTTATATATATTGGTTTTAGGTTTTAATTAGTTGAAAGCACTAAACTCCTTGGAAATACCACCTCCGTCCTAACACTTCATCTTTTATTGATGGTTATTAAAACAGAAATTAATATTTCTTTTTTAAAATATTTTGTTTTTTAAGAAAGGGCGAATTTATTCGTTACATCTTAATCTCAATATCAACTCCGGCCGGTAAATTCAGATTAATCAAACTGTCAATTGTTTTGGGAGTAGGGTCAATAATATCAATTAGTCGTTTATGAATTCGCATTTCATATTGGTCGCGCGCATCTTTATGCACAAAGGTTGACCGCAGTACCGTATACTTTCTTTTTTCAGTTGGCAAAGGAATCGGTCCTTTAACCATAGCGCCGGTTCTTTCGGCTGTTTCTATAATCTTGCGGGTTGATTGATCAATAATTTTGTGATCGTAAGCGCGTATTTTAATACGAATTCTCTGGTGATGCTCTTCGGCAACTCCGCTTTCTTTATGAGAAACAATTTTCTTTTTGTGAGTCTTAATTTTTTCTTCTGTCATTTTTTCTCTTGCTTAAAACGCAATTCAAAGGGCCCGAAAAATTTCAGAACCCTTTGGCAAATATCTTTTATTTAATAATCTTAGTTACCACACCGGCACCAACCGTCTTACCGCCTTCTCTGATAGCAAAACGCTGTTTTTCTTCCAAAGCTACCGGTACAATTAATTTAATTTTAAGATTAATGGTGTCGCCGGGCATAACCATTTCAGTGCCGGCTGGCAATTCGATTTCACCAGTTACATCAGTGGTGCGGATATAAAACTGAGGCTTATAACCCTTAAAGAAAGGTTTGTGACGACCGCCTTCTTCTTTGGCTAAAATATAAACTTCACCATCAAATTCAGTATGGGGAGTGATGCTGCCGGGTTTGGTAATAACCTGACCGCGTTCAACTTCCTCTTTTTTGGTACCGCGAAGCAATATGCCGGCATTGTCACCGGCCCGGCCTTCATCAAGAGTTTTATTAAACATTTCAATGCCGGTCACGACTGTCTTTTTGGTTTCGCCCAAACCGACAATTTCCATTTCATCATTAAGATGAATAATACCTCTTTCAATTCTGCCGGTTACTACCGTACCGCGGCCTTCAATTGAAAAAATGTCTTCAATCGGCATTAAAAATGGCTTGTCAACTTCACGAACCGGCTCGGGAATATAATCATCCAAGGCTTTAACTAAATCCAAAATTGGTTTGGAAAGTTCATCGTTATCCGGATTTTCCAAGGCCTTAAGAGCTGATCCCCTGATAATAGGAATTTCATCGCCCGGAAACTCATATTTTTTAAGCAAATCTCTGATTTCTTCCTCAACTAAATCAACTAATTCTTTATCCTCAACCTGGTCAACTTTGTTAAGAAAAACAACAATATAAGGCACGCCAACCTGACGGGCTAAAATAATATGCTCTCTAGTCTGAGGCATTGGGCCGTCGGTGGCAGCCACAACTAAAATTGCGCCGTCCATCTGAGCCGCGCCGGTAATCATGTTTTTGATGTAATCGGCATGGCCCGGACAATCAACGTGAGCATAATGACGTTTTTCTGACTCATACTCAACATGAGCGGTAGCAATAGTAATGCCACGCTCTCTTTCTTCCGGTGCATTATCAATTTGATCAACTGATTTTTGCTGGGCCTTAAATCCCTTAGCGCTCAAAACTTTAAGAATCGCGGCCGTTAAGGTGGTTTTACCATGATCAACGTGGCCGATAGTTCCCACATTAACGTGCGGTTTAGTTCGTTCAAATTTTTCCGCCATTTTATTTACTCCTTAATTTAGCGACCCCCTCATTTTTTCTATTTACGAGAGGTTTCAGCCAGTCGCTTGATTAGTTATTATTAAAAAATAATTAAATAAATTAGTTGTTAGCAGTTTTAAATCAGCAAGTCACGCAAGTCACATTTCTGGTTCAATATAAAATTTATCCTCCTCGGAAGAGGAATCAGATTGACTATCTTGAGTTTTTTCCATTTTATCATAATCTACCATTTTGTCAAGCTCAGCTTCTTGCGACTGATTGGCTTTCCAAATAGCAATGTCACGGTTTATTTTATCCAAAAGTTCGTCCTCTGTCAAATCCTTAACCTCGCTTTTGGCTAAAATCAGCTTTTCATAATCATTAACATCCATCATTACAAAACCAGCTCCTTTCTGATCTAAAATCACCAGTCTATCGCCTGTTTTTTTAATTAAGTCAATAATTTGTTTTAATTGTTTATTATCCATAAGCAATTTTCTTATTTTTTCTAAGAACAAATCATTGTACCAATTCTTGCTAAAATTGTCAAGGATGAATTATTTCTTGCCTTCAATGATTAGTTCCGCCACGTTTCGGGGCACTTCCTGATAATTTAAAAATTCCATCGTGTAAGAAGCCCGGCCCTGGGTCATGGAACGAAGTATCGTGGCATAACCAAACATCTCGGATAAGGGCACTTTGGCATCAATAACTTTGACTTTAGCAATACCCTGGCCGCGCTCACTCATTTTTTCAATCTGGCCCCGACGGGAATTAAGATCGCCGATTACCTCGCCCATAAATTGCTCGGGCGTAACAACTTCCACTCTCATTATCGGCTCTAAAAGAACCGGATCAGCTCTTCTGGTAGCTTCTTGCAAAGCGCGATTGCCGGCAATTTTAAAAGCAATTTCCGAAGAATCAACTTCGTGATAAGAACCGTCATAAACCGCCACTTTCATATCAATCAAAGGATAGCCGGCCACGACACCATTAGCCATAGCTTCCTTAACTCCTTTTTCAATGGCCGGAATGTATTCCCTGGGGACGATACCGCCTTTAATTTCATCAACAAATTCAAAACCCTTGCCTCGCTCTTGCGGCTCAACTCTAATCCAGCAATCGCCATACTGACCACGGCCGCCTGATTGGTGAATATATTTGCCCTGAGCCTCAGCGATTTTTCTGACTGTTTCTTTATAGGCCACCTGTGGCTTGCCGACGTTGGCCTCAACTTTGAATTCCCGTTTCATGCGGTCAATAATAATTTCTAAATGCAATTCGCCCATACCGGCAATGATTGTCTGGGCGGTTTCTTCATCAGTCCGAATTTTAAAAGTTGGGTCTTCTTCGGCAAGTTTTCCGAGCGCCAGACCCATTTTTTCCTGATCAGCTTTGGTCTTTGGCTCAATAGCCACGGAAATAACCGGTTCAGGAAAGCTAATTGATTCTAAGACTATGGGATTAGCCGGATCGCATAAAGTGTGGCCGGTAAAAGTATTTTTAAGACCAACCGCAGCCGCGATATCGCCAGTAAAAACTTCTTCCACTTCTTCGCGATGATTAGCATAAAGTCGGACAATACGGCCGATGCGTTCTTTTTCGCCGGTGGTAGAATTCAAAACATAGGAACCGGCTTTGAGAGTGCCTGAATAAACCCTGAAAAAACAAAGTTTGCCGACGTAAGGATCGGTCGCAATTTTAAAAGCCAAGGCGCAAAACGGCTCGTCGTCCGAAGCCCGGCGGATTATTTTTTCCTCACTTCGCGGCTTGGTGCCTTCAACCGGCGGGACATCCAGTGGCGAAGGCAAATAATCAACCACTCCGTCCAATAAAAACTGGACGCCTTTATTTTTTAAAGCTGAACCGCAGAAAACCGGCACTAATTTGCCGGCAACCGTGGCTTGGCGCAAAACTTTCTTTAAATCAGAAAGTCCAATTTCTTTGCCTTCTAAATATAAATTCATTAATTTTTCGTCATTTTCAACAATGGCCTCAACTAATTTAGCGCGATATTCATTGACTTTTTCTTTCAGCTCGGCCGGCACTTCCTGTTCTTCCCATTTAACGCCCAAATCATCAATGTAAATTTTGGCCTTTATTTCCAAAAGATCAACTATGCCTTTGAAATTTTCTTCGGTACCGATTGGCAGCTGTAAAGGATGGGCATTGGGCGTTAATCTTTCATAAATTGAACGCAAATCATAATAAAAATCGGCGCCCAGACGATCAAGTTTATTAATAAAACAGATAAGCGGCACCTCAAATTTTTCAGCCTGGCGCCAGACAGTTTCTGATTGCGGCTCAACGCCGGCTACGCCGTCAAAAATCACCACGCCGCCGTCAAGCACGCGCAACGATCGCTGAACCTCAACCGTAAAATCAATATGGCCAGGCGTATCAATAATATTAATGCGATTATCTTTCCAAAAACAAGTAGTAGCGGCCGCCGTGATGGTTATGCCGCGCTCCCTCTCCTGTTCCATCCAGTCCATTTCTGCTTCGCCATTATGGACTTCGCCGATTTTATGTTTTTTACCTGTGTAATACAAAACTCGCTCACTGACCGTGGTTTTGCCGGCGTCAATGTGAGCGATAATGCCGATATTGCGTGTTTTTTCCAAAGAGTATAATCTAGGCATAAATAAAAAAACAAAAGTCAATCCGCCAACCCGCTTCGCCGACGCTTCAGCGAGACAAGCTGGCGGACAAAATTAAGGTAAAATTTATACTTTATCTAAAAAAATGGGCAAAGGCCCTATTGGCTTCGGCCATGCGGTGGGTATCTTCCCGTTTTTTAACTGCCGCGCCAACGCCTTGCGCAGCGTCTATCATTTCCAAAGCTAATCGCTCTGCCATAGGTCGGCCCTTGCGGGTTTTGGCTGCGTTAATAAGCCAGCGGCTGCCTAAAGCAAATTTTCTCTCGGCTCTAACCGGCACCGGAATCTGATAGTTAGCGCCGCCAACTCGCCGTGAACGCACTTCCAAAAGCGGCGTGGCGTTTCTTAGGGCTTCGTTAAAAATTTCCAGAGGATTTTTTTTGGTCTTTTCTTTGACGATATCAAAAGCGCCATAAACAACCTTTTGGGCAACTGATTTTTTGCCTCTTTCCATTATATAATTAATAAATTTAGCAATCTGAAGATTATTAAATTTAGGATCGGGTTTAATTTTTCTTTTTGAAGCTGGTTTTCCTCGCATAAGTTATGGGATTATTTGGATTATTGGGATCGGTGGGATTATTAGGATTATTGAGATTACTGGGAAGTAAAAATTATCCCAATGATCGTAAAAATCATAAAAATCTTAATTATCTTAAAAAAATTACTTTTCCCTCTTCGCTCCATATAATGAACGGCCTTGTTTGCGGCCGGCCACGCCTTGGGTGTCATAAACACCGCGAACAATATGATAACGCACGCCGGGCAAATCCTTAACTCTGCCGCCGCGGATCATGACAATTGAGTGTTCCTGCAAATTATGGCCAACGCCCGGAATATAGGCGGTCACTTCCATGCCATTAGAAAGACGGACTCTGGCGATTTTCCTGAGAGCCGAGTTTGGCTTTTTCGGCGTGGTCGTGGTTACCTTAAGACAAACGCCGCGCTTAAAAGGACTGCCTTTGGGCAGTTTGCTTGAGCGTCTTCGCAAGGTATCCATAACTAACTGAAGCGCGGGGGTTTTAGATTTTTTCTTAGCTGATTTTCTCCCCTTTCTAACTAATTGATTGATTGTCGGCATAAAATAAGTTAAAAGTTTCCGCCAAAGGCGGATCCGCCTCGGGCGGAAAAAGTTGTGAGTTATAAATTATAAGTTTTATTTTTGTACTGCTCTAATTTATCATAAAATTAAAAAAGTGTCAACATCAAACACGTTTTTAATTTCAAATTAAATTAAAATAGATTCATTCCCGTAATTAATTTAAATAAAAAAGCTAAGATCGGCAAAACAACCGCGCCAAAAATAAAATAAACAAAAAGAAGTAAGATAATTAAACCATAAGGTTCAATTTGGGCTAAAAAAACTTGGCCGCGATAAGGAAGAAATGCCCCCAGAATCCGCGAACCATCCAAGGGCGGAATTGGCATTAAATTAAAAATCATAAGCAGCAAATTAAGATAAACAATCATAAAAAAAAGCGGGGTCAAACTCCCAAAGGGCATCAATCTGACTAAAAAACCAAACATCAAAGCTAAAATTAAGTTGGAAGCCGGTCCGGCCAGCGCCACTTTAGCCACGCCATATTTCTGATCTCTTAAATTATAAGGATTAAAAGGCACGGGTTTGGCCCAGCCAATAATAAAACCGGCGTTGCTTAACCAAAGCAAAAGTGGAATTACAATACTGCCAAATAAATCAATGTGCGGCAGAGGATTCAAGGTTAGGCGTCCGGAATATTTAGCGGTCGGATCGCCTAATCTATCCGCCATCCAGCCATGAGAGTATTCATGAATGATGGCAGAATAAATTAAAATTATCAGCAAAAAAATCTCCATAATAATCTTATTAAACCAATAAAATCCTCTCTTGTCAATTTAAAAATAATGTGGTAAAGTTTTTCTGTTACAATAATTAAATCGCAAGGCAAATAATTTAAAATAAATTTAATTCTATGTCTAAAAAATGCGACGTTTGTGGTCGAGGAGTAAGTATTGTCATTTCCCGCAGCCATTCAATGGTTGCCACTAAAAAGAAAAAATATCTCAATTTGCAAACCAAAAAAATAGGCGGTAAAAGATTGAAAGTCTGCACTTCCTGCCTTAAGACCATGATCAAAAAGAAAGAAAAAGCAACTTAAACAGTTGCTTTTTCTTCTATAATAATATTATAAATTATTATATTAATT
>JAZDOD010000010.1:0-101181 GCA_043798995.1 bacterium
CAGTTCTTAATCTAATTAAATACTATATTTCCAATGACGGCGGAGCAAGCTGGGTTGAACCGGTCCTCGGCGTGGATTATGTCTTCGGCGCAGCCGGCAATGATCTTCGCTGGCGGGCTAATTTAAGCACAACCTCTGGCACAGTCACCCCAGAAATTGACACGATTAACATTACTTATTATTAGTAAATAATTTATCTATGCCTTTATTAGGTAGTGAGAAACAAAAATTTTTAGGAATTAATCTGGGCAGTTCCAGTATCAAAGTGACAGAACTAACCAGTGACAAAGGCTCGCCGTGCTTGGTAACTTATGGCTTTACCGAGCAGGCCTTTGACGTCATTCGCGACGACTCGGAGGAAACCGCTAAAAAAACAATTGAGCTTTTGAAAAAAGTTTGCCAGAGCGCTAAAATTCAGACCTCAAAATGCATTGCCGCCCTGCCGACTTTTTCAGTTTTCAGTTCAATTATTAGTTTGCCCCAGATGAGCCGTCGGGAAGTGGCTTCAGCTATTCAGTGGGAAGCCAAAAAAATTATTCCGATGCCGCTTGAGGAAATGATTTTGGACTGGCGCTTACTTAATGAAGAATCTTTGGAAAAATCACTTTCCCTGCAGTTTGGTAAAATAAAAGGCAGGTTGAAAATTAAGGAAGAGCCATTAGATAAAGCCAAAGAGGACGACAAAAAAGAGGCACCGGGCAAAGATATTAAAATTTTGATTACGGCTGCGCCGAAAAGTTTAGTTAAAAAATATATGGAAATATTTGCCGCCGCCGGACTTGATTTAATCAGTTTGGAGACGGAAATTTTTGCTTTGATTCGCTCGCTGCTTGGCAATGATCCGGCAGTGACGATGATAGTTGATTTGGGCGCTGTGACCACCAATATTTCAATTGTTGAAAAGGGCATTCCGCTTATTAACCGCAGCATTGATGTCGGCGGCAAATCAATGACCAAAGCCATTGCCGATAGCTTGGAGATTACTTTTGCTCGCGCCGAACAATTTAAGCAGGACATCGGCATCGGCGGCGGCTCGGTTTCGGAAACTGTCCCGGCCACCATTGAATCAGCCATTGCCCCGATTATTGATGAAGTAAAATACAGTCTGAATTTTTATCAGAACCAGAGTTTTTCTCTGGAGGAAAAAGTTGATGAAGAAAAAAAAGTTGAGAAGATTATTCTGACCGGCGGGTCGTCGCTTCTCCTAAATTTAGCCGATTATTTTGTTAAGACCGTGGGAATTAAGACTTATTTGGGCGATCCTTGGGCTATGATTTCTTATCCCGAGGAACTTAAGGATGTTTTGGGGGAAATTGGTCCTAAATTAAGCGTGGCAATCGGCCTGGCAATGAGAGACATTGAGTAGAATTGAAAATTTACCAGTAAATTTTCAAATTTAAATTTCTAATTTTCAATTTTTTTCTTTATGTCATTGCGACAGCCTGTCCAGAAACTGCCGAATCATACTCTACTGTCATTCCTGCGAAAGCAGGAATCCAGAAAAATAAGATAAATTTCAGATATTCTGGATTCCGCATCAAGTGCGGAATGACAGTTTATAGACAGGCTGGCGGCAATCTCACGGGAAGCTGCAGGCTGACCCGTGTTCGCTGGTCACTAATGCTCCCGCTGAGAATTTTGAATTTGGTTAAGCTTATGTTTTCTAAAAATACAGACAAAAAATTTTATAAAAAGAAAATATATTTGCTAACTTTTGGTTTTTTAATTGGTTTTGGTTTTTTTCTTTTGGCTAAGACGGCACTAGCTCAATTCGGCCTGGAATACGCCACGGCTTCTGGCTTGGGTACGCGCGGACTTAAACAAACTGTTTTTACCGTCATTAATGTTCTCTTGGGTTTCTTGGGCATTGTGGCCCTCGTTATTGTGATGTATGGCGGTTTTGTTTGGATGACAGCCGGCGGCAATCAGGAAAAGGTTTCGCGAGCCAAGAAAATTTTATTAAATGGCTTAATTGGCCTGCTTTTAATTTTAACTTCTTGGGGGATTGCCAATTTTGTTTTGGGCCAGCTTTGGGGAGCAACCGGCGGTGGCGGACCAACCCCGGGTTCGCCTTGTGATTGCGTGACAGAACTTGGAATTTGTTCCGGGTGTTTGCGTTGTCAGAATACAGGCGGACCGGGTGTTTGCACCTGGCAGAATGATGTAACTTGCGACCCGACTTGTTTTGGCTTGCCCGGCGCCAAGACCTTTTACGCTCAAAAATTCCAGCCAACTTCGCCGCCGGATGCCATTCGCAACGCTGTAGTCAGAATTACCTTTAAAGGAGTAAATACTTCAAGCCAGCCCGGAGCCATTAATTATGGTACGAACTTTTCCGTGATAGATGTGACCGGCGGTAATGTTTTAGTCAATCCTGATGCGGCCGGTAGTTATCCTAAGGTGGTTGGCAACCGCTTGGAATTTAAGCCCGACACTAACTGTCCGCCGCCCAATGCCAGTTATAAATGTTTTAATAGCAATAATGATTATCAAATTGTTATTAGTAATTTACCGCCCAACACCGCCGTGATTTCCAATACGGCCGGCATTAATATTAATTGTATTTTAGGAGCTGGCTGCCAAGCTAATTTTCGCACCAATGATATTGTTGACACCACGCCGCCGCAGATCAGCGTTTCAACTTTAAGCCAAATTTGCGCCGGTACAACCAATACGGTTTATGCCAATGGCAAAGATGATTCTGGCATTGCTTATGTTGAATTTTATTACGACGATGGCAGCGGCGACGCTTTAATTGATACTGATAATGCACCAAACTGTCTTGGTGTACCACCTAATGTTAATTGTTCAGCCCAGGTTAATTGGGATACTTCAGGAGACCCTGATCTGGTGGCCGGCGGTACCGCCTTTCTCAAAGCCAAAGCTATGGATTTGGATTCCAATGAAGGTAATTCAGCCAATTATAAAGTGACTTTGCGGGCGGCTCATTGCTGTAACAGCATTCAAGATATGGATGAAGAAGCGATTGATTGCGGCGGAACCGACTGCGCGGCTTGCGCCGGCGCTAATTGCGATATTGATATGCCAACCCCGGGCTGCCAACCTGACGATATGGTTTGCGCTTCAATTTTTTGCGATCCAAGTCCTGGCCCGAACGAGTGCAAATGCCAGCAGCCGCCGATTATTGACTGGGTCCAGCCGGCCGGTGGTTTTTGCGACGGCTCAATCAATACTCCGTGCAACGATAATGCTGATTGTTCTACTTTTATTCCTAATACATGCAATAATACCGATCCTAATGGCCGGCCGGGTAATTTTGTCACCATCGGCGGCAGATTTTTTGGCACGACATCCGGCACGGTTAATTTTAGAGGAGCCGCTGGCTGGATTATGGCTCTTCCCCCTATTTCAGTTAATCCGGCCTGTCCTCCTGACACTTGGACTGATCACGAGATTGTGGTAGCCGTGCCTAACGGGGTAGTTAATGGCCCTATTCAAGTTGAAACAGCCGCCGGTTATACTGACCAGACCGCCGATACGCGCGGACCGCTGGTTCCTGATTTTCTTGTTAATACTATTACTCGTCCCGGGCTTTGCCAGGCCGCGCCAAATAGCGGCCCTTACGCTACCTTAGTTAATTTGACCGGTGTGCGTTTTGGCCCGGCTGCAACTTCTCGGACCATAGAATTTGGCAATGAAACGAGTTTTGTGCCCGGAGAAAACATTAACTGGATAAATAACGAAAACGCTAATGTTACCGTGCCTAATCTTCGGCCGGCAGATGTCGGGCTTAGGATTAAAACAGATGATATTTACAGCAATTATTTGTCGTTTAGGGTTTTGCCCGGCACGGCCGGTGGGCCGTATATTTCTTATCTTGACCCTGTTAGCGGGCCGGTCGGACAATACATGACGATTTTTGGCGGTAATTTTGGCAATCAAGTAGGCACGGTTAAGTTTATTGATGGCGGCGCAAATGAAGTTAACGCCGATGTTAATTTTCCCAGCGAGTGTTTAAATAATTTTTGGCACAATAATTATATTATTGTCAAAGTGCCCAGTGCGGCCGGAGTAAACGACGTAAAAGTTATCACCCAAGCCGGCAAAGAAAGTAATGTTGTACCATTCACCATAACAGCCGGCACTCCTGGGCCGGGCATTTGCGCTCTGATTCCTGATAACGGTCCGGTTGGCACAACAGTTGATTTTTTTGGCGATAATTTTGGCGGAGCCCTGGGCCAGATAATTTTTCATAATAGTGTTTCCGCCCCCATTACCTCGTGGGCTAACCAGTCAATTAAGAGTTCAGTTCCTTTAGGCGCGGTAACCGGCCCGGTTTTTGCCCGCCGTGGCGGTCAGCCGTCAAATCAAGTGCCTTTCCGGGTCGGAGCTTGTCAGGATTCTTCCCAATGCCAAGCGGGCGAGGAGTGCTGCGAGGACAAGACCTGCAGGATAACTTGTCCGGAAAAAGTGGAAGCAATCTACGGCTGGAGCTTTACCACCGGCGATTATTTTGTGGCTCAAAATTGTATTCGGGACATAGAGATTCCCGCGACCGGGCCAAAAGGCGGCAATATTTGCGTTAATGCCCAAATTGCCGTGCGTTTTACCACTACAGTTAATGATGCTTCTGTGCCACCTAATGTTGTAGTTGAAAGATGTGATAATGATGAATGCACTACGGTAAGTCCAGTTGCCGGAAATGTGACTATGGTTACTTTAGCCACCGATCCGGTGACTGAGGGCTTTACTTTTACGCCCAGCATTATAGTTTTATTTGATACAAACACAACTTATCGCGTGACGCTCCGGGGCGGACCCGGCGGCATTGAAGACGAAAGCGGCACGCCGCTTATTGATGATTTTTCCTGGACTTTTAAAACCAGAAACGACGGCCGCCAATGCGAGATTGATAAAATCAATGTGGCGCCGAATAATTCTAAATTAGTGCTGATGGGCGCTACCCAGGACTACGTGGCTCTTATTACGGCCAAAGAAGATCCCTGCCTTTTGATTGATCCCAAGGGCTATACTTGGGCTTGGGAGTCAAGCAAACCCGAAGTTGCTCAAATTTCTGGGTTTACTGTCAATACTGCTACAGCTGTGGCTATGGGAGCTGGTTCGACCGATATCATTGCCAAAATTCCTTCAGAAAATAAATCAGGTAAAGCCATCCTCACGGTTGATCTTTCCGGCCTCCAGGTTTTAAACGCCGTGCCTAAATGCGATACAACCTGCACCAATGCCCAGATTAGGGCGCGCTTTAGCAACTGGGTTGATGACAATACTTTGGCCGGCAATCTTTTTATCTATCAGTGCCCGAATAAGGTCTGCGGTTCAGGTTTTACGCCCGTGGCTTTGAACGGCGCCAATCCTTATGATTATTTCTGGAATGGTTTGACCGGCGATTCGCTTTTGGACATTAATCAGGCCGCTAATTTTAACCCCAATACTTTTTATCGGGTGATTATCAAAGGCGGCCCAGCCGGTATTAAAAATTATTTAGGCGGGGGACTTTCTAATCCGAATTATAAATCATCCGCGGGCGAGGAATGCGAACCACCCGGTTTCCCGGGTTGTAGTGCGAGTTGTTTACACACCAGCGGCGAATGTACGCCTGGCTCTTTAGGTTGTAATGGCGCAGGGCTTCATACCGGTTCAATCGGTTCAAGCTGCGGCAATGGCGCGGTTGAGCCGGCACGGGGAGAAAATTGCGATCCTAGCGCTCCTGGCTATGGGCCAAGTGGTTGTGATAGTACAACATGTTTACTCAAAGGTAGTATTTTTCCAGCTATTTGTGGCGACAGTTCCACGCCGGATAGGGTTCACGGTGAGGCCTGCGATGATAGAAATCAGACAGCCGGCGACGGTTGTTCGCCAAAATGTTTGCGCGAAGGCACAGTGGCGCCAATTTGCGGCGATGGAAATATTGATCTTGGCGAGGACTGCGATGATGGAAATATTACTAACGGCGATGGCTGTTCGGCTAAATGCCTTGCTGAAGGAGCGATCGGCTCGGTTTGCGGCGACAGAAGAGTCGGCCTTGGCGAGGATTGCGACGACGGCAATACTGCGCCAAATGACGGCTGTTCAGGCAGTTGTTTAAGCGAAGGCGCAACTGGTTTGGCAGTTTGCGGCAATAATGTAGTTGAAGATGGCAAAATTAATGATAGCTATTCCTGGGTTTTTGGCGTGGGCAATGCCATTTGTCAGCCCTTGCGAAGCGAAGTGGTACCAGCTAACCTTACCACCATTATAGGCAAAACCATAGATTATTTGGCTAATGTTTATAGCTTGGCTGATGAATGCTCGCCCACAGGGCAATTATTGGATGCCGACGATTATCCTTGGGAGTGGACAACTAACAATGCTTTTGTGGCCGATTTTGATCCGCCGCTTCCATTACCGCCTCATCCTCCGCGAGAAACGGTCAAAACCCTGAACGTTGGCAATGCCCAGATTTGCGCTTCGGCTGACACAACAACGCCTCCGGATGGAACTTATGATCTTCAGGACTGCGCTGATATTGTGGTGCAAAATCCGGGCCCTCGGCGTTGCCAGCAATCGGGCAATGCTTGCTGTGCCAATGGCGTATCAAGTTGCGAGCCGGCTTATAAATGTCTGGAAAATCAGAGCTTGCCAGCTTGCCCTTGGTCGCCCGGCTTTTTTCAGGATTGCCTTTGTTGTTGCGATCCAACGGATGATAAGTGTCCGGCCCCGCTTTCCTGCTACGCTGACAAAGCTCCTTGCGCGGGCGCTAACCGCGGACTTTGCTGCGGCTGTAAGCAAGACAGCGAATGCCCTGACCCGATAGGTGAGGGCTGCGGCAGTGACAAGTGTTGCCATAGCCGTCCGGCCGTTGCAGCTACTCTGCCGGCGAATAATGATGCCAATATCTGTCGCAATCTTAAAATCAGAGTTGACTTTGATCCGCTTGAGCCAATGCAGACCTCAAGTTTTGTTGGTAAAGTAGAAATGATAAAAATGAGCGACAGCAGTGCAGTTAAAGGGATGACTTCTTCAGCCGGTAACACTATTTTATATTTTAGTCCACAAAGTATTTTAGAACCACAAACCCAATATCGCGTTACGATTAAAAAGGAGGTCTTAAGCATTTATAAAGTAGCAATGGCGGCTGATTATATTTTTTCCTTTACTACAGGCGATATCATCTGTGAGGCCGATTATTTAAAAGTTTCAATCCAGCATGATGCCGATCTTTTTGTCACAACTAATAAAGATCTTTTCACTTGCGCCAAGACCAGCGGTTGTATCGATGATACCAATACAACCATCTTGCCTCCTGATATACCTGACAATCAGCACCTTTATTTAGCCGAAGCCATGGATATGACCGGCGTGGTTTTAACCGGCTATGATTATAATTGGCAGACCACTGACCCCGATGATATTGTTAATCCTAATACTTGGGCTTTAAATTCAATTACCGTTACGGCTAATAATAAAAAAGGCCGGACGACCTATAATGTTAAGGCTACGCCACAACTCACTTCTGGCAATACCGCCGCTGTTTCTAACTATGTTTATGTGACTAACTTTATTTGCGAGAATCCTTGGCCGGCGGTTAATAATTGGCCTTGGATTGATGATTCGGTTTTAAATCCAAATTCAATTTGCAATACCCCCGGTTGCTTTAACGTTAATACTCAATTCCAAATAATGTATTGCCGCGATGCTGGCGGCCCGGGCCCAGCCGATGATCTGCCGGAGTTAAAATGGGATCCGCCGCTCATTCCCGGCCAAAGCGGAAATCTTCTCAAAGAATTTTATTTTGTGGTACCGTAGTTCGTCATTCTGATCCGCCAGTTGGCGGAGAAGAATCCCGAACAGTTTTATGAAAGAGAACTTTTATGTTTACATTGCCACCAATAAACGAAATACCGTTTTTTATACTGGGATAACCAGTGATTTGGCAAAAAGAATGTGGCAACATAAACAGAAAGAGGTCAAAGGTTTTACTAGTAAATATAACATTAACAAATTAGTCTATTACGAGATATTTTCCAATCCCCAAGAGGCAATAGCAGCTGAAAAGAAAATCAAAGGTTGGACAAGAAAAAAGAAGATTGATTTAATCAAAGAGATTAATCCTGAATTTAAAGATTTGTCAGAAGAACTATAATGAGATCCTTCACTGCGTTCAGGATGACTACTTTTTTCGTCATTCTGAGCGGAGCGAAGAATCCCGAACAACATTAAAGGGGATCCTTCACTGCGTTCAGGATGACAAGAGAAGATGTTCAGGATGACAAGAGAAGATGCGTAGGATGACTACTTTTTTCGTCATTCTGAGCGGAGCGAAGAATCCCGAACAAGATCGGATGGGATCCTTCACTTCGTTCAGGATGACCACCCTCAGCACAAGATAGTCATTGGCCCTATTGGGCAAAAGTAAATTTATCCATTCTATGTTAGTAAGACAAAAAACCAAACGAAAAAAATTAATGCGCAAAAATCGTTCACAACTATTATTAGTTGTTAGTTGTATGTTGTTAGCATTATTGGTTGGTTTTGGTTTTTACTATCTTAACCTTAATTTTAAAAATTTTATCTTCTCAGCCCCCGCCCAGGCCCAAACCGAAAGCGCCCTGGCCATTCGCGTCTTCAAAAATCCCGACCACCTCTCGCCCGAACAATGGTACAAGGAAAATGTGCCTCACCCAAGCAATCCGCAGTCAACCGTGATTGATGGCTATCAAGCCATCCGCGATGGCCGCAGCATTTATGTCTCGGCCGCCAACTTAAACACCGTTGACAACCAGCTTCACTCCAACATTTATTTAATTTCCTACAGCGAAGGCGCTTCTACTGCCGCCCAAAAGATTTTTGAGGGAGTTTTGGCTAATTGGCAGTTTAACAGCAATATACCGCCTAATAATGCAGGCAAAGTTTGCTCCAATGATTACACCACGGTCTGCAGCCAGGATAAGGATTGTCCCACAGGCGAAACTTGCTTAAACATTGAGCCCAAACCCCGCCTCACCCGCGACGTGAAGCGACTGGCTGATCTCCAAGATATCCGCCAAGAACTGGAAGATTACAATTATCAAGCCGGCTCTTTTCCGACTTTAAGCTCCGGCACTTACATTCCCAAACTTTCTTTTTCCGTCTGGCCCAGCTGGGAAAAAACTTTGGGGCAAAACTTGGGTTCAACCTTACCCGCTGATCCAATTAACCGATTGATGGGCTGTACTAATCCGTATGACCCAACCACTTGTTGGGATAACAAATCTTTAGCTTTTCAGTGCCCCGGCAACTATTACATTTATGCCTACCGATCGCCAACTCTTTCCGGCGACCAAGCCAAACTTTACACCAAATTAGAATACCGCGATCAAACCTGGGCCTCAACTTTAGATATTTTAACTAACCCCCAAGAATTATTAGATAATATATTAGCTAAGTGTCTGCTTAATTTTGGCCAAAATACCAATGATTATGATAATGATACTGTGCCTAACGGCGATGATAATTGTCCGACCATTCCTAATACGACCCAAACTGATTCAGAAGTTCCAATAAAAGACGGTATTGGCGATGCCTGCGACGCCTGCCCCAATGACGCGCAAAACGACCAGGACAACGACGGTTATTGCCTCGGGCTGGCCAGTTTAGTTTTTGGCGACAAAAAAAGCAATGACAATTGCCCCACTATTTACAATCCCAGCCAGCAGGAAAATCCAGCTATCCCAGGCACGGGTTTGGCTTGCTCGCGCTGTCAGGACGCTGATAGTGACAGCTATTGCTCTTATGCGACCGGCGGCGATGATTGTGATGACACAAAGGCTGATATTCACCCAGGCGCGCCAGAATTTTTCAATGGCCTTGATGATAACTGCGACGGCCGGATTGACGAATGCGAAAAAACAGTCGGCTTTAATGTTACCACGTCATTCGGCACGACTCAAGTAGCCCAGGCTTTTAGCTTGGACAAAGACGTCGAAGATCTTTACTCTTATGCCAGCGCCTCTGCTTATATATTTGAGTTTGATTATAATAAAGATGGCTGGGCTGATTGGTATCAAAGTCAAGCGAGCAATATTTTTATTTATCATAGCCGGATCAGCAATCGTCTTTATTTAGGAATAATTCATAATATGGAACAGGGGGGCACTGGCACTGCTGATCTTGGCTTTTCAGGCCTGCCAGCTGACGCCACCTTTGTGATTAAGGATGACCCCAACCACGCCCCCGATACTTATAGCTTAACTCAAATTACACATGGCTGGAGCAAAAATAGCGACGGCGCCATAATTGACTTGGGGCCAGCCAGCCGGCCTTGGACAATCACTATTACCAACAATGGTTTTGGTGGCGTCGGTCCCGACCCGATTAATAAGTGGCGCCTGGCTTATCCGCGCTTCAACGGCATTAACTATATTGGTTTAGATATGGCCGCCGCCTCCTGGGTCAGGTTAGAATACGGCGGCAGCTTGAACCAGTCCATTCCCTGTTATAATGGCCCAGCGGGGACCGAAGATGTCGGGATTTGCCATGGAGGGTTTGCCACCTGTCAACTAACCGGGCTTTTAGGGACGTGCGTGGGTGAGGTTGTGCCCCAGATAGAAAAATGCGGCAATGGCATTGATGAAGATTGCAATGGCTCTGATCTTGTTTGTGCATAAGTTCACATTCAGTGTTTTAATTTTTAGTTACTTTGAGGTATAATAATAAAAAGATGTTTTTAAAAACTTTAAGCCTTATAGTAGATTTACTATGATTGATTTAAAAAAGAAAATTAAATTACTAAAAGAATATTTTTTTCGGCGGTCAGAGGTTTTGATGGCGTTTGTTTTTGGCTCTCAGGCAAAAAAGAAGGCTGGTAAAATTTCTGATTGGGATATTGCCATTTATTTTCAACCGTGCTCAAAAGAGATAGAGTGGGAAAGCAACCGCCGTTATCCTCAAGAAGAAAAAATTTGGCTTGATTTAGTTGAACTGCTGGAAACTGATCAAGTTGATTTAGTTGTTCTCAACCGAGCTTCAGCCAGCGTGGCAGCTTCAGCTCTTCAAGGCCTACCTTTAATAATCAAAGACCGTCAGCTTTTTCTTGAATTTATGTTAATTGTTAGTCGGGAAGCCGAAGATTATCGCCAAACTGCCAAAGAATACGCCGAGATTTACTGGCGCTCCTCTTCACTAAGTGAAGAAGATAAATACATCCTTAATCGACGAGTTATTTTTCTTGATTCAGAATTAAAAGATGCAGCTAAATTCCGCGAGCTTAATCAGTTAGAATATGAAAAAGATAGCACCAAAAGAAGGGAAGTGGAGCGTTGGATTGAAAACTTGATCAATGCGGCCATTGATATTACAAAAATTATTTTAGCCAGCCAGAAGCGACCGATTCCCTCGACTTACAAAGAAGTTCTTCGAGCACTTGAAATTTTACCCAATTGTCCAAAAAATTTAGGAGAACAACTGGCTGTTTGGGCGGAACTGCGTAATATTCTGGCTCACGAGTATTTAGACATTCGCTGGCGGCGGATTGAAGATTTTATTAAAAAAAGCGAATCTTATTTTCAAAATTTAATCAAAATGGTCAAAGAAAATTTTCTTTAAATTAGAAATTAATAATTACATATGCCTGCAGATGATATTAATCTTTTACCCCCAGACCTAAGGGGCAAAGAAGAAAAAATTAGGAAGAGGGCGCCTCGGAAAGTTTGGGAAATAAGAATGACCTCACCGCAACCCAAGCAATCGAAATTAAAAGAGGCATCGAAAACTTCGTGGTGGGAGGAAATGAAAAAGTTTTTAACTCAACCCTTAGGCAAGAAAGCCCGACCAATGCCCTTAGGCAGTATGGCACCTCTTAAAATGCCAGTTTTTGAATATGAGAAGAAAGTTTTGGCTAAGCCGGCAGAAAAGCCAAAACTAATTGAAATAAAAACTTTGCCGTCGAAGGCAGAGCCGGCCAAAAAAGTATCATTTTGGTCCAGGGTTTTTAAAACCAAGAAGCACGAACTAAAAATAGAAGCAAGGATGATTTCAACCAGGGATCTTCCTTCGCAAAAAAAAGAAATTTCGCCGTCAGTCAAAAAGGAAGCTGTCAAAGAAATTGCCGCTTGGTCTAAGGTAACTGAACCGGAAAAAATTCAGCTCAAGCCAGCCCCCAAAATGTCATTTTGGTCGAAAATTTTCAAGAAAAAAGAAAGAAAAATCACGCCATCGGTTCCATCGCCCCAAAAACCAGCCAAAGTTTCCTTTTTTGAAAAAATATTTGGGCCAAAAATCAAACCGGCTCGCAAGGAAACCCCTTTAGCGCCAGTACTTCATAAAAAAACATCTTTTTTTCAAAAGTTTTTTTCAGCCAAAGAAGAGCCGACTAAACCGGCCAAATCCTTTAAAACGCCGCCGCTGTCAGCTGGGGGAAAGAAAAAAGAAAAAGCGCCTCTTAAACCCAAGAAATTCAAAAGCCCGTCAATTTCTTTTATTCCCGAAAACGAGGTTTCGGCTAAGCTTAAGTTTTTTAAGAAAATATTCCTGGGCGAAATTGTTGTTCTTCTTTTTTGTTTTTTACTTGGCTTTAGTTATTTAATACTTCTTTGGTATCATGCCAATTTAATGACTAAATCAAGCAATTTGGAAATAAAAATCAGCGAGTTAAAAGAAAAAATTGCGCGCAATCAAAAAGAGGAGGAGATGATGCTTATAGATCAGAAACGAATTAAAGCCGCTCAAGTGCTTTTGGATCAGCATATATATTGGTCTAACTTATTTGATTTGCTTGGAAGATACACCGTTGATGATGTTTATTATAAAGATTTTGCTGTCAGTGATTTTGAAAAGATAACTTTGCAGGCCGTAGGCGCTGATTTCAGATCAATGGCCCGCCAACTTTTAGTTTTCAGCCAGGCTAAAGATTATATTAAGGATGTTAAAATCAGCAGCGGGAGTTACTCAATCACGGGAGTTAGTTTTACAATTAATTTGACAGTTGACAAAGCTTTATTTTACAAACTTAGCTACGATAACAACAGCCTAAAATAAAAATTATGCTTCTTAATAAAGAAAATTTTAAAGTAATTATTGTTAGAAATTTAATTAAATATTTTTATCTAATCATTTTTTTAATTATCGTAATTATCGGTTTGATTGGTTATTACTATCTTTTCCTGCCGAAAATTGAACAAATCAGAGAATTGCAAGATGTTGATTTTTCAGCTAAACAAACAGATTTTTCTAAAAAAAGCGAGCATTTAAAAAAAGTTGAAGCACTGCAAAAGAATTATCAAACAATCAATGCAGATGATTTAGAAAAAATCAAACAAGTTATTCCCGAGGGGCCAGATTTGTCGGGGCTTTTTGTTCAGCTTCAAAGTTTAGGGCGGGAGTTTGATCTTCAACTTATTTCAGTGGCAGTAACAGAAGAAAAAAGTAATCAGGGCAAAGGAACGGTTAAGGAAGGCATTAGTTTTAATTTGCCAGGCCAAGAGGCTCCGTCGCAAGCCCTTTCCGGACTTAATAATGTTAAAAAATTAAATATCAACCTTCAGTACCAAGGTCTTGGCAATTACGCTTCTTTTAAGAGTTTTCTTCTTGGTTTTGAAAATCATATTAGATTATTTGATATAAATAATCTAAGTTTTACCTTGGCTAAAACTGGTGAAAAAAGCGGTATGATTAATCTTAATTTTACTACTTATTATTTAGAGATATAAATATTATGTTAATCTTAGAAGAAAAGGATAGAAAAAAGATGGTTTCGTCAATCGTAGTCTTAATCTTAATAATTTTGGGAGTGATGGGGCTTCTCTTTTTTTGGAGTTTATCTATTAGCGGATTCTCGGTTAGCAGTGTTAAGTCAACAATTTCCCTGCCTCAATTTTTAATCGGCAGCAAAGAAAAAATCATTGAGAGCACTAATATAGAAACAAGGATTTTTAAAGATTCAAAATTTAAAGCTTTAAGATCCTACGAAGTTCTGCCAATCAGAGAAGGAAGTTTTGGCAAAGCTGATCCTTTTGCAGCGCCTTTTTTCTTTTCCCAAGAAGAATTTAGTAACGAAGAAGCGGGTAATAGCGAACCATTTAGATAAGAAGAAGAGTAAAAAATAATTTACCGCATTAATTTTTAATAAAATGCCGAAATTAAGCAATTTGCTTTTAGATAAAATAGTTCAAAAGAAATTAGCCAGCGTCGCCGAACTTGAAAAATTAGTCAAAGAAAGCAAATCTTCCAATGAAGAGATTGAAAATTTGTTAGTCAAAAAAAGAATTGTTGATATTGAAACCCTAACCCAGCTTAAGGGCGAGCTTTTAGGAGTTCCTTATATTAATTTAAAGGGTACTTCGCTGGATCCGGCGGTGATTAGCTTAATTCCGTCTGAAGTAATGGAAAATCATCAGATTATTGCTTTTGAACGCGCCGAAGGGGAACTTAAGGTCGGTTTGGTTGAGCCGCAAAATTACCGGGCGATTGAAACAATTGAATTTTTGGCCAAAAAAAATCGTCTGCGCGTCAAATATTTTATCATTTCTGCCGCCAGCTTTGAGGAAGTTTACAGTAAGTTCAGAACTATTAAAAAAGAGGTGGAAAAGGTCTTAGATATTGCCTCAGCCAAATATACGCCGGCTAAAGAACGGGAAGGATTGTCCACGTTTAAGGAATTGGAAGTTGTTAAGGGAGCGCCGATTTCAAAAATTGTTGATGTCATTATTAACCACGCGGTTGAAGGCAAGGCCTCGGATATTCATATTGAGCCGGGCTCTAAAGAGTCAAGGGTCCGCTATCGTTTGGACGGCATTTTGCATACCTCGTTAATTTTACCAATTTATTTACATTCAGCCATTATCTCGCGCATCAAAGTTTTGGCTAATTTGAAATTAGATGAAACCCGCATTCCCCAGGACGGGAGAATTCGTTTGGTCATCAGCGGAAAACCGATTGATTTTCGTATTTCAACTTTGCCGCTCTTGGATAATGAAAAAGTGGTAATGAGGGTTTTGGATACTTCGGCCGGCGTGCTTAGCCTTTCAGATTTGGGCTTTAACAAACACCAAGTCGCCATTATTGAAAGAAATGTTGAGAGTTCGCACGGTATGTTTTTAGCGACCGGTCCGACCGGCTCTGGTAAATCAACCACGCTTTACACCGTGCTTAATATGCTTAATAAAGAAGGCGTTAACATTATTACTTTAGAAGATCCGGTTGAGTATTATTTGAAAGGCGTTAATCAATCGCAAGTTAAGCCGGAAGTTGGTTTTACTTTCGCCAGCGGGCTTCGTTCAATTTTGCGCCAGGACCCGGACATTATTATGGTCGGTGAAATCAGAGATAGCGAAACGGCCGAGCTGGCGATTCACGCCGCTTTGACCGGCCACATTGTGCTTTCAACTCTTCACACTAACGACGCTACCGGAGCCATTCCTCGGCTTATTGATATGAAAGTTGAGCCGTTTTTATTGTCTTCAACTTTAAACTTAGTAATTGCCCAAAGATTAATCCGCCGCCTTTGCCAGCATTGCCAGCAAGAGGTTGAGTTGCCGGCCAATCTTAAAGAGGATGTGTTTAAGGCCTTGGCCGAACTGCCCGACGAATATTTAGACGAAATAAATATTAAAGACAAGAGAAATATTCCCGTTGAAAAATTGGTTTTTTATAAAGGCCAAGGTTGCAATCATTGCGGCGAGACCGGTTATAAAGGCCGCTCGGTTATTGCCGAAGTTTTGCAGGCGACGGATAATTTGAAAAAAATTATCAACGAGGGAAATAAAATTGATGAGGTAATGGCAGAAATTAAAAAACAGCAAATGATCTCGGTTGTTCAGGACGGCATTATTAAGGCCTTAAAAGGCATTACCAGTTTAGAAGAAGTGATGCGGGTGATGAGAGAATAATCCCCGCTCTAATTGACCTAATTGACCTAATTGACCTAATTATTCTAAATAAATTCTCTCCCTACGGGAGATCTCTGTCCCTTCGGGACATCTCCCGAAGGGATGACCAAAGGGAGACAAATCCCAATGACCAATAAAATTTTGGGATTTAGAAAATTGGGAATTATTTAGAGCAATTAGACTAATTAGAATAATTAGGAATTCTTTATGACAAATTTATGGTCAACAACAACAAAAAAACAAAAATCCTCCTGATTGAAGATGACGTTTTTTTATCTAATATTTACAGCAAAAAATTTGAAAGCGAGGGCTTTGAAATGTTGATTGCTTTGGATGGAGAAAAGGGGCTGAAACTGGCTTTAAGCAAAGAGCCGGCTTTGATTTTATTAGATCTTCTTTTGCCGGGCCTAAACGGCTTTGAAGTTTTAAAAGTTCTTAAAAAAGACGAAATGGCAAAAAAGATTCCGGTCATTCTTTTAACTAATTTAAGCCAAAAAGAAGATATTGAAAAAGGACTAGCTTTGGGAGCAGACGATTATTTGATTAAGACCCATTTTATGCCTTCGGAAATAGTGGAAAAAGTCAAGAAGTTTTTAAGCAAAACATCTTTTAAATCCGAAATCCTAAGCACTAAACTCTAAACAAATTCTAAACTTTAAATCACAAATTCTAAACGGTTTGGAATTTAAAAAATTGGAATTTTGAATTTGTTTAGGATTTAGAATTTCGGATTTAGGTATTTTTTTATTATGTCCATTTTTAACTATAAGGCAAAAAACCGCAAAAGCCAGACCATTAAAGGCAAGGTTGAGGCAATGACCGAGGAAGTGGCAGCTGATATTTTAAAAGACAAAAATCTTGTTGTTATTAAGATAAGCCGCCAGAAGCGGATTTTTGTTCTTGATAAGATTTCGGAAACACTTTTTCATAGGGTTAAAATTAAAGATCAGGTGATTTTTTTTCGTCAGCTCTCTATCCTAATTTCAGCTAATATGCCCTTAGTCCAGTCTCTTCGCATTTTAGCCAAACAAACTCGCCTTGAGTCCTTTCAAAATATTATTTTAGACATAGCCGATGATGTGGAGGGAGGCAATCGCTTATCCGATTCTTTAGCCAAATACCCGCGGGTTTTTAACAATTTCATTATCAATATGATTAGATCCGGCGAGACCTCGGGCAAGCTTGAAGAGGTCTTGATTTATCTGGCTAATCAGCAGGAACAGGATTATGATATGATGAGTAAAATTCGCGGGGCAATGATTTATCCGGCTTTTATTTTCGGGATGTTACTTGTGGTTGGGGTGGTGGTGATGACTTTTGTCATTCCCAAACTGACCGCGATTTTTACCGAATCGGAAACCAAACTGCCAATGGCCACCACGATTTTGATCAATACTAGTAATTTTATCATCAATTTTTGGTGGCTTTTACTTTTACTTTTTTTTGTGCTTTTGTCATTTTTGCAAATTTATATCAGAACGCCCTTTGGCCGGCGTCAGTGGGATGTTTTTAAGTTAAAAATACCGATTATCGGGCTGCTTTTTCAGAGAATTTATTTAGTCCGTTTTACCCGCAGTTTTTCCACCCTGCTGACCGGCGGAGTCGTAATTACCAAGGCCTTGGAAGTAACCAAAGAAGTGATTGGCAATGTAGTTTACAAGGAATTGATTGGCAAGACCATTAAAGAAGTTGAGGACGGCAACTCCTTAGTTTCAATTTTTAGACAGAGTCCCTATGTCCCGGCTATGGTTGTTCAGATGATTGCCGTGGGCGAAGAAGCCGGTAAATTAGATTTAGTGTTGACTAAAATCACTGATTTTTACACCAAAGAAGTGGAGACGCTCGTTAAAAATTTGCTGACCCTGCTTGAACCATTGGTTATTGTTTTAATGGGTTTGGGCGTGGCCGCTCTCGTCGCCGCCGTTATTTTGCCCATTTACAACTTGGCCTCGCAGTTCTAAAAATTTAAAATTATTTTATTAAATTATTACGAGTTTAGCGAGTTAGCGGGTTTATGAAAATAAAAAATTTTGAGGATCTGAATATTTGGAAGTTAAGCTTAAAAATAACCAAGGAGATTTATGACTTAACTTCTAAAAGCGGTTTTTCTCATGACTTTGCTTTGAGAGATCAGATAAGAAGAGCCATTATTTCTGTTAGTTCTAATATCACGGAAGGATTTGAAAAAAATAACAACAATGAATTCATTCGTTATCTTAAAATCTCAAAAGGATCAACTGGCGAGGTTAGAAATCAACTTTATATCGCCTTGGCGGTAAATTATATTACTCAACAAGAATTTGAAAAGGTTAATCAAGAATTAATATCTTTAGCCAATCAGATCGGGAAGTTTATTAGTTATTTAGAAATAAGAAGAAAATTAACCCGCCAAACCCGTTAAACTCGCTAAATAGATTAATAAAAGGAATAAATTTTAATTTTTTATTTTAATTTTACCTTTCCATTATTTTATGTTATAATGTGGATAACTAATTAAAATGAAGAATTAAAATTCTTAACAGGAAGGGGGTGAAACAATGTTAAAAAAGAAAAAAGGTTTTACTTTAATTGAATTATTGGTCGTTATCGCTATTATTGGTATTTTATCAACCTTAGCCATTATTGCCTTAGGCAATGCCCGCGCCAAAGCCCGAGACGCCAAGCGTCTTTCCGATGTCAAACAGCTTTCTACCGCCTTAGAGATAGCTGAAACAACCAATCCCGGAGCTAGTTTAGCCTGTCTCGGCCGTGTTATAACAGACAATGGTGTAGCCACAGATACTTGCACCGATTTAACCGAATCCGCTAATGGCGTAGTTTTAAACTGGGATAATTTTTATGATCCTTCTTGCTCTCCTACTGCTACCCCTGCTTGTACCACTGTTTGCTCTACTGCTGCTCCAACAACAGCGTGTATGTACTCAGTAAATCTTGGTGCAACTGTTGCGATGACCACTGCTAATTACAATATTTGTTTTCGCATGGAACAAACCAGTAGTGTAGGTGGCGCCGGTCTTTATAAGATTTCCACCGGTGGCAATATTTCATCGGGTTGTACCGATTTACCGTAACATGTTTTTTACTTTGTCGCCTGCCGGCAGGCTGGATTTTACAAAGGGAAAAAACAAAAAAGCAACCGGATTTAATAAAACAAAAACTTCTCTAAAAGAGAAGTTTTTGTTTTATACGTTTTCGTCATTAAGGGTAATTTGTGATATAATTTTAACAAGGGAGGATTAAAAATCTCCCTCAATCCCTCTTTTACAAAGAGGGAAACCGTTTTTCTCCCTTTAAAAAAGGGAGAACCAAAGAGGGATTTGTATATCTTCTCCTTTTGTCAAAAGGGAGAATTTCCGCCCAAGGCGGATCCGCCTCTGGCGGAAAAGAGGGATTTTTATGAGACGTTACTATAAATCTCATTTAAGAAATATTTCCAGAAAACTTAGAAGTAATATGACCGAAGCAGAAATAAAACTCTGGAATAGAATTAGAAAAAAACAAATTAACAATTTTCAATTTTATAGACAAAAACCGTTAGGTAAATACGTGGCGGATTTCTATTGCCCGGTTAAGGAGTTGGTCATTGAAATAGACGGAGGACAACGTTACGACGAAGCCGGAGAAATCACAAGGGAAGATAAAGAAAAAGAAAATTATCTTAAAAATATTTTAAAATTAAAAGTAATAAGATTCACTAATATTGAGATAACGAAGAATTTAGACGGTGTGGTAAATAGTTTAATAGAAGAATTAAAGTAAAAATCTCCCTCAGTCCCTCTTTTACAAAGAGGGAAGTCACTTCTCTCCCTTTAGAAAAGGGAGAGTTTCCGCCCAAGGCGGATCCGCCTCTGGCGGAAAAGAGGGATTTGCACATCTCTTATGACCCTTATTTTTATCTTTCTTTTCGGCCTGATTATCGGCAGTTTTCTTAACTGCCTGATTTGGCGGACTTACCAAGGAAAGTCGTTTATAAAGGGCCGCTCAATTTGTCCCAAGTGCCGTCATCAACTTGCTTGGCAAGACAATATCCCTATTTTAAGTTTTATAATGTTAAGCGGCAAATGCCGCTGGTGTGGCAAACCAATTTCCTGGCAGTATCCCTTAGTGGAATTGGCTACGGCTATTTTATTTGTTTTGGCGTATTTTGTTGAATTGCGGGTTGCGGGTTGCGGGTTGCGGGTTTTAGCGATAGCTCGCGATTGGTTTTTTATCGCCGTTTTAATCATTATTTTTGTCCAGGATTTGCGCTGGCAGGTGATTTTAGACCGAATAACTTTGCCGGCCATGGCGGCTGCTTTACTTTTTAATTTAATCTTGGGTTTTTCTTTAGGAAATCTTTTAATTTCTGCTATAATAGGAGGTAGTTTTTTTGCTATCCAATATCTGGTTTCCCGCGGCCGCTGGATTGGAGGAGGGGATATTAGAATGGGGGCGTTAATGGGTCTGATGCTGGGCTGGTCGGTTCTTTTAGCCATTATGTTTGGCTATTGGCTGGGGGCGATCGCGGGAATTTATTTAATTCTTAGCGGCCAAAAGAAATTTTCAAGTAAAATCCCGCTTGGCACTTTTTTGGCAATCGGCACAATTGCGGCACTTTTTTGGGGAGAGGCAATATTAGAAATTTTTAATTTCTAAATTCAATGAAAATTAAAAAATGCCTGCCTGCCGGCGAGGCAGGGAAATTGAAACAAAATTTTGGTTTCACCATTATTGATCTTTTGGTTTCTATGGCTATTATGACGCTTTTAACTCTAACCTCGATAATAAGTTTTAGACAGGCCGAGCGAAACCAAAATTTAAACAACGCCGCTGAAATTTTAGCTAGTCAAATTAGAGAGCTTGAAAACATGGCCATTACGGGCAAAGAAGCTCAAGCTGGCCAAGTGCCAGCCGGTGGTTATGGTATTCACTTTGAAAAGACCGTAGAGAATATTTTTTATTTCTTTTTTGCTGATATGGATCGCGATTTATTATATAAAACTTCAATCCCGGCAGATCTCGTGCCTTATTTTTCAACCTCTGATCGCGAGATCGAATTAAAAAAGAAATATTCTCCGCACCCGGATATTATTATTTCTGAGATTAATATTAATGGTCTACCAGTTAATTGGGGGGAAACCCTATCTCTAGACATAGTTTTCAAAACACCTAATGCTAAGGTTTATGTTAATGGCGAAACAAAAATTAATTTTGTTCTCATTAACTATGTTTCAATTGCTTTAAAACATACTAAAATTGATAAAACTAAAACTATTAAGATTTATCCTCTTTCGCGGCAGATTAGTGTAGAATAAAATTAACTCAAATGTCAAAACTCAAAACTCAAAACCACAACTTAAATCTTAAAACTAACGTTAAATACCGTACCTACTATTTTTCTTTAGATGTAATTAAACTTGTTGCTACCCTGCCAAATGAAAGGATATATTGGATTATTAGTGATCAATTATTGAGATCCGCTACTTCTATTGGAGCTAATATTGTTGAAGCTAAGTCAGCGAGCTCCCGAAGAGATTTTATTAAATTTTATGAAATTGCTTTAAAATCTGCTAATGAAACTAAATACTGGTTTTGTCTTCTAAGAGATGGAACCAAAGTTGACAAACAAGGGATAAACAAACTTTTAAATGAAGCAGAGGAAATATCAAGAATGATAGGATCAAGTTTACTTACACTTAAAAATAAAAGATAAGAAGTTTAAAGGTTTTAACATTTAATTTTGACATTTGACTTTTGAGTTTTGAAATTAGAGGATGAACATAGAGAAAATATTATCAATCAATTTGATTCTCAAATATGATAAAATTTTATAAGAATAATCGTGGTCAAAGTTTGATCGAGCTTTCGGTAGCGATTGGCTTAACCTCTATGGCTCTTTTAGCCATCATAAGTTTGGTTTTGATTGGGATTGTTACCCAAAGAAAAAGTGCTAATTATTATATTGCTATTAATTTAGCTCGTGAAGCCATTGAAACTGCTCGCAATATACGCGATACTAATTGGCTTATTAGAGAAAAAGAAATAAAAGATACTGGCGTTGCTACAACGCTTTGGGATAATTATTTATATAACGGAAATATTTACTCTGCTATTTTAAAATTTCTCCCGGAGACCGATTTAAGCAGTATCCCTAGCAGATTAAATTTTGAATTTATCGATCCAGTAGCGGAAAAAGAGAAAACTATCATTTATGAAAAAAAATTAACGCCAGGCGAGACGACTGTTTATTTAGATTATTCTTGTGTTGATTGTCAGAAAACTAATTTTAAGCGCTTAATTCATTTAAAACCTATTTGCAATGGTGATACAGGCTATTCCGGTAATCACGACGCCTTTTTAGCAGCTAACGGAGCGGATTGTCCCGAGGATACGAGTGTGGCTGGCTGTGAGGTTGTCAATCCTCCTCTTAAACCAGACAAAACCTGCAATTTTATCTGTGAAAATAATTGGTTCTGCAATGATCTGGCTCCCAAAATAGGTATTAGGGCGGTGGTGGAAATCAATTGGACCGAAGGCGGGCGGACCAATAATTTAAAATTAGTTGATGATATTTATAATTGGCGCTAATTAGAATTTAGCCTTTTTTGAATTATGTATTACAAACAAAAACAAGTCGGTTTTACTTTATTAGAAATGATTGTGGTACTTGGTATTTTTTCCATTGTGGTAGTGGTAATATCCTCAATTTTAAATTCTATATTTTTATCAAGAAAAGTAATTGTCGCCCGAGAAAAACTACAAAGTGATTCTAACTCAATTATAGAAATTATCAGTAGAGATTTTAGGACCGCTCGTTTATATTACCCCTGGTATAGCGATTCAAATCCTTTGGCTGGAGAGTTAACCGCCACCAATCCAACGGAAAGTTTGGCCTTAATTGATCAAAATGGCAATATGGTTATTTATCGTAAATCTCAAAATCAAGGCAATTGCGGTGAAAGAACTCCGGATGTTTGCTTAGTCGTAGCAGTAGGAACAGAAAGTGAGTTTGGCCTGTTAACTTGGACCAATGTTACGCCCCAAGATGTTAATTTAGTTGATGTTAAATTTTATCTTGAACCAATTAGAGATCCTTTTGATATCACCAATGGAATTGATAAACAACCATTGGTTGCTATTATTTTAAAAACCGAAGCTCAAGCAGGCAACAGCCAAAATAAAGTCAGTGGATTTATCCAAACATCTATTTCTTCGCGTTTTTATCAGGAACGCTACTAAACTAACTTTAAAATTCATTCCTTGGTGGATTTGAAATTTAAAACCATCCCTTGGATTTAGGGATGGTTTTAAATTTGTTTAAGGTTTATAATGAATGATTTTATAGAGATGTCTTTAGTGCGGGATTCTGCTTCACCTAGATGACTTGACACCGTGCGAGGCACCACGGGCTTGCCCGCGGTGCTCCATTTAAATCGGTAAAAGACGGATTTCTTGAGGAGTAATTTCTTCTTTATATTTAATATTTTCGTTGGCGATAATTTCAATTAAATCACCAATTTTTAAGTCCCGAATTTTAATTTGAGTTATTAGATTGGTAAAAGAAATTTTGTTGCCTTCGGCTTGGGGTAGATTAACGATTTTTTTTATTACTGTTTTGTCAGTAATAATGATTTTTCTTTCGGTTGGAATTTGAGCAGCTTTGGGATTTTGAGCAGGTAAATACGTTGCTACGGTTAAAGTATTTTTTTCTGCATCAATGGCCGTAATTTTGCCATTGAGCAGTCGTGTTTCTTCAACAAATTCTTGGGTTTCTTGTTGAGCTTGAATTTGTTCTAAAATGTTCTTTTTTGGTTTAAGAGGCAGGGTTATTTCTTGGCGCCAGAAATACCAACTTACTGCGCCAGTTATCACAATTATTACCAACACAATGATTAAAATTTTAAGCTTTTTGTTCATAATTTTGGAAATTAAATAAATTTTATTTTATAAGCGAGATGTTTTTGGGCTCACCCTCACCAAGCAGTAGTCTACCACAGACATTGTTTCGCTAAAACTAGGCGAAGGTGAACAGGCGAAGGCCTGTGGATAAATTTGCAAAAAGAGTAGGAATTTCTTGTCTCTTATGGTATAATAACTACATTATAATATATTTTAAAATAAAACAAAAGCCAAGATGTCAACAAGTAAAAATAAAAACACTTTTTGCTTTTCCCTACTAAAATTTAACCGAATTGTTAAGCCCTTATTAATGACTGGTATTTTTTTATTTTTTCTTTTTCTAAATTTTTTGCCCTGGCCGGCTAAAGCGGTAGAGATTAGTAATTTTAATCTTTCTCCCGGATGCGATAATAAGACTGATAATCCCGTCAACTGTGTGCCTGGTCAGATAGTAATAGAAGCGAGATGGGCAGCCCTAGATAATGCACTTTGCCCGACCGTGTCGGAAAATAAATGTTACTATAGAATTTTAAGAAAAGAAAGCTCGCCCACAGGGAGTTTTGTGACTTTAGTTAGCAACTTAACTTATATAAGCGGTGCTTCGGCAGTTTGGCGAGATACCGGCGGCGGATCTTATCCCCTGAAAGAAAGAACCAACTACACTTATAAAATAGAAGCTCGTGACGCCAGTGGCGGAACAATTTATGGCACCAGCGGCGAGAAAGAGACAATGAGCAAGGTTTGCGGCTGCCCGCACCCGTTTGTTTTATATGGAGCCAGTAATGATTGTGACGGCAATATTTCTCAAATCGGATTAAGTTGGCAAGAAACTGCCATTGAAGTGAGAGACGGGCGTGGGACTTCCATTTTAGCGCCTCACTACGGAATTTATCGTTGGAATGGTCCTTGCAGCAGCTCAAGTTGTTATGACCCTTCTAATGCAGTCGGATTTATTGATCGAGCCATTGCCTGTCAGGCTGGTAAATGTTTTTTTGTTGACGGCAATAATTCTGCCAAACGGCTCGAATTCAATAAAAGTTATTATTATAAAGTAGTAGCTTATAGTGAGGGCGCGGAGAGAGCTTCTGCCAATCAATTAACACCAATAGCTGCTTTTTGTCCTAAACCCGTAATTCCCTCTAATAGTGCCACGCCGCCCGGCTTAGAGCTTGACTGTAATCCCCTACAATTGAAATTAAGATGGGATGATTGCGCTGGCGCAACTAATCCTGCGGCCTGTCAGCAAAGTCGGCTTAACGTCCCTATCTTTTATAATATTTATAAAAATACCAATGAGAATGGCTATATTTGGATTAATTCACTGGCTGCCAATTCTTCCCAATCTCCTTGCCAGTGGCAGAGCAACAAATTTAGTTGTCAATTTAGTGACAGCATTAAAAGTAATTTTAGCTATAGTTATTATGTTAAGGCAGCTGGCCAGGGCTGGACTTTAGACAGCAATTATAGCGAACTACTGACAATAATACCAGGCGCCTGCGCCGTTCAGATTAATCCGCCTGATTATCTATGGGTTACGCCTTTTTGCGATTCGCTTGATAATAATAAACCCAAGATGACTTTAAGCTGGGGTTACACTGCCACTCCGCCGGCTAATATCAGACGCTATTATATTCATAAATATCGTTGCACTAATCCCCCAACTTGTAGCAGCTGGCAAGCCATTACCAAAGACGGGAATACAACTTATTACGATAGTTATAACACTACAGCCGAAGATGTGATTTGGGTTGACGGTTCTCAAAGTTATCATACAGTGATTGCCGGTGAAACTTATCGTTATCAAGTGAAAACCGAAACTACCGACGGAGTCAGTAATCCTACCCCCCCCAGCACTTCGGTCAAAGCTCGTGAAGATTGCGTTTCGCCGCCTCATACAGCTACTCCGGTTTTAACCTTGGGAGCTAGTTGTTCTAATTTAGCCCCGGTTATGATCTTAAATTGGACGCCGCCCAAAACCGACGGCAATGGCGACGGCAATAGCGACGGCACTACCGACGATATTTTTGTTTATCATATTTTAAAAAACGGCGTACTTTATACTGATACCGCCAATTCTGATTCTTATATAGACACATTCAACGTTAGCCCTGGCCAGCCGTATTATTATCAAATTATTGCCGATGGGCCAGGCGGCCCAGCGGCTTCCAATCTTACCCCAACGGTAGTTAGCCGAGACGATTGCAATAAACCCACGCCTTTTAAATTAATCACCGTGGCTAAAAGTTGTCTTCCGCCGAGTCAGCATCAAGTTTATTTGGATTGGCAAAACTCATCTAATCTTAGCCGTTACGAAGTTTTTAGAAAAGCGACCAATAGCCCCCCTGATTGTACTACCAGCGAAGGGCGACTTTCGGCCGGCCTAATTACCAATCTTAATGTCACTAACTTTACTGATACTGAAAACTTAGTCGAAGGCGCGACTTATTATTATTTTATCAGGGCTTCGGTTGACGGCGGCAGCTGTACTTTAGCCACCCTAGCCAGCGGCGTGAGCAATGCCGTGACCATTCCTTATACCACCCCAGGCCAGCCGAGCGGTCTTGCCGCTACGCCCCAGTGCTTAAATAGCTGGCAAAGCAGTATCCGCCTTACTTGGACAGTTGATCCCGCCGTAGCCAGTTATAAGCTCTGTTACAATACTTCGCCGGCGGTGACCGAAGCTAATTGCACCCAGTCCTTACTTTCTACTGGTTCTTATGATTTCACCAATAATGTTACAGTTGGTCAGAATTATTATTTTGCCATTCAGGCCGATAGCGGTTGTGCCAAAAGTTTGTCAGCCGTGGTGGGGCCAACAACGGCTCGTTGTTGCCCGCCACCAAGTTTTTCCATAAACGGCACGGCAACCTGCCAATCAACGGCCGCGGCCCAACATACCCTTTCTTGGACTACTCATTCCTCGGCTGAAAGCTATGAGGTTTTTCAATCAGCCAATAATCTTGACTTTTCTTCTTTAGGTTTGCGGGTTTCACCTTTTAATACCTTAGTTGGCCCAAATAACACCTTTTACTATTTTGTCCGAGCCAAAGCTACTTGTGGATTAGAATATACTAATTCTAATACTTCTCAACTGGCGATTAATTGTCTTCAGTCCGCCAGTCCAACCTTAACCTTGAGCAGCACCAGTTGTATTGGTGGCTATCCGGCTATTGCCTTTAGCTGGAGCCAATCAGCCAATGCCACTTCTTATAGCATTTATCGCTGCCAAGGAACTAGTTGCCCGCCCAACACAGAGATTAAAAGCGGTTATAATGGGACAAGCTATAATGACATAGGTGGCGAAGGTCAAGCACCCATAAGCGGCAATCTTTACAGTTATCAGATTAAAGCCATCAATGCCAATAGTAATAGTTTTAATCTTTCTAATTCTATCCAAAATATTTCAGCGCCTTATTGTCCGCCCGGTCCTTTTATTTTATCTTCCGCAACTAATTGCGATCCAGTGGCGAATAGGCCGATTTTTAAACTTAAATGGACCAAGGCGGCTGAACCAGCGACTTTGGATAAATATAAAATTTATCGGGTGACGGGCTTTATTTCCGGCCGAGGGCCAAGCGATCCAGTGGTAGCAGAAAAAGCCGGCACTTTTTTTGACCAATGGTGGACTGATGATACATTTCCGCCCGGCGAACCAATCAATGACCAAAATTATTCTTATTATGTTGAAGCCGTAGCCAAAAATAATGCCGGTTCTTCCTATTCTAATATTGTCAATTTGAAAAAGGACTGCCAAGGCCCGACCGGGACTTTGGCTTTAACCGCTAATGCCTCTTGTGATGCCAATGACGATCCTTATGTTGATTTGGACTGGACAATGAGCAATTTGACTGATGTGGCCTCTTACAAGCTTTATCGGGGGGGCCAATTAATTTATACCGACGCCACTATTTCGGCCGTGGAAACTTATCCCGATTCCAATATCGAAAGCGGTTCTTCTTATAATTATGCGGTGAGGGCGTGCGACCAAAATAATTTATGTACCAGCGATTCGGTCGTCAATAATGTTTCAGCGCCTTATTGCCCGGTCGGTATTCCGGCTGATTTGCAAGTCGGTGCTATTTGCCAAGAAGTAGATTTGCCCGCGGTTAATTTAAGCTGGCAGCCGGCCAAAAACGCCACCCAGTACACCGTTGTCAGAAAGATAGGAGGGGTCATTAATAAAACTTACTCGGTTACCGCTACTTCTAAATCAGATAATGAGGTGGTGGGCGGGACAACTTATACTTATCAAATCATTGCCAAAAATCCAGCTAATTTGTGTGCTACCAATGATTGTGCCGTTTGTGCTGGCCAATGTTCAACTGTCCAAACCGCCTCGGTGCCTACTTGCGGGGTTAGTGAGCCGGTTCTTTTTGCTGACAGATATTGTAGCGGAGAAGGAGTGCCGGCTGATTTAAAGTGTTTTAGTCAGGGTGATCAGTACGGCACTTATGCTCATTTTTGTTGGACAGCTGACGAATCAGCGGGAGCGCCGCTTTGGTGCCGCCTAGAAAGACAAACTCCTGAAGGCTGGTGGCTGGTTAAAACCCCGACTTTTCATAGCCAGGGGATATACGATTCTGGTTCTTCTACCGTTGATAATATTGCTACAACTCAAAGGAATAATATTACTAATCGAGCTTATTCAGCGCTTAGCTTTTATGATTTTTATGAGTCAGTCGTGCTGGGTCGGAGTGGCGTCAGTATGGTTCCTTCGCGCATCCAGCTTCTAGCCGGCATTTATCCGGTCGGACCTTATCCTGAAGCTTCCCGGAATGTGACTTTGGACTTTTGGTTTAAAATTGGTCCTTACTCTTGTCTTACTAATAGAGATGATTTATTTTATTCGTTCCTTTGGAAACATAGCGGCGATCAAACTCAACCAGATTTTAGAATATCTTATAATGCTATTAACAACGGTGGTTATCAAGATGACTTAGTGATGCTGAAAACAGATGAACTCGTGATCGTTGCTCCTGAGTCAGAAAGAGCAACTTTAATTAATTATCCAGAGCCAGGAGGCGGTTTAACTTGCGATACTTGGCATCATTTTCTTTGGACCCAAGACCAGACCTCGGGTCAGACCCAGGTTTATCTTGATAAAACTTTAGCTTACAATGGTCTTTGGGGTAGAAATTTTACGAGAAATAATAACTTATATTTTGGTTGCGAATCTTTTTTTATGCCTGGCACAGCTAGTTATTTCCGCGTGCCGGAAACAATTTTTGACGAAATTAAAATCTGGCCGGACAAGATTATAAATAGCCGCCAAGTCCAAAAACTTTATGATCAAGATTACACCAAGCTAACAACATGGCCGGTTTTAAAAAATGTAATAGCTGTAACAACCTCCGCCGGCGGTTATCACACCTGCGCCCTTCTTGAAGACAAGACAGTTAAGTGTTGGGGGGAAAATGGCTTTGGCCAGCTCGGCCTTGGTAATACTAATAGTCCCCAACTTAACCCAGTTTCAGTTCCTAATTTATCTAATGTCAAAGCCGTCGCCGTCGGCTTTTTTCACACCTGCGCCCTTCTTGAAGACAAGACAGTTAAGTGTTGGGGGGAAAATTACTATGGCCAAGTCGGTGATGGTACTACTGTTACTCTCGCATTGAGCCCAGTTTTTGTTCATGATGTTAGTGTTAGTGGTGTTGTTTGGGCTGATTACCACACTTCTTACGATGATTTTGAGACAATTGAAGGCGGGCAATATAATTATCAGGTGACTTGCGGCTACACTGGCGGAGCAACCAGAACCACACCGGGTAACTTTGCTTTTCCCTGGTGTCAGCCAGACATTGATTTTCCCCAGACCAATGATTTACAAGGCATTTGTTCTGATTGGGCCGATAAAAATAAAAATATAGTTGCTGATCAAACAGCTGATTGTTCCGGCGGTTATTCTGATGATACCGAAGAAATTGCGGAATCCAAGTATCAACCTCAAGCTCCCTACGCACTGCTGGCTTGGGATTATTTAGGTGGGGCTGAAACTGTTGAAGTTAAAAGATATCAAGAAGGACAATCTGAAACCGAGGCAATTACTTTAGCCAGTTTCTCGGTTGATCCGACTGATCCTAATAAGGCGAGCAGTGATATTCAGTGTCCTGAGGGTCATTGTTACTGCCAAGACCGCAGCGTCCAAGAAGCTGATCTTTCGCAAAAGTTTCATTACTTTGTTAAAGCTATCGGCCCGCCGCCTAGCAGGAGAGAAGCCAAACTTTATTTTCCCTCAGCTGACCCAGCTTTGTCTAAATCCTTTGGCCTGACTTGCTCTAATGATTACGGAACTGAAAAATTCTTGCTTTTAAACCCTTGCCAAGCGGGCCAGCCTACAGTCAAAATCGTTTTAAAGCCAAATAGCGGTCCGGCAGCTAACATTAAGAGCTATTGGGAAGGCAACGCTGAAATTTTAACCATTAGTCAAGGCCTAAGAAGCGTGACCAAAGAAGGCGTGGCCTTAAGCGAGGATATGGCAGGCAATGATGATAGCGCGACTCAATTAAACGCCACTGGCTTTGCCAATCCTTATGGTGCGGTTTCCTGGTCAGCTTTGGGCAACATAAGTACTGACCCCAATCTGTCTCAAGAACCAATAGCCCTTTCAATGTGGGTAAAATTTGACAGTGCTTATCAGGCAGAAAAAGAAATTTTATTTTATGGCTTAAATCCGGCTTCTGTTTGGTGTGAAGGTTGCGGTGATGAGCCGCAAGAGTATTTAAGATTATCGCGTTCAGGCACGAGCCTTACTGCAGCTGACGAGGGCGAATTAGAAATTGCTTCGCGGGCGAGCGCCTATGTTGATAAAAGATATTATACTGATTATATTTTATCAGACACAACTTCCTGGCATCACTTAAAAGGTGTCTGGCAAAATAATGGCGCTAACAAGAAAATGAAATTTTGGCTGGATTTTAACTTTATTGGCGAGATGATCATTGACACCCCTTTTCCCATTCCTGCTACTTCTGGCTATAATATCTATTTAGGCGACCATTATAAAAACAGCGATACCTCGCCTCTAACTCACAATTCTATTACGGCCAAAGCTCGCCTTGATGAAGTTTATATTTCCAAAGATTCGGGCAATGACCCTTATTATTACGAGATTTTCCGCAAAGCCCCGAGCGAGCAAACTTACCGGCATTTAGTCACTTTGGATAGCAATGCTTATCAATGGTTTGAAAGGGAATTAACAGCCGAGAGCGAATATGCTTATAAAGTGCGTCTGATTCCGACTGATCAAAATAAACTTTCCCTGACTTTAGCTACTTTTGAAAATACACCTGATAATATTATTTTGCCGGCCGACTGCCGGCCCGAATATGGTCCGTTTGACTTTCAGGCCTTGTCCTCCAGTTGTTTGGCCAGCCAGCCAGTTATTAATTTATCTTGGCAGGACAATAAGGCACCTTCGGCTGAGAACAATTACTCCCTCTTAGCTGACTTGCCAAGCGGTGTAGTTTATATCTCCATCCCGCCGGCAAATTGCACTAAAAATTCACCCAATGAGCCTTACCAATGTCATTATGTCTATCAGCTGCCGGCCGAAACTGATTATTTTCACGAGCATATGTTTTATCTTATACGTGAGGCCGAAGAAGACGAAATAGCCAATGGCGCGCCTGATTTTTTCTTAACTTCTTTAGCCGAAGCAGTCCGACCAGCTCGCTGTTTTGACGAGCTGCCAAAGTGGCCTGATCCTGATAATTTATCTGGCAATGCTTGTTGCGCGGAAAATGGTCTTTGTACTTCTAACGGGCCAGAGCCAGCTGTTTTCTTAAACTGGCAGGATGCGCAATACACTAATTATTATGAGATTTATCGCTGTCAGTTAGGGGTCTCGCTTTGCAGTGATTTATCTGATTTTATTTTAATGGGTTCTGTTGAAGAAACAGTGGTCTGTTTAAATGCGGGTAGCCAGACTGGCAGCCTTTGTCGATTTGACTGGGAATGCGGCAGTGGCACCTGCGGTGAAACCAGTTATAATTTGACCGATGATCAAGTAGCGGCCGGCGCCACTTATGTCTATCGCATTTTTGCTTATGGTAATGGCTCTCAAGAGGCCAATAATTCTCTAATTGTTATTACCCCCAGTTTTGGCAGAGAAGCGGGAAATTGTAAATTAATTCCGGCCACTCCTTTTATTACTAAAATTGAAAGAGGCTGTACTGCCACGGACGAGCCGTTTCATCGGCTATGGTGGGATTATGCTAATCAATATGGCACAGAAGTTGCGCCTTCGGGCGATCCTAATCCTAATATTATTATTGATCATTGGCTAATTGAAAGACAGCCCCCAAACGGCTCCTTTGATTTAGTTAAAGAATTTTATCCGACTAACTTACCCTTGCCTTTGGTGAGCACTAATTTTATCACTCCTTTTAATAATAATTTGGTCGCCGGCCACTTTTATAATTACGGAGTCAAAGCCGTGACTCAAGTTGATTCAGAATTTTTTGAATCTTATCCTTCGCCGACGGTTGGAGCAATGGCTCCTTTTTGCACTGATCCGCCGAAAAACGATATTTTCAATTTTGGCATAGATGAGTACAGTAGTTGTAATAAAATTAGCTTTAAATTCGAGACTGCCGCTGATGATTTTGCCGAGGGTTATGAAATTTATCAACTTGCTAATTTGCCCAGTTTGGCCAAATTTAATTATCAAAATTGTCAATATAATTATTCAAATTTTTCCCAAGGAGAACTAAAATGTAGCTATTCTTCTTCTTGTAGTTGCGCTGGCGTGGGCAGTGTTTGTGATTTCTGCAAAAACAAAAAATTAAATGACCAGGGGCTCTTAATTAAAGAGATTATTCAAGCTCGGGGACCGACTACCTATACTTTTGAAGCAGAAAATTTTGCCCAAAACACCACCTTATATTGGGCAGTGGTGCCTTTTAATAGCCGGGGTTATTACGATTCAATCGAGGGCGGTAATATTATTCCAATTCAAACTAATCTTTGCGCCCAGGCCCCAATCAGTTCCACCTTTACTGCCGTAAGTAAATGTCCTTCAACCGTTGAGCTTAAATGGAAAAACCCCGACGAATCAATTTATGGCTATAAAATTTATCGCAAAAAATTAGAAGAGTCGGATGCCTCTTATCTTTTGTTGGCTGATAAAGACGAGGATAGCAATGAAGTGAAAGAAGCTTGCGATATTCCCAATAAATCATCCTGTTTCAATCTTTATCAAGATGAACTGTCTCAAGCTCTGACCGAGATTTACAAATATAAAATTGTCAGTGTTTCCCAACAATTTATTGAGAGCGAAGGTCGAACGTATCTGATCGAAGGCGAGGCCATTAATAAAAACGCTCGCGCCTGTTTCCGCTTGCCGCGCTGGCAGGAACTGCCGGGAATAACGCCGTAAATTCATAAATTCCAAATCCCAAGCACCAAATAACAAATAAATTTCAATGACCGAAATTTCAAATTCCAAACCATACAATTTAGAAGAAAGAACTTTTCAATTTGCTAAAAAAGTAGCACTCTTTTGTAAAAAATTACCAAGAACTGTAAGTAACCTTGAATACGTTAAACAAGTAATTAGATCATCGGGCTCAACCGGCGCTAATTATATTGAAGCAAATGAGTCATTTAGTAAAAAAGATTTTAGATTAAGGATTAAAATTTGTCGCAAAGAAGCAAAAGAATCAGTTTATTGGCTGAGATTAATTATTGAAACCAACGACAAGAAATTTGAAAAAGAAGGGAAAGAGCTTTTAGAAGAAGCGATGGAACTCAAAAAGATTTTTTCCGCAATTATTGAAAAATCAAAATAATTTTTGTATTTGATAATTGGAATTTGAATATTATTTGGAATTTGTAATTTGTAATTTGGAATTTATGTTCGTTTGTATTTTGAGACATTTTAAAAGATATCCAGAGAGAGGCAATGTTCTCCTTTCCACCATCCTTATTATGGGCATAACGCTTAACATTGGGCTGGTGATAGCAACCTTAGCTTTAAGTGGTTTTAGTAGGGCGCGGAATATCAAATTGCAATCCTTGTCTTATTATGGGGCCGAAAGCGGCGTTGAATATAGTTTATTTAAAGTTAGGAAAGGTGGCAGTGAAATTGGTAATTTGAATATTAACGCCGCTACTGAATCTGGCGTCAGCTGGGAGAGCGCGGGTAAAATTTTTTCATTAGAAATTTTTGAGGATTTAGAAGAAGATAAATCAATCATTCTTTATCTTTATAATCCAGACACTTGGACCAGCGGCATCAATCGATTGTTAATTAAGTGGAATGATACTTGTTATGGTAGTTCAGTTTTAGAAATTAAATATTATGAAATTAATGAGCAGACCGATTTAAACAATCTTAATTGGACAGGAAAGATTACCAGAGAATGGATACAAGAAGAAACAACGCCACCTGGCACCATTGAAGATCTTTTTTTAAATTCCAACAATGCCTATGCCATGAAAATTACAGTAAAAAATTGTTATGTTAATGTTTTAAACATTAACCCCCAAGTGTATAATTATACTACGGGTCAGTATGAAGAAACAAATATTAATATTGAAAATGTTATTACCTCTACCGGTGCTTCGGGCGATGTCAAACAGACGATCAGGGTATCGATGTGAAATTTTTAATTTTTAATTTTTAATTTTCAATTAAACCGGTACTTTGAAATGGCCGGTTTTTGTGATACAATAACAACAAATCCAAAATCCAAAACTCTAAATACTAAACAAATTCTAATGATTCAAATTCCAAATTCCAAACGAAATAATAAATATGATTTAGAGGAAAGAAGTCTTAAGTTTGCTAAAAGAGTTAACGATTATGTTAATAAATTGCCTAAAACTATTCCTAACATTGAAAACGGTAAGCAATTAGTTCGCGCAGCCGGTTCAACCGGTGCTAATTATATCGAAGCTAATGAATCTTTGGGCAAAAAAGATTTTCAAATGAGAATCAAAATTTCTAAAAAAGAAGCCAAGGAAAGTGGATTTTGGTTAGAACTATCCCAACCTTTAAAAGAAAATGAAAAAGAAAAACAAGATTTAATTCAAGAAAGCATAGAACTTATGAAAATTTTTGGTTCTATTTTAGAAAAGTCAAAATGAAGAGTTTGTGATTTGAAATTTATGATTTAGATATTGTTTAGGATTTAGGATTTCGAATTTAGAATTTTAACTTTTTATGACCAAACAAGAAGCCAAAGTACGGATTGAAAAATTAAAAAAAGAAATCAGCCATCACCGCTATCTTTATCATGTCCTTGACCGGCAGGAAATTTCCGATGCCGCTTTGGACTCCCTAAAACATGAACTCTACGAACTTGAACAAAAATACCCGCAGTTTATTACCCCTGATTCGCCGACGCAAAGGGTAGGCGGCGAGCCGCTTGCTAAATTTAAAAAAGTCCGCCACCAAGTTCCCCAATGGTCGTTTCACGATGCCTTTGAACCGGCAGAATTACAAGAGTTTGACAAGCGGCTCAAGCGGCTTTTAGCCAAAGGCGAAAAAACCAAGATTGATTATACGGTAGAACTTAAAATTGATGGCCTGCATGTGGTTTTAATTTATGAAAAAGGCATTTTCGTTTTGGGCGCTACTCGTGGCGATGGCACTTTTGGCGAAGATGTCACCGCTAACTTAAAAACAATTGAAAGTATTCCGCTTCGGCTTGAGCGCGAGGTGGATGTGGTAGTTGAGGGTGAAGTTTTTATGGCTAAGGATGTTTTGGAAAAACTAAACAGAGAGCGATCTAAAAGAGGGGAAGAGCTTTTAGCTAATCCGCGCAATGCCGCCGCCGGCGCTATCCGGCAGCTTGATTCCAAAATTGCGGCCAAGCGCCGTCTTGATTGCTTTGTTTATGATTTAAGTTTAGCTAATTTTCCCTTGCCCAAAACCCAATTGGAAGAATTAAAATTGCTAACCGAGCTTGGTTTTAAAGTTAATAAAAATTATCACTTTTGCGCCAGCATTGACGAAGTGATTAAATTTTGGCAAGATTGGAAGAACAGGCGCCAAAGTCCAAATTATTGGATTGATGGCATTGTGGTTAAGGTTAATGAGAGGTTATTACAAGAACGTTTTGGCTATACCGGCAAAGCGCCGCGCTGGGCCATTGCTTTTAAATTTCCGCCCGATCAGGTAACCACCATTATAGAGGATATTAAAGTTCAGGTTGGCCGCACCGGAGCCCTGACGCCGGTTGCTTATCTTAAGCCCATAAGAGTTGCCGGTAGCACGGTCAGCCGTGCTACTTTACACAATGAAGATGAAATTAAACGTCTAGATGTGCGTATCGGCGATACCGTCATAATTCAGAAAGCCGGCGATGTTATTCCGGAAGTAGTGGAAGTGCTGCCAAAACTACGGACCGGCAAAGAAAAGAAGTTTTTAATGCCTAAAAAATGTCCGATTTGCGGAGGTCCAACTTACCGAAAAGCGGGCGAAGCCGCGACTTATTGCAGCAATACCAAATGTTACGCGATTGAGAAGGAGAAACTTATTCATTTTGTTTCTAAAAAAGGCCTCAATATTGAAGGATTGGGTGAAAAAATTGTTGAGCAATTAATGAATGAAGGGTTGGTAAGCAATTTTTCTGATATTTTTCGGCTTAAAGAAGGCGATCTTGAACCGCTTTCGCGGTTTGCCGAGAAATCAGCCGGTAATTTGATAGAAGCAATACGCCAGAGTCAAAAAGTGGTTTTAGCTAAATTTATCTACGGCCTGGGCATCCGCTATGTCGGCGAAGAAACAGCCGTAATCTTGGCTAAAAGAATAGGCAAAGAAAGTCATAAGAAAGCTCTAAGTGTCAGCGAATTTTTAAAAATAATGAAAAATTTTGGTTTGGAAGAACTCCGGGAGATTGAAGGCGTTGGGGAAAAAGTGGCTGAAAGTGTCTTTGATTATTTTAAAAACAAAGATGATCTTAAAGTTTTGACAGAATTAGCCCACTTTGAGCTGAAGTTAGAAATAGAAAGATTTGGCGGCGCTTTAGCCGGCAAATCTTTTGTTTTGACCGGCGGGCTTGCTATTATGTCGCGTGACGAGGTCAAACAAAGAATAAGATCTTTAGGCGGCGAAATTTCTAGTTCGGTCAGTTCTCGTACTGATTATGTAATCGTCGGGGAAACTCCCGGCTCAAAATTAACAAAAGCCAAAGAATTGAAAATAAAGACGCTCAGCGAGAAAGAATTTTTGGAGATGATTAAAAATAAGTAATTACCAATTTTCAATCAATTTACAATGATTCAATTTTCAGTTACCAGTTTTTTCTCCTGTCATTCCCGTCCCTGCTTCCGCAGGGGTAAACTTGTCCCCGCGAAAGCGGGGAGCGGGAATCCAGAACTCAGAAAGTTTATCCCTGGATCCCGCATCTCAGCCCGAGGCTGATCCGCCTTTGGCTGGAAAGTGCGGGATGACAAAACATATTGTTTGAAAATCTCTAAATTTAAAACTTTAAAAATATTATGCCTACTACTAAAAAAATTTCAATTCAAGAAATTAAGCATTTGGCCGATTTGGCCAGATTAAAAGTGAGCGAAAGCGAGGTCAAAAAATACGCCTCGGATCTTTCGGCAATTTTAGATTATGTTGCCGAGTTAAAAGGAATAGACACTCAGAAAATTTCTCCGACTGCCCAGGTGGTGGAAACAGAAAATGTTTTTAAAAATGATTTGGTTGATTTGGATTATACTGCCAAAACTAAAGAAAAAATAATTAAAAATTCGCCCGAAAGTCAGGATAATTTATTTAAGGTTAAAAAGGTGTTTGAGTAAATTTACAATTTCCAATTATCAATTCACAATAAATTTTTAAATGGCCCAATTTTCAATTGTCATCCCGCACTTTCCAGCCAAAGGCGGATCAGCCTCGGGCTGAGATGCGGGATCCAGAATGAAAATAGAATAATTGCTGGATTCCTGCTCCCCGCTTTCGCGGGGACAAGTTTACCCCTGCGGAAGCAGGGACGGGAATGACAAAATACTTGAAAATTGAAAATCAAATTATGTTAAACGAATTAACCATCACCCAAGCCCATCAAGGTTTGATAAAAAAAGAATTTTCTTGCCAGGAGCTGACCAGGGCTTGTTTAGGGCAAATTAAGAAAGTTGATCAGAAAATCAAAGCTTTTTTGACCTTGACTCAAGATTCGGCGCTAAAAGAAGCCAAAAAGATTGACCAGAAAATAAAAAATAAAGAAGAAATTACTATTCTTTCGGGCATTCCGGTGGCTATTAAGGATAATATTAATATAGAAGGAGTTAAAACTACCGCCGGCTCGCAAATTTTAAAAAATTTTATTGCCCCGTATGATGCTACGGTAATTGAAAAATTAAAGTCAATCGGAGCTATTTTTTTGGGCAAAACCAATCTTGATGAGTTTGCCATGGGTTCAAGCACTGAAAATTCTAGCTACCAAAAGACGGCCAACCCCTGCGATTTAAAGCGCGTGCCGGGCGGTTCTTCCGGTGGCTCGGCTGCGGCTGTCGTCGCTCACCAGTGTATTTACGCCTTGGGTTCTGACACCGGCGGTTCAATCCGCCAGCCAGCCAGTTTTTGCGGCCTGGTGGGGCTCAAACCAACTTATGGCCGCGTTTCTCGTTATGGCCTTTTGGCCATGGCTTCTTCTTTGGATCAAATCGGGTCCTTAACCAAAACCGTTGAAGACGCCGCTTTAGTTTTAGAAACAATTGCCGGCCAAGACGCGCGGGACGCAACCAGTTTGCCTAAGGACGTTCCTTCTTATTCACAGCAGTTAAAAAAAGACATTAAGGGTCTTAAAGTCGGCTTGCCCAAAGAATATTTTGCCCAAGGTCTAAATAGAGAAATTAAAAAAATAATTGAGAAAGCGGTTAAACAAGTAGAAGATTTGGGCGCTCAAGTTAGAGAAGTGGAATTGCCCTATACCAAGGCGGCTTTGCCGGTTTATTATTTACTTATGCCCGCCGAGGTCTCCTCTAATTTAGCCCGTTACGACGGCATAAAATATGGTCTTTCGGATAAAAAAGCCAAAGATTTATTATCGGTTTATTTAAACTCAAGACAACTTGGTTTTGGCCAGGAAGCAAAGCGGCGGATTATACTCGGCGCTTATATTCTTTCGGCCGGTTATTATGACGCTTATTATTTAAAGGCGCAAAAAGTAAGAACTCTTATTAAATGGGATTTTGACAAAGTTTTTAACGAGGTTGATGTTTTAATCACCCCGACCTCGCCAACAGTCGCTTTTAAAATCGGCGAGAAAATAAATGATCCTTTGAAGATGTATCTTTCCGACATTTATACCGTTTCAGTTAATTTGGCTGGACTGCCGGCCATCTCCATTCCGGTCGGTTTTAGTCAGGGGTTGCCCGTTGGACTGCAAATCATTGGCCGCCAGTTGGATGAGGCCACGATTTTAAGAGTAGCGTATTGGTGTGAACAGAAGACAGGTCGGCATAATTAGACTTTTAATTTTTAACTAATTTTTATGACTGATGAAAGATGGCAAAATATAATCTCGCTTATTAAAGATAAGTTTAAAGTTGAAAAAGAGGAAATCACTGAAGAAGAAATTGACAAAGACCAGGAAGGCAAAGCTGTCTTGGAAAAAAGAGAAATGATTATTTTTCCAAGCCCTTTAGGCCGGCTTAAAATGGAAAGAACCACTAAACCTTTAATTCTTGATAAAAAAACCAAATATTCCCAAAGAATTGGCGGCGAGGTAGCAGTAAATTATATTTATTCAAAAGAAGAAAAAGTTCATAGATTCAAAGTTTATCGTTATAGCGAAGATGATAATATTTGGGTAGAAATAGACCAAAATAATTTTAATCTTTAAGATAAGACCAAAATGGAGATCTTTAATCATCAAAAAGAACAAAGAAAATTAATTATAATTAATTTTCTTCGCTTGCTTTTCAGTGGTTTGGTTATCCTTGAACTTTTTAATTATTTAAGAATTTTTCAATTTAGTGTGGAATACACTTGGCTGGGTTTACTTGTTACTTCCACTGTTAGTTGGATCTTATTAGAGAGCACTGCTTATCAATACCAAAAGAAAGAAAGGCATCGTTTACATTGGTTATTTTGGTTGATTATTTTAGCCGCTCTTAGTTTAGATGCCGCCGGTGATTTCTTTCACTTTTATGGTAAGTTTGACTGGTGGGATCAATTTGCCCATCTATTTATTAGTGCCGTAGTTTGTTTTACTTTATTCGTGGTTATCAGTGCTTTTTGGATTGACAAATTTCAATTCAGTTTGCTTTTCAGGGGAGGTAGATTAAAATTGTCTCTATTTTTAGCAGCTACTAGTACGATAAGCCTATCAGCTCTTTATGAGATTGAGGAATACTTAGAGGACATTATTTTTAAAACCCATCGTTTAGGCCCTGGCACAGATACTGCTAATGATTTATTATTTAATTTGTTGGGAGTGTTGTTAGTAGTAATTTTTATGAACTTTTATTATCTTACTACACATAAAAGAAAAATTTTAGATTAAAATTTACCCCGTTAGAAAGGACAGGGTTTTCTAACGGGGTTTACAAAAGAAGTTTTATGTCTCAAAAAGAACAAAGTGCTCAAAAAATCAAACTTTTAGAAAAAAAGATTAAAATTTTAAATCAAGAAATAAAATTGACAGTAGTAAAATATGGCTAAATTTATTCCACGTTCATTGCTCAGATATTTAACCCCGGTGCTAATTTCTTTTTTGATTTTTTTGGGCCTGGAATTTTTTTTTATTTTTCCAAAAATCTGGGCCTTAATTGCTCTTTTTTTATTTTTAGTTAATTTTATAGCAATTTGGCAATTAATACCCAAAACAACACAGGCAAGATTGATTTTAAACAGTCAAAAATTTTCGCTTAAGTTACTGTTTGCTTTTTTCCGCATAATAACCGATCGGGAATTTATTAATTTTCTTTTGCCAACTTTGTTTTTAAATTTAGGGAGCATCATTTTTCTTATTTTTTTGCCCGTCGGTTTATTTCGTCATTTAGTGGCATTGTTTACTGCTTTTTTATCATTTTTATTTTTTAAAAGTCTTTTCTTGTATTTTTTCCGGCCGGAAGAATATCAAGCTCGGAGCCTTGAAAATGTTTCGCTCTATCTTTCTTTGATAACTTTTTATTTTTTTTCCAGCAGCTTTTTGGGCCTGATTATTTTTGCCGATTTTTTACTTTGGCAGGCACTGCTTATTTATTTGGCAGTTACTTTTCTTTTGGTTTGGCAAGTTTTTTGGGTTCATCAGTTTGAGGTTAAAAATAGCTGGTATTATATTTTTATTTTATGTCTTTTGGCAGGTGAATTTTTTTGGGCAATAAATTTTTTACCGCTTAATTTTTATGTCGGGGGCTTGCTTTTAGCTGTTATTTATTATCTATTTTTTAGCTTAAGCAGAAGGCAATTAACAGGCGCTTTAGAAAAAAAAATAGTTTGGCATTATTTACTTTTAAGTTTGGCGATTATTCTAATTATTTTGGCCACAGCCGAGTGGCGATAAGAATATAAAAATATGGCTTTTATTTCAAATGAAAATCAACCCCAAAATGGTTTTAATAAATTTTTAAAAAGAGATATTAGCGCGCCTTTTCTTATTTTATCTTTTTTATTGATTAGTTTTTTATCCGGCACTTTAGGCGGTTTAATTGTCAATAATTATTATCAAGCCGAAGAGATAAGTGCCCAGCAGCAAATTTCCCGTCAAAATTTGCCCAAGGTCTCAACTAAAGAAGTTGAATCTAAACAGCTTAATCAATCTTTAGCCGGAAGTACTGTTGGCATCTATTTAACAAAAATAGCCGGCCCTGATTTATTAAACAATAGTTATTCACCCTTGGACCTAAAAGGCAGCGGCCTTATTTTAACCAATGACGGCTGGATAACGACAAGTCGGAAAGTTATTGAAGCGGCGCAACCGAATAAATATACGGTTATAACTCAAGACAGCTATACATTTCCTCTGGATAAGATAGTTTTAGACAATGCCACGGATATAGTTTTTGCTAAAATCAAAAGTGAGGCAAAAATAGAAAATTTGCCAACCGTTCTTTTTGCCGACAGTTCCGAATTGCAAGTCGGCGACGACTTTTTTTCATTCGGTTCTTCGGGCAGAATCGCTACGGGTAAAACCTTAAACTCAATTGATTATTATTTTGATTCTCGCGATCAATTTGTTCAGTCAACGGAAAAATTTTCTAAAATTATTTTATTAGCCGGCAAGGGCTATGACAATTCTTTTATCGGAGGTCCTGTCTTCAATTTAAAAGGAGAGGTAGAAGGCGTGGTTATTAATTTTAATAATAATGAAATAAGAATTTTGCCGATTGATTATCTTAGCGATAAATTTGAAACTTTATTCAAGACGGGTGAGATTAAAAGAAACTATTTGGGGATAAATTATTTGGATTTAAATTCTATTTATTTATTTGATAAAAGAGCCCTTAATCTCACCCAAGGAGCATTAATTACAAAAAATAAAAACAAAGTCGCTGTCAGCAAAAGCAGTCCGGCTGAAAAAGCAGGATTGCGAGAAAATGACATTATCTTGGCAGTTGAAAAAGAGTCATTAGCCCCTTTTTATAATTTGACCGAGTTAATTCAGCAATATAAAGAGGGGAGCGAGGTAACATTAAAAGTGAAGAGGCAAGATAAAATAATCGATATAATAGTTAAATTAGAGACAAGATAAAATTAGATTTTATTTATGAACATCTTAGCTATTGAAACCAGTTGCGATGAAACAGCCGCGGCAATTTTAGAGATTAAAGAAGAAAAAGATAATTTAAATTTTAAGGTTTTAGCTAATATAGTTTCTTCTCAAACAGAAAGTCATCGAGCTTTCGGCGGCGTAGTGCCGAATTTGGCCGCAACTTTGCATTTGGAAAATATTTTGCCGAGCATTAAAAAAAGTTTTGCCAAAGCCAAAATCGAGCCTCAAAAGCTCGATTTTATCGCGGTGACTGCCGGGCCGGGCCTTGCCCCGGCTTTGTTAGTCGGCGTTAATACGGCCAGAACCTTAGCTTGGCTTTGGCAAAAACCAATTATCAGTGTTAATCATGTAGAGGCTCATTTGCTGGTCAATTGGCTGGAAATCAGAAAAAAAAATATTTTTCCGGCCATCGGTTTGGTTGTTTCAGGCGGACACACCCAATTAATTCTTCTGAAAGATTTTGGACAATATCAATTAATCGGCGAAACGCGCGATGACGCCGCCGGCGAGGCCTTTGACAAAATTGCGCGACTTCTTGGTTTAGGTTATCCAGGTGGTCCAGCAATTGAAAAGGCAGCTCAAAATTTTAAAAAGGGGACAATTAGTTTGCCTCGGCCCATGATTAAAAGTGATAATTTTGATTTTAGTTTCTCGGGGCTCAAGACAGCTGTTAGTTTATTAGTCAAAGAAAGAAAATTAACTCAAAACGAGAAAAATGAATTTGCCCGGGCAGTACAAAAAACAATTATTGATGTTTTGGTTAGTAAGACCATTAGGGCCGTTAAAACCTATCAAATTAAAACTTTAGTTCTCTCCGGCGGCGTGGTGGCTAATGGTTATTTAAGAAAGGAATTTAAAAAATCAGCCAGACGCCAATCATTAAAACTTATTATACCGCCCATAAATTATTGTACCGACAATGCGGTTATGATTGGGGTAGCAGCTTATTTTAAAGTGCAAAGAGTCAAAGATTTTTCTTATCCCGTAAATTCAAAAATTTACGGGACTTGTTGGCAGAAAGTCGTTACCGAGCCAGATCAGGAGTTTATTTAACGAGCTTAGTTTTCATTTTTGGTTGTTTCCTGGCCGGGGCTAAAAAGTTTATTTTTAATTTTCCATTTTTCCACATACTGGCCAACCCCCTCCCGTTCTAATTTGAGGCGGCGGCGAGTATTTTTTTGCGACCAACTAACCAAACTCTCAAAATTAATTTTGTAACGGCCCCTGACCACAATATAACGCAGCTCCTGATTTTTTAGGGCTTGGCGAATAGTGGTGGACGTCACGCCAAAGAGGCGACCGGCTTCGCTAACTGAAACCCGGATTGGGAACTTGGGTGCTTTGTTTTGTTCAGCCATAAATTTAAAAAATAAGAAATTTAAATTATACACAGTTGTATAAGTTTATAATTATATTTTATACAATGTTGTATAGGTTTGTCAAGTTTTTAATGATTTTATTTATTTTATACAGCTATGTATAATTAAGCGATTGATGTCATTGCCACGCCCACCCCTTTCCGAGTAAAGGGGTGGGCGTGGCAATCTCTTTCTTCATTAAAAATAATAAGATTGCTTCGTCGTCCGCCAGCTGGCGGACTCCTCGCAATGACAGAAATAGATAGTTGCCAAGATCTTAAAAATCATTTATTATATCTTATATCAATATTGGCTTAAAAGTGTAACACTTTAATAAATTTTTCGTCTTAATAAATGATTGAGAATTTACAAGATAAAATCCTTGTTTTAAAGATAAGAAACGGTGAAACAGAGGCCTTTTCAGAAATTTATGATCGCTACGCCACCAGAATTTACCGCTTTATTTTTTTTAAAACAAGCCGAGTTGAAGAGACAGAGGATCTGACTTCCGAGGTTTTTCTCAAGCTTTGGCAGTATCTTAGCCAGGAAAGGGGAGAACTTCGCAATTTAAAAGCTTTTCTTTATCAAATGGCTCGGAATCAGGTAATTGATTATTACCGCGGTCTAGCCGCTAAACAAACCGTGTCTTTGGATGAAAGATTAATCGAGCAAGTGGAATTATCAAGTTTAACGGGTTTAACGGGTCAGAGCCAGCAGATGAAAATTTTTGAAAAAATTGAGTTTGAAGAGGCATTTGAAAATATTAAAGATGGCTTGGCTAAACTCAAAGAAGAATATCGGGAAGCGCTGTTGCTTAAATATGTTGAAGATTTTTCAACCGGGGAGATCGCGGAAATTATTAATAAATCAAAAGGAGCAACGCGAGTCATTATCCATCGAGCCCTATCGGCCTTAAAAGAAGTAATTAAGGACGCCGAGCGTCCGAAATAAAAAAAATGACCAATCAAGAATTAATCAATAAATTAAAAGTTATCAAAAAAATTCAGCCGGATGAGACTTGGCTTAAATTAAATCGGGAAAGATTATTGGCTCAAATCGCCAATCAGAAAACTGCTTCCTCGTCTCATCAAGGTTTGGCTGAAGTTTTTTATTTTGGCCGGCTTTTCAAACAATTAAGCAAAAATTTTGTTTTACAGCCCGTCGGCACTTTTGTTTTAATGCTGGCTATAGTTTTAGGCGGCGGAGTGGCTAAGGTTCAAGCTGATGCCAGTTTGCCGGGCGATTTTCTTTATGCTTTTAAACAGGGCGGCCAGCAGTTTCGGATGATGCTGGCCAGACGCGATGATCAACGGCTCAAACTGCAGTTGGAATTTACCGACCGCCACTTAGATGAGTTAACCCAAATTGCCGAGCAAAGTAATTTTGCTACCTCCGAAAGAGAAGAACGCCTGCGAGAAGCGCTTAATATTTTTCAGGCCGATTTAGCTTATTTAAATAATAATTTGCAATCAATAAATTCTCAGACCGATGTTTCCGGAGCAGTGGCAGCGGCTCAGAAAGTTGATGAGAAAACCAATCTTTATCAATTGGTCTTAAAACAAACCGAACGAAAAATGGCTACTGGTAAAATTCAAACAGAGGTTCGGAAGACAATTAAAGCCGTTGATGAAACCGAAACCAAGGCCTTAACTATGATTGTCAGCAAACATCAGCAAGGCCAAAGCCAAATTTCTTCCCAGGAAGTGGCAATGAGAATTGAAAGCAAAATCAAACAAGCCACCGATAATTTAGATGAATTAGGCAAAACTTTAACAACAACTTCAGTTGACGGTAAAATAAATGAAGCAAAAACCAATTCTCAAAAAGTGCAAGATATGTTAGAGCAAGCCAGACAGGACTTGGCTAATCAGGAATTTGTCATTGCTTTGGAAAAAATTAAAACCTCGCAGGAAATTTTTAATGAGGCCAAGGATTCTGTTGCCGAAACAACCGAAACAGCCACTTCAACCTCAACCGAAACTAATGTTAATGCCGGTTTAATCAGAGAAAATTCAATCAATATTTTAACTCCAACCAGTTCTGAAAAAGGTTTTGGCAGCGCTCCGGCTGATCCTGAAATGCCGGCTCAGACACCACAGACGCTTAAATAAAATCCTAAATCCTAAATCCTAAATCCTAAATCCTAAATCCTATTTATTTTTATGTTTATAAACCATTGTAAGTTAAAGGTCGGGCCCTTTAAAAGGCGCTTGCAATTAAAATTTAATTAACCTTCTAAGTTTGGGCAGAAGTCGAAAATTGCCTTGAACTTAGAAAAAAGGAGAAAAAATTAATTATGTCCAAATTAACCAAGAAAATTTTCACTTATGTAGTAGTTTTTACTACGGTGATTTGGTCCATTGGTTTGGTTTCTGTTTTGCCAGTAGCAGCGGTTAGCTTATCTGCCGGCGACGTTATCAAAAGCAGCGGCAAAGCCGTTTATTACTACGCGGCTGACGGTAAAAGATATGTCTTTCCAACCGACTTGATTTTCAAGACCTGGTATAAGGACTTTACAGGAGTTAGAACCATTTCCGACAGCGAACTTTCTGCCATTACTATTGGCGGCAACGTCGTTGCTCGAGGTGGCGTTAAATTAGTCCAATTCGTGACTAATGACACTCCTTGGAAGGTCTCTGATCCCAAGGTCTATGCGGTCACTCCGGGCGGAAAATTAAGACAGCTTACTTCAGCTGATGTCGCTTCTGGTCTTTATGGAGCTAACTGGGAGTCCAGAATTACCCCGGTAGTAGAAACTCTCTACAACAATTACACAATTGGTAATCAGATTACCAGTTCAACCGATGTTCCTGACGGTTCATTAATCAAATATTCCGGCTCAGCTGCTATTTATTATGTTGATGGCGGCAAAAAGCGAGCCGTTGACACAATGGCTACTATGGATGCCAACCGCTTCCAGGATTCAGCCATTATCACTATTCCCAGCACTGTAACTTTGTCTGATGGCACTGCTTTAACTGGCGCTGAATCAACTATCACCAATACCGCTGGCGGAGCTAGTACCGGCACTTCAACCGGCACTGGTTTAACCGTGGCTTTGGCCTCTGATACTCCGTCTTCAGGTCTAGTAGTTGGCGGCGCAGCCAGATATCCATTCACCAAAGTTAATTTAACTGCTTCGTCTGATGGCGACATTGTTATTGATTCATTGGTTATGCAAAGAGGCGGTCTTGGCAGCGATGGCGCTTTTTCCTCTTTAGCTATCATTGACGTGGCTACTGCTGAGCAAATCGGTCTTGATAAAACCCTTAATTCTGATCATGAAGCGAATTTAAATGATGACATCACTATTAAAGCTGGTACCACTAAAACCCTGCTTTTGGCTGGCAATATGGTGGCTAGAGCGACAATGGCTAGCTATGCTGGCGAAGCTCCGGCTTTATGTTTGAAGTCAATTACCCTTTCCGGCAGCGTTACCTTAACCGGCACCTTGCCTATTTGCGGTAACACTCAAACCACCAACGCGACCATTATCGTTGGCACTGCTACTTTAGGCACTGGCGCTTCTAATCCAGCGGCTAACTCTTCAGTTGCTATTGGGACTAAGACCTTTAACATCATGGAATTCAAGATTTCCAATACTGGTTCAGCCGAAGATGAGCAAGTTGAGCAAGTGACGGCCCAGGTTTATGATGGTTCTGTAGCCGACGGCGACATCAAGAATATCCAGTTAGTTGACTCAACTACTGGCTCTGTTTTAGCTACCGTAGCTCAAGCCACCAGTAAGAAAGTCATCTTTAATTTATCAGCCACTCCCTTGGAAATTAAAAAGGGCTACAGCAAGGACTTGATGATTCGGGCTGATATTGATGGCGGCGCCGCTAGAACCTTGGATATGGTCATTAAGAAATACACTGATCTTTTGATCAAGGGTAAAACTTATGGCTATTATGTTACGGCTACGGCCGGTACTGGCGCTTCAGGCAGTGAGCCAATAATCAATGGCGCTAATCACACCGTTGGTTCTGGGACTTTAGCGGTAGCTCAAGGCACTTTGGCTGCGGCTAATATTGCCGAAAACAGCCAGCAAGTGACTTTGGGTAAATTTGATTTCACCGTCAAAGGTGAGTCAGTTGAGATGACCCAAGTTGGTTGGCAGACCTACATTGATCAAACCACAGCCGGCACTGGAGCAACCACTTCGGATATTACCAATATCACTATTTATGATGAAAACGGTAAAACCGTGGCTGGTCCGACTAATCCTACCCATGATTATGGTGATGGTGACGAGGCCTATGGTTCAGCGACTACGACCGATACGATTACTTTGACTCCGGGTACTCACACCTTGACTGTTAAAGGTAATTTAAGCGCTGATTTTAGCAACAATGATGTGGTTAAGATTAACTTAACTCCCAATCCTAATATTACAGCTAAAGGCGTGACCACCGGCAACACCATTACAGCAACTCCGGCGACGGTTTTGATTTCAGCTACTATGACTGTTAAGACCGTGGCTTTGGTTGTCAGTATGTCTAGTTTGCCTTCAGCCCAGACCGTGGTTAAAGGCGTTAATGGCTTTACTCTTGCTAATATTATTTTAGACACTCAGGGTTCAGGCGAAGATGTTAATGTTACCCAAGTTGCTGTTTCGGTTAAACCACTCGTTATGGCCGCCAATGAACTGTCTGGTTTTGCCATTTATGACGGTACCACTAAAATCTCAACTTCCAACGATCCGGACAACGCTCTGTCTTCAACTGCCGCGACTAACTCAACCAGTACCTTTACCTTTTCTTCAACTTTGAAGCTGACCAAAGGTACGGTTAAGACCTTAACTGTTAAAGCTAATATCAGCCGAGCGACTTCAGCTTCTGACACAGTACAAGTTGGTGTTGGTTCTTCTGGCTGTGTTTCAGCCAGCGGTTCTTCCACCGGCTCGTCTATTACTGCTTCAGTTAGTCCAAGTCATGGGCCATTAATGACCCTGGCTGATAATGGTTCTTTGACTATTTACGCTTCTTCCGCTAGTCCAATCGCCGGACTCTTGCCGGCTTCAACCTCTGGCGTGACAGTCGGCGTAATCAATATCAGCGGGAAGCAGGAAGACATTAATCTGCAGAAGATTTACTTGACTGCTACCGCGGTTAATAGCGGCGGTCTGGATCAAATTGACAAACTCTATCTCTATGATGGTTCAACTCAAGTTATTGCTGTCACGCCAACTACTTCTGACACCGGTTCAGCCACTGTTTTAGTTGATATGACTAATACTCCAGTGGTAATTACGGCTGGCGCCAGCAAGGACTTAACTATTAAGGTAGATACCGCGGCCGCTAATCGCTTCTTGGGCTCAACCAAGGGTATGGCTGGTCAGGGCCTTAGCTTCTCAATTGCCGCTGTTGCTGATGTGACCGCTCAAGGCGTCTCTTCTGGTTCAACTTTGGGCACTACTGACAAAACGGTCAGTTGCTCTATGAACCAGTTTACTCTCTACAAGAGCGTGCCAACTGTGACGGTTAATTCAGATCTGGCAACAGCTGACAAGGTGGCTGATGGTACACTAACCACTTCATCCGGTAAAGAGGTTTACAAGTTTAGAGTAGCGGCTGATAGCGCCGGCGACATCGGTCTTTACCAGGTCTCACTCTTGGTCACGACCAGTACGGCTACCACCTCTAATTATTATCTTTATGATGGTGGTACCAAAGTCGCGGCGACTACCACTGCTTCCCAGTATGTGACAGCTTCTTCTGGTCAAGGTGGCATTGCTGTCTTCAACTTACTCTTTACCAATGATGGTAATGCGCCAAGCAATACCAATGTGGTGCCTTTGACCATTTCGGCCGGTACCTCTAAGATCTTGACCTTAAAAGCTGATTTGACTTGTAGCGCCGGTGGCGCTGGTTGTACTAGTGCTAATGGCAGTTCGGTTCAATTCCAGTTCTTAGGCGATTCTGCCTTCCCCAGTACCTATCCTAACAATGCTACGACCTTAGGTGTCGATGCTTATGACGCCAGCTTTATCTGGGGTGATTACAATATCACCAACGGTAACTCATCAACCACTGCTTCTACTTCAGAGCAATGGACCAATGGTTACCGCGTCAAATCCGGTTCTTCTGTCTTGGCAGCTACTTCATCCGCAGTCAGCTTCACCAAGTAATATTTAGTATCTCTTGAAATAGAAAACCCCCCACCAATGTACATTGGTGGGGGGTTGTGTTTTTGGGGAAAATGTGGTTTAATTGGAAAAGTAAAATCCCCCTATTTCCCCCTTTTTAAAAGGGGGACTAAGGGGGATTTCTGAAATTAAATTTATCTCAATAAGTTGTAAGTTAATTTCTATGTCCAAAAATAAACTTATTCAATACATCGTCCTAATCTTAGTCATTATTATTATCGGCGGTTATTTTGTTTGGCAGGGAAAATTTAAACAAGAACCAAATAATCAAAGCAATAGCACAAATCAATCCTTGGGCGTTGAAAGATTTTTTGAATTTAAAGTTTTAGACCAAACACTTTCAACCGAATTAAAAAATAAATATTATGGTGATTTTTCCCAAATGAAAGCGGTTTTGGAAAAGGATAATAAAAATACTGACGCTCTGAAAGAAATAGCCAAGATTAAAACATACATCGGCGATTACGAAGGGGCCAGGGAGATTTATCTTTATGCCGAGGCAATTAGTCCTTTAAATTATACCATTCCGGCCTCACTGGCTGATTTATGCCACAATTTTATTAAAGATTACACTTGCGCCGAAGATGCTTATAAGAGAGCAATTGATAAATGTGTCGGCAAAACCGAAACCGACTGCAGTCTAATTTATATGAATTTGTATGACCTTTACTATAACATTAGACATGACAATGCTTTGGCAGAAAATATTTTAAAAGAAGGTTTAGTAAAGCTGCCGGATAATGTTAATCTGCCGACAAGCTTAGCCAATCACTATAAAAAAATTGGCGATAATGCCAAGGCCAAAGAAATTTATGAGAAGATTTTGAAATTAGACCCAAAAGATGAAAATATTAAAGCGGTCCAAGAAGCGGTGAGAAGGGAGATGGAAAACTTGCCAAAATAATAAATTATCATTTTTCAATATCATTGCGATAGCCTGTCCAAAAACTGTCATTCCGCACTTGATGCGGAATCCAGAATATCTGAAATTTATCTTATTTTTCTGGATTCCTGCTCCCCGCTTTCGCGGGGACAACCCCGTATTTAATACGGGGCCTGCGGAAGCAGGGGCAGGAATGACAAGAAGTATTTATTTAGAATAAAGTTTAATAGTTTTACTTAACATTTTTTCAAAACCAAATTCTTTTTCAAATTTTTCTTTCGCCTTTTGGCCAAAATTTTTCGCTAAGTCAGGATTTTCCAGCATCTGGCTTATTTTTTCTGCCAAAATTTCACTTTCTCTTGGCTGAACTAAAAAGCCGGATACCCCGTCTTCAATCATTTCCGAGATGCCCCCGACTCGGGTAGCGACAATCGGCAGCTCGGCTGCCATAGCTTCTAAAATAGTGTAAGGCAAGCCTTCCTTGACCGATGATAAAACAAAAATATCAAAGGCCTTAAGATATCTGTAGGCGTCAGCGATTTTTACTAACTTAAAATTATCTTGTAAATTTAGTTGGTTAATTTTTTTATTCAGAAATTCTCTTTGTTGACCTTCGCCAATCAAAACAAAAAGAATATCAGGAAATTTTTTTCTCACCAAATCAGCTGCTTTAATTAAATAATTAAGTCCCTTGGTCGGATAAAAATTAGCGATCGTGCCAATGATTTTGAATTTTGAATTATGAATTATGAATTTAGAATTAATCATGTTTAGTAATTTCTCTCTGGCCTCGTTTCTTTCTAAAAATTTTAAAGTATTAACATCGATGCCGTTATGAATAGTAATTAATTTTTCCTCGGAAAAATTATTCTTTACGGCAACTTGCCGGTCAAATTCCGAAACGCAGATAATCTTGTCTTTAAAGAAAGCGGTAAATTTTTCCGCCCAAAAATAAAAAGTTTTCTGCCAGTGCGATAAAGGTTCGTTAAAAACCCAGCCATGAACGGTATAAAGCACATAACATTTAACATGAAACATGAAACAAATTTTAGCCGCTACAGAGCCGAGAATGGAAACTTTTGAACTATTAAGGTGGATAATGTCTGGTTTTTCTTTTTTGATTAATCTAACGATTTCTATTAACCCCCAAAAATCAGTCAAAGGGTTAATGGCTCTAACCAGATTTTTAAGATAAATTGTTTTAATGCCTTTTTGGGCGAGTTTCTTAAATAATTCACCATTTTCATCTTCGCCGGCAGCCACCACTGCTTCAAAAAAAATGTCATTGCGAGGACCCCGCGTAGCGGGGGATGTGGCAATCCCATTCAAAACTGAAAGAGATCCCTCGCCCTGTTTTGGCAGGACTCGGGATGACAGAGCGGTTGCCAAATCAAAAACATATTTCTGCGCTCCGCCCCACTCGGACTGGGTTATGATATATAATATTTTTTTCATAATTTTTGTACTGTAAATATCGAATTTTCACCGCCCAGGATAGTTGACTTTTGGATTGATTTATAATACTATATTAAAACAAGTTTTTTTAATTTACAAGTTTTTCAAAGATTTAATTAAAAATAACTTGCGCCTAAATTAAGATTGACAAAAATTGTTAATTTGCTAAAATAGTTAGATTTTATACAAATAACTTTTATGGAAGAAACTATTAATAATTTTAGCCAAAATGATACGGAAGAGGACTCGCTTTTAAGCGAGAAATTTTATCGGCAAAAAAATCAGAATCCGGTTATAGATGAATTTTCCCAATCCCGAAAACCGGCCGTTTGTGTTATCGGTATGGGCTATGTTGGTTTTCCCCTGGCAGTTTTGGCCGCCAGCAAGGGTTATGAAGTTTTCGGTTTTGATACAGATACGGAGAAATTAAAATTAATTGATAAAGGGGCAAATATCGCCGGCGAGAAATATTTAGATGAGCTGATACCAAAGGCAAAGATCAATACCTTTCACGACCCGCGCTTGATGCGTATCTGTGACATTTTTATTATTTGCGTGCCAACGCCGGTTGACGAAAAAGCCCATCCGATTTTGGATTATGTGGTAAGCGCAACGCGCGCTATTGCCCAAAACGCAAAAAAAGGCGCTTTGGTGATTTTAGAATCAACCGTTAATCCCGGCGTGTGCGAAGGAGTTATCGGGCCAATATTTGAAGAAGCGGGCTATAAGATTGGCCAGGATATTTTTATTGTTCATTGCCCGGAAAGGGTTAATCCGGGAGATGCGACTTGGAATGTAACTAACTTACCGCGCGTGATTGGCTCGCTTGATGATGCCGGACTTAAAAAAGCCATGGAATTTTATCAAAGTATTGTTGATGCTCCGATTATTGCTATGGATAATATTCGCGAGGCCGAAGCAGTTAAAATTTTAGAAAATTCTTTCCGCGACATTAATATTGCTTTTGTTAATGAACTGGCCAAATCATTTGACCGACTGGATATTGACATTACCAATGTCATTCGCGGGGCTGCCACCAAGCCGTTTGCCTTTATGGCCCACTGGCCGGGTTGCGGAGTGGGCGGCCATTGCATTCCTGTCGATCCTTATTATTTGATTGAAGAGGCTAAAAAAAATGATTTTGACCACAAATTTTTGCGCTCCGCCCGCAATATTAATAACAGCATGCCCGTTTATACCGTGGAATTATTGCAAGAGGCGCTTAACTCTATAGAAAAGTCAATTAAAGGCACTAATATCGGCATTCTGGGAGTTTCTTATAAAGCAAATATCGGCGATCTGCGAGAAAGCCCGCCTTTAAAAATAATTGAACTTCTTAGAAAAAAAGGGGCAAATCTTCATATTTTTGATCCTTATATAGCAAAACTTTCTACAACGGGCAGCCTTGCTGAGCTTTTGCAAAAATCAGAAGCGATCATAGTAGCTACCAATCATCGGGAATTTTTACAAATGCCGGTTGAAGAATTTGGAAATAACAACATCAGGGTAATTATTGATGGCAGGAATTGTCTGGATAAAAAGGCGATTAAAAAATTAGGCATTGTCTATAGGGGTATCGGCAGGTAAATTTTTACAATTTGCTAAATTATTTTTAACAAAGTATGATATTAATATCATACTTTAATTATAATATAATACTTTAGTAACCGGTGAGAGAGCTTTTTAGTTTTATTTTTTTTCTATATATTTAGTATGAGCACTATTCTTATAACCGGTGGCGCTGGTTTTATCGGTTCGCATGTGGCCAAAAAATTAATTGAGGAGGGCCAAGAAGTTATTATTATTGATAATTTTAACCAGTATTATGACCCGCTTCTAAAAGAAGCCCGCCTCAATACTTTTCTTAAAGATTTAAATTTTAAACTTTATAGGATTGATATTACTGATTTTTCCGAACTTAAAAAAGTATTTTTGGAAAATAAATTCACTAAGATTTGCCACTTGGCAGCCCAAGCCGGGATTAGATATTCTTTGAAGAATCCCTTTTTATATGAGGAAACCAATGTTCGCGGCATGCTTAATTTATTGGAATTGGCCAAGGATTTTGGCGTTAAGGGTTTTATTTATGCTTCCAGCTCCTCGGTTTATGGGGGAAATAAAAAAATTCCCTTTTCAGAAGCCGATCGGGTGGACAAACCAATTTCTCTTTATGCCGCGACGAAACGTTCCGGCGAGCTTTTAGCTTATACTTATCATCATCTCTATAAGTTGCCTTGCACAGGACTTCGTTATTTTACAGTTTATGGCCCCTGGGGCCGGCCGGATATGGCTTATTTTAAATTTACCAAAGCGATTTTAGATGGACGTCCTATTGAAGTTTATAATTATGGCAAAATGAAGCGCGATTTTACTTATATTGACGATATAGTTTCCGGAACTTTGGCAGCTCTTGAAAGCAGTTTTTCTTATGAAATTTTTAATTTAGGCAATTCCGAGACAGTTGAACTTGAATATTTTATTTCGGTTTTGGAAAAATCTTTAGGCAAATTAGCCCAAAAAAAATATTTACCGCTTCAAGCGGGCGATGTGCCGGAAACTTACGCTAACATCAGCCAGGCCCAAGAAAAACTGGGCTATTGTCCCGTAACTTCAATTGAAGAGGGGATTGAGAAGTTTGTTGCGTGGTATAAAGAGTATTATAAAGTTAATTAAATTATTTCTTATGAAAAAAAGGAGTTTAGTCACCGGCGGAGCCGGCTTTATCGGCTCTCATCTTTGCCAGCGTCTTTTGACTGAAGGCCAGGAAGTTATTTGCGTTGATAATTTTTTTACCGGCTCAAAGGAAAACATTGAACATTTAATTAATAATCCTTATTTTGAGTTTATTCGTCACGACATCACTTTCCCTTTGTATATAGAAGTTGATGAGATTTACAATTTAGCCTGTCCGGCTTCGCCGGTTCATTATCAATTTGATCCGGTCCAGACGGTTAAGACCAATGTTCATGGTTCAATTAATATGTTGGGCTTGGCCAAGCGACTCAAAGTGCCGATTCTTCAGGCCTCAACTTCCGAGGTCTACGGCGATCCACTGGAGCATCCGCAAAAGGAAAGTTATTTCGGCAACGTCAACCCAATCGGACCGCGGGCTTGTTACGACGAGGGCAAACGTTGCGCTGAGACTTTATTTGCCGCTTATCATAAGCAGTATAAATTAGACATCAAAATTGTCAGAATTCACAATACCTTTGGTCCGCGGATGCTGGAAAATGACGGCCGTGTTGTTTCTAATTTTATAGTTCAGGCGCTGCGCGGCCAGGATTTGACCGTCTATGGGGGCGGGAGCCAGACCCGCAGTTTTATGTATATTGATGATTTAGTTGAGGCGTTAATAAAGATGATGGCGGCAAAAAATTTTAGCGGACCGGTTAATGTGGGCAACCCTAAAGAAGTTTCAATTAAACAACTAGCTGATAAAATTTTAGAATTAACCGGCAGCCCAAGTCAGATTGTTTATCAGCCCTTGCCACAGGATGATCCAAAAAGACGACTCCCTGACATTAGTTTAGCCAAAGAAATCTTGGCTTGGCAGCCAAAATGTGATTGGGTAGAAGGATTGAAAAAGACCATTGATTATTTTAAAGAAAAGTTAAAAATAAAATAATGAGAAAGATTTTAATATTTTCCTTGGCTTATTTTCCTTTGATTGGCGGGGCTGAGGTGGCAATCAGAGAAATTGCCAAAAGAAATCCGGAATTTGAATTTGATTTATTGACCGCTAAATTCAAAAAAGAGCTGCCGAGACAAGAAAAAATAGACAATATTAATGTTTATCGCCTGGGTTTGGGAAATTATTTTGACAAATATTTGTATTTTTGGCTTGCTTTTTTAAAAGCCGGCGAATTTAATCGCCAAAGAAAATATAATTTAATTTGGGCCATGATGGCTAACTACGCCGGGCTCTCGGCCCTTCTTTTCAAAAGAGCCCATCCGGAAATTAAATACTTGTTAACCCTGCAAGAAGGCGACAGCGAAGTTTTTTTGCGCCGCCGGACCTGGTTTTGGCAGCCGATTTATAAAAAAATTTATACCGAAGCCGATCATATCCAGGTGATCAGCAATTATTTAGCCAAGCGCGCCCAGAAAATGGGAGTTAAATGTCCAATTGATCTTGTCCCTAATGGAGTTGATTTTGAAAATTTTGCCAAAGATTTTTCAGAAGAAGAATTAAAAGAATTAAAAGCAAGCTTAAAAATCAAAGATAATGAAAAAGTAATAATTACCGTCTCCCGTTTGGTTGAAAAAAACGGAGTTGATGATTTAATCAGAGCCATTAAAGAATTAAAGTTAAAAAGAGATAATTTGCCGGTAAAGTTATTGATTATTGGCGATGGCAAGGATAAAGATGAACTAACGGAATTAACTCGTCGCTTGGATTTAAAAAATGAAGTTTTATTTTTAGGCCAAATTGATCATTGGGCTTTGCCGCGCTGTTTAAAAATAGCCGATGTTTTTGTCAGACCTTCTCTATCAGAAGGGTTGGGCAATGTTTTTTTAGAAGCAATGGCGGCCGGACTGCCAATAATCGGAACGCCGGTTGGCGGGATTCCCGATTTTTTGACCGACTACGAGACCGGACTTTTCTGTGAAATTCGCAATCCAGAGAGTATTGCCGAGAAAATATTAGAATTAATTGACAAGCCGGAATTAGCTCAAACCCTAACCAAGAATGGACAGAAATTAGTTTTGGAAAAATATGATTGGGATAAGGTTGCTGGGCAAATGAAAGAAATTTTTCTAAATGAGATTTATAAAGCTAACAAGAGCTTGATTGGCAGATTATTGGTCCTAACTTATTCAAAAATACGATTTATCAAATATTGCGTTGTTGGCACCATTGCTGCCGCAGTGGATTTTTCTTTCCTTTACGTTTTAACCGAATTTGTTGGAATTTATTATTTAATTTCTTCATTATTTTCTTTTATTTTTAGCGCCAGCACTAATTTCACGCTTAATAAATATTGGACTTTTAAAAATCAAAGTAAAGCCGTCACAGCGCAATTTACCACTTTTTTATTTATTGTTATAATTGGCTTAGGGTTTAATTTGATTTTAATGTATATTTTGACAGAGAAGTTGGGTTTATGGTATATGTTATCTAAAGCTATTACGATCGCCCTTGGTTTGTTTTGGAATTATACCGGCAACAAGCATTTTACTTTTAGAACTTAATTTTAATAAACTGCCAGCGCCGCTTATCTTTATGAAAAAATATGTTATTTTTTTGATTTTTTTGCCGATTTTATTTGCCGGCTGTTTAAATCAAGCAAAAACTAAAATGAGAGAATCTGTTCCTTCAACGGTCAATATAAATCAAACTCCCCAAGAATCAGGAAAAAAAGACATTAATTCCAACACCAACCAAGTCCTTCTTGAATATAATAACGTTAATCAGGATCAAAAGAACAACGAAAAAAAAGACATTAAAGTTAGTCTAATTTTAAAATTTGCCGGTCAGGAAGAAAAATATGATGAAAATATGGAGGCGGGGCAGACTGCTTTTGATCTTTTGGTGATGGCGGCGGCTCAGCATAATTTTTCGGTTAAATTTCAAAATTATCCCGAGATGGGAGTTTTTATTACTGAAGTTCACGGCCAAGAAAACGGGCAAAGCAATAAATATTGGCAATACACCGTTAATGATCATTACGCTGAAAAAGCCGCTGACAAACTGGAGCTTAAAGAAGGAGACGTGGTTACTTGGGAATTTAAGGAGTCAAATTTTTAAAAGCTATTTTGGAAACCAGGTTTCCAAATAATTACTTAGAAACCTGGTTTCCTTTCGAGGATTTAATAATTTAATTTAAACTTATGAATCAAACTTTTAAATTGGGTCTGGCTTTATTTCTGGTTTTAGGAGCGGTTTTATTGCGTTTCTTGCCTCACCCGGCTAATTTTGCGCCGATTGCAGCATTGGCTTTGTTCAGCGGAGTTTATTTAAATAAAAAATATGCTTTAGTGGTACCGGTGGCAGCGATGCTGGTAAGTGATTTTTTTATTGGTTTTTATGATTGGCGGCTGATGAGCGTGGTTTATAGTTGTTTTTTAATATCGGGACTCGTTGGTTTATGGTTCAAGAATCATAAAAATTTGGCAACTATTATTGGCGGAACATTAGTTAGTTCTCTGGTTTTTTTCTTGGCGACAAATTTGGCAGTTTGGGCTTTTTCTTCCTGGTATCATCATAATTGGCAAGGGCTGCTTTATTGTTACAGTTTAGCTTTGCCGTTTTTTAGAAATACAATGTTCGGCGATTTGTTTTACGTCGGCGTTTTGTTTGGTCTTTATGAGATGGTTTTGATTTTAGCTAAAAGGCAGATTTTAGCCAGAAAAACAATTTAATTTTTTGAAGTTTAAAGAAAAAAAGTTAAAATCGAGCTAAAAGCTCGATTTTAAGTTGAAAAAAAGTCAGATTTAAATTAGAATGAAGATATATGAAAATGGTTATTGCGGCTGAGATTTTTCCGCCTGATATCGGCGGACCGGCAACTTATGCCCAAAAATTAGCCGAGGAATTAGAAAAAAAAGGTTATTCGCTGACTCTTCTTTGTTATGGCGAAAAAACGGCTGAGCAATTTTCTTTTCCGGTTTTAAGAGTCAGTCGCCGGCAACCTCTTTTTTGGCGCTATTTTAACTATTTTTGGCAGTTATTGAAAGCAAGTCGTGATGCTTCCTTAATTTATGCCCAGGGGCCGGTGAGTTCTGGCTGGCCAGCTTTATGGGTTAAAAAATTACTCGGGAAAAGATTAGTAGTTAAAGTGGTGGGAGATTATGCTTGGGAACAGTGGCAAAACGAAGTTAAAAGTTTAAAGTTTAAAGTTAAAAGTCGCGATGAAAAATTTGAAAATTTAGAGGATTTTCAAAAGATTAAAGTTAGCAGCAAGATTGGCTGGTTAAAAAAAATTGAGAGAAAAGTTTGCCAAAAAGCTGAGGCGGTGATTGTGCCAAGTTATTATTTAAAAAAAATAGTTGCTTCTTGGGGAGTTGATGAGAAAAAAATAAAAGTCGTTTATAACGCGATTGAAATTCCTGTGCCTTTGGTGAGTAAAAACCAGGCCAAGGAGCAAGTGAAATTAAATGGCGATTTAATAGTTTCTGCCGGCCGTTTAGTCAAGTGGAAAGGTTTTGAGGCGTTGATTGAGATTATGCCGCGCCTTTTGGCAGTCAATCCTAATTTTAAATTAATTATTATTGGTGATGGGCCGGAAAAAGAAAATCTTAAATCTCAAATCTCCCGCCTGTCATCGGCTTTGCCTCAGGCAAATGGCGGGCAGGTAAATCTCAAACTTCAAGAAAAGGTTATTTTAACCGGCAAACTTTCTCAACCAGAAGTGATTTGTTATTTAAAGGCAGCTGATACATTTGTTTTAAACAGCGGCTATGAGGGTTTGTCTCATCTGCTTTTGGAGGCAATGGCTGTTGGAGCGCCGATCATTGCCACCAATATCGGCGGTAATCCGGAATTAATAAAGCACAATGATAATGGTTTTTTAGTTGAATATAATAATAAGGAAGAGCTTTTGGACGCCATTATTCAGCTTTGGCGCGATAAAAATTTACAAAATAAATTTGTTAATAATTCCGAGGAGGTTTTAGAAAAGTTTAAATTTTCCAAAATGATAGAAGAAACGATAAGAATTCTAAAATAATTATTTTACTCGCTTTTGACTTATGAATTTTAAAAATAATTTTATTCAAAAACATCAAGAGATTATTTTTTTAATTGGTTTACTGTTAATCGCTTCTTTTTTGAGGTTTTATCAAATAGAACGGGCTGATATGATAAATGATGCTTCAACTTATGCTTTTCGTTCAATCGGTTATACTGATATTTTGATGAGCGACATTCAGACTACGCCGCTAAAATGGTTTGGTTATATGCCGTCTTGGAGCAAGTTTTCTTTTCACGATGCGCCGCCTTTGGTATTTTTAATTCAACATTTATTTTTTAAAGTTTTGGGAGTTAATTTATTGGTGGCGCGGCTGCCTTTTGCAATTTTTGGCATTTTAACGGTTTTGGTTTTTTATTTTTTTGTCAAAGAACTTTACCCCGTAAGACCTTCGGTCTCTTACGGGGTTTACGGCCGAAAACCGGCTTTTTTGGCCTCATTGTTTTTAGCAGTTGATGCTTATCATACTTTATCCAGCCAGTCGGGACTGCTTGAGCCTATTTTATTGTTTTTTGTCATTCTTAGTTTATGGTTTTTAAAAAAAGGTTTGGCCGATTCAAAATATCTTATTTTGGCCGCTTTATTCCTTGGTTTGAGTTTGCTTTGCAAATACTTAGCCTTGTTTTTATTATTAGCTTTTTTCTTAATTTTTATTTTTGATAAAAATTTTAAAAAATTTTTGAGTGACTGGAAATTTTATACGGCAGTTTTAGTTTTTCTCGTGGTGATTTCTCCTTTGGTTATTTATAACGTTGAAATGTATCAAGCACGAGGGCACCTTGATATGCAACTGGCTCTCCTGTTTGGTCAAAAACAACAGGACTGGACTTCAATCAGCAGCCGCCAAGTCGGCGTGAATATAAGCCAAAATTTTTTTACTTTTTTCGCGGCAGTTAAAAATTCATCTATTGCGGTTTACTGGTTGTTTTTAATCAGTTTATTTTATCTTCTGGTAAAAATAATTTTTTATCGGCAAAAACGACATTTTTTTATCGGTCTCGTTTTATCGTCTTTATTTATCTTTTTTAGTTTAGTTGGCGCCGGCGCTCGCTATTTGGCAATTTTGTCTCCCTTTGTTTTTTTAGTTATCGCTATTTTTTTAATAGATTTGACGGCAGAGTTTAAAAAATTAAAATATTATGTATTCGGTTTGATTGGAATTCTAATTATTTATCTCGCTGTTTTTAATCTTAACAGCAACCAGTTTATGCCGTTTGGCAAAGCTGATTTGACTTATTCTTCTTATCGCGAAGATAACTGGGGGTATAATCAGTTAGAAAAATATTGGACAGCCAAATATACGGGAATTTATCAACTTAAGCCGGCGAAAATTAAAAAAATAGATGATACCGAATTGGGTAAAAATATGGAACAGATCACGGAGTTAGTCAGGGATAATTTATTAGTTTATGACAGCAGAATGAATTGGTTTGCCAAAGAGTGGTATATTTATCGCTGGATTGTTTACTGGCGTGTTCCTTTTGTTTCAACCGATGAATTTACGGATTTAGCCTCTCAGGAAGGAGGAATTGAATTTCTTAATTCTTTAGGCAGCAAGAATTTAATTTTTATCAAAGCGACTGAAAAATCATTTTTAGATCCGGCCGAAAGCAATGTTTCTCAAAGCGCTGAATTTATGGAGCATCGGCTTTTAGAGCAAAAATTTAAACCATTAGATATTATTTATAATCCAAAAGGCGAAGAAGCTTTTCGGGTTTACAAAATCCAGCAGTTGATTAAGAAGCAGTAAGTTAGAAATTAAAATCCCCTTTATTAAGGGGGATTAAGGGGGATTTATTTCCCCTCTTTAATAAAGAGGGGTTAGGGGAGATTTAGAAATCCTCCCCAACCCTCCTTTTTAAAAGGAGGGAATATACTTATATCTTTTATCTTTTTATGAAAATTTTAATGCTTTCAATTGACAAAGGATTATTGGGCAAGGGACAATTAGGCGACGTGGTTGAGCGCCATGAGCGATATGGTAAATCGGCAGATCGTTTGGATATTATTGTTTTTTGTAAAAAGGGTTTTTCCGAGAATAGAATTTCTGACAATGTTAGTGCTTGGCCAACAAATTCAAAGAACAAGTGTTGGTATTTTTTTGATGGCTTTAAAGTAGGAAGAGCATTATTTTCTAAAAATAATTATGATTTAATAGTCACTCAAGAGCCGTTTGTTACGGGCTTAGTTGGTTATATGTTGAAGAGAAAATTTGGCGCCAAGTTACTCGTTCACTTTCACGGAGATTTCTTCAGTCCTAAATGGTTGGCAGAAAGCCCCAGGAACAAGTTGTTTTTGATATTGGGGAAATTTTTGGCCCGTCGGGCTGATGCTATCCGTTCGGTTAGTTCTGGCATCAAAGAGAGTCTTGTCAAAAAAGTTGGAATCAAAGAAACTAAAATTCGCGTCATTTCTACGCCGGTTAGCTTAGAGCGTTTTGAAGAAGTAGATGAAAAGATAGTTTTAGATTTCAAAACCAACTTTCTCAAAGGCCATCCAACCATCTTGCACGTTGGCCGGGAAGACCCGGCTAAAGATTTTGAAACTTTGACTAAAACTTTTGCTTTGGTTTTAGAAAAAAAGCCCGAAGTTCGCCTTTTGCAATTGGGCCGGCTTAATCAAAATATAAAATTTTCCGAGATCAAAGAAAAACTTAAATTATTTGATTCAACCAAAGAGCCATTAGCTGGGCCAAAATTAGCTATAACTGATTTACCGATCATTTATAGCGCGGTTGATTTATTGGTATCAAGTTCAACTCATGAAAGTTTTGGTAAAGTTTTGGTTGAAGCTAACGCCGCCGGCAGGCCGGTGGTAGCCACGGCCACCACCGGTGCCAAAGATATTGTCAAAGATGGCTATAATGGTTTTTTAGTGCCGATTGGCGATGCGGAGGCGCTGGCTCAAAAAATTTTATATTTGCTGGATAATCCCGAGGAAGCTAAAAAAATAGGGGAGAACGGCAGAAAGTTAGTTTGGAAAAACTTTAGCGGTCAAGCTAATACGCAAAAAATCATCAATTTTTGGCAGGATATTTCGGCCGGTAAATTATGATTGACAAATAAAATCTTTTATTATAAGCTATATAAAATTTTGTTCATTGAATTTTAGAAAATAAAAAAGGAGGGAAAAATGGGAGAGAAGGGAAAACCCAAGCAAATTTTTGAAAGGTTCATTGGCAAACTGCATCCTTATTCATATTCTCGGATACGATTGATTACGCTCATAATATTATCAACGCTCTTAGTTATAACTTTCATTGAAGGCCCTACACCATCACCTATTAGAATCATTGCCTTGTTTTTAGCACTTATTGTTTTATTTTTTATAGGAGCAGCTGTGCCTTAAAAATTTAAAAAGGAGGTCATAGGATGATGTGTGGCAAGTTTTAAAGAAAAAAATTATTAAACGGAAGAGAAAACTATTAAAGTTTGTCAGGGAAACAAAATTACTTTGTCAGAGGGCAGAAAGGGGGGAGTTTGATAACGCAGAAGATTTATTAAGAGAATATTTTAAAATCTGGCCCTTACTTGGACATCATCTAAAAGAGAAAACAATTAAGAGAAAGATCAAACGCTTTATAATACCCTCTTATGATGACCTTAATTATACTATTAAGTTAATTGAAGACGCGGTTGTTTCAAACATAATACGCGGCCGCTTAAAAGAGATTAACTGGTTGCTAAAAAACCTTTAAAAAATTCAAGACAAAGGGCTCAAAAACGAGCCCTTTTATTTTTAATCAGACCTTTACTTTTTAGCTCGTTTGGGTAAAATAAAGGTAGGAAAACTCTTTTTTTATTTATAGTGAAATTGACAAAAAGCTAATTTATGCCTAAAATAAGAGAAGTTTTTAAATATTTCAAAAAACCAACTTTTCATCTGGGTTTTTTAATTATTTTACTTGGTTTTGTTTTTTTAAACACCAGAATTACCCAAATGGATGACGGCTTTTTGTATCAAAAGTTTGCCGAAACTTTGGTTAAAGAGCATCGGCTGGATATGTCCATTCCGGGTTTTCATGGCCCCTCGCTTTTTGCCGCCTTAATTTATTGGCTGACCGGTTCAAGTTATTCAATCAATTATTTTGAAATTATTGCCGCTCTTTTGATAATCGTTTTTATTTATTTAGCCGTAAGGGAAATATTTCAATCGCAGTTGGCAGGCATTATGGCAAGTTATCTTTATGTACTAATGCCACTTCACTATTTTACGGCTTTCCGCGGTTTTATCTGGGCCAGTTTTCTTTTTTTTGTCGTTCTGACGCTTTATTTATTGTATAAAAAGCCGCAATTTTCTTTTTTGTCTCTGGGACTGGCCTTAATTACCAAACCTTTTGCCATTTGTCTTTTGCCTTTTTTTATTTATAAAAGAAAAGTTAAGCAGTTTTTTCTGGCTTTAATTTTTCCTATTCTTTATTTGGCAATCCAGCTTAGCCAGATCCAGCGGGTTATTATCGGCGCTCATCAAGATTTGACTGCCGGCGGACTTTTTAATCCAAGCCGACTTATTCCTAATTTATTTTACGCTTTCCAGAATTATTTCAGCATTCATAATTATTCGCCGCTCCAGCCGCTTCACTTTATGGATATGATTCATCTTTCGCCCTTTATTTCCTTTCTGGCGCTTTTGGCTATTTTTTATCCTCGTAAATATTTTCACGATTTAAAATTATATTATACCTTAATAGCTTTTGCTTTTTTTTCTTTGATAATTCCGGCCAGTTTTCATCATTTGGATATGTATTACCTGACTACTTTTAATCTGGCTTTGATTTTTTTAGCCCTTTTGCCTTTAGTTGAATATGAAAAATTGTGGCCGCTGATAGCGGTTAGTTTTGCCTTTCAGTTTTTTTACGCTTATCTAAGTTACAAAGAGGCCTTTTGGGACTCTTATATAATTTTTCTTATTCCTTTAGTAATATTTTTTATTAGCATAATTTATAATTTTCGTTCCAAAATTTTAAAATTATGAAAATTTTAATCACCGGTATCAATGGTTTTGTCGGTAGCCATTTAGCTGAATATTACCTTGCCGAAGGTGAGGAAATTTTTGGCACTTATCGCACTCATCACACTGGCACCGAGCTAAAAAATATTGAGCAGATAAAAAATAAAATCAAACTTTTTGATTGTGATTTAAGGGATCGCAATTCAGTTTTTCGGGTTATTAATGAGGTAAAACCCGATGTTATTCATCATTTAGCTGCCCAAAGCTTTGTTAAAGCCAGCTGGGATAATCCTGAACACACTCTTTTTAATAATATTTCGGCCGAGCTTAATATTTTTGATGTCTGTCGGGTGCTTGGCATTGATCCGGTTATTCATGTTGCCGGCAGTTCGGAAGAATACGGTTTGGTTTATGAAAACGAATTGCCAATTAAAGAAACCAATCCTCTGCGGCCACTTTCGCCTTATGCGGTCAGCAAAATTACTCAAGATATGCTGGGCCAGCAGTATTATTATTCTTATAGTCAGAAAATTGTTATTACCCGGGGATTTAATCATGAGGGGCCGCGTCGGGGGCGGCAATTTGTCACCTCAGCTTTTGCTTCGCAAATTGCCGAGGCGGAGAAGGGGCTGTGTGAGCCAATTTTAAAACACGGCAATTTAGACGCTTGCCGAGATTTTACTGACATTACAGATATGGTTAAAGCTTACGCCTTGGCTGTGAAGCATTGCAAATACGGCGAGCCATATAATATTTGCCAAGGTAAAACCTATAAAATCAAAGAAGTGCTTGATTATTTGGTTTCCCGCGCCAAAGTTAAAATTACAGCTGAACCCGACCCTTCAAAAATAAGGCCATCTGACGTGATGGTTCTCTTGGGTGATCATACTAAATTTTTCGAAGCTACCGGTTGGCAACCAAAAGTTAGCTTTGAAGAGATGCTGGACAAAATTTTAAATTATTGGCGGGAAAATATTTAATATGTCTGATAAAACCATTGTTGTTATTGCGACCTATAATGAAAAAGATAACTTAGAAAAATTAGTCAAAGAAATTTTTTCTTTGCCGATTGAAAATTTAGAAATGATTGTGGTTGATGACGGTTCGCCCGACGGGACAGGAAAAATTGCCGACGAATTGGCAAAAAATTATGCCCTTGAAGTAATCCATAGGACTGGCAAATTGGGTCTGGGGAGCGCTTTAATTACTGGTTTTAAGCGAGCCATTGAGAAAGGAGCAATTTTAATTGTTTCTTTGGACGCTGATTTTTCTCATAACCCGCAGGATATTCCGCGGCTTTTGGCGCAAAGCCAGTCCGGCTTTGACATCGTAATTGGTTCGCGCAAAATTGCGGGTGGCGGAGTAGTTGGCTGGAATTGGTGGCGGCGTTTTTGCAGCGCCGGCGCAATGTGGCTTTCGCGGCTGCTTTTGGGCCTTAAAACTTATGATGTGACAACTAATTTCCGCTGCTATAAAAAAGAAGCTCTTTTGGCCATAAATTACGAAAAGGTAAAGAGCAACGGTTATTCATTTTTTGAAGAAACTATTTATTTAGCCGAGAAAGCGAATTTAAAAATTAAAGAAGTGCCGGTAATTTTTAATGATCGGACGCAGGGTAAATCTAAATTATCAAGAAAAGAAATTATTATTTTTTTTATTACTATTTTAAGGTTGAGATTTGGGCGGTGATTTTATGAAACTATTAATGATTACCAGAAAAGTTGATCAAGACGATGCCTTAGCCGGCTTTGCTTACAATTGGATTAAAAAAATAGCCAAAAAAACTGATAGTTTAAAAGTGATTTGTTTGGAAAAAGGTAATATTTCGGGTTTGCCAGAAAACGTAGAAATTTATTCTTTAAACAGAGATAAATATTCGCGGTCTTCGCGTCTAATTCGTAGATTGGCATTATGTTTGAATTTCCAAAAACTGGCTTGGCAACTGACCCCCACTGTTGATGGGGTTTTTTGTCATATGAATCCTGAATACACAATTTTAATTGCCCCATACGCTAAATTATTTAAGAAAAAAATTGTTAGCTGGTATACGCATAAAGCGGTAACTTGGCGGCTGAAACTAATGGAAAAATTAGCTGATGCGGTTTTAACCGCTTCGCCCGAAAGCTTTCGTTTGCCAAGTAAAAAAGTAAAAGTTGTAGGTCACGGTATTGATGTGGAAAAATTCAAACCTTCTAATGTCATTCTGAGTCCGCCAAAGGCGGATGAAGAATCCCGTGAAAATTTAGCGGGATCCTCGCGTCGTTCCACTGAGAGTGGAACTCCTCAGGATGACAAAAACTTTATTATTCTTTCTGTTGGCCGTATTTCGCCGACTAAAGATTATGAAACTTTAATTAAAGCCGCTGATATTTTGCAGAATAAATTAGATTTTAAAATTAAAATTATCGGTTCACCGGGTTTAGCCGAACAAGCCAGTTATTTTTTCAGCTTAAAAGAGATGGTTGAAAAAATGAACCTTCGAGAAAAAGTTGAGTTTGTCGGCGCTGTTCCCCATAGGGAGATTGCTTCTTATTTTAAGTCGGCCGATTTATTTGTTAATTTAAGCGATACGGGCAGTTTGGATAAAGCCGTGCTGGAAGCAATGGCCAGCGGCGCTTTAGTTTTAACCAGCAACGAAGCCTTTAGTAAAATTTTGCCGACCGAGTTGATGGTAGAAAAAAATCAGCCGGAGATTTTAGCCCAGAAAATTTTGTGGGTTTTTAATTTAAATCAGGATAGAAAAAAAGAGTTAAGCGGCAAATTACGGCAAATTGTGGTTGAAAGCCATAATTTAGATAAATTAGTTGAGAAAATTATTGAGCAATTTATTTAATTTATGAAGGTTTGTTATTTCGGGAATTATAAAACCGATTACTCAAGAAACAGAGTTTTGATAAGGGGGCTGACAGAGAATAACGTTGAAGTTGTTGAATGCAATGACCGTTCAAGCGGTATTAAAAAATTTTGGCGTTTATTTTTGAAACATTTAAAGATTAGAAATCAGTACGATGTAATGCTGGTTGGTTTTCCGGGACATTCGGCTATGATTTTGGCTAAATTAATTTCACGCCGGAAGATTATTTTTGACGCTTTTGTTTCGCTTTACGATTCAAATGTTTTTGATAGGCGTCTTTTCGCCCCACAGAGCCTTAAGTCCAGATACTGGTGGTTTTTAGATTGGCTGTCATGCCGATTGGCTGATAAAATTTTGTTAGATACTAATGAACAGATAAAATATTTTATTAGCGAGTTTAAAATAAAGAAAGAAAATTTTTTCCGTCTCTTTGTTGGGACCGATGATAATTTAATGAAACCTCGGGAAGTTTTATCAAGCAACGATTTGCCGGCAAAACCCAGTGGCAAAATTTTAGTTTTCTTCTACGGTAATTATATACCGTTGCAGGGCGCAAAATATATTATTGAAGCAGCGAATATCCTAAAAGGGGAAAATTTTCATTTCAATCTTTTAGGATCTGGCCAAGAATATCAAGGGGCAGTCGAGCTGGTTCAGAAATTTGGACTAAAGAACATTACTTTTTTGCCGCGAGTTTTTTATGAAAAACTGTCTTTGTATATTAATCAAGCCGATATTTGTTTAGGTATTTTTGGCCATACGCCCAAAGCAAATCGGGTTATTCCAAATAAAGTTTTTGATTACTTGGCTTGTGCTAAGCCATTTATTACAGCTAAAACAACAGCGGCTCAAGAATTATTAGAGGATAAGGTCAACTGCCTTTTTTGCCAAACCGCTGACCCCCGCGATTTAGCTCAAAAAATATTAGAACTGAAAAATAATCCCGGTTTAAGGGAAAGAATAGCTCAAAACGGCTATCGACTATATCAAGAAAAACTTACGCCGAAAATTTTGGGCAAATCACTCAAGGACATTATTTTTAAAATTTATGAAAAATAAATTTTTTATAATATTAATTTTAGTTTTAACTTTTTTCTTACGAGTTTGGGGCATGGGTTACGGCTTGCCTCATTTTTTAGTAGGCGACGAGCAATCGCAAGTTGCAGGTGCTTTAAGAATGGCAGAACTTAAGACCTTAATTCCGGCGCTTCACCCTGAAGAATTTCAACTTTTATATTATCCGCCCCTGATGAGTTATCTTTATTTAATTTATTTGACGCCTTTAGTTTTAATTAAATATTTTCTTGGCGGGTTTGGGAGTTTCACGGATTTCAAAAATTATTTAGTCATTAATCCTGCCTTTCTTTGGTTGGCGGCTCGTTTTTTAATTACTTTAATTGGCACCGCTTCGGTTTATCTTATTTATTTGGTTGGCAGAAAAATTTTTAATAAGCGTTCAGGAATTTTAGCTTCTTTATTTTTAGCAACAAGTTTTTTTCATCTTGAGCTTTCCCATTTTACTCGCCATTGGCTGCCGGCTTGTTTTTTAACCTTACTTTTAGTTTATTTAGCTTGGCAAATTTGGCAAGATAAAGACAAAAAATATTTTGTTTTAAGTGGAGCAGTTGCTGGTTTAGCTTTTGGCATAACTTACGTGACAGCCATTGCTTTTTTACTGCCGGTTTTTGCCTATTTTTTTCTTGGCGAGGGGAAATTTAGCCAAAAAATTAAAAATAAAAATTTTTGGCTGATGATAGGCATATTTTTATTAATAGCGTTTATCTTTATTGCTTTATATCCTCAAGAATTTTTAAAACTAACTATTGGTGAAGATGCGGGAGTAAAGGGAGTAAAAAATATTATTGATTACTTTGGCAGTTTTTTCTATTATTTTTTAAATCTGCTCTATTTTGAGCCGGTAATATTATTTTTTTCTTTAACCGGAATCGTTTTACTTTTTTTAAAAGCCAAAGAAAAATTAATTTTTTTACTTTTTTTCCCATTTGTTTATATCAGTTTGTTTTATTTTCTTTTACACCATGAAGTCAGATACACTTTGCCCTTGTTGCCATTTTTGATTCTTTTAGCTTCTTATGGCATTGATTATTTATTAAATTTTTTAAAAAGCGAATTGGCCAAGACCTTAATTGTTTTAATAGTTTTGGTTTATCCTTTAAGCGTGGGGCTAAAATTTGATTTTTTGCTTTCACAAAAAGATACACGGCTTTTGGCTCTTGATTGGCTTGGGGAAAATATTTCGCCAAATTCCAAGATAATTGCTGATCTTCAGCAAGTCAAAATAATGCCGACCAAAGAAGCGATTAAACTTCAGGAAAGTTTAGCGCCAACGTCGCTTCGGACAATTGATCGGACCTTATTAGATTTATCTCCCAGTAAATACCCAAAGCCAGCTTATGATGTTTTGGATTTACATTATTTAAATAAAGTTTTGCCGGAAAGTATGTTTACTTATGCCAGTGAGAATAGTTACCAATATTTTATTGTTTCATACTGGCAAAAAGGGGAATTAACCAACCAGGATTTGAACTTAATTAGCTCCGGTCAATTAATAAAAAAATTCACCAGCACCGCTTCTGATGACACATATGATTTTAACGGCAACTACCAGGGCCCGGCTTGGGTTTTATTTCAGATGAAAAATTTAGGACCGATAGTTGAGATTTATAAATTGTAATTTTATGAAAGAAATTTTGTTAAATTATCTTTGCTGTCCCGGTTGTCAGAGCGAATTTCGGTTAGAAATTTTTGAGAAAGATGGGCCAGAAATTATTTTTGGGAAATTAATTTGCGTCGGCTGCGGTAAAGAATATTTTATTCGAAACGCTGTGCCGAGAATAGTTGACGAGGTGGCTCGCGATAAAGAAAAAACAGCGGAAGGTTTTTCTTATGAATGGCAACATTTTAAAATGCTGACAGATAAGTATAAAGCGCAGTTTCTGGATTGGATTTATCCGGTGCGCGAAGATTTTTTCCCGGGCAAAATTATTTTGGATGCCGGTTGCGGCAAGGGCCGTCATATTTATTGGTCGGCAAAATTCGGCGCGCGCGAAGTGATCGGCATTGATTTAGGCGAGACCGTTAAAGTAGCTTATAAAAATACTAAAGATTTTCCCAATGTCCATATAATTCAAGCCGATATTTACCGCTTGCCTTTTAGAAAAGATTTTTTTGATTACATCTACTCAATCGGCGTGCTTCATCATTTGCCGGATCCCGGAGCCGGTTTTACTAATTTAGTTAAGCACTTAAAACAAAATGGGACGATTTCGGCTTGGGTTTATGGCCGCGAAGGCAATAATTGGATTATTTATATTTTAAACCCCTTAAGAATTTTTTTTACCTCGCGTTTACCCTTAGGAGTTTTAAAAATAGTTTCTTTTTTTCCAGCCCTGGTTTTACAAATTTTGGTTAAATTGGTTTATCGGCCGGTTAATGAAATTAAGTGCCTCTCCTCGCTTAAGAAATTTTTTTTTTATAACGATTATCTATATTCGATCTCCGGTTTTTCTTTTAAGGAAAATTATTCAATCGTTTTTGATCACTTATTGGCGCCAACGGCTTTTTATCTTCGCCGTGACGAACTTGAAGATTGGTTTAAGAAAAATAATTTATCTGACATTATCATAAGTTGGCGCAATAAAAATAGTTGGCGGGGGAAGGGGGTAAAATAGTATGTCCAGAGAAATAAAAGATTTTGAAAAATGGAATGACGAGATGATTAAGAAATTTGATTTAGAGCATTATCACGAGAACGCCAGTTTTGTTATCAGATTTATTGAAAAGAAACGAACCAAGGCCATTTTAGATTTTTTGGACGCTCGGGATGAAGACGTAATCTTAGATGTTGGTTGCGGAGCAGGTGATATTTTAAAAAAAATAAAAAAGGGCCAGCTTTTTGGAATTGATATTTCTTCTTATATTTTAGATATTGCTAAAGATAAATTAAAAGACAAGGCAGTCAGTTTGGTAAAAGGCGATGTTGAGCAGTTGAGCGAGTATTTCCCGTCAATGAAATTTAATAAAATATATTGCAGCGAAGTAATTGAGCATATTAGAAATCCCCAAAAAGCAATTCAAGAGATAGGCAAAATCGTTGGTAAAGACGGTTTGGCAGTTATTTCTATCCCGAACGAAGGGGCGATAAATTTTTTTAAAAAGATTTTAATTAAGCTAAGGATTTTCGATTTCTTTTTTCAAAAAATTTCCAAGAAAATGGATGAAGAATGGCATTTGCACAGTTTTGGTTTAAAATTATTTAAAAATATCACTAAGGATCAGTTTAAAATAATAAGAATCAAAAGAATACCATTTTCGTTTTTACCTCTTCGTTATGTTATTTTATTAAAACCAATATGAAATTAATTTATCTTGCCAACGCTCGGATTCCGGCGGAGAAAGCCCACGGAATCCAAATTATGAAAACTTGCGAGGCCTTTGTCCGCGAGGGCGTTGAGGTGGAATTGGTTTTGCCTTTTCGGTTTAATCAGAAGTTTAAAAATATCGATCCGTTTTCTTATTATAATTTAAAGACAAAATTCAAAATCACCAAGTTATTTTCTTTGGATTTGGTGCCACTTAGTCGTTGGTTCAGTCCCTGGGGTTTTTGGTTGCAAGCTTTTTCTTTTGCCATAGTTTCTAATTTTTATTTGTTTTTTAAAAGAGGGAACTTGATTTATTCCCGCGATGAGTTTAGTTTGTATTTTTTAAGTTTTTGGCAAAAAAACTTTGTTTATGAAATGCACGCTTTTCCTGAAAGTAATTTCTATTTTTATAACCGAATTTTTAAAAAAGCCAAAAAAATTATTGTGATAACCCACCAACTTAAAGATTTATTGATTAAACAAGGCATTGAGTCGGAAAAAACATTGGTAGCTCCCGATGGCGTTGATCTTGAACAATTTAATATCAGTGAAAGTCAGGAAAGTTGCCGACAAAAATTGAATTTACCCCAAGACAAAAAAATAGTTCTTTATGCGGGCCATTTATACAAATGGAAAGGAGTGGCCGTGTTGCTGGAAGCAGCACGAAAATCCGAAATCCCTGCCTTGCCGTCCGGCAGACGCGACCAGAAACCAGAAATTTTATTTGTCTTTGTCGGGGGCACGAAAGAAGACATTGAGAGTTTTAAGTTAAAAGTTATAAGTTATAAGTTAACTAACGTTTTAGTCGTCGACCATCGGCCCTACAGTGAAATCCCTTATTGGCTCAAAGCGGCTGATGTTTTAATTTTGCCTAATTCCGCTCGTGAAAAAATTTCTCAATTTTATACTTCGCCGCTTAAACTTTTTGAATATATGGCTTCTGGGCGTCCAATCGTGGCTTCCAATCTACCATCAATTCGCGAGGTACTTTCTGAAAATAACGCAATTTTAGTAAAATCCGATGATCCAATAAGTCTTTCTGGGGGAATCGCCTCTGTCTTGCAAAATAGCGATTTTTCTGCTAAGATTGCGAAACAGGCCCTGCAAGATGTTGAGGCGTATAGCTGGAAAAAAAGGGCAAAAAATATTCTAAGTTTTATAAAATAAATTATGTCCGATTATTATCTTTCTTTAGTTGTTCCCGTTTATAACGAGCAGGACAATTTAAGAGATTTATCCGAAAAAATTAAATTCGCCTTATCCCAACTGAATCATAAATATGAGATTATTTTTATTAATGACGGTTCAACCGACAAAAGTTTAGATTATTTAAAGGATTTGGCCCAAAAGGAGGCCAATTTAAAAATAATTGATTTTCGCAAAAACTTTGGCCAAACAGCCGCTTTATCTGCTGGCATTAATCATGCCCAGGGAGAAATAATCATTCCGCTGGATGCCGATTTAGAAAATGATCCGGCAGATATTCCTCAACTGCTTGCCAAAATCAACGAGGGTTATGATGTGGTTTCCGGCTGGCGCAAAAACCGCTGGCAAAATAAATTTTTCAGCCGTCGGCTGACTTCAATGACTGCCAACTGGTTGATTTCGGTTGTGACAAAGGTTAAGCTCCACGATTACGGCTGTACTTTAAAAGCTTATCGGCGCGAGATTATTAAGGAAGTTGGTCTTTACGGAGAAATGCATCGCTTTATTCCGGCCCTGGCTTCTTGGCAGGGAGCGCGTGTCACTGAGATTGAAGTTAATTATCAACCCAGAGTCCATGGTAAATCAAAATACGGCCTGGGGAGGACTTTTAAAGTTTTACTTGATCTTTTGACAATTAAATTTTTGAGCGGCTATTCAACCAAGCCAATTCACTTTTTTGGCTCATTGGGCTTTATTTCAATTCTCGTGAGTTTTCTGACCGGCGGACTAGCCGTTTATTATAAAGTAAGTGGACAGAAAGATTTTATTGAAACGCCGTTGCCGGTTTTAACAGCTTTGTTTTTTATTATAGGAGTTTTATTTGTTTTGATCGGTCTTTTAGCCGAAATGATAATGCGGGTCTATCATGAAACTCAGCGCCGACCGATTTATTCAATTAAAGAAAAAATCAATTTTCCCGCCGAAGGCGGGTCTCCGCCAGAGGCGGATGCGCCTCGGGAGCACGCCTCTGGCGGATAATTTTTAACTTTTCATTTTTTCCGCCAAAGGCGGATCAGCCTCGGGCTGAAACTTTTAACTTGAAATATGTGCGGCATCGTTGGCTTCATTGGCCAGGGGAATAAAGAAATATTAGAAAGAATGACTGAAAGTTTGCGTCATCGGGGTCCGGATGACGTTGGTTTTTTTATAAAAGATAATATTTATTTCGGACATCGCCGTTTAAGCATTATTGATCTTAAATCTGGCCAACAGCCAATTTATAATGAGGATAAATCAATAGTCGTGGTTTTTAACGGTGAAATTTATAATTTTTTAGAACTACGAAAATTTTTAGTGGGAAAAAATCACCAATTTTCTACCAAGACCGATACTGAAGTTTTAGTTCATTTATACGAAGAAAAGGGAGAGGAGTTTCTTAAAGAGTTGAATGGTATGTTTGCTTTGGCTTTATATGATCAGAAAAAACAGAAACTGATTTTAGCTCGGGATAGATTAGGCAAAAAACCGCTTTATTGGGGAAAATTTGGTGAGACTTTAATTTTTGCCTCAGAACTAAAAGCAATTTTAGCTCATCCGCTGGTAAAAAGACAAATTAATTTTCAGGCCCTGGCTAAATATTTAATCATGGAATACGTGCCAACGCCGCTTTCAATTTTTGAAAATATTTATAAATTAGAAGGCGGTCATTATTTAGTAGCAGGCAAAGATTTAAAAATTAAAATTAAGAAATACTGGGAAATCAGTTTTGACTTAAAAATTTCCGCCGAAGGCGGATCCGCCTCTGGCGGAAAAAATTTCAATAATTTATTAGAAGAATTAGATCAAAGATTAAGCGAAGCTGTTAAAATTAGACTAATTAGCGATGTGCCTTTGGGAGTTTTTTTAAGTGGCGGCATTGATTCCAGCGCTTTGGTTTATTATGCGCAAAAAGCCCTTGGCCGACCGGTTAAGACTTTTTCCATCGGTTTTACCGATCAAACCTTTGACGAATCATCTTATGCCAGAAAAGTCGCTGCGCATCTAAGCAGCGATCATCACGAACAGATGCTGGAAGCCAAGGATTTATTGGATTTAGTGCCGCAAATTGCCTCTTTTTTAGACGAGCCATTGGGCGACGCCTCAATAGTGCCGGTTTATTTGCTTTCCAAATTTACACGCAGCCAAGTAACTGTAGCCCTTGGAGGAGACGGGGGAGACGAATTATTTATGGGTTATCAGACTTTCCAAGCTCAAAAATTGGCGCAAATTTATGGTTTAATTCCCGGTTTATTACGCAGAGGCCTTTTTGATAATTTAATCAATCGTTTGCCAACTTCTTTTGACAATATTAGCCTTGATTTCCAACTTAAAAAATTTATAAGCGGTATTGACTGGCCTGAAAAATATCGCCATTTAATTTGGTTGGGCTCTTTTTCTCCCAAAGAATTGGCTTATCTTTTTAAGCCGGAAATTTATCGGAATATAAACGGGGCTAATCTCTTTTCCGAAGCCGATGATTATTGGCAAAGAACAAGCGGAGAAAACGATGTTCTGCATCGCATCGCCTATCTTTATATCAAACTTTATCTGCAAGATGATTTGTTGGTTAAGGTTGATCGCGCTTCTATGGCTAATTCCCTGGAAGTGAGAGCCCCGCTTTTGGATTATACCTTAGTTGATTTTGTTAATAGTCTGCCAGCTCATTATAAAATTAAGGGATATCAAATGAAATATCTTTTCAAAAAAGTAATGGCCGGAAAGCTGCCCGACGAGATAATTAGGCGTCGGAAAAAAGGTTTCGGTATGCCCGTAGCTAAATGGTTTAGGGGCGAACTGCGGGATTTTTGTTTAGATATGTTATCCGAAAGAAGAATCACCGCCCAAAACATTTTCAATTATAATTATATTAAGAATTTGCTCGAAGAGCATTTCTCCGGCAAAAAAGATAATCGTAAACAGCTTTGGACTTTAGTTATTTTCGAGCTTTGGCACGAAAAATGGGCAAGCTCGGCCTAGGGTCTGGACAAATTTTTAAAACTATTATAATATAGGTAGATATTTGATTAATTTAATATAAGAATTCAATATTATGAAAGTGGTTATTTTATGCGGCGGTAAGGGAACGCGCCTCAGGGAGGAAACCGAGTATAAGCCCAAGCCGATGGCCACAATTGGCAAAATGCCGATTATTTGGCATATTATGAAGATTTATTCTCGCTTTGGCCATAAGGATTTTATTTTTTGCTTGGGCTATAAAGGAGAGATGTTTAAGGAATATTTTTTAAATTTTGAAGAATTGGCCAATGATTTTACTTTGAAACTGCGCTCCCAAGAAGAGAGAATCTTTCATCATAATAGCGGTAATTTAGAGGATTGGAACATAACTTTTGTTGACACGGGCCTTGAAACAATGACGGGCTCTAGAGTTGCTAAGGTTAAAAAATATCTTGAAGGCGAGGAAAATTTCTTTTTAACCTATGGCGACGGCTTGGCGAATGTTAATATTAATAAATTATTAGAATTTCATAAAGATAGAGATAAAATCGTCACTTTGACTTGTATCCATCCTTCGACTTTTGCCGGCGTAATTGAATACGAAAATGGATTAGCCAAATCTTTTAAAGAAAAGCCAAAATTAGAAGGCCTGATTAACGGCGGTTTTATGGTTTGTAAGAAAAAGATTTTTGATTATCTTTCTGAGGACGATAGTTGCGTTTTAGAAAAAGAACCTATGATGAAATTAGCCAATGAAGGCCAGTTGGCGGCTTATCATCATGACGATTTTTGGTACAGCATGAATACTTACAAAGAGTATGAAGAATTAAATAAAATGTGGGAGGCGGGGATTCGTCCTTGGAAAATCTGGGAGGGATAGAAAGGTTTTTATGGATAAAAATTTTTGGCAAGATAGAAATGTTTTTATAACTGGCTGTGGAGGATTTTTAGGCTCGTGGATGGTTAAATATTTAGTTGACGCAGGAGCTAATGTTACCGGCGTTTTAAGGGATATTGAGCCAAAATCAAATTTATATTATTCCGGTTATGTTTCAAAAATTAATCTTATTTATGGCGATTTTAGGGACCGCGATTTAATTGAAAGGATTTTAGGAGAATATGAAATTGACACAATTTTCCATTTAGGCGCGCAGCCAATTGTGCCGATTGCTAATCGAAATCCAATTTCCACCTTTGAATCAAATATTCGTGGTACCTGGCAGGTTTTGGAGGCATGTCGCCGCAGCTCTTTAGTCAAAAGAATTATTGTAGCTTCTTCAGATAAGGCCTATGGCAGTCAGACTCAACTGCCTTATACCGAGGAAATGTCGCTTAAGGGGGAATTTCCTTACGATGTCTCTAAAAGCTGCATTGATTTAATTGCTCAAAGTTATTTCAAAACTTATAATCTGCCCGTCGTTATTTCCCGTTGTGGCAATTTTTACGGCGGAGGAGATTTAAATTTTAATCGCGTGGTGCCCGGAACAATTAAAGCAGCTATTTTTGGCAAAACGCCTGTTATTCGCAGCGATGGCAGCTTAATAAGAGATTATTTTTATGTTGAGGATGTAGTCGAAGCTTATTTATTCTTAGCAGAGAAATTAGAAGAGAAAAAATTAGCCGGCCAAGCCTTTAATTTTAGTTCGGGGCAAAGATTATCAGTCATAGAAATGGTTTCTAAAATTTTAAGTTTAATGGGTAGCAATCTTACGCCTCAAATTTTAAATCAGGCCTCGGGTGAAATTAAAGTTCAATATTTATCAAGCCAAAAAGCCAATCTCGTTTTGGGCTGGCAACCAAAATACAGTTTGGAAGAGGGCCTTGCAAGAACTATCAATTGGTACCGCGAATTTTTAAAAACCAAATAAAAGAATGAAAATTTTACTTATTAATCCGCATGATCTAAAAGAGAAATATTATTATCCCTTTCCTCAAATTGCCTTGGGCCACTTGTCAGCTGCCCTAAAGAGTAACGGATTTTCCGAAGTTAAAATAATAGATTTTCAATTATTAGGCGCAGATTTTGCTAAAGTAGAAGAAATTTTTAAAAAAGAAAAGCCAGAAATTATTGCGATAAGATTTTGGAGTTGTTATATAAATACAGTTAAAGAGTATATTAAAATAGCACGTCAACTTTTTGGCAATAAGGTAAGAATTATTGTTGGTGGGCCATATCCTTCGGTTGTCCCCGAAAGAGCAATGAAAAAGTTTCCGGAAATAGATTTTGCTTTTGCTGGCGAAGCAGAGGTTGGTTTGCCTTTACTTTTACAAAGAATTAATGAAGATAGGGAAATAAATTATGAAGATATATTGGGATTAGTTTGGCGAACTAAGGAGGATGAAATAAAAATAAATTCTTTATCTCGAGAAAAAGAGCTTGAACATTTTCCCATAGATTGGGATAATTTAAACTTAGAGGCTTATCATAAATTAAGAAAACGTAGTCCTAATTTCGATTGGGGTAAAAATAAAAGAGGTTTTATATTTACTAGCAGAGGTTGCCCTTATCGATGTACATATTGTAGTGCCTCAATTATTAATGGTGCGGTTGTAAGATATTTTAGCCCTACTTTTGTTATTAATGATATAAAAAAATTATATTATGAGCACGGTGCCAGGCACTTTAATATCTTAGACGATAATTTTACATTTAATAAAAGTTATGTTATTGAATTTTGTCAAGAATATCTCAAGAATCCGCTACCCGGAGTAACTTTTTCTTGCCCTAATGGTATTAGAGCAGATAGAATCGACGAAGAAATGTTAGTGCTAATGAAAAAATGTGGCTTCGTAAAATTGATGATTGGCATTGAATCGGGCAGCCCCTCAATTTTAAAGTTAATGAAAAAGAACCTTGATCTTGATAAAGTTAAAATTTGCGTTGAATTGATGAAGAAATACAAAATTCAATCTTGGGGGTTTTTTATATTAGGTTATCCAGGAGAAACAGTTGAAACACTCAAGCAAACCATTAATTTTGCCTTGGAGTTACCTCTTGACTGGGCAAGTTTTAGTATTTTTAGTCCGATTCCAGGAACGGAGGTTTATCAGCAGTTAATTTTAAAAGGAAAGATAGATGAGGAAAAGTATGAGATGGAAGATTATCATTCCGCTAAATCTTATTGTGAATCTTTATCAATAAAAGATTTACGTCGAGCTCAAAAGCTGGCTTATTTTAAATTTTATCTAAGATTCAAGCAATTATTAAATTTATTAAAAGAAACTAGTAGCGATGTATTTACAGACGTTGTTAAGAAAGTATTTAGGTAATAATAAATTAAAATTATGAAACTTGCCGATTATGTCATAAATTATTTGGCCGATCTTGGGGTAAGACACGTTTTTTTAATTACCGGCGGCGCGGTGATGAATTTAGTTGATTCTTTTCGCAAGAATGATCGAATTGATTACGTTTGCGTTCAACACGAGCAAGCCGGTGCAATGGCCGCCGAGGCCTACTCGCGCGTTAGCCGTAACATTGGCGTAGCCATGACCACGAGCGGCCCAGGAGCGACTAACTTAATCACCGGGATTTGTTGTGCTTATTTTGATTCTATTCCTAATCTTTACATCACGGGTCAAGTTAACACTTCTGAATCAAAAGGTGATTGTCAAGCGCGGCAAATTGGTTTTCAGGAAACCGATATTGTTGATATAGTCAGACCAATTACTAAGTTTGCCATAAAAATAACCGAGCCAAAAAAAATCAAATATTATTTAGATAAAGCAGTTTATGTTTCCAAATCGGGTCGGCCGGGGCCAGTACTTTTAGACATACCGATGGATATCCAAAGAGCTGAAATCGATCCTGACAAGTTAGAAAGCTTTGTTTTAGAAGAAGAAACTATTAATACCGAAGAAATAGTTAATGACTTGGAACAAATTTTTGAATTAATAGAGAAGTCTAAACGCCCCTTAGTTTTATTTGGCGCTGGAGTGAAGTTGGCTAAAGCCGAAGCAGAAGCCGAGGAATTTATTGAAAAATCAGGCCTTCCTTTTACTATGAGTTGGGCAGCGGTTGATCTTTTCGGCCACGATCATCCTTTGTTTTCCGGCACCTTTGGCGTTTCAGCCACTCGCTACGGCAATTTTACAGTGCAAAACGCCGATTTTTTATTAGTAATTGGCTCACGCCTTGATACTCGCCAAACCGGAGGCAGGCCGGAAAATTTTGCTCCTCATGCTAAAAAAGTTTTCGTGGATATTGAACCGGCAGAAATGCATAAAAAGAGGGGATTGGAGCCAGATTTGGCTGTTATTAGCGATGCTAAGAATTTTTTAACCAAGATAAATAAAAAAATTGAAAAAATTAAAAAACCGGAAATTGCCGCCTGGCTTTTGCAAATTAAAGTTTGGAAAGAAAAATATCCAATTTGTTTGCCAGAATATAAAGAGCAAAAAGAGAAAGTCAATATTTATTATTTCATGAAAGTTTTATCGGAAGAGTCAAATCCCACCGATGTTGTTATTACCGATGCCGGCGGTAATTTAACCTGGACAATGCAGGGTTTCGCGGTCAAAAAAGGCCAGCAGCTTTTTTCTGCCTTTGGACATTCGCCCATGGGTTATTCCTTGCCTGCAGCTATTGGCGCAAGTTTTGCTTTGGATAAAAAACCAACCATCTGTATCATTGGCGACGGAGGCATTCAAATTAATATTCAGGAATTGCAGACCATCTTTTATTATCGTTTGCCGATTAAAATTTTTGTTATCAATAATAATTCCTACGGCATTATTAAACAATTTCAAGATGTTTGGCTGGAAAGCCGATATGAAGCTTCATGTCCCGAGAAGGGCTGTAGCTTCCCCAATTTTATTAAAGTTGCCGAAGCTTATGGCATTGCGACAAAAGTTATTGAAAATAATGTTGAACTGAAAGATAAAATAAAAGAGGTTTTAGCTGCCGATAAGCCGGTTTTATGCGATGTTAGGATTCCTTCCGATCAAAAGATCATACCCAAGTTGGAATTCGGCCGGCCGATCGAAGATTCAGCCCCGCTTTTGGATCGTGATGAATTTTTGGCCAATATGATAGTAAAACCAAAAGAATAATAAAAAAATATGTCACCGAGAAAAAAAATTTTAGTTACCGGAGCCACCGGTTTTGTCGGAGCTAATTTGGTCAATCGTTTGGTCAAAGAAAATTTTGAAGTTCATGTTATAATCAGAAAAGATTCCAACAAGTGGCGTCTTGGCGACTTAGAAGATCTTGAGGAACATCGGATAGATTTGCTCGATTTTGAAAATTTAGAAAAGACGGTTGAAAAAATTAAACCAGAAATAATTTTTCATTTGGCCGCCGTGAGTGTTTTTAGCGGCATTGAATCAGACGAAGATCAATTAATCAAAACTAATTTGTTTGGCGCAATTAATTTAATTAGAGCCACCAGGCCCATTAATTATCAATGTTTTATCAATACGGGCAGCGGCGCTGAATACGGGCTCAATAATGAAATTAGAAAAGAAACAGATTTATGTCAGCCAGTCAGTGTTTATGGTATTGCTAAACTAGCAGCCACCCAATACGCTAGCCTAGAGGCAAAGCGATATAATAAGCCGATTTTAACACTTCGCCTTTTTTCTCCTTACGGGCCTTATGATAATCAAAAGCGACTGATCAGCGATAATATCATCAAAGCTTTACAAAATCAAAACCTTGAATTGGCCAATCCCGATGCAGTTAGGGATTATATTTATATTGATGATGTTATTGATTTGTATCTAAAAACAATTAGCCGAGTCAACGATTTTAAGGGCGAAGTTTTTAATGTCGGTTCGGGCAATCAGTCTACCTCAAAGGAAGTCATTGACAAAATAATTAAAATTACCGACTCTCAGAGCAAAGATTGGTGGGATAAGATTTCTTCCAGCCCCTGGGATACTAAAGTTTGGCAGGCAGATATTTCCAAAACAAGGACTGCCTTTGATTGGCGGCCAAAACACAATTTAGAAGAAGGACTTAAAAAAACAATCACTTGGTTTAAAACTAATTCATTTTTTTATCAATAAAATATGTCCGAGTTAAAATTATCTCGAGCCGCTTATATTCTAAAAGGCAGTCCCATGTTTCGTCTTCTAGCTAGGGTTAAAGAATTAGAAGCCAAGGGTGAAAAAATTATTCATTTTGAAATAGGTGACCCCGATTTTGCCACCCCCGCTCATATCAAGCAGGCCGTAGTAGAATCACTTGAAGCGGGAGAAACTCATTATCCTAATTCCATGGGAATTAACGAGCTGCGCGACACAATTTGCGCGACGACGGAAAAGGAATATAATTTCAGGCCAACTCGCGCTCAGGTTATTGTCACGCCGGCAATTTCTGTAATTTATTTTGTTACTCGCTGCGTGGTTAACCCCGGCGAAGAAATTATTGTACCAGATCCAGGATTTTCTTCTTATTATTCCGCCTTTGATTTTATCGGAGTGCGTTGGGTAGGAGTGCCGCTTTTAGAAAAAAATGAATTCAGGATGAATCCGGCTGATATCAGAGCAAGAATCACCGACAAGACCAAATTGATTATTATTAACTCGCCTCAAAATCCAACCGGCGCGGTTATGACGAAAGAAGAAATAGAAGAGGTGGCGAAAATAGCAGCCGAGCATAATCTCTATCTTTTGACTGATGAAACTTACAAAAAAATGATTTATGATTATCCCCATTATTCGCCGGCTGTTTTTGACGGCTGCCGTGAAAGAACCATTATTTTAGATAGTTTTTCCAAGGCCTATGCTATGACCGGTTTTCGTTTGGGTTGGGCGATTGGACCGGAAGAACTGATTGATAAAATGGGACTAATGGTGCAAACCATTATTTCAGCCGTACCCCCTTTTATTCAAAAAGCAGGCGTGGCTGCCTTGTTAGGCGATCAAAGCGCGATTAGTAAGATGATGGCCGAATACAGAAAAAGGCGCGATCTTATAGTTGAAGGATTAAATAATCTTCCGGGCGTAAGTTGTCTTAAGCCCGAAGGCGCTTTTTATGTCTTTCCAAATATTACGGCAACTGGCATGACTAGTTCGGAATTTGCCGAGTTTGCTTTGGAAAAAGCAAGGGTGGCGCTTCTTCCCGGCAGTACCTTTGGCCAGTACGGCGAGGGCTATGTCCGTCTTTGTTATGCTAATTCGCAGGAAAATATTAAAGAAGGACTGGAGAGATTAAAGCGAGCTTTAAGCGAAAGATAGATCGTTTTAAATTTTTAAAATAAAAAGAGGGCGAACATTTTTGTTCGTCCTTTAAGTTTTAAAGAAATTATTTTCTTTTTAGATATTTACAAAGAGCGGATTTTTTATTTTACTCCCCCCTTTTTTTATTTTGTCAAGGGCTAACTTATTTAAAATTGACAAAAAGCTGATTTTAGCTTAAAATAAGAGTAGTTTTATCCCTCCTTATTTTATGAATAAAAATTTAGAGAGAGAAATTAAAAAGGAGTACCAAAAAAGATTCGGTAATAAGAAATTTATTCCTGGCCAGACCTATATCCCGGCTTCAGGTAAGGTTTTCGATGAAAAAGAAATGATTGCTATGACCGAGGCAGTTTTGGAAGGCCATTGGACAGAAGGTCATTTCGCAGATGAATTTGAGGAAAAATTTGCTAAATTTATAGGAAGAAAATATTGTATTACCACTACTTCTGGCTCCTCAGCCAATCTGTTGGCCGTAGCTAGCCTAATGTCATATAAATTAGGCAAAAGAAGATTAAAAAGAGGCGATGAAGTAATTACCATTGCTGCCGGTTTTCCCACCACCGTTAATCAAATAATTATTTATAATCTCGTACCGGTTTTTGTCGATGTGGAGCCGGAAAGCTGTAATATTAAAACAGCCGATTTAAAAAAAGCTGTCCGCCCAGGGCGGACGAAAGCTATTTTTTTGCCCCATAATTTAGGCAATCCTTTTAATTTAGATGAAGTGACAAAATTTTGCCGTAAATATAAATTGTGGCTCATAGAAGACAACTGCGATAGTTTGGGCTCGCGATATAAAAATAAATATACCGGCAGTTTTGGCGATCTGGCAGCTTGCAGTTTTTACGCAGCTCATCATATGACTACAGCCGAAGGCGGGGCAGTGGTAACGGATAATGAGTTGCTGGCTCAAATTGTGCGCTCAATTAGAGATTGGGGCAGGGATTGTCGCTGTAAAACCGGCCGTGATAATACTTGCGACAAAAGATTTTCCTGGAAATTAGGCGATCTTCCCTACGGTTATGATCATAAATTTATTTTTTCAGAGATCGGCTATAATTTGAAATTTACCGATATTCAAGCAGCTTTGGGTTTGGTTCAGTTAAAAAAATTGCCAATTTTTACTAAAACGCGCCAGAAAAATTTTGCCTGGTTAATAAAAAAATTTAAACAATTTGAAAGATTTTTCATTCTGCCCAAAGCGCAAGACAGAAGCAGGCCGGCCTGGTTTGGCTTTTATTTAACTTTAAAAGAAGACTGTCCTTTTTCGCGAAGAGATTTAATTAATTATTTAGAAGACCACAAAATCGGCACAAGATTAGTTTTAGCCGGAAATTTAACCAGACAGCCTTATTTTAAAAATTATCAAATTAAACATCGTAAGGTCGGAAAACTTACCAATACCGATATTGTTATGAGTCGTTCTTTTTGGATTGGACTTTATCATGGCATTGATCAGAAAAAATTAAATTATATTTACCAAACCTTTAAGAAATTTTTAGCCAAATATGGCATTAATAAATAAAAAAATCTCGGTGATAGTGCCTTGTCGCAATGAGGAAGCTAATATTTTACCTTTGTACGAAAGATTAGTTTCGGTTTTATCAAAAATTACAACTTGGTGGGAGATTATTTATACCGATAACGGTAGCACCGATAACTCGGAGAAAATTTTTCGTGATTTGGCCCAAAAAGATTCCCGCATTTCGGTTATTTTCTTTTCTCGAAATTTCGGCACTTCCGATCATGGCTATACAGCCGGCTCGGAACAGGCATTGGGCGATGCGATTATTTGGATTGACGGTGATATTCAAGATCCGCCGGAATTAATTGAGGAGTTTGTTAAGAAATGGCAGGAAGGCTATGAGGTGGTTTACGGCATAAGGAAAAAGAGAGGAGGAAGCTTTCCAAAACGCCTAGGTTATAAATTTTTTTATAAAATTTTTCGCAAACTTTCTTATATTGATATACCCCGGGATGCCGGTGACTTCTCTTTGGTTGATAGAAAGGTTATTAATGTTATAAACTCAATGCCCGAGCGCGATCGTTTTGTTAGGGGCCTTAGGGCTTGGGCCGGTTTTCGCAGCACTGGAATTGATTATGAAAGAGCCGAGAGGAAGAAGGGCTCGGCTAAAACTAATTACTGGAGTTATTTTCGTTCTGCTAAAAAAGGCATTTTTTCTTTTTCATACCTGCCCTTAGAAATAGTTTCATTGCTTGCTTTGCTGGTTACTTTTCTATCCGTTTTAGCAATTTTATTTTATTTTGGCTGGTATTTAATTTCGCCCAACGCACCCTCTGGCTATATGACGCTTTTGATGATAATTTTATTTTTGGGTAGTATTCAATTATTATCAATCAGTATAATTGGTGAATACTTGGGTAAAATTTTCGAGGAAGTAAAGCGGCGACCAAAATATATTGTCAGAGAAGTTTTAAACGATCATCGCCAGACTGAAAACAACAATTAAATGATTTTGATTAATCCACAATTTGATCGTGTAAAAAAATTAGGAAATTTTTCTCGTTATGTACCTGTTAGTTTACCTTTAGGGATTGGTATATTAGTTGGCTATCTTATCAGTCAAAGGAAAGTCGCAAAAATTTTAGATGAACAAATTACTCCCATTACAGAAGAAATTCTTGAAAGCTACACTAGGGATCTTTCTCTGCCTTATTTGTTTGGCATATCTTGTTATACGGCTAGTATTGGCAGGGGATACGAAATTGCTAAAATTATTAAAAAAAAATATCCAGAAGCAAAAGTTATTATGGGAGGGATACACCCAACGGTTTTGCCAGAGGAAGCTCTAAAAAAACCTTATGTTGATATTGTGGTCAGGGGAGAAGGTGAGGAAACTATAAATTTATTATATAAGACTCTTAAAGATAAAGAGGATTATTCAAAAATCCCCGGCATTTCCTTTAGAAACAGTAACAATCAAATTGTTCATAATCCCAAAGCCCGAGTATTTCCTGATTTAAATTTGCTTCCTCCATTTCCTTATCATTTATTTGAAAAACATTTAGATAGATATGATTTAGGATTTGTTTTAAGCGCCAGAGGATGTCCTTATAATTGCATTTTTTGCAGCCAGAAAGTTATTTCGGGCAGAGTATATCGCTTTAGAGACCCTGAAAAAGTTATTGAAGAGCTTGACTTATTAATTAATAAATATAAACAAGAATACATTAGTTTTTTTGATGATAATTTTGTTGTTAATAGGGAAAGGACCAAAAGACTGTGTGAATTGATTTATCAAAATAATTTTCATAAAAAAGCTGTTTTTGATTGCCAAACAAGGGGTGATGCCATAGACGAGGAAATCCTTCATTATTTAAAAATGGCTAATTTTAAGACTATTTTTTTTGGATTGGAAACCGCCTCTGAAAGATTGATGGAATTAATAAACAAAAATGAAACCGTCGAACAAAATAAGAAAGCCGTTAGATTGGCAAAAAAATTTGGTTTTCATGTTTCAGCCGCCTTCATTTTGGGACTTCCAACAGAAACTCGCGAGGAAAGATACCAATCCTATAAAATGGCCCAAGAACTTGACGTAGATTATGCGAGATTTAATAACGCCACTCCTTATCCGGGAACTGAATTATATGAGATAACCAAGGAGGAAAATAGATTAAATGCTGGTAAAAACTGGGAAAATCTTAATGCTTGTGGCACTTTAGTTGAAGGAGCCTTTGCCAGCTCGCCTTTATCTTACGTTCCCGCCACAACTACTGAAAAAAAACTAAAAAGGGATATCTTAAAGATAAATCTTTTATTTTGGTTAACGCCTAGGCGTATTTTACGCTTATTAAAAGAAGGCAGAGTTTCTGGTGGCTGGTTGATTCTTCCCAAGAGATGGTATTTTAAACCGAAAGAACTTTTTTTTGTAGTCAAACTTAGCTTAAGAGTTTTTGGTTCTTTTATAAGAGTTTTAATGCCCTTATGATTAAGCTTGCTAAAAATATAAAATTAAAGATTAGCAATCTTTTCATAGATAATATAGTTTGTTTTATTGAAAAAATAATAAATAAATGGTGGGGGATAATTATTTTAATTGCCCTGCCTGTTTTTATTCTTGATAGTTTTATTCTCTTAGGCAGAAGAGTTTATTTTGACATTGATTTTTTTAATATAGCTTATCCCCTTTTTGTTTTTTTTAAGAATGCTATTCTGAGCGGAGAAAGTTTTTTATGGAATCCTTGTAATTTTTCTGGATTTCCTAGTTTTGTTAGCCTCGGAAATTTTTTTTCACCAATAAATCATCTCTTTTTTTATTTTTTTCCCGCCTTAACTGCTTATAATTGGCTTACTTTTTTAAATTATGTTTTAGGCGGAGTTTTTACCGCCTGGCTTCTTAAAAAATTTAAACTTTCAAATAGCGCAGCTGTAATTGGAGGATTGGTTTATGTTTTAAGTCAGTGGAGGATTTTAAGATTAATAGCTATTTCTAACAGTTTGCCAATTTTACCTCTCTTATTTATTTTATTGTGGCAAATTAAAGCAAAAAAAGATTGGCGAATTATTTTATTGGGTGGTTTAGTGATTGGTTATAGCTGGTTAACGGTTCATTATAATTGGTTGGTAGAGATTTTATTCGCCAGTTTATTTTTTTCTATTTTTCTTGCTTTTTATCAGTCGAAAAATTCTTGGAGAGAATATTTTCGAGTTCCTTTAGCTTTTTTTGGGATGAATTTGATAGGTTTAGTTATAGGGCTCGTCCAACTTGTCCCATTAATGGTTTTTACTTCTCTTTCGGGTCGTGTTGGCGGGTTGAGCTATTATGAAGCTGCAATAAATACTATTTGGCTGGGAGATTTAGTGCGTTATTTTTTACCTTATTTTCATCACATTTTAATAACCAATTACCCCGAGCCTCTTTATCTGGGAGTTCTGCCTTTATTTTTTGTTTTATTTGCTCTGGCCAGCAAGCATAAGCTCGTTCGTTTTTTTTCTTTTTTGTTTATTTTGACTTTATTGATATCTATTAAGCATTCGCCAATTTTTTGGTTAATGCATAAATTGCCCGTACTAGAATATTTTCGCGGTCAAACCAGATGGATGTTTATCGGGTCTTTTGCAGCAGGGATTTTGGCCGGTTTTGGCCTCCAGCGATTTTATGAAGAGGGTAAAACTGTTTGGAAAACAATTTTACTTAAATTTTTCAAATGGGCTTTAATAATAATTAGTTGTGTTTCCTTTATTTCAAAAATTGTTTTTCTTTTTTTTGCCGATAAGCTTCTCAATATTTTGAAAATATTTTTTAAGCAGTATATTTATGCTCAAAAAGCAAGATCGTTTCCAATCGAGCATTACTATGAGTTCATTGATAATGCCTTTTGGTCCGTTAAGCCACTTTTTGATCCATTAAATATTAAATTTCTTTTTCCTTTTTTATTTCTCGCAGCAGGGTATTTTTTTCTGCGCTATTTTTACAATAAAGCAAAAAATTATAATTATTTTTCCTTTTTGGCTCTTTTAATAATAGTGCTTAATTTTATTTTTGTACTTTGGTATTTTTTACCAACTATCCCTAAAAAGGTTTTTGCTCGAACACCGGAGACAGTTGATTTTTTAAAGAATCGTCCCGGTAGAGTTTTTACTTTTTTACCCTTACGCTCGGAATATAAAGAATTAGTAAATCCTTATTTTCCGGAAAACGAAGCTTCATTTATTTATAATTCAGAGATTCTTTGGCCAAATAACAATATTTTATATGGCCTGGAGAGTGCCGATTATTACGATCCTTTATCAACACTTCATATGTCACGCGTTTTAAGTTTTATCGGTAGTGAATATACTAGCGGTTTTTTTGAAGGCAGATTTACCGATAACCAACTTATTAATGAAGAAATTAGTCCGGAAGAAAAAATTAAAATTTTCCAGGAGCGAAAAAAAATTCTAAACCTCTTGGGTATTAGATATATTATTAGCGGCTATCAATTAAACGAAGACGTTTTTTCTAAGGTTTTTGAGACCAAAGTGCCGCCTCATAATATTCCTTTGTATATTTTTGAAAATAAAGATGCCAGGAATCTCTTTTATTTTGCCACCAGGGTTGAATTTGTTAATTCAAGCTACGAAAAAGCTTTTAATAAATTAAAAAATGAGCCATTAGCCAATAATGATATTTTTGTAAATTGTGATCAAAATTGTCCGGCTGATATTAAAGTAGATGGAAAGGGCGAAGTTAATCTAATTAAAAAAGAAAATGGTTTTATTCATATTACCGCTAAAATTAACTCACCGCAGTGGTTAATTTTTAGCCAAAACAATTTGCCCGGATGGAAATGTTTTATAGATGATCAAGAAGTAAAAATTTATGAGGCCAATACAGTTTATATGGCCATAGCAGTACCTGCCGGTCATCATAAGATAGTTTTTAATTATTTTTTTCCTTTTGACGATTTTTTAAATAAGTATTTTAAATAAAAAATTATGGCTGATTATTTAGAAAAGATCACCCAGACTTGGTATAGCAAACTCTTGTTAAGTATTGTACCGATTTTAATAATTTTATCTCCTTTATTTTTTGCCGGAAAAATATTTTTTAGCGGAGATTTTCTTTGCTATAGCTATTCAAATTTTAATTTCTATGCCGCGTCTTTAAAAAGTGGACAAAGTATTATTTTTAATCCAAATAATTTTTCCGGTTTTCCTAATTTTATTGGTTCAATGGGGTTTTTATCCCCGATCCACTATTTTTTATTTAAAATTTTTCCAGCCGCCGTTGCTTTTAATCTATTAATTTTGCTTAGTTTAAGCTTGGCCATTTTTTTTACTTGGTTATTAGTAATTAAATTAGGATTGCCCAATTGGGCTGGCTTTATAGGTGGTTTAACTTACGTTTTTAGTCAGTGGAATTGGATTACCGATCTTTCTATATTAACTTCGCTTCCCTTTTTGCCTCTTTTATTTTTGATTATTTGGCAAACCAACGTTAGTAAAAAGATTTGGTATATTTTTTTGGGTGGATTAGTAATTGGACTTTCTTGGTTAGGGGTTAATTTTAATTGGACACTTCTTATATTATTTTCTAGTTTTCTTTTTACTTTGTTTTTATTTTGGCAAGAAAGAAAGCCGTTAATTTTATATCAATTTTTAATTATGATTTTTATTGGTAGCTTAATTGGGTTACTTATACTTATCCCTGTATTTAAATATACGTCGCTTTCTGCCAGAGCTTCGGGTGTAGCATATAGTCAAGCTACCACTGAAGCTTTAGGAGCGGGTGATTTTATTCGCTATTTTTTACCATATTTTCAAACATCTCTTTTTAATTTAGCCAATGGCGGCGCCTTTCTTTATTTAGGGGCGTTATCTTTGTTTTTTGCTATTTTTGCTACTGCTTTCAAACAATCTTTAATAAGATTTTTTACTTTTTTATTTCTTTTTTGCCTGATTTTAGCAGTTAAATATTCACCTCTTTTTTGGTTATTTAATAAACTGCCCGGTTTTAGTTATTTTCGAGTGCCTTCTCGCTGGATGTTTATCGGTTCTTTTGCCGCTAGTATTTTAGTAAGTTTTGGCCTAGAAAAGTTTGTCAATTTTGAAAAAGATAAATGGTCCAATTTTCTTTTAAAAACATTAAAATGGTTGATCCTTTTGCTTTTAATAGGTTTAACATTAATAACTTTGGTTTTTTTATTTTTTGGAGAAAAAATCATTGTTTTTACTCAAGCTTATTTTGATAAATATCTTTATGCCAAAACGTCCGGCCTGTCCATAGATTATTATCACCAATTTATAAAAAATACTTTTTTTGAAATAAAAAGTTTATTTAACATTTTTGATTATCACGTTTTTTTGCCGCTAATTTTTATTTTTCTAAGCTATTTTGTTCTTGTTTATTTTAAAAAAAGAAAATTAAAAATAGAGAATTTTTCGAAAGTAATCGTTTTAGTTATTTTAGCTAATTTTTTGATAGTTCTTTTTAATTATCATCCTTTTATTTCTCGAGCCTCTGTCACTCGCCAGCCGGAGATTGCTAATTTTTTACAAAATCATCCCGGTAAATTTTTTACTGTTTTTTCCGGTTTTACCGAGTATAACAAATTAACAGTTCCTTTAAAGCCAAGTCCCGACGAGTCTTTTATTTTTCTTTCGGAATTATTGCCGCCAAATACGAATTTGATTTATAATTTAGAAAGCGCTGATTATTACGATAATTTAATGTCACGTCCTATGGCTCGACTGTTAGCTTTTATTGGTTCTGATCAGACTACTGCGGGCGAGAGGTTGGTCGATTTAAAAGCTCCCATCGAAGAAAAGATAAAACTATTTCAGGAACGAAAAAAAATTCTTGATCTTTTAGGCATCAAATATATTATCAGCGGCTATCCCCTAGATGAAAATATTTTTCCTAAAGTGTTTGAAACTAAAATCCCGCCTTATAATATTCCTCTGGCTATTTATGAAAACAAAGAAGCAAGATCATTGTTTTATTTTGCTAAAAATATTCAATTTATTAAATTTGATGAAATGTTAGCTTATCAAAAAGTTGTTAAAAGTGAATTGGAAGACAATACTATTATTGTAGAGTGTTCGGATTGCCAAAATTTAAACGTTGATGGTGAAGGCACTATTGAACTTTTGAGTAAAGGAAATGATTTTATAAATTTAAAAACTGCGTCAAAATCAAAACAACACTTAGTTTTACAATATAATTTTTTACCCGATTGGCATGCCTACGTAGATGGAAATGAAACCTCAATTTATAGGATAAATAGCGTTTTTATGGGAGTGTTTGTTCCAGAGGGGGAACATCGGATTTTATTTGAATTTCAAAAACCATGGCGACTAAAAGAATAATAGGCAAATTTTTTTCTTATTTGGTTGTTTTTTTAATTTTTTTCTTTTTAGGGAAAACTCTTTTTGGCAATTGGCAAAAATTGCGTGAATATGAATTCTCTTTTAATTATTTTTATTTAATAGTCTCTTTTTTATTTTTGATTTTCGCATTGTTTTTAAGCGGGGTTATTTGGAAAATAATTTTGGAAAAATTGGAACCAAAAGTAAAGATTTCTTACCCTAAAGCTGTTAAAATTGTGATTTTTTCCTCTTTTGGAAAATATATTCCCGGGACAGTCTGGCAGTATTTGGGTCGGATTCAATTAGCTTCCCGAGAAGGTTTAGAAAAGAAATTAGTAGCGGTCAGTTTGATTTATGAAATTATTCTTTCGATTGTTTCTGCTTTTTTATTTTCTTTGGTGATTTTAAGTTTTTCATCGGGGATGTTTTTTTCTTTTTTTTACAACAAATTAATTATCACCGTTGCTTTTTTAATTATTTTAAGCGGCTTTTTTTTAATTCATCCTAAGATTTCTTATTTCCTTTTCAATTTTATCTTAAAAAAATTCAATAAAGAGGAAATCCCGGCTTTTAAATTTCTTACTTACAAGAGAATTTTAATGATTATTTTTTGTTATTTTATCTTTTTCTTTTTAAGCGGGATTGGTTTTTCTTTTTTGGTTAAATCGCTTGTCAGTTTTCCTGTTTATGGTATGATGTGGCTGACAGGAGCTTTTATTTTAGCTTCAATTTTAGGAATGATAGTTGTTTTTGCTCCTAGCGGCCTTGGAGTAAGAGAGGGGGTTTTAGTTTTATTTTTGCAATTTTATTTTCCTTTGAGTGTGGCTGTTGTTATCTCTTTGGCCGCTCGTCTTTGGGCGACTTTGGGAGAAATTATAACTCTCGGTTTTATTTATTCATATTGTAAATTTAAAAAGTTATGAAGCTACTTGTTACTATTCCGGCTTACAATGAAGAAGAAAATATAATTCCGGTGATCAAAAAAATTCCTTCTTCTTTAACGGGGATTGAGCAGATTGAAATTTTGGTTATTAACGATGGTTCAACTGACAACACGGTTAAAAAAGTTAAAGAAGAGACAAATGCTAAAATTATTTCTCATGAGAAAAACAGAGGGGTAGGCGCCGCTTTTCAGAGCGGGATTAATTATGCTTTGGAGGGTAAATTTGACATTGTCATTAATATTGATGCTGACGGCCAATTTGAACCGACCGACATCCCCAAATTAATTGCTCCAATTTTAGCCAATGAAGCGGATTTAGTGACAGCTTCCCGTTTTATTGACAAAGAACTTATTCCCCAGATGTCCAAAATCAAGCTTTGGGGCAATCAGCAGGTTGCCTGCTTGATCAGCCGTTTAACCGGCAATAAATTTTATGACGTTTCTTGCGGTTTTCGCGCTTACAACCGAGAGGCACTTCTTAACTTAAATTTATTTGGCCAGTTTACTTATACGCAGGAAGTTTTTTTGGATTTAAGTTTTAAAAATCTGCGAATCAAAGAAGTGCCAATAAAAGTCAAATATTTTGTTCAGAGACAATCAAGGGTTTGCCGAAGCATTTTAAATTATGCTTTTAACATTTTAAAAATTATTTTTAAGACACTGCGCGATTACCGGCCGCTTAAATTTTTTGGCTGGATAGGACTTATTATATTTTTTATCGGCGCAATTTTGACTGGATTTATAATTATTTTTTATTTTAAAACTGGGGGTTTTACGCCTTATAAGGCTGTTGGTTTTGCCGGCATTTTTTTAGATGTGGTGGGTTTGGGCATTTTGTTTTTGGCTTTGGTTATAGATATGCTTTATCGCATTCGCATGAATCAGGAAAGACTTCTTTATTATGAAAAAAGGAGACGTTATTATCAGTAAATATGTGTGGCATCCTTGGTATTTTAACCAAAGAAAATTCAACTTTAACGCCGGAATTATTGGAATCAACCTTTAACAAACTTTTTAAATTATCAGAATCGAGAGGCAGGGAATCATCCGGCGTTGCAATTTTATCGTCTGGTAAAATTCGAGTTTATAAAAAGCCGCTACCAGCGTCTTTTTTAATTACGACAAGTGAGTATAAAAAAATATTTAAAGAAGCATTGGATGGTATTGTTTCGATTGACAAAAAAATTGATCAACCAATAGCAGCGATAGCTCATACCCGCTTGGTGACGGATGGAGTTTCAGAATTCAATCAGAATAATCAACCGGTAATAAAGGATGGTTTGGTGGCAGTTCATAATGGCATCATCGTTAATACTAAAGAGCTTTGGCAAAAATTTGCTGATTTAAAAAGAGAGTATCACGTTGACACTGAAATTTTTTTAAGTTTGTTTCGCTTTTCTTTGGAGCAGGGCAAATCTTTAACCGAGGCCGCCAAACAAGTTTTTAGTTTAATCAAAGGTTCGGTTTCCTTGGCAATTCTTTTTAATGATTTTAAATATTTACTTTTGGCCACCAATACCGGTTCGCTTTATTTTTGTCTAAGCGAACAAAAAGACATTTTTATTTTTAGCTCGGAACTTTATCTTTTAAAGAAACTTATCAGAAAGAAAATTTTTTTAAGAAAGATTTTAGGTCGTTACAATCTTTTGCAGCTTAAACCTCAAACTGGTCTTTTAATTGGTCTGGATAATTTAATAGTAGAAAATTTTCATTTTGATGACCAACAAAATGGAAAGCCAGATGAAGCAAAATCTCAGATACCACTTTTTGAAATCGTTGATTTATCATCATATCAATCCGTGCCGCCGGAGAAAAAAATTAAGTTTGAAACCTCCTTTTTAACTTTTAAACCCGAAGACAATATCCTTTTGTGCATTAATTCTTTAAAGCGTTGCACGAGGTGCATTTTACCCGAAACGATGCCCTTTATTGAGTTTGATGAAAAAGGAGTTTGTAATTATTGCCACAATCACAAAAAGATAGAATTAAAAGGCGAAGAAGCCCTAAAAGAATTTATTATCAAATATCGTAATGTATCTGGCGAGCCAGACTGTTTGGTGGCTTTCAGTGGCGGCAGGGACAGCAGTTATGGTTTACATTATATTAAAAATATATTAAAACTTAATCCCATCGCTTATTCTTATGACTGGGGAATGATTACCGATTTGGCGCGGCGGAATCAGGCCCGTCTTTGTGGTCAATTGGGCATTGAACATATTGTAGTTTCAGCCGACATAAGAAAGAAAAGAGAAAATATCAAAAAAAACGTGCTGGCTTGGCTTAAAAAACCAAATTTGGGTTTAATTCCTCTATTTATGGCTGGCGATAAGCAATATTTTTATCATGCCAACCGTTTAAGAAAAGAGAATAAAATAAAATTAATCATTTATTGTGAAAATCCATACGAAAAAACTGATTTTAAATTTGGTTTTTGCGGGGTAATGCCAAAATTTAAAACCGATAACATTTACAATCTTCCCTGGATGAGTAAAATAAGACTTTTTACTTATTACGGAAAAGAATTTCTTTTTAATCCCGCTTATATCAATAAGTCGCTTTTAGATACTTTGGACGCTTATATTTGTTTTCATTTAATTTCTCATCAGTTTCTTCTCCTTTATCACTATATTCCTTGGAATGAAAAAGAAATTTTGTCAATTTTGACCAAAGAGTATGATTGGGAAACCGATCCTGGCGCTAAAACAACTTGGCGCATTGGTGACGGCACCGCTGCTTTTTATAATTATATTTATTATATCTTGGCTGGTTTTACTGAAAATGACACTTTTCGCAGCAATCAAATAAGAGAGGGTATATTAACAAGAGAAGAAGCGCTTCAATTAGTTGAAGAAGAGAATAAACCAAGATATGATTCAATTAAATGGTATTGTGACACGATTGGCATTGACTTTAAGGAAACTTTAAAGAGAATCAATTCGTTTTCTAAGAATTACTAACGTTAATAAATTCAATGGAAAATTATAAAAAGAAAAAAGTTTTAATAGTAACAACTAGTTTTCCTCGCCGGCCCGGAGATTTTAGCGGCATTTTTATTTTTAATTTGCTTAGCAGATTAGCTGATAATTTTGAAATTTATATCCTAGCTCCTTATTCCCCGCGGGCTAAAAAATTTGAAGAGTGGTCGGGTTTATCGGTTTATCGTTTTAAATATTTTTGGCCTTTTTCTTGGCAGCAACTTTGTCATGGGCCAGGAATAGTTGCTAATTTAAAAAGAAATAAATTTTTAGTTTTGCTCGTGCCTTTTTTGATGTTTTTTTTATTTATTAATCTTATTTATTTAGTTAAGAAAGAAAAGATAGAAATAGTAAATGCCCATTGGATTTTACCTACTGGCTTAGTGACTCTCTTAGCAAGAGTTTTTTTTAGGCGACCTCTTATTGTCACTAGTCATGGGCCGGATATTTTAGTTCTTAAGGGGAGGGTTTTTGATTGGCTAAGAAAAATTACTCTTAAGAAAGCCGAAGCCGTAACTTTTATCAGTAAAACATTTGCCAAACAAGCAACTAATAGTTATAATATTGATTTAAGTAAAGTAGCGGTAATTTCAATGGGTGTGGATACTGAATTATTTTGTCCGTCAATAGAATTTAAAAAACAAGGCGAAAAACAATTAATTCAGAAATTTGGTTTTTTGCCAACGCAGCCAATTTTATTTTTTGTCGGTTCTTTAGCTAAACATAAAGGCATTGATTATTTAATACAGGCAATGAAAAAAATTGTTTTAAAGTTTCCCTCTACTAATTTATTGATTGCCGGCGAAGGGCACTTAAGGACCGATTTAGAAAAATTAGCTCGCAATTTAGGCTTAGAAAGAAAAGTATTTTTTTTAGGCGGTATTAATAATAAAGATTTGCCCCCTTTTTATAATTTGGTCAATGTTTTTGTTTTACCTTCTTTAGTTGAGGGTTTGCCCGTAGCTATTATGGAAGCGATGTCTTGTGGCTGTCCGGTAATTGCCACGCCCGTTGGCGGTGTAGCCGATTTAATTGAAAATGGTGTCACTGGTTTATTAATAAAAACTAAATCAGAAGAAGCTATTACTCAGGCGGTAATTAAGCTTTTGTCAGATAATACTCTCAGAGAGAGTATTATTCAAAACGCCAGAAAAAAAATTGAAGAGAATTACGATTGGAATATTATCGCTTCTAAATTTGAAAAACTTTATGATAAAGTTAGTATAAAATAGATATATGGTAAGGGAACAAATCATAATTAAATACATAAAAAATAAAGATGTTTTAGATATCGGAAGCGTTGGTCAAACCGTGGCTTATAATTTATGGGGGTTTTTAGAAAAGCATGCCGCTCGGCTAACCGGGGTAGATACAATATCGTCAAATAATCCGAAGATTGTTTTGGGTAATATGGAAAACCATAATTTTAATAAGCAGTTCGATGTAATTATTGCCGGGGATGTCTTAGAGCACGTTGATAATCAAGGTCTTTTTTTAGTCAATATAAAAAAACATCTAAAAAAAGATGGTTATTTTATTTTAACAACACCTAACGCCAAGTGGCTGACTGTTATATTAAAGCCAAATCCAACGCATACTTTGTGGCATGATAAATATACCCTTTCTCATCTTTTAAATCGGTTTGATTTTAAAGTAGTTTCTTTAAAATATTATTGCGGTAACAAACCTTATTATAATTTTTTTAAAAAAATCCTTGCTTTAAGGCAGCAAATGATCGTTATTTGTCAGATTAAATAATGAATAGATTTATTTTAGTTTAAATTAGAATCATGGGGCTAAAATATTGCCAACTTTATGACAAAGAAAATCAAAACAATTTTAATAACTCCCCCTTCATCTTTGGAAGCGAGGTACGGCAAGGATTTAAAAAAATTTGGCGCGACTTCCGAACCATTAGGATTGGCTTATTTAGCGGCTAATTTAGAAAAACATAATTTCCAGGTTTCAATAATTGATAGCATTGCTTTAGAGTGGGGCATTAATGAGATTGTAGATAATTTTAAAAAAGAAGCGCCTGATTTGATCGGTATTACCGTGCTTACGCCGGCCTATGAGATAGCTAAAAATTTAATTATTAAAATAAAAGAGGAGTTGCCAAATTGCAAAATTATCATCGGCGGCGCTCATGCCACTGCTTTAGCTAAAGAGTCCTTGTTAGATATTAAGGAACTCGACTATGTTTGTGTCGGCGAGGGAGAAAATACTATTGTCGATTTGGTTAAATTTTTATCTGATGAATTGCCATTGGCTCAAATTGATGGCTTAGTTTATCGAGGCGAAAAAGAAGAAATTATTTTCAATCAACCAAGGAAATTCGAAACAAATTTAGATAATTTCCCCCCGCCAGCTATACATCTCTTACCTATGGATAAATATAAGTTAACTGCCTCAAGAGTTAAGGGGCCAGGGTTTTGCCCAACTTTAATTATTGCTCGTGGTTGTCCTTTTAATTGTGCATTTTGTTCTCACCCTTTTGGCAGAAGTTTCCGCCATCATTCAACAGAAAGAATACTTTCCGAACTTACGGAATTAATCAATAAATATCAAGTTAGTCAGGTTAATTTTGAAGCTGATACTTTAACCGTTAATAAAAAGTTTTTAATTGATTTATGTCAGGCCCTAATCGACAAGGGATATAATAAAATAATTAGTTGGACATGTGAAAGCAGGGTCGATACGGTGGACGAGGAGTTGTTAAAAAAAATGAGAGAGGCCGGCTGCTGGCAAATAAGTTATGGAGTAGAAAGCGGGGTACAAAGATTGTTAGATTTAATTAATAAAGGGATAAAAATAGAAAAAATTGAGAAAGTTTTTGAGACAACTAAAAAAATTGGCATAACTATTCGCGGCTTTTTTATGCTGGGACTTCCTACTGAAACAACCGAGGAAAGCTGGCAGACAATTAATTTTGCCAAAAAATTAGATCCTCTCTGGGCCCAATTTACCCTGACGACTCCTTATCCGGGAACGCCGCTCTTCGAGATGTTGAAAAGCCAAAATAAGATCAGAACCTTTAATTGGAGTTATTATAATACTTGGGCAGGTTGGGCGGGAAAAGAAATACCCTTTGTGCCGGACGGCAGAACTTATGAAGAATTAAAGACCTTGCAAAAGAGGGCCCTAATTTCATTTTATCTAAGACCAAAACCAATCTTAAGATTTGTAAGACAAATTGACTCTTGGGCCGCGTTTAAAAAATATTTTTCAGGTTTTTTGGTTTTGATAAAAAACAAAATTTTTCCCGAAAAGATTAAAATTTGATCAAAACTATGGGCGCCAAATTTAAGAAACTGGATATTAAATTAGACATTGTTGATATTACCGTCGCAATTTTTTATTATTTATTTTGTTGTTTCTTGCTAATAGGGGCGCTTGGAATTTTTAATCGATATTTAATATTTTTAATTTTAGCTATTTTAACCGTCGCCCTCTTTTTATTTAGAAATTCAATTGTCATAGAAAAGAAATATCTTTGGTTTTTTTTAATTGTACCAGTTGTGACAGCTGGCTTCGGCTATCTAAGGGGATTTTTCACTGGCGATGCCTACACCTTATGGTTGACGGTTGCTAGGGAAATAGCAAAGAGCGGACATATTCCAGATTTTTATATTAGTTATCCTTTCGCCAGAGAGCCATTATTACCGCTTCTCTTTGCTGCCACCTTTTCAATTTTTAAAATTTTTAATGAGTTTTTATGCCTTTGGGTGCCATTTTTTTTCACCTCAGCCACATTAATTGTTCTTTATCAATGGGCCAAAACTAAGGGCTTGGGTAAAACCCTTTTATATTTCCTCCCTTTATTATTTTTATCTAACCCTCAATTAAATTTTATAGGCGGGTGGAATTTACTTCAGGAATCACTAATTTTATTTTTTACCACCGCTTTTTTTTATTATTACGATACTTATTTAGAAAATAAAAATTTTAAAAACATCATCTTTTTAATTTTTAGTTTTACTCTAGCTTGTGCTTCAAAAATATCCGGTCCCTTTTTAATTTTATTGATTATTTTTCTTTTTTTGAAAAGCCGACATAAAAAGCAAATTTTAATTTATTCATTGCTGATTTTAATTCCTGTTATTATCTGGTTTGCGAGAAATTATTTAATTTTTGATAATCCATTTTTTCCAACTTTTAATGGTCTATTTGGCGGAAAATACGCCCAAGTGGTCAACAGCTACCAGTATTTTAGAAACATTTCAACCGACTTTTCACTGGCTAGATTCAGTTACGCCTTTTCATTACTGATTTTTGCTTTCCCCTTTTTGTTTTTGGCTTTATACCAATTTATAAAATCGCGTCGCTGGGATTATTTAGTGTTTTTCTCCGCCTTTGTTTTTTTTAAAGAAATTTTTTTATTCACAGTGACAGCTTCAAACATTAGATATTATTATTCTTTTCTGGGATTGTTTTTGGTCTATGCCTTACTCGGTCTAGAAAGATTAAAATCAAAATGGCTCTTAGGATTATTTATGCTGGTTGCTTTGGGACAGCTTTTATTTATTCCGGTTACTGATTCTTCAAGCCAGTTTATTTCTTTTTTTGAAAATAAATTTTCTTTTTTAGGGAATCTATTTGTTTTTCTACATAACTATTGGTATTTAGTGTTGTTAATTTTAGTCCCTTTTATATATAAATTTTGTCAGAAAAATGAAGCCAAAATATTTTTAATTTTTTTGTATTGTTTATTTATTTTAAATTTGTCGTTTGTGGTCAACAAAAGCTGGCTCAACGTTTGGCCATTTATTCCTTTGGCTTTGATTTTATTAGTGTTTTTTAGTTATAAAGAAGTAAAATATTTTAGACAACTATTGGCCACAGTTGTAATTTTTGTAATTTTAGTAAATTCTTGGATTTTGGGCTCTCTGTATTATTTAAATCAAGGAAAAGTTGAAATTCCCGTTCCTTTCCTTTATGAAAGTAGTAGTTGGGCAAAAGAAGTTTTAGACAAAGAAATTCCTTTGGTGGAAAGGAATAAATTTTTTATTCTAATTACTGCGCAAGA
>JAZDOD010000011.1:0-69161 GCA_043798995.1 bacterium
ATGAAACCGGACTAACCCTCCCCGAATACCTGATTTTCCAAAGAGATTTTACTCTCAACCACCAGAATGAGCAAAAACCCCACCCAGACCACGAATATGTTACCTGGCTTTTAGACAGTGAGTTTTCTCCTGATTCCAGCGAGCCCGGTCGGGTCCTGAGGTCGAGCTGGTATCCGGACTATCGCCAGGTCGGGGTGCTTTCGTTTCCTCCTGACTATCGGCATTCCAATCGGGGCACCCGTTCCTCAGCCATCTTTGAAATTCTTTGAACTTTGGAAATCTGGTATTTGTCCGCCGGCTGGCGGATGGAATTTGATCTTTGATTTTTTGGTTCGGCTAATGAAATCATTCCAAAAAGGAAATTGATTCGCCGCTATACTTTTTGCGAAAATATCTAGAGTCTTGTTATGGAAACATCCGGCAAGAGGGTGATGGCAAAAAGAACAAAATAAAGATGGCATATCCTTTTCCCGTGAAAATTTTGCGTTCGTTGGCTGCGGCTGGTGATGAGAAAAGAAATGGAAAAGAATATAGAGGAGCGAGCCCAGTCAGGTCCTGAAGTCGAACTGGAATCCGGACAATCGCCAGGTCAAGGTGAATTCGAATCCTCCTGACAATCGGAATTCCAATCAGGGCACCCGTTCCTCAGACATCTTTTATCGCGTCCGGCAGTATTTTATCCACCCGCCAATCATTTTGCCGATTTCTACTGCTTTGCTTTCTAATTCAATATATTGTCTTTCGCTAATAAGGCGCAAGTCAAAGGAGGCGCGCAACAGTAATTTTAATAATTCGCATTTGGCAGAAGCTTTGTGAAGAAAAGGTTCGCGCAAAGTTTTAATTTGAATATTTGATAGAACTATCAGTTCTACTAAATTCAGTAAAGTGTTTTCTATTTTTTCTCCCAGTGTGTAGCGATTGGGTTTGGGAAAATTTTTAAGAAGATTGAATATTTGAATGTATAGTTTATAGGATTTTTGTATAACAGTCGGCTCAAAATTTGAATTTTGCATATGGATAGTGATTATAAAAAATTAATTTCTAAAGAAAGCTTACTACAAGCGTGGCAAAATTTTTTATCAGGTAAAACCAACAAAAAAGACGCCATTGATTTTTGGAGAAACTTGGAAGATAATCTTTTTGAACTTCATCACGATCTCAAGGAAAATAATTATCAGCATGGCAAGTATGAAAAATTTATAATTCGCGATCCAAAAAGAAGAGAGATTCATAAGGCGAATGTGCGAGATAGGATTACCCATCAATTAATTTTTAGTTATCTCCGGCCAATTTTTGAAAAAAGATTCATTTTTGATTCTTATGCGTCAAGAGTCGCTAAAGGAACCCATCGGGCAGTGCAAAGACTAAGATCGTTTTGCAAAAGAGAAAACAGCAGAGGCAGGCAAGGGTGCTGGATTTTAAAATGCGACATTGAAAAGTTTTTTGATAGCATTGATCACCAGATTTTATTTTCAATTATTAGGAAGCAGGTAAAAACCCCAGACATATTAGGTTTAATCTATAAAGTAATAAAAAGTTTTGAAATAAAACCAAATAAAGGTTTGCCCTTAGGCAATTTAACCAGCCAACTTTTTGCCAATATTTATCTTCACGAACAGGATTATTTTATCAAACATACCTTGCGCCTGAAATATTATATACGCTTTAACGACGATTTTGTAATTGTTCACAAAGATAAAAATTTTTTGGAATCTCGGATTTTTTTGATTCAAAAATTTTTATCCCAAAAACTTCTGCTTTCTTTGCCCAAAAATAAAATTTTTTTGAGAAATTTTTTCTGGGGCGTTGATTTTTTGGGATATATTGTATTACCGAATGGGATTTTACTTCGCGCGAAAACTAGAAAAAGGATGCTAAACAAAATTAAAATAAAACGCAATAATTATAAGGGCGGGGAGTTTCATTTTCATAGACTGTGCCAAACAATAAGTTCTTATTTTGGTATTTTAAAGCATTGCGCGTCTTTTAAATTGAGGCAAAAAATTTATGAAATTATTGGCAGTGTAATTTATTAAAAATTAACTTAATGCTCGGTAATTTTTTTGAAAGAAAATTAGACAGCGGTCAGGACGATCAAGATAAGTCCAGAGATTTTGATAAAAAAGCAGCTTTTGAAGCTGAAAATTTTTTTGCCCAGTATGGTCAAGCCATTGAAGATTATGCCGAAGACAGGGGCTTAATTTTTCGCCGCGGAAGCCAGTGGGCAATAGATATGGAAAAAGGCAAGGCGACCTATGATCCGAGATTCTTTGCCAAAAAGGGCTATTCCGCCGGCGAGGCAATGTGGGCAACCTGTCACGAGGTTGAACATTTTCGCGACTGGCGCCGAGATCCGGAAACATATAGCCGGCTTTTCGCGCGTTTCAAGCACCGCCGCCGGCTTCATATTTTATATAATTGTCTGGACGATATAACAGTCAATCGCCAGGTTGACAAAAGATTCCCGGCTCATCAGAAAACCAAGGAAAATTTATATCAGGAAAAGCTTTTTCCCGGCAATGATTATTCGCAAAAACCAAAACACTTGCAGCTGGTTTATGCCCTGCTTCGGGAAAAAATGCTGCCTGAAGAAATACTTACTCTTTCACCGGAGGTAAGAGCGGAAATTGAAAAATTAAAAAATATTGACGAAGCCGACACCGATCTTATTGAGCTTGTTTCCGATCCAGAAGCTAAACCAGCCGATCGCTATGAAATAATCCGCGATTATCTCGAGCCGGTTTATGAAAAATTTTTCCAAGAAGATGTGGAAGAAAAAAAGAAACAGAAAGGCAAAAGGGAAGAAGGAGAGGGAGAAGAAAAGGGGCCAAAATCAGCGGACGATTATTTTGCTGATGAATATGACGATTTTGATTCCAAATCGCCGGAAGTTTTGCCGTCGGATGAAATAAAAGATGTTTTAGACAAAGAGATAAGGCGCCAAAAGGAAAAGGCAAAAAAAACTCCGGAGCAAATTGCCAAAGAGCAGTTTGAAAAAGAGCACGGAATTACGGCCGAGGAAATGGAAAATTACCGGGCCGATTATAAAAAGATAGAGAAATACATTGAGCCGCTGCGGGAAATTTTTGAGCGGATAATTTCGCGGCGCAAGGAAATCAAAAGGCGGTTTAAAGAAAGAACAGAGGACGGAGTAATTTTGGACCCCTCGCTTGTTTCTCAGGCCTATATTGATGCCCAAAGCGGAATTTTGGATTCGCGAACCCAATTAAAAATCAAGAAAATAGAATATGACGAAAACAAACCCAATAATTTTGAATTTACTTTGATTTGCGATTTATCCGGTTCAATGGATAAAAATCAACCCGGCGGCAAAAGTTATGAGCAGCGGTTCTCAGCCATTTTAATTATGGAAGCGCTTTCGGAATTTGAGGAAAAATTAAAAGCCGAGCGTTTGGAAAAATCTTTGGATTTGCATATTCTGACTGAAGCGCGGGGATTTGCCGATGCCGATGAAGAGCTTAAGCCGCTTAGCGATACCTTTGATTACCAAACCCGTCTTAAGCTTGCCAAACGGCTTTCCCATTGCGATGGCGGCAGTACTCATGATTTTGATTCGTTGGCGGCAATTGATCGAGATATTACAGAAACAGTGAGACGAAAGATTGAAATGAATGATTTAAAAAAAGTGGTTTTGCTTATCACCGACGGCGGCAGCGACAATGTGCGGCTGGCGAAAAAAGAAAAAGAGGCGCTTGTCCGAGCCGGAGTAATTGTTAAAGCCATTCAAATTGGCGGAGTCAGCGATTCTGACAAAGAGCAATTCCGCGAGGTCTGGCACAAGCCGAAAAAAGACGGCCTGTCTTGCAAAAATGTTTCCCAACTTGTGCCGACGGTAAAAAAATTATTAGAAGAATTTTTAAGTGATTTGTGAAATTTGTCCTGCTCTTAATATCGGATAGCTTTTTTTCTGTTTATCCGATTTGAGTTTATTTCAATAAATTGACATTTTAAGAATTTTAATTCACAATAATTAAAGATAAAAATGAAGTTTTTTTATGCGACAAGAACTTAAAAAAATAAAGGAAGAAATTTTAGCCCAACTTAAAAAAGTTGAAAACATTGATGAATTGGATAATTTGGAAGTAAAATTTTTGGGCCGCCGCGGGCAGCTAACCTTGCTTCTTAAAGGAATAGCCAATCTTTCGCCGGAAGAAAAGAAAGTTATTGGCAGGTTAGCCAATGCCGCCAAAGAAGAAATTGAAAAAGCGCTTCAGGAAAAAAAATTATTCATCAAAGCGAAAAAATTTAAAAATATCGCTCAGGAAGAATGGATTGACTTAACAATGCCGGGTGAAAAATTTTCCTTGGGGCATCTTCATCCGTTAAGCCAGATGCAAAACAGATTGGTTGATATTTTTCTCTCCCTTGGCTTTATGGTTTTGGACGGACCAGAGCTTGATTCAGATTATTATAATTTTGAAGCTTTGAATATTCCTAAATGGCATCCGGCCAGAGATACACAGGACACTTTTTATGTTGAAGAATTTGAAACAAAATCAGCTAAAGGCGAGAAAAAAGGAGAAACAGATCTTCTGCTTCGTACTCAAACTTCGGCGGTCCAGGTGCGGGCTCTGGAAAAGTACGGCGCTCCGCTTCGCGTAATTATTCCGGGACGAGTTTTTCGCCGCGAGGCAACTGACGCTTCTCATGATAACACTTTTTATCAGATTGAAGGTTTAATGATTGACAAAAATATCAATTTGACGCATTTAAAAGGCGTGATTCGGGAATGCCTTAATCAGGTTTTTGATAAAAAAATTAAACTGCGTTTTCGGCCTGGTTATTTTCCTTTTACTGAGCCGAGCTTGGAAATGGACTTGGATTGTTTGGTTTGCGGCGGCAAGGGTTGCCGGGTTTGTAAACATTCCGGCTGGCTGGAATTTATGGGCGCAGGGTTGGTTCATCCCAATGTTTTGCGTTACGGCGGCATTGATAGCGAAGTTTATCAGGGTTTTGCTTTCGGTTTTGGTTTGACCCGCTTAGTTATGCTTAAATATCGCCTTGATGACATTCGGCTTCTTCACGGCGGCGATTTAAGATTTTTAAAGCAATTTTAACTTTTATGGCAAAGAAATTTTATCCCTTTTTATTTTTACTGATTATATTTTTATTTCCCGTCTTATCTTTAGCCCAAAATCAAAATGGCTTTTCTTACGACAAAAGCAAAGTTGAAATTTGGCTTAATCAAGATTCAACTGTTGATATTGAGGAACAGGATTATTTTGTTTTAAATGGTGACTTAGAGAGATTAAGCCGTAAATTTAGCGGTAAAAAGTTTGATTATTTTGCTAAATTAGAAATTCTAAATCCGGCTGACAAACCCTTAGAAAGAAAAGATTATACTTTTGCCAATAAAGCCGAAAGCTCAATTGACTGGCTGATCCCTCAAGATACTTATGTCGGCCAGGGCGTAAAATATACTTTAAAATACAAAATTTACGGAGCAATTTCTTTTTTGGCTGACAAAGATGAGCTGGTTTGGAATTTGATTCCGGCTGGAAACCGTCTTAAAAAGACCGAGGCGGTTATTCATCTGCCTAACATTAATATCAAAAAAGAAGATATAAAGATTGATCTTTCGACCGATGCGATTAATGTTGCCAAAGATATTTATCGCAACGACAAATCAGTTTATGAGATTGTCAATGGCAGTGAATTTACTCGGCCAGTGGCAGCTTATTATTTAGCCGATGACAACACGATCCACTTTATTGGCCAGAATTTAGAAAAAGGCACTAAATTTGATATTCAGGTTTCTTTGCCCAAGGGTATTATTCTTGAACCAAAAGTAACTTATGGCAAAATGATTAACTGGTTAATCGGCCTGGGTGTTCTAATAGTTTTCCTTGGTTATTTGATTTACTATCGTTTTTTTGGCAAAAAGAAATTGCAAAAAGTTGAGGAAGAAGAGGAGGGCAATAGGTTTAGAAATTAGTAATTTAATTTTATGTTTCTTTCCTACAATTGGCTTAAAGAATTTATTGAAATAAAATTACCGGCGGAAAAATTGGCGGAGCTTTTGACAATGCACTCGTTTGAAATTGATAAGATAAGAAAAACCGAGACGCAGATAGAAGGCGTTATTGTCGGGCAGATTAAAAAAACAAGAAAACACCCGGAGCTTTCTAAACTTCAAATAGTTTTAGTTAATGTAGGTAAAAAGAATTTGGAAATCGTTTGTGGAGCTGCCAATATCAAAGTTGGCCAAAAAGTGCCGGTGGCTCAAGCGGGGACAAAATTACCAAACAATATAGTTATCAGTGATAGAGTAATCGGTGGTGTTAAATCAGCCGGTACGCTTTGTACGGCTCGGGAATTAAAATTAGGCGAAGATCATAGCGGTATTATGATTTTGAGCAATTCTCTTAAAGTCGGCGAGTCGCTTGGTCTGGTTTTAGGTTTGGAAGACGTAATTTTTGAAGTTGATAATAAATCTTTAACTCATAGGCCTGATCTTTGGGGCCATTATGGCGTGGCGCGAGAAATTGCCGCTCTGACTAAAGCTAAATTAAAGCCCTTAACTTTCAAAGCGAGAATCCCGACTAAAATTAAAATTGAGCCGGATAATCATAAGGATGTTTTGGATGTCGTGGTTGAGGATTTTAAACTTTGTCCGCGTTATTTAGGAGTTGCCCTGGATAACATCCGCGTTGAGCTTTCACCGCTTTGGCTTAGCCAACGTTTAGAATCACTCGGAGTCAGGCCGGTCAACAATATTGTTGATTTAACTAATTATGTGATGCTGGAGGTGGGTCAGCCGATGCATGCTTTTGATTTGAACAAAGTTCTTAATAAAAAATTATTTGAGTCAATTGCTAAAATTGTCGCGAGAAAGGCAAGGAGAGGGGAAAGAATCGTGACCTTGGATAAAAAAACCAGGATTTTGGAAAGCGAGATGTTAGTTATTGCTGACAGTGAATCACCAATTGCTCTAGCCGGTATTATGGGCGGAATTAATTCCGAAATTGATGAAAATTCCAAGGTGATTATTTTAGAATCGGCTAATTTTAATCCCCTAAATATCAGACAAACCTCGGCTAAACTGGGACTACGCACCGAGGCCTCGATGCGTTTTGAAAAAGGTTTGGATCCGAACTTAGCCGAAATTGCTTTGAAACGCGCTCTGATACTTCTTTTTAAACTTTTACCTCAAGCCAGAATTGTCAGTAAAATTAGGGACAAGTCCCGTAAGTTTAAAAACTTACGGGACAAGAAAAAATTTAGTTTAAATGTCAAACCGATTAAAATTGAGTCCCGAATAATCAATCAGAAAATCGGAGTTGAATTGAAAGAAAAAGAAATTAAAGAAAGCTTAGCGCGGCTTGGTTTTAAAGTCAGCCGCCGCGGCCGGCAATTAGCCGTGACACCGCCGACCTGGCGCGCTACCGGCGATATTGTTATTGCCGAAGATGTTATAGAAGAAGTTGCCAGAATCTATGGTTATAATAAAATAAATAGTTTTTTGCCCGCCATTAAACTTGAGGTTCCTAAAATTAGTTCCAGTTTGCGATTTGAAAGGGAGGTCAAGGATATTTTATTTGAACGCTTGGGTATGAGTGAAGTTTCAAATTATTCTTTCTTCAGCGCCGAACAGATTGTTAAATTGGGTTATCGGCCCACGAAATTTTTGCGACTTGCCAATCCAGTTTCCAAAGAAGCTGAATATCTGCGATTCAATTTACTGGGTAATCTGCTTCTTAATATTAATTCAAATCTCAGATTTTCCAGTGAATTTAGAATTTTTGAAATCGGCTCAATTTTTAAAAAAGAAACAAGCAACTATTTGAGAAGCAAAACCAGCAAAAAAAGATTGCCCAAACAGATAAAAACGGTGGTGGCCGCGATAGTTGATGAAGCCTTAAACTCCAAAGGCGCGCCGCATTTTTATCAGGTCAAAGGCATGGCGGAATATCTTCTTAAACATTTTGGCATTAATGATTATCAATTGGATGAAAAAAAGGTAAATAAAGAATTTTGGCATCCCAGCCGCGCTCTTACGGTAATTATTAATAATGAAAAAGTCGGCACTTTTGGCGAAATTCATCCGAAAATTCTAGAGCGTTTTGATATTTATACCCGGGTCGGCGCTTTTGAATTAAATTTAGAAAAACTGATTAAATTCCACCAAGAAGAAAAAAAATACGAGCCGTTTTCCCGTTTTCCGGCGATTGTCCGCGATTTGTCATTTATCATTGATAAGAAAATTTTGTATAATGATATTATGGCAAGTATCCAGAAAAATAATCCTTTAATTAAAAAATTAATTCTTTTTGATGTCTACCAGAGCGCTAAGATTGGCGCTAACAAAAAGAGTTTAACTTTTCATTTTATTTACCAATCAAATGAGCGCACCCTCAAAGCCGAGGAAGTGGAAGAGATTCAACTCAAAGTAATTAAAATGCTCCGAGAAAAATTCGGTGCGGAAGTGAGAGTAAAATAGTTACAAATAACTTTTTATATTTTCCCGCCCTAGGCGGGATCCCGCTTTAGCGGTGATAATTTTTAACTTAATAATTTATGATCTACACTAGCAAGGACATTTTTTTTGTCGTTTTGTCTTTTTGCATTTTGCTTTTGACTTTTTTTACCTGCTGGATACTGTTTTATGTGGTTTCTATGTTTCGTCAGCTTAATCACGTTTTCGATGGCGTCAAAAGAAAAATGGATGCGGTTGATGATATTCTCAAAACCATTAAGGAAAAAATTGAACATTCTGCCTCGGCGGTTTTGCTTTTAGTCAAGGGTATTGAAGAGCTTATTTTCTTTTTAAAAGAAAGAAAAAGTAAGGGTAAAAAAGAAAAATCTTAATTTTTTATATATTTTTTAAAAAGAACTATTCTTCTAATTTTCCAAGTGAATGGTTCTTTTTTAATTTACCCCCACACCCAAAAAGCCCCATCTTTTAAAACAGACGACACAGGACATGAGAAAAATTAATTATTTAGAAAATCCTAGCTATTTATGGCTGGGTGTGGGGGTGTACTAATTATTGCCAAAGTGTTATACTATACTAATATTAAATTAAATAAAGGCGAAAAGTGAAAAAATAAAAGATTATGAAATTTGTTCACCTGCATACCCATTCACATTATTCTTTACTTGATGGCTTAGCCAAGATTGATGAATTAATCAATAAGGCCAAGGAAGACTGTGCAGAAGCCTTGGCCTTGACTGATCACGGCGTAATGTATGGCGTGATTGAATTTTATCAGAAAGCTAAAGCCGCCGGTATTAAACCAATCATCGGCTGCGAGTCCTATATTGTGCCGCATTCCCGCCATCAGAAAGGGCCATTAGCCAACGAAGAGAGGCATCATTTGATTTTATTGGCTAAAAATCAAGTAGGGTATCATAATCTGATTAGATTAACCACTTACGCTCATCTTGAAGGTTTTTATTACAAACCGCGGATTGACTGGGAGCTTTTGGAAAAATATCACCAAGGGCTAATTGGTTTATCGGCTTGTCTTCAGGGTGAAATTCCCACTGCTATTTTAAGCGGTAATCTTAAAAAAACAGAAGATGTTTTGGCTAAATATTTAAATCTTTTCGGCAGGGAAGATTTTTATTTAGAACTTCAGCATCACCCGACAATGCCGGAGCAAGCTCGGGTCAATAAAGCGCTTTTGGATTTGGCAAAAAAATTCAAAGTCCAGGTAGTGGCAACTAATGACGTTCATTATTTAAACAAAGAAGACGCCGAAGCTCAGGATATTTTACTTTGTTTACAGACCAAGAAAAAAAGAGAGGATAAGGATCGGATGAGTTTCTTGGGCGAGGATTTTTCTTTTAAATCACAGGAAGAAATGATTGCCAGTTTTCATGATTGCCCTGAAGCCATTCAAAATACCGTCAAAATTGCTGAAAGTTGCGATTTAGAAATAGAATTGGGCAAAGTAACTTTGCCGCACTTTGAGGTGCCAAGCGGTAAAACTGCCGATGAATTTTTACACGAGCTTTGTCTTGAGGGTTTGGCTTTGCGTTATGGCAAACGCTCCGGAGATGCGGAATATCTCGAGCGCCTTGATTATGAACTGAAAATTATTAAGAAAACCGGTTTTGCCTCATTTTTTTTGATTGTTCAGGATTTTGTCAATTGGGCAAAAAAACAAAATATTGTGGTGGGGCCGGGTCGCGGCAGTGCCGCCGGTAGTTTAGTTTCTTACGTTTTAAATATTACTGACATTGATCCTTTAATTTATGATTTGCTTTTTGAAAGATTTTTAAATCCAGAAAGAGTTTCCATGCCGGATTTTGATTTAGATTTTGCTGACATTAGGCGCGAGGAAGTTATTCGTTATGTTGAAGAAAAATATGGCCGTGATCGGGTGGCGCAAATTATTACCTTTGGCACTATGGCTGCCCGAGCGGCAATCAGAGATGTCGGCCGGGTAATGGCGCTTTCTTACAGTTATTGTGATAAAATTGCCAAAATGATTCCTTTTTTTTCCAGTTTATCTCAGGCACTTAACACCAATGTTGAATTAAGAGAATTGTATCTTAAAGATCCAAACGCCAAAGAATTACTTGAAACAGCGAAAAAATTGGAAGGTGTGGCTCGGCACGCTTCAACTCATGCCTGCGGCGTTTTAATCACGCGCGAGCCGCTTTATAATTATGTACCTTTGCAATTTGCTTCAAGCGGCGACAAAACCATAGTTTCTCAATATTCTTTGCATCCGATTGAAGATTTGGGACTTTTAAAAATGGATTTTTTGGGCCTTAAAAATTTGACTTTAATTGAAAATGTGCACGAAATTGTCCAAAAAACCCGCGGAGAAGATATTAAAATAGAGAAAATTCCTTTGGATGATAAAAAAACTTATCGCTTGCTTCAGCGCGGCGAAACAACCGGCGTCTTCCAACTGGAATCAAGCGGCATGAGGAGATATCTTAAAATGCTCAAACCAACTGAATTTGAAGACATTATCGCTATGGTTGCGCTTTATCGGCCGGGCCCGATGGAATGGATTCCTGATTTTATTGACCGAAAACACGGCCAAAAGAAAATTGTTTATCTTCATTCAAAACTGGAGCCGATTCTTAAAAAAACTTATGGCGTGGCTATTTATCAGGAGCAGGTGATGAAGATCGCTCGGGAGCTGGCCGGTTTTACTTTAGGCGAGGCCGATATTTTAAGAAAAGCCGTTGGCAAAAAAATTCCTCATCTTTTGACCAAGCAAAAGAAAAAATTTATTGAAGGTTGTGTTAAAAATAATGTTTCAGCCAAGTTAGCCGAGCAGGTTTTTTCTTTTATTGAGCCATTTGCCGGCTACGGCTTTAATAGGAGTCACGCGGCCTGCTATGCCATGATTGGTTATCAAACCGCTTATCTTAAAGCCAATTTTCCGGTTGAATTTGTGGCCGCGCTTCTGACTTCCGAAGAAGGCAGCACTGAAAAAATCAATCTTATTGTCCAGGAATGCCTGGCAATGGGTATTGAAGTTTTGCCTCCGGACATCAATGAGAGTTTTAAGCATTTTACAGTTTTGCCAAAAAGCGAAAAGCCTACCATTCGCTTTGGCCTTTTGGCTATTAAAAATGTCGGTGAAAATGTCATCAATGTCATTGTTCATGAGCGAAAACAAAATGGTTCTTACCAAAATTTGGAAGATTTTCTTAGCCGGATTAAATGCAAAGACCTAAATAAGAAATCATTGGAAAGTTTAATTAAAAGCGGAGCTTTGGATCGGTTTGGCGAACGGGCGCAAATGTTGTATAATATAGAAAAAATTTTATCCTTTATCAAAGAAATTCAGAAAAACAGCCAAGACAAACAAGCCAATTTATTTGGCGCTACTTCTTCTGGCCAGTTTGCCAAACTAAATTTGGAAAAATTTGAAACAGCTTCAGAAAAACAAAAATTGACCTGGGAAAAAGAACTTCTCGGCCTTTATATTTCAGCCCATCCTTTTAAAAGTTTTGAGCCATATTTAAAGGAAATAATGGTTAATTGTTACGAGATTAATAAATTAGCCCAAAAAGAGAATGATATTGAGTACGTTCCTGATGGCGAACAAAATCCGCCAAATTTAAACGGCCATAATCTAAAAGGTCTGATTAAGATGGCTGGGGTAATTACCAAAATTCAAAAAGTTTTTACTCGAAGCGGCGAGCCAATGATTTTTGCCAATCTGGAAGATACAACCGGCAAAATTGAGATTTTAGTTTTTCCGAGCACTTTGAACCAAACCAGCCACATTTGGCAGGAAGAAAAAATTGTTATTGTTTTGGGCAAACTTTCAGATAAAGAAGGAGTGCCGAAATTGCTTTGTCAGGGAGTTTGCGAAGTGACCCCGCTTAATGTGAAGGAAATAGCGCAAAGATTAAAAAGAGAAAATCGCTAAAATAAAATTAAAATTTTAAAGATAGTTTTGCCTTTTTCGTTGTTATTTTTCCGCCCGAGGCGTGCGCCCGAGGCCCATCCGCCTCTGGCGGAGATCCGCCTTTGGCGGAAACTTTTAAGTTTATTTTATGTTTGATTACAAAAAAATCGCTTTTATTTATCTTGGTTTGTCAATTTTGATTTTAGGCGCGGTTTTATATTTTACTTTATATAAAGCAACGATTATTATTACTCCGGCGGTGGAAAAAATGAGTTTAAATTTTGATTTAGTTGTTAAGGAAGTGCCTTTTGTTTCGCCTGACGACACAACCACCATTCCTGGTAAAATTTTTTCCGAGGAAAAATCTCTAAACGAAACTTTTTCAGCTACGGCCAGCCAGAAAGTTGAAGTTACAACCTCGCCTAAAGTCACTTTGATTAATACTACCAATCAGAATCAGACTTTAATCGCCACCACGCGGCTGCTGACGCCGGAAAATCATCTTTTTCGGCTAAAAAACAGGGTGATAGTGCCGGCCCAAGGGCAGATAGAGGCTGAAGTTTATCCCGATGATTCTAAATTAGAGGTTAATTTAAATAAAACCCGCTTGACGATTCCGGGCTTAAACAAGGAACTTCAGCAAAGAATTTATGGGCAAGCTCAAGATCTTGTTACCGGCAAATCGCGCGAAGTAAAAGTGATAAATCAGGTTGATCTGGACCAAGCCAAAGGAGCTCTTACTCAGAAATTATATGAAGAAATTGTCTCCGGTTTTAAAAATCAGTTAGTTGAAGCCAGTAACGACAAATTAGCCGCTAACATTTATGCCGCCGATACTTTAAAGATAGTCGGCAGCCGTGAAGTTTTAGAATCTCAAACTGATAAAACCGCCGGTGATATTTCCGACTCATTTGAACAAAAATTAAAATTAAAAGTAGTGGCCGCTGTTTTTGACGAGGCGCGACTCTTGGATTTAGCCAAACGCAAATTAAATTCCTCCATCCCCAGCGATAAACAATTAATTGATATTGATAAGAAAAGTTTTAACTACTCGGTTGAAAGCTACGATCTGGCAGCAAAATCCATTAATTTAAAGGTTTATGTTGATGGCAAAATAGTTATATCAGAAAAAAGCGGTTTTTTGGATAAGAGTAAACTTACAGGCCTGACCAAAGAAGAAGTGAATAAATATTTTACTCAGTCACCGGCCATTAAATCAGTGGAAATTAAATTTTTACCCTTTTGGCTAAAACGAGTGCCTGCTTCTGTTGAAAGAATCACGGTTATTATCAATCAACCAGCCATTTAGGATTTGACAAGGAATTTGAAAATGCTATAATTTTATTGTTTAAAGGTAATTGCTGTGGCTACCGACCATAGTGCTCCGTTAAGGGGTAGAGAGTTAGCTCTCCTAAGCCAATTATAAATCAAGCGCCTTGCCGACCTTAAAATTGGTAGGGAATTTGGGTGGAACCGCCCCACTAAGAATGGGTCCCAAAAGTCATTTCGATTTTTGGGTTTTTATTTTTTGTATATTTTGTTCCGGCTTCCGAACCAGAATCCAGAACCTTAAAAAAATTGATTCCCGTTTCCGCGAGAATGACACATATTTTTTAACAAAAGAAAAACCGTCTAAAATTTAAGTCACTTGACTTTATTTTAGACGGCTAGATTTTTGAGACAGGATTTGGCTATAAGTAGATTGGTTTTTCTTTTTTTCGCCTGGGATAATCCCATGGAGCGATTGACTGGAAGCCTTTGAAGCTTAAAATAGTGCCGCAACTTGAGCATTTCGTTTCTCTGGCAATCTTTTCAATAAATTGGGTGCCGGCAATCTGTTCAAGCGATAATTGGACTTCAATTCTTTCAAGCTTTCTGCAACTTGGGCAGTGGATTTTAAGAACCTGGGACGATAAGGGAGTCAACGCGGTTTGGCAACCTCTGAAACTTATTTCCTGGCTGCAGTGAATACACCTCTTTTCCCTGATGATCTTTTCAATATAAAGGGTTTTAGCGTCGCTTGAGGCCGAGACCTCAATCTCAAAATTGATTACCCGTTTACATTTGGTTCTGGTGCACCTGATGTTAAGAAATTCTATCGGCATCTTCCACCTCCTTTATTCATTTTATCCCTGCTTTTTGGCCAAAATAACCGCATTTTTTACATTCAACGCAAAGTTCCGCAACCGAGCCGGTCTTGGACTGGCCTTTTGTTTTCTTTAATTCTACATAACATTCCCCGCCGTTAAGAGCTGTTTCGCCGCATATAGGGCAACAGAAAGTGACCCCGCTCGGTAAAAATAATACCCGGGCAAAAGACGCGGTACCCATCAACGAACCAATACCTAATCTCGCTGTTTTCATTAATCCCTCCTTTTTTGTTAAAGTTCAATTTATATTTATTTAATCATTATATTATTAATTATTTTTAAAATTATGTCAAGCCAATCCACCTTCGCTAAAACTTCAGCCGACGTCAAAGCTTTGTCGGAAAAATCGGCGAACAAGAAAGATAAAAATCAATCTAAAGATAAACTTGAGATTATGCGCCATTCTTTGGCTCATCTTTTGGCCGCTGCGGTTTTAGAAATTATTCCCGAGGCGAAATTTGCTATTGGTCCGGCGATTGAGAATGGCTTTTATTATGATTTTGATTTACCCGCCGAAGCCTTGGCGAAGGCGGGTCTGTCCAAAACTCTTACCCCCGAAGATTTGCCCAAAATTGAAAAAATAATGAGCCAGCTGATTAAAAAGAATCTAAAGTTTGAAAAAAAAGTTCTGCCAATCAAGGAAGCAATCGCGACTTTTAAGGAGTTGGGCCAGGATTATAAAGCGGAATTGTTGGCAGATTTAAAAAAAGAGGGAGAGAAAGAAGTCTCGGTTTATCAAACCGGTAATTTTCTTGATCTTTGCCGCGGGCCGCACATTGACTTAAGCGGCAAAGTTGGCGCTTTTAAATTAACTCATCTGGCCGGCGCTTACTGGAAAGCTTCGGAGAAAAATAAGATGCTCACCCGGATTTATGGCCTGGCTTTTGCCACGCAAAAAGAATTAGACGATTATTTAAAAATGTTAGTTGAAGCTGAAAAACGAGACCATCGCAAATTAGGGCAAGAATTGGATTTATTTAGTTTTGACGAGGAATTCGGCCAGGGCTTGCCGCTTTGGCATCCCAAGGGCGCTATTCTTCGTCAAGTAATGGAGGATTTTGTTTTGAAAGAATATTTAAAGCGCGGTTATCAGTTAGTCAGAACCCCGCATATTGCTAGTTTGGAAATTTTTAAAACTTCGGGTCACTGGAATTTTTACCGCGAGAGTATGTATAGCCCGATGAAGATTGAAAATGAAGATTATATTATTAAGCCGATGAATTGTCCGGGCCACATTAAAATTTACAAAACGCAACTGCGAAGTTACAGGGATCTCCCGATTCGTTATACCGAACTGGGCGCGGTTTATCGCTATGAAAAATCAGGCACTTTGCATGGCCTGACGCGCGTGCGCGGTTTTACCCAGGACGACGCGCACATTATCTGCGCCCCAGGCCAACTCAAACAGGAATTAATAGAAGTTATTAAATTAGCCAAATATATTTTAAAAACTTTTGGCTTTTCCAATTTTGAAGTTAATTTAAGCATCCGCGACCCGGAAAATAAAAATAAATATTTAGGCGATGACAAACATTGGCAACTGGCAGAAAAATCTTTAGCCGAAGCGATGAAAGAGGAAGGATGGCAGTTTAAGATTGATGAAGGCGAAGCTGTGTTTTACGGACCAAAAATGGATATTAAAGTCAAAGATGCTATTGGTCGGCCTTGGCAGATTTCCACGCTTCAAGTTGACTTCAATCTGCCCGAGCGTTTTGATTTAACCTATATTGATGAAAAAGGTAAAAAGCAGCGCCCCATTATGCTTCACCAGGCGATTTTAGGGTCGCTTGAAAGATTTACCGGTCTTTTGATTGAACATTATGCCGGCGCTTTTCCAACTTGGCTTTCGCCCGTGCAAATTAAAATTATTCCGGTTGGCAAAGACCATTTTAAATATTCAGAAAAATTAGCCGAGGAGTTTTTGGCTAATGATTTTCGTGTAGAAGTCGATAATTTAAATGAAACCGTGGGCTATAAAATCAGAAAAGCCGAAAAGCAAAAAGTGCCTTATATGTTAGTGATCGGCGACAAAGAAACAAAAGGCAAAACTCTGAATGTGCGCCACCGCGATGAAAAAGACATGGTCCGAATGACGATTAAGAAGTTTATTGAGAGGATTAAAAGAGAGGTTGAAGAGAAGAAATAATGTCATTGCGAGTCATGCCTTTGACAGGGTGTGGCAATCTCATACTTTTTTTGTCATCCTGAACGGAGTGAAGGATCTCACGGGAGGCCATAAGCCGACCCGTGTTTTTTTCGCGGGTCGCAAGCTCCCGCGAGATTCCTCGGGCTACACCCTCGGAATGACATTTAATCAAAATAAAAAAAAGGAGCTTTTAGCTCCTTTTAAGATCGTTTGATTTTAATAATAAGTTGCCTGCAGGATTCTGCTGATGTCGTTTAAGGTTTTTGAGATCTCATAGAGTGAACCGCCCCTGTTTCTGCAGTCAGCAATATTAATATCAATAGCCAGTAACTTTTTCTTAAGATCTCGCGGCGAGCAATATTCAATTGATTCAATACTTGAAAAGTCAATAAATTGCGTGCCGCCGCTGACTTTGAGGCCTAGACCATTGACCTTATTGATCTCAGAAAATCTGCCGTAAAAAGAACCATCCTTTTTGGTATTAACCTTAAGAAAAGGTTTTTTAATTTTTCTTTCTTGGCAAATTTCAGCTATTTTCTCCGCCACTTTTTGTTTAGTCATTTTATCCCTCCTTATAGTTTTTATAGAATTTCAATACTTGCCAAAGTGCCGCCAACCATACAAGAATAAGTAGAATAATTAATAAAATCATTACTAATAGTTCCAATAATGAGGTTGACCCTTTTATTATCATTGATACCCACTTCGTTCCGGCAGTTCCAAACCAAAAGGGTATTACTATTAATGTCAATAACTCCACCCAATTTGATTTTATAATTTTTTTAATCCTCATTTTTCCCTCCTTGATTTTAGATTGTTTTTAAGGTATCCTGATTAAGACATATATTCTGTCATTCCTGCGGAAGCAGGAATCCAGAGAAGTTATTTTATCAACCAATCCTGACAAATTAAAATCTAGATTCCGCATCAAGTGCGGAATGACATCAATTTTCAATTTTCAATGAGCATTTATGAAAAGTAACACAAAAAAGAACTTAAGTCAAGGCACAAACAATCGATATCATATTATCACCCATGGTTGTCAGATGAATGTTTCTGACAGCGAAAAAATCGTCGGTCTTTTGGAAAGGCAGGGTTATCAGAAAGCTAAAGATGCTAAATCGGCCAATTTAGTAGTAATTAATGTTTGTTCGGTGCGCCAGTCGGCGATGGACCGCGTTTATAGTAAAATAAAAGAATTACGAATTTCCGCCCGAGGCGTGCGCCAGAGGTCCATCCGCCTTTGGCGGAGATCCGCCTTTGGCGGAAAGAATTTAAAATTATTCCCTGAGCAAAGTCGAAGGGTAAGAATAATTTTAGCGGGATGCCTTTTAGAGACAGATAAAAAGAAATTAAAAGATAAAGTTGATGAGATTTGGTATCCTGACAAATATTTTAGCATGGCTTCTTGCCGTGAAAATAAAAATTTAGCTTACGTGCCGATTATGACGGGGTGTAATAATTTTTGCGCCTATTGCGTCGTGCCGTATACCAGAGGTAGGGAAAAATCAAGATCAGCGTTAGAGATTATTAAGGAAGTAAAAAGATTAATTAAAAGTGGCTATAAAGAAATTGTGTTGATAGGGCAGAATGTTAATAGCTATTCATGTAACATGGAACATGAAACCTGTAACACAATTAATTTTCCAAAATTATTGAAAATTATCAATGATTTGCCGGGTGATTTTTGGTTGCGATTTATGACGAGTCATCCTAAGGATATGTCGGATGAACTGATTGAGGCGGTGGCAAAATGCGGGAAAGTCAAAAAAGAAATTCACCTGCCAATCCAAAGCGGCGATGACGAAATTTTAAAAAAAATGAATCGTGGCTACACTGTGAAAAAATATAAAAATTTAATTAAAAAAATCCGTCAAAAAATACCCGGCGTTAAAATTTCTACTGACGTGATTGTCGGTTTTCCCGGCGAAACAAAAAAACAATTTCAAAATACAGCCAAGCTTTTCCGCCAAATTAAATTTAACAAGGCCTACATTGCCAAATATTCTCCTCGTCATGGCACGGCTGCGGCTAAGCTCAAAGATGATGTTTCACCGCAGGAAAAGAAAAGACGCTGGCAGATTTTAGAAAAAATAGCTAATCAAAAGAAATAAATAAAAATATGTCAACTCTTTCACTTAAACCACCAAAAATTATCGCTGTTTTAGGAACAACCGCTTCGGGCAAAACCAAGCTGGCAGTTAGATTAGCTTATCTGTTTAATGGTGAGATTGTCTCAGCTGACAGCCGACAGGTTTATCAAGGTATGGATATCGGGACAGGGAAAGATCTTGACGATTATATCATCAAAGTCAAAAGTCCCATGCCTACCGGCCCGCTTCGCCGTAGCTTCAGCGAGGCGAGCAGGCAGGAAAAGTCAAAAGTCAAAATTTTTGAAATTCCATATTATTTAATTGATGTGGTAAGCCCCAAAAAGCAGTTTAATCTGGCGGATTATCAACGTTTGGCTTATCAGGCAATTGATAAAATTTTAAAAAAAGGCAAACTGCCAATCTTAGCCGGCGGCAGCGGACTCTACCTTCAGGCCGCGGTTGATGGCTGGCTTTTATCAAAAGCAAGACCAGACAGAAAATTACGCCAAGAATTAGAAAAGAAGAAAACGAGCTGGCTTTTTTCTTTTTTAAAGAAACTGGATAAAGATTTTGCTAAAAAAGTCAGTCAAAGTGATCAAAAAAATAAAAGGCGACTGATTAGATATATTGAAATAAAATTAGTCGAGACAAAGAGATTGCCACACTCCTTTCAATCGCTCGCAATGACAGGAGGTGGATATGATACCTTACTTCTCGGCCTTACTTATCCCAAAGAAACTTTAAACCAAAGAATTGATAAAAGACTGGAGGAGCGGCTTGAACAAGGTCTGATTGAAGAAGTTAAAAGATTGCGTCAACAAGGTTTAAACTGGCAGCGTTTAGAGCAATTCGGCCTGGAGTATAAATTTGTGGCTTATTATCTGCAGGGCAAATTAGATTATGAAGAAATGGCAGAAAAATTAAAAACAGCAATTCAGCAATTTGCTAAAAGGCAACTTACTTGGTTTCGGCGCTGGCAGAAAATGGGGGCTAAAATTCATTGGATAAAAAGTGAAAATGAGGCCAAAAAATTGATTAAAAAATTTTTAAAAAGATAAGGATAAAATAAGCAAAAAAAGAAGGAGAGGGATTTATCCTCTCCTTTTGAATTGAAAGTTAAAATTGAAGGACCCACACTATATAGCCTTGTTTTACCCAATGATTAAGACATTCTGTTTTTACATAGTCGTAAATATGTTCTTGACCATTCCAAGCAAGGACTCTTGCCATTCCCATCTTTGTTCACTTCCTTTTAATAACCGACGAGAATCATTTTAAGGAGAGCTGCACGGATAAACAAGCCATTTTGAGCTTGAATAAAATAAAAAGCTCTTCCATCCCGGTCAACTATAGTTGGCAATTCTCCATCTTTCGGATCACGCGGTAAAGGGTGCATAATAATGGCATCTCGGGGAAGTTTTGCTAAGACCACATTACTGATGGAACATTTTTCTCTGATTTCTTCGTAAAAGAAAACTTTGTCGCCTAAACTTTCTTTCTGAATTCGAGTTTGATAAATAACATTGACTTTATTAGCAATTTCTCTTAGATCATCATTTTCAAAAAATTTAATGCCATGTCGTCTTAGATAGTCTTTGATATCTTTGCCTATTTCTAAGGTTGGCGGTGAGACAAAGTAAACGGTTATACCTTTGTATTTTCCTAAAAGGTAAGCTAATGACCTGATGGTTCGGCCCTTAGCTAAATCTCCAACCATAGCTATGGAAAGACCATCAATTTTTTTGAATCTTTTCCAAATGGTGTAGAGATCTAACAAAGCCTGAGTTGGGTGTTGACCCGTGCCGTCACCGGCATTGATAATTGGAACCCCTGATATGGTCGCTGCTCTTTTAGCCGCTCCGGTTTCAAAATGTCTCAAGACAATTACATCCGGAAAATACAAATTTAAAACCCTGATTGTGTCTTCTAACGTTTCTCCTTTGGCCGCCGAAGAAAACTCGCTGGCGTTTTCTGTAGAAAAAATTACCTTGCCACCTAAAGTTCTCATAGCGATTTCAAAAGAAGCACGGGTACGAGTACTTGGCTGATAAAAGAAAGAAACCATCTTTTTACCCTTTAAGTAAGTTCTCATTTTTTCTTTTTCCACTCGAGAAAGTTTGTTTAGTCTTTCACTGACCAGTAACTCTTCGATTTCTTCAGCTAAACAGAAAAGATCAGCTAAAAATTCCAAATCAAACTGCTGTGTTTCTAAAATATGGTGTAATTTTTTCATCCCTCCTCCTTTTCAAAGTTCGTTTTTAAAAGTATTTCCTAAAAATACCTTTTTGTTTTATATTTTAGAGAACGATTTATTATAAAGTAAAATTTTTTTTATGTCAAGAGTTCAAGCAAGATTTTTTTCACTATTTCTGGATTGGCTTTGCCGCGACTTTCTTTCATTACCTGTCCGATTAAAAATTGCAAAGCATTAACTTTGCCGGCTTTATATTGAGCAATCGGTTCGGGATTATTAGCGATTATTTTTTCAACAATATCAATTAATTCTTTTTCGTCGCTGACTTGCTCTAAGCCGCTTTCTTCCAAAAGAGACGAAGGATCGGCGCCTGTTTTAAGCATTTTTTCTAAAATAACCCGCGCCGTGGTGGTATTAATTTTATTCTGGTAAATTAAAGTAATAAATTCAGCAAAATTTTCCGGTGTGATTTTAAGAGTTGAGACGCTGATATTTTTAGCTTTCATTAGCCCGCCTAATTTATTAATTAGCCAGCCGGAAACAAAATTAATTAATTTCTTTTTATTTTTTTTCCAAATTTTTTTTTCAGCACCCTCAACTTCCTGGAGAGAAACTAACCAGGCCTTGAGTTCAGAAACCACCTGTTCGGCATAATTAGCTAAAAGTTTGTCATTGGTTAAAATTATAGCGTCTTCCGCTGAAAATTCATATTGGCTGATAAATCTTTGGAATCTCGCTTGCGGCAACTCGCCAAGATCTGCTTTCATTTTTTCTTTTAATTCAACCAGATTAAGAGGCGGAATATCCGGCTCGGGAAAATAGCGATAATCATGAGCGAATTCCTTGCTGCGCTGATGATAGGTTACGCCTTGGACCTCGTCCCAGCCGCGGGTCTCCTGATGAAGTTTGCCGGCCTCTTTTAGAGCTTTTTCCTGCCGGCGAATTTCATAAACAATCGCTCGCTCTACAGCGCGAAAAGAGTTGATATTTTTAAGTTCAATTTTAGGATTTAATTTGTAATTGCCAACGGGTTTGATTTCGCCGTTTTCATAACGCCACTTGTCCGCTTCCTGGATTGAGACATTAGCTTCGCAGCGCATTTGCCCCTTTTCCATATCGGCGTCGGAAACTTCCAAATAACGAAGTATTTTTTGGTATTCCTGGCAGAATTTTTTAGCTTCTTGGGCAGATCCGATAACCGGTTCGGTGACCAATTCCATAAGTGGCGTTCCCGCTCGGTTATAATCAACCAAACTGTATTTAGCGCCAGTTGGATGAAGTAGCTTTCCCGTATCTTCTTCTAAATGGATGCGGGTGATTTCAATTTTAGCGCCGTTAATTTCGAGCCATCCATCATGAGCAATTGGCAGGTCATATTGGGAAATTTGATAACCCTTGGGCAAATCAGGATAAAAATAGTTTTTGCGGTCAAATTTAGAGTAATCAGCAATTTGGCAATTTAAAGCCAGGCCTGTCAAAATTGTCCAGCGGATAGCTTGTTCATTAGGTACGGGCAAAGTCCCGGGCTGGCCGGTGCAAATAGGGCAAATCGTAGTATTTGGTGATTGGAGTTCGCCGGTATTATCGCAATTACAAAACATTTTAGCTTTGGTTTTTAGCTGAACATGTATTTCCAAGCCGATAATGGCGTCGTAGGACATAATTTTAAAAGTCAAAAGTAACAATAGTGCTGTCATCCTGAGGACGCCTTTGGCGGCCGAAGGATCTCACGGGAGGAGCGAAGCGACGACCCGTGTTCGCGGGTCGCTCATTCCGCTACACTTTATTCGCTCCCGCGAGATTCTTCACTTCGTTCAGAATGACATAATAACATTAAGTAAATTTTTATAAAACTTTCTTTACCTCTTGCCAGATTAATTCATGGATAGTATTTATTTTTTGATTAGCATTAATTATGCTCCAATTATATTTTTTGGCCAGATTAAGATGAATTTGTCTGACGCGAGCGGTTAAACTTTCATTTTCCTCGTGAATATGATTAATTTCAATCGCATCTTTAAAACGTTCTCCGTCTAAAAGTATAGCCAAGTCCTCTTTTAAAAGATGGGAGTTGATAAATTCTAAAAATTCTTCCGAGATACCAGCACCAATTCCCCAAGCCAGGCCTGTGCCAACATAATCTTCAGCTATAATATTAATTTCAGAGTTCAATTTTTCTTTTAAAGTTAATTCAAATTGAGTTTTGTTTAAGACCTGTATTATTTGAAATTCTCTGGCTGATAAATCGTGGGGATTGCCCTTTCTTAAGTATTCTTCAAGTAAAATTCCCGAAGGGCTAATTTCATAACGGCCGTATTTGAGATATTCAGCCTGACATCCTTTTTTGATTAGTTTTTCTGCCAAAAGCTTGGCTTGGGTGGTTTTACCCAAATTATTAATACCATACAAAACAATAAACTTTCCCTTTCCATTTTTTTTATTAATAGTTTTCATCATATTTATCGCGTTAGTTCTAAATAAGTAAATTCATATTTACCATTAGAACTTTTTTCTTCACTCACAATATTTTTAAATTCAGAATAATCCGGAAAGAAAGTGTCGGCGTCGTAATCGCCCTCAACAACGGTTAAATAAAGTTTATCAGTCATTGGCAAAAATTGGCGGTAAATTGAGCCGCCGCCGATAATGAAAATTTCTTCTTTTTCAATTTCACGGGCTTTGTTCAATCCTTCCTCAAAGGAGCGGGTGACAACAACACCTCTGGGATTAAAAGAATAATCATCCGAAATTACCACATTAGTTCTATTGGGTAAGGGTTTGCCGATTGATTCGTAAGTTTTTTGCCCCATCAAAACCACATGGCCCGAGGTTATTTTTTTAAAATGTTTCAAATCTTCTGGAATTTGCCAAAGTAACTGGTTGTCTTTGCCAATGGCCCGGTTTTTGGCAATAGAAACAATGATGCTGATAATTGGTTTTTGCATAATAATTTAATTATTTTTTCTTGTCATTCCTGCGGAAGCAGGAATCCAGACGATTAAAGATCATAATACAGATCTTGCCAGTTAGGATTTGATTTTTCAATTAATTCTAATTTCCATTTTCTCTTCCATTTTTTTAATCTTTTTTCACCCTCGATAGCACTTTCTATACTAGCCGTTTCTTCGTAATAAACTAAATTATGGATTTTATACTTTTTCGTAAAACCGGAAATTAAATCGTTTTTATGTTCGTAAATCCTCTTTTTTAAATTTGATGTCACTCCGATATATAGAGTACCATTTCTTTTACTTGCCAAGATATAAACGTAATAAGATTTCATTGTTTTCTGGATCCCGCATCCCGCCTGCATTAAAATTACGGCGGGCAGGCAAGTGCGGGATGACATAGGGAGAATTAGTGTGGAATGACAAAATAAATATTGTTAGGATGACAGAAAATTTACACCGCTACCGGCGCTTTGATGGCCGGATGAGGATCATAATTTTCTAAAGTAAAATCTTCGTAGTGGAAACCGAAAATATCTTTGACTTCGGGATTAATTTTCATAATGGGTAGAGCTCGCGGCTCGCGGCTGAGCTGGAGTTTGACTTGCTCAAAATGATTATTGTAAATATGGACATCTCCGAAAGTATGAACAAAATCGCCAGGTTCCGTGCCCGTAGTTTGCGCCATCATCATGGTAAGCAGCGCGTAAGAAGCAATGTTAAAAGGCACGCCTAAAAAAACATCGGCGCTTCGCTGGTAAAGCTGGCAGGAAAGTTTATTATTGGCGACATAAAACTGAAAAATCATATGGCAGGGCGGGGGAGCAGTTTTTTTGCCGGAAATAAGTTGCCGCAAATCCCCGACATTCCAGCCGCTGACAATAATGCGGCGGCAGTCAGGATTTTTTCTTATCATCTCCTGCGCCTCGGCGATTTGATTTATTTTTGTGCCGTCAGTCGCTTCCCAGCGCGTCCATTGTTTGCCATAAATTGGGCCAAGTTCGCCATTCTCATCAGCCCAAGCGTCCCAGATAGTCACGCCATTGTCATTTAAATATTTAACATTAGTATCACCGCGCAAAAACCATAAAAGTTCATAAATAATTGATTTAAGGTGCAATTTTTTAGTTGTGACCAGCGGAAATCCTTCGGCTAGATTAAAGCGCATTTGATAGCCAAAAATACTTTTTGTGCCGGTTCCGGTGCGGTCAGATTTATCAACGCCTTTATCTAAAATAGTTTGGAGAAGCTCTAGATATTGCTTCATAAATTATTTAATTTATATTTTTATTATATTGCCTATTATTGCATCAACTTGATTGAACAAACTTTCAAAGGTGCCGGTGTTATCAATGTTATAATCAGCCATAACAATCGGCCCGGCCTGGAAAAGATTTTCAATCTGGGCATAGTCTCGGCCTTGCGCTTCTTGGGGAGTTAATGGCCTTAAAAGGCGTTTGCCCAAGCGTTCATATCTTAACTTGGGCGAAGCATAAATGGCAATGGTAATAAAATCATCACCAAATTTTTCCCGAAAAAGAAGATATTCCTGCCAGTCATAAAGACTTTCAACCAAGATCGGCGAATCGCCAGGCAGTTCCTCTATTTTTTTAATTATTTGGCTGGCGTAATAAAGCCGACCGTATTTATCCCGTAAGCCTTCACGGACCATTCGTTCATTTTTTTCATTTATTTCCAAACCTTGTTTTTTTGTTTCGTCAAAGGTTACATCGCCAAAATAAACTTTGGGCCAATTGTATTTTCCTATCAAATAATTGATAACCTCGGTTTTACCGGAGCCGGGCAGTCCCAAAATGGCGACGATTTTTCTTTTGGTCATAATTATCTCTGATTAATAAGTTATTAAATTTTGTCTAATCCCTTTTGGTTGTTATCAAGAGAAAAAAGCAGGGGATGAGCCCCTCTTTTGTGGATAAATCGTTTTCATTATATCAAATGATTTTTGATTTGGCAAAAAACAAAAAATCCGCCTCTTCGGCGGATTTTTTGTTATTAGAATCCCAATCATCTCAATTATCCTAACAATCCCAATAATCCCATTATTTTATACCTGCACTTTGATCCCCGGGCCCATAGTAGAACAGATAACAACATTTTTAAGAAAAATACCCTTGGAAGAAGTGGGCTTGGCTTTGCGAAGGGCCGCAGTAAAGGCCTCAAAATTTTCCAATAATTTTTTTGTTTCAAGCGAAACCTTGCCGATAGCCTGATGAATATTGCCGGTCTCATCGTTTTTAAAGTTGATTTTACCCTTTTTAATTTCCAAAATTGTTTTGGCAATATTGGTAGTGACAGTTTCGTTTTTTGGCGAAGGCATGAGTCCTTTAGGGCCTAAAATTTTAGCAATTTGGGCTAAATTTTTCATCATCTCCGGCGTGGCAATGGCTACATCAAAATTAACTTTACTGCTTTTTTTGATTTCTTTAATTAAATCATCACTGCCGACTAAATCAGCTCCGGCTTCTTTGGCCGTTTTAGCGTCTTTATCAGCCACAAAAGCGGCGATTTTTTTAGTTTTGCCGATCGGGTGAGGAAGTGTGGCTACCGTTCTGACTTGCTGATCGCTTTTTTTGGTATCAATGCCCAAACGGCAGTGGACTTCAACTGAAGCATCAAAGTGAGTGGTTGAAATTTTTTTTACCAACTCTATAGCTTCCTCCGGAGAGTAAGTTTTGTTTTTGTCAATAAGTTTTGTGATTTCCTGATAACGTTTGCTTCTTGGCATACCTTAAAAATTTTAAATTTTAAATTTAGTCTTTAACTTCTATCCCCATTTGTCGAGCCGTGCCTTCAATAATTTTCATTGCCGCTTCAACTGAATTAGCGTTTAAATCGGGTAGTTTTTTTTCGGCGATTTCTCTGATTTGCGCCTTGGTGACTTTGCCGACTTTTTCGGTCAGGGGTTTGCCAGAACCTTTTTGAATACTGGCTGCTTTTTTCAGAAGTTCGGCGGCCGGCGGAGTTTTAGTGATAAAAGCATAGGTTCTGTCTTCGTAAACGGTAATTTCCACCGGTGTAATTTCACCTAATTGTTTTTGAGTTAAGGCATTGAACTTAGAACAGAATTCAGCAATATTTAAGCCATGTTGGCCCAAGGCCGGACCAACCGGAGGAGCGGGCGTTGCTTGTCCGGCCGGAATTTGTAATTTGATAATTGTTTTAATCTTTTTAGCCATACTTTTCCAAAAAATTCGAAATTCGAAGCACGAAATTCGAAACAATATTTAATTTTTTAAATTCCAAACAATTTTGAATTTTGGAATTTATAATTTGTGATTTGTTTAGTATTTCGCCCCTATCATTCGATGGGGCGACCCGTCGGATGACTGGGTCGGATTTGGGGTTTCGGATTTGTTAGATTTTTTTCACCTGAAGGAAATCCAATTCCACCGGAGTTTCGCGGCCAAAGACAGAAACTAAAATCTTAACTTTGCCGCGCTCTTCATCAATTTCGGCGACCTTGCCTTCATAATTCTTAAACGGGCCGTCAATTATTCTGACCGGCATTCCCTCGGTAATATCAATCTTGAATTTTGGTTCTTCCACGCCCATTCGTTTTTGCAAGGCCTCAACTTCTTCTTTGGAAATCGGAATAGGAGTAGTGCCGGAGCCGATAAAACCCGTGACGTTGGGAGTGTTGCGAACCACATACCAAGAATCGTCGGTCACCAGCATTTCCACCAAAACATAACCAGGGAAAATTTTTTCGGTGACGACTTTCCTTTTGCTATTTTTAATTTTAATCTTTTTCTCGGTGGGAATCAGAATATTGAAGATTTTGTCTTCCATACCCATTGATTCCACGCGCTGGCGCAAATTGTGAGCAACATTTTCTTCATAGCCGGAGTAAGTGTGAATGACATACCATTGCCGCCCTCGGTCTATAATTTGCTTAGGCATATCTAGAGATTATTTATTAATTACTAAATTGACAAGCAAGGTAAAACCATAGTCAAGAGTTCCTAAAAAAATCGCTAGTCCCAAACTAATGCCAATAACCAAAAAGGAGTGGTTAATAGTTTCCTGGCGAGAAGGCCAACTTACTTTTTTAAGCTCTTGACGCGAAGCCTTGACATAATTAATTAATTGATTAAAAAGTTTCATAAATTAAGAAATAAAATCATTTAATTAAAACTCTATCTTAAAAAGACCCCCGGGGTCTTTGATTATTTTATAGTATAGCATAATTAAAAAATTTGGCAAGAGGAGGTTTAGATATCCAGATTTTTAACTTTTTTGGCGTGGGTTTGGATAAAGCGTTTGCGGGGCTCAACTTCTGATCCCATTAAAGTATCAAAAACTTCACTGGCTGCTTCAGCATTTTCAATTGCCACCCGTTTCATCACCCGAGTTTCCGGATTCATGGTTGTTTCCCAAAGCTGTTCGGGATTCATTTCGCCTAAACCCTTATAGCGCTGGATGTTGAAAGAGAAAGTAAGCGGTATTTCTTTTTCTTCTTTTTTTTCTCCGGAAGATTTTTTAATTTCTTTTTCTTTTTCCTTGGCGCTTGATAATTGTTTTAAAATTTCTTCTTTTTCTGTTTCAGAGTAGGCGTACCTAAAGTTTTTACCGGCTTGAAGTCGATAAAGCGGCGGCTGGGCAATATAAAGATGGTCCTGAACAATAAGGTCGCGGAAGTAGCGGTAGAACAAGGTCAGAAGCAGGGTTCTGATATGCGAACCATCAACATCGGCATCGGTCATAATAATGATTTTGTCATAACGAAGAGCGTCCAGATTAAATTGTTCGCCGATATTAGTGCCTAAAGCAATAATTAGCGATTTAATTTCATTATTGGCAATCATTTTATCAAGACGGGCCCGTTCAACATTAAGAATTTTGCCTCTGAGAGGTAAAATGGCCTGAAATTCACGGCTGCGGGCCTGTTTAGCTGAGCCGCCGGCTGAATCGCCTTCAACAATGTATAATTCGGAAATTTTTGGATCGCGGCTGGAACAGTCAGCTAATTTGCCGGGCAGAGTCAGCCCTTCCAAAGCGCCTTTTCGCAGCACCGAATCGCGGGCCATTCTGGCAGCCAAACGGGCGTGGCTGGCTAAAATACTTTTTTGGATAATGCCTTCGGCATCGCGCGGATGTTCTTCCAGAAATATTTCAAAATGTTTGGAAAAAATATTATCAACAATCTGGCGCACTTCCGGATTGCCTAATTTAGTTTTGGTCTGGCCTTCAAACTGGGGTTCGCGGACTTTGACGCTAATAACTGCCGTCAGGCCGTCGCGGACATCTTCGCCGCTTAAGTTTTCATCTTTTTCTTTAAGGTAATTATTTTTTCTGGCGTAATTATTTAGAACTTTAGTCAGTCCCAAGCGAAAGCCGGCTAGATGCATGCCGCCTTCTGAAGTGTAAATATTATTGGCAAAAGTGTAGATATTTTCCTGAAAGTCATCCGTGTATTGGAGAGAAAATTCAGCTTTGACGCCATTAACTTCTTCTTCAGCGTAAAAAATCGTTTCATGTTTCGGGTTTTTTGTTAAATTTAAATGTTTGACGTAAGAACTGATTCCGCCTTCAAAATAAAAACTATAAATTTCGCGCGGCTGGTTAGTTTTTTTATCAGTCTCGCGAGAGTCAATGGCGGTGATTTTAACTCCTTTAGTCAGATAAGCTTGCTGGCGCAACCGCTCCAAAATTTTTCGCCAGCTGAATTCAATAATAGGGAAAATTTGACTGTCTGGCTGAAAGGCAATAGTGGTGCCGGTGGCTTTAGTTTTACCTACAGCTTTAACTTTGCTTAGTGGTTTGCCGCGGCGATATTCCTGAACCCAGATTTTGCCGTCGCGATAAACTTCGGCTTTAGTATAAATTGATAAGGCATTAACCACAGAAATGCCAACTCCGTGAAGTCCGCCGGAAACTTTGTAGCCGCCGGTTTCACCGAATTTGCCGCCGGCATGGAGCATGGTCATAACAGTTTCCAAAGCTGATTTTTTGGTTTGTTTATGAAGATCAACAGGGATGCCGCGGCCATTATCGGAAACTTCAACAAAATTATCGGGCAAAAGTTTGACCGTGATATGATTGCAATGGCCGGCCATGGCTTCATCAATAGCATTATCAACCGCTTCCCAAACCAAATGATGAAGGCCTTCGGGGCCGGTTGAGCCAATATACATAGCCGGTCTTTTTTTGACCGGCTCTAGACCCTGAAGCACGGTAATTTGTTCAGCCGTATATTTTTCAGCCTTGCTTTTGCTTGGTTTTGCCAAAAGCGTTTTTTCAACAAAGCTTCTTTTTTTACCTGAAATTTTTTTCTTAGGCATAAAAATTTTTACAAAATAAAATTACTTTCCTCGTTATTTTAGATAGTTTTATAATCAATATTTAAATTAAAAATTGGCTTCAATCAGCCAAAATTTGGCGTCTTTTTTTTATTCTTTTAACTATAATTATTTTAGCATATCGGGAAAAAAATGGCAAGGCCATTTTTTTTATTTTTTTTAAATTTATGGTATAATTCTAAATAATAAATCTTATGCCTGTATCAAACAAACAAAAAACCAACGGACAGTTGAGTTTTGGTTATTGGTGGGTCAGTAACCACCTGCTTATCAAGAAAATATTGCTTTGGCTTTTCGTTGTTTTTGATGCTTTTCTAATTGGTTTGTCGGTTTATTTTATTGTCAGTTTTTCCCTGGAAAAGCCGTTGACCTGGGTTTTTACGCCGATTCGTTATGCCCAGCCGCCTCAAGCGCTTGAAGTTTTGGAAACTCAAGTTTTATCCACTGGCATTAACCGCTATGATTTAATAGCCAGAGTTAAAAATCCTAACGCTGCTATTGCCGTGGCTTCATTTGATTATCGTTTTAAAAGCGGAACTTTTGTCGGCGAATTTCGCCGCAGTTTTATTTTACCCAATGAGGAAAAATTTTTAGTTGAACTGGGAGTTGAAAGCCAAACCGCGCCTAATTTAGCCGAAATTGAAATTGCCACTAATATCCACTGGCTGCGTCTTGGCAAAATTCTGCCACCAGGTGGGTATGATGATTTTCGGGAAAATCACCTTAATTTTGAAATCAAAAACAAGGCTTTTACTTCGGCCGCTGAGCTGAAAGTGAGCGAGAAAATACCGATTAATAAATCCAGCTTTACCATTACTAATCAAACCGCTTACAGTTATTATGAAGTCGGGCTTTTTATCGGTCTTTATAATTATGAAAAGTTAGTAGCCATTAATTATCTAAAACTTAATAATTTTTTAGCCGGCGAAAGCCGCCAAGTAGATTTGAACTGGCTGCAGAATCTGCCGCGCGTTAGCGAAATCAAAGTTGAGCCGGAAGTTAATATTCTTGACGAAGAAGCGTATATTAGACCTTTGTAATTTATAAAATTAGGTTATATGAAATTAAAATTAAGTTATGTCAAACAATTTGACCTGATTTTACTAGCTTGCGTCGGGCTCTTGGTTTCAATCAGTTTAGCTACTATTTACAGTCTGGATTTGGCCAAAGATAATCCAGATTTTTTAAATTTTAATAAGCAACTGGTTTTTGCGGTTTTGGGCCTGGCTTTTCTTCTTTTTTTTAGTTTTTTGGATTACCGGTTGCTGCGCAATTACAGCTTTCTAATTTACACTTCAGCGGTTATTTTTTTAATTTCAGTTCTGTTTTTAGGCAGTGAAATTCACGGCACCAAAGGATGGTTTTATATCCGAGGTTTTGGCATTCAGCCGGTGGAGTTGGCCAAGATTGCCCTGATTATTTATTTAGCCAGTTTTTTTGCCCGGCATTCGCGCGAATCGCGGCGTTTTAGTTTCATTGGCATTACCGGTGTTATCACTTTTGGTTTAATCGCTTTAGTTTTGCTTCAGCCGGATCTTGGCTCGGCCACCATTTTAGCTTTGATCTGGCTGGGGATTTTGCTGATTTCCGGCATCAAACGCAAACATCTTCTGATTCTTGTCAGCATTTTTTTAATCATTTTTATTTTTGCCTGGTTTTTTTTGCTTAAAGATTATCAGAAAGCGAGAATTCAGACTTTTTTTAATCCTTCGCTTAATCCGCGCGGCAGCGGTTACAATGTTACCCAATCAATCGTGGCTGTCGGTTCCGGTAAAACCATTGGCCGCGGTTTGGAATCAGGCAGTCAAAGCCAGCTTAAATTTTTACCGGCCGCTGAAACCGATTTTATTTTTGCCGTCATCGCCGAAAAACTGGGGATGGCCGGCGCCGGTTTGGTTTTGATAATCTGGTTTGTCCTTTTTTACCGGGGCTATAATTTATTGCGTCGCGTTCATGATGAGTTTGCCTTGTTTTTAATTATCGGCGCGATGATTTATTTTTTTGCCCAGGTTTTTCTTAATGTCGGCATGAATATCGGCATTGCGCCGGTGATGGGTTTGCCCTTGCCATTTTTGTCCGCCGGCGGGAGCTCACTCCTCACCAGCTTGGCCATTATCGGGATTTTGGAAAGTATTAATATCCGTAATCCAAAATTCAGGTCAGCGTAGAGATAAGTTAAAAGTTAAAATTCAAAAGTTTTCCCTCCTTTAAGAAAGGAGGGTTAGGGTGGATTTAAAAATAAAAACAAGGTCGGTTTTTAAGCCGACCTTTTGAGGTTTCTCAAAAAGTCAAGGTTTTTCTTTTTAAGGAAGTTGTGGTAAAATATAATTAGTTAGATTTAGGATTTATGATTTAAGAATTAAGGAATTTATGGTGAACCCAAGCGTTAAAATTTCAAACATTATAACTAAAGACAATTATTTCAACAAACGAACTGGTCTTACTCTTATTGAGTTATTGGTAGTGATTGCTATCGTTGGTATTTTGTCTACCTTAACTATCATCACAATTAACTCCGCTAAAGCCAAAGCCCGAGATGCCAAAAGAATGCATGACACCCGTCAAATCATTATTGCCTTGTCAATGTATTATCAAGATTATGGCTATTATCCCAAATATACTTTTAATTGCGGTTTTTTGATGAACTTTGGTGCAGAATGCTCAGGGGCAGATCCTTCTAATTTTTTAAAGCCGTTGCAAGACGCTGGTTATTTTGCCCAGACACCCGTTGATCCACTTAATAACGGGGGCTATTTTTATTATTATTTAAGTTACGCATGTGAGTTAACATTGGGTGGTAGTAGTCCAAATTATAATTCCAATACCCCAACAAATTACGTACTTTGGTGGCAATACGAAAAAGCAAACAGAACCTGTGATAGCATCATTTATAATTTATGCAAAGTACCTCCTAATCAAGTGGATATTACCGGGTGGATGAGTCACGCTGCTTGCAATTATAGTCAATAATATTTGGTTTAAACATATAATTTTATTATGTCTCAAAACCCCGCCACTCAAGCGCTAAAATTTGTCCTGGTTGATTTAATCGGGGATGTTTTGTATTTTCCAATTTGGTGGTATAACGAGGGGTTGAAGAAAACCACCAATTTTTGCTTAAACCAAATTCGCGATATGGAAAAGAGTTTGGCTCTTAGAGTATGGCTCGTTAATTTTTTTGTGCCGATGTACGGCCAATATGATTGGCAGGGCCGGCTCATCAGTGTTTTTATGCGTTTTGCCCAGATTATTTATCGGATAATTGTGATTATTTTCTGGTCAATTTTAATTGCTTTACTTTTTTTAATTTATTTGATTCTGCCGTTTTTTGTTTTGATTCAGATTTTATTGGTGATTGTTTCGTAAGGAATTTTTTTCTGTCATTGCGATCCGCCAGCTGGCGGAGAAGCAATCTCTTCCTTAATTTATGAAACACAAAAAATACTATGTCTATATAATGACTAATAAAACTAACTCCACGCTTTATAGCGGTGTAACAAATAATCTTAAAGAGAGAGTCTATCAACATAAAGGCAAATTAATCGAAGGATTTACTAAAAAGTATAACATTAATAAATTAGTTTATTATGAGGAGTTTAACAATGCTTACGATGCAATCGCTCGAGAGAAACAAATTAAAGCGGGTTCAAGGAAAAAGAAAATTGAACTAATTGAGAAAGAAAATAAAAATTGGAAGAATTTAAGCGAAGATTGGTAAAGTGAGATTGCCGCGTCGTCCTGCCTGCGGCGGGACTCCTCGCAATGACAAAAACACAAACTCCATGCCGGAAAATAAAAAAATAGAATCAACCCCGCAACTTATCAATTGCCCGACTTGTGCCGGCAGAGGCAAGGTTGAAGGAAAAACCTGTCCTTTTTGTTTAGGTTTGGGCCAGATGGCTTTCTTGGACGGCCAGTTTTTATATTGGGATAAAAAAATCAGCTTTTTAGCTATTCTTCAGCGAAAAACCGAACAGACGGTCAAAAATATTTTGGAGTTTAGTTTGTTTTTCTTTGGCATTTTGGGTTTGACCGTCTTGGCTTGGGAAATTTGGCAAGTTGGCGCCGCCAATTTTTTTAACTGGGAATATTTTTTCCATCAGGAAAAAATCATGCTTATCTTCTGGTTGAGTATTCTGACCGATATGTATTTTTTTTATCGTAAAGACCGAGAATTTACCGCCAAAGAAAAAGTCAGAAAAAGAAAATATGGCGCAATAGAAATACCCTTGGTTTTAGAAGAAAATTACTGGCCGGATTTAGCTAAAATTGCCAAAGACAATAAAATTGAAGTTTCACAGGTGATGTCGCAGGAAGCATTGATTGCCGTTGAACAATCCTGGCAGATGGCCCAGCGCCTAAAACTTAAAGAAGTTTTACCAATTCATCTTTTAGCTCATTTATTTTTTTCTGATAAAGTAAGAATTATTTTTGCCCGATTAGGCATTAATGTTGAGGAAGTGCTGACTAAAATCAGGCATTTAATTGAAGGGGGGAATCACCCTCCGGAAGAAGCGCCCGGCATTTCTCCCGAGCTTAAGCAGATTTTTTTCTGGGCTTATCAACATGCCTTCCTCAGCCAGCGGAAGGAAGTTGATGTGGTGGAATTGCTTTTGGCCTTAAGCCAGAAAAATCCGAGTATCCAGGATTTATTTTTGGACTTGGAAATTGATCAGGATAAAATTAGAAATGTAGTTGAGTGGGTCAAGATTCAGGAAAGCTTAAGGCAGCGCTGGCTGCGCTTCAGGCATCGGGCTGCCTGGAAGCCCAAGGGCTCAATGGATCGGGCTATGACAGCTGTGGCCACGCCCTTTTTGGATTATTTCAGCCAGGACTTGACATTATTAGCCAAAATGGGTTATTTAGATTTATGCGTTGGCCGGGAAAAAGAAATAGAAGAAATTTTTCGGGTCATTGAAGCCAATCGGCAGAGCGTGATTCTGGTCGGCAATCCCGGCGTGGGCAAAACCACCATTATTGAAGGCATTGCCGGATTGATGGTTTCGGAAGATGTGCCGAATCTCATTCAGGACAAAAGGTTTGTCAGTTTAAGCGCGGCCAAATTAATTAGCGGCGCTTCTCCCTCCGAGGCCCAAGGCCGGCTTTTAAGCGTTATTGAAGAAATCCGACGCGCCGGCAATATTGTTTTGTTTATCAGCGATATCCAGGAAATGGTTGGCATTACCCCCGGCGGCGAAGAAAGTTTAGATTTGGCCGGAGTGCTTTTCCAAGCGCTGGCTAAAAATTATTTTTTCTGTTTTGCTACCACCACGCCGTCTGATTACACCCGTTATTTGGAAGCAGCTTCGGGTTTAAGTCAGGTTTTTCAGAAAATTGAGGTTGCCGAGCCGGATGTTAATCAGACGATTCAGATTTTGGAAGCTAAAAGCGCCCGCATTGAAGCGCAAAACCAAGTTTATTTTTCCTATAATGCCATAGAAAGAACGGTTCAGCTGGCTATCCGCTATATTCACGATAGATTCCTGCCGGAAAAAGCCATTCGCATTTTGGAACAGGTGGCAATTTATGCGCAAAAGAAAAAAGGCGCTAATACCATTGTTGGAGCTGAAGATGTGGCGGAAATAATTTCTCAAAAAACCAACATTCCGGTAACCAAAGTGACCGAAGAAGAATCGGAAAAACTTTTGACTCTGGAAGACAAAATTCACGAGAGAATAGTTGATCAAGAAGAAGCTGTTAAAATAGTGGCCTCGGCCTTGCGCCGGGCCAGAGCAGAACTCAGAGACATTAAGCGGCCGATTGTTAATCTGCTTTTCTTGGGTCCGACCGGCGTTGGTAAAACCGAAGTTTCCAAAACCGTGGCTGAAGTCTACTTCGGCTCCGAAGAAAATATGATTCGTTTGGATATGAGCGAATATCAGGAGCAGACCAGCGTCTATCGGATGATTGGCTCGCCTCTGGGCAGGCAGCGAGAGCCCGGCTACTTAACCGAAGCGGTCAGAAATAATCCTTTTTCTTTGGTACTCCTAGATGAAGTTGAAAAAGCTCATCCGGATATTTTAAATTTATTTTTACAAGTAATGGATGATGGTCGTCTGACTGATAATTTAGGCCGGACTATTGATTTTACCAATGTCATTTTAATCGCCACTTCCAATGCCGGCACCGGTTTTATTCAGGAAAAAATGAAAGAAGGTTGGTCGGTTGAAAAAATTAAACAAGGATTAATTGAGATGGAAATTAAGCAATATTTTCGGCCGGAATTTCTCAACCGTTTTGACGGCATTGTGGTTTTTAAACCTTTGAGTATGACCGAAGTGGTAGAAATCGCTAAATTACTTTTAAAGAAAGTTGCCCAAAGATTAGTTGACAAAGGAATTAATTTAGAAGTCAGTGATGAAGCCGTTTCAGAATTAGCCCAGGCCGGTTTTGACCCGCAATTTGGCGCGAGACCCTTGCGGCGTGTCATCCAAGAGCGAATTGACGACAGTTTAGCCCATTATTTACTGACTCAAAAACTTAGCCGTCGCGACACCATTGTTTTTCAAGCCGGGGGAGTGATTGAAGTGAAAAAAGCCAGGAAGTTGTAAGAGATTTTTAAAATAAAAAAAAAGGGTTCTTTTAAAAAGGAACCCTTTTGATTTTGGTAATTATTTTTTTTGGTATTTGAGAGATTTATGGGCAATATCGGTTCGAAAATGTACTCCGGGCCAGGAAATTTTATAAACGGCGCTGTAAGTTTTAACAATAGCTTCCGCAATATTTTTACCCAAGCCGGTGACGCCCAGGACTCTGCCGCCGTTAGTAAGAAAAAAATTATTTGCCAGTTTTGTACCGGCATGAAAAATCATAATGTCGGGCAGTTTAAGCGCTTTTTCTATCCCCTGGATAGTCATTCCGGTTTGATATTTTTCCGGATACCCCGAAGAGGCCATTACCACGCAGACCGAGGATCTTTTGTCCCATTCAATTGGACAAGAGAGAATGTCCTGATCATGGCCCTCGGTACAAGCTAAAAGTATGGGTACAATATCGCTTTTCAGGCGAGCTAAAATTGGCTGGGTTTCGGGATCTCCTAAGCGAACATTAATCTCGAGCACATGTGGCTCGCCATCGCAGATCATCAGCCCTGCATAAAGTACGCCGCGGTAAGGAATGCCTTCCTTGCGCAAGCCATTAACAATCGGCATGGTAATCTTTCCCAAAATTTTTTGCTGGAGTTTTTCAGTAATAAGAGGTACGGGTGAATAAGCGCCCATTCCGCCGGTATTGGAGCCTTGGTCATTGTCAAAGATCGTTTTATGATCTTGAGAGGTTGGCATGGGCAAAATATTTTTGCCGTCGCTAAAAACCATAAACGAGGCCTCCTCGCCGTCTAGAAATTGTTCAATCAGTATTCTTTTCCCGGCTTGATTCAAACTTTTTTCTATCATCAGTGTCTTAATGAAATTAAGCGCTTCTTTTTTTTCGTGGCATACTTTAACGCCCTTGCCTCCGGCTAATCCATCGGCTTTAATGACAAAAGGAAATTCTTGCTTTTTCACAAAATTAATTGCGCGGCTTGGCTCGTGAAAGATCGCATAAGAAGCAGTTGGTACATGGTATTTTTTCATTAATTTTTTGGCAAAGATTTTGCTTTTTTCAAGTTTAGCCGCCCTTTTTGTTGGTCCGAAAATCTTCAGTCCGATCTTGTTAAAAAAATCGACGATGCCTAAAGCCAGTGGTTTTTCTGGTCCAACTACAGTTAGGCCAATTTTTTCTTCTTTCGCAAATTTAGCCAGTTGTTTAATATCGCTTGATCCTATCGGGATTCTTATTGCTTCTTTCATGCCGTCGTTTCCCGGAGCGCAAAAAATTTCATCCACCAAGGAACTTTGCCTGATTTTCCAAACCAGGGCATGTTCTCGGCCGCCCTTGCCAATAACTAAAACCTTCATTCCCATTTGTTACCTCCTTTAATTGATTTTGTTAGGATCTACTTTTAATTTTAAAGATCAGATTTTTCAATATCACTTATAAAGTAATATTATTTTATTTTAATATTAAATTTGCCAAAAGTCAACCCTTAGGTTAAAATTGAAAAGCGCAAAAATTTTTGCTAAAGTAAAGCCATGAACTTAATCCTTGTTTATATTACAAATCCTTCTAAGGCCGAAGCTAAAAAAATCGCTGAATATTTACTTAAAAAGCGATTGGCGGCTTGCGTTAATATTTTTCCAATTGAAAGTATGTATCGCTGGCAGGGAAAAATTGTCGACGAAAAAGAATTTGTTTTAATTGCTAAAACCAAAAAAGAAAATTTTAACAAGGTTAAAAAAGAAGTGGAAAAAATCCACTCTTATTCCATACCTTGTCTAATTCAAATTCCGGCCAAAGCTAATGAAAAATATTTTAAGTGGCTAAAAAGGGAAGTGAGTTAATTTATTTAATTAAAATAAGCACTATGATTACAGAACAATTTGAGTTGCGCGAAGAAGAATCAAGAGAAGAAAAAGAAATTGATACGGATGAAATTGTCAAAGAGTCCATTGAAAATTTACGAAAAGATCTGCAACAAGAAAAAGAAAAGGGAGCTGATTCTCACTGGAAAGGCATAAACGTTCCGGAATTAACCATGGAAGATTTAATGATTTATGACAAATGGAAAAAGGGGACTCTGGTCCCCCAGGAATTTAATAGCTATTCGGAAAGATTGAGGCAATATTTCAAAGAGCAAAAGCAACAGAAAGCCGAGGAAACAATTAATAATTTGAGGAAAAAATTAAAAGAAAAAGAAATTACCTCTGAGGAATTTGATCAACAAGTAAGAGAAATGCTAAAAAAAGAAGATGTCAAAAGGTCTCTTAAGGGATTGGGATATATAAGCGATTCTTTCAAAGATTCCCGAGCTAATCTTCAAGCAATGATCCGTAACCAAATGATAAATCAAGGTCTATTATAAATTTTGGAAGGGTCGCATTGCGCCTCTTCGGCGCATTTATGCGCCAAGTTGGCGCATCCGCCGTTGAGGCGGAAGTGGAAAATATATGTATTATTTTTATGTTTTACAATTTAAGAATAATAAAAAATTATATAAAGGAATTACAAATAATTTAAGAAAAAGAATAACAGATCATCGTTCTGGTCAGTCAAAATTTACTTCACGAAACGGCGATTTTAATTTAATTTTTTATGAAGCGTATTTAGATAAAAGAGATGCCATAGAGGCGGAAAGATATTTTAAGAGCGGTCACGGCAGAGAAGTATTGAGGCAAAAATTAAAATATTATTTTGGAAGGGTCGCATAGTGGTCTAGTGCGCCTGCTTGGAGAGCAGGTATGCCGCAAGGCATCGCGAGTTCAAATCTCGCCCCTTCCGTTTGAGTTTTTTGCGGCAAAAATTATCAAAGCACTTGGCGTTTCTATTGAGGAGTTAATAAAATAACTATGAACGAACATCTTTTGGTAGTTAATGAAAATGATGAAATAGTCAGATTGGATACCAAAAAAAATTGTCATTCCGGCAATGGTATTTTACATCGTGCAATCACAATTTTTATTTTTAACGAAAAAAATGAAATCTTGCTGACAAAAAGAAGCTCTCTTAAAAAACTATGGCCTGAATTTTGGGACACATCTTGCTCTACCCATGTCCGGCCAGATGAAACATATGAACAGGCCGGCGAAAGACGATTATCAGAAGAGCTCGGTTTTTCGTGCAAGTTAAAATTTATTTTTAAATTTCAATATCAGGCCAATTTTCAAAATATCGGTTCCGAAAATGAAATTTGCGCTTTACTGATTGGAAATTATGTAGGAGATATAAATCCGAATCTTAATGAAGTTTCAGAATATAAATGGATTGATTTTATAGAATTGAAAAGAGAAATCAATAGTCAAAATAATTATTCTCCATGGTTAAAAATTGCTGTTGAAAAATATTTAAAATCCGGCTCCGAATGTATGGGGAAAATAGCAGAAATTCTACCCCGGACTTGACATTTTTTATTTCTTGTGCTAAAATAATTTATCTGTTTTAAATCGCTCTTTCTAAAAATAAGGAGGATAAAATGGTAGACATAAAAAAAATTATGCTAATTACTTTTAGTTGTCAGAATTGTGGTTATATGATTGAACACTCGATAAGGAAAGATGCTGATTCAGTCAGAGAAGGTTTTCCCGTTCATTTTGTTAACAATAAAGAACCGGAGGACGTAGTTATCTGTAAAAATTGTAAAGAAGAGTGGACGTTCCAACTCAGTATGCTTTTAGGCAAAAAGAACAATAAACGTTAAAACCCTCAAATCCAATAGAAATATTCAGCGGCGGTTCGTAAGGGCCCCGCTTTTTTATTCCAAACCCAACCGCGCCGTAAGCCCGAGAAAAACTTTCCCTTGACAAAAAAATTTCATTATGTTATTTTAATAAAAAGATAATAATATGAATAATTTTTCATTAAAGAAAATTAATTTATCAAATCTCTTAACCAATTTTTCTTTTGGTTGGTTTTTCTTTTTCTTTGCTTTTTTAAATTTGGTTAGGAGACCGTTAAAATATCAAATATTAAAAATAAAAAATCAAATATAAGATAATTAGAAATAAAAATAATAATATAAAGGCCTCCTAATCACGGAGGCCTTTAAAATTAGTTAATCGTTCTTTAATAAATTTTAAAAAGGAGGGGAGATGACAAAAAAATATTTTACGTTTAGTGATGCCACTAAGGCAAATCAATCTTTGGAAGTAAAAAAGGTGGTGACTGCCTATCTTCAGGTTGAAAAAGGAGAGCCGGATCTCATTCAACACATTTTAGAAAAAATGCGTGGGGACAGGTTAATAATTCATTTTCGCAAAAACGGATTTAAAGTAGAGGATGTCTTGAAAGATGTTACAGCAGAGTCGCTTTTTTTAGAAGGAGGAAAAGAAATACCAATTCAGAAGATAGCCAGGATTGAACGAGTTGAATTATTAGCCAAAGTGGAACTTTGGCTTTACTAAGAATTAAGAAGTCAAGAGGGCTTTTAGCCCTCTTTTTTCTTTTAAGTAATCACTAACTATTTTATTGGCTCTTGACTAATTTTTAAAAATAGCTATAATCAAAGAAATAATCAAAAAACAATGAATAATCTTTTTTTAATCAAAGTTAATTTATTAAATCTCTTAACCAATCTTTCATTGGTTTTATTGCTCTTGCTTTTGAGCCGTTTTTTGGTTGGGAGACCATTAGAATGTCAAATATCAAATATCAAAAATAAAAAATAATTTAAGATAAATAACTAAAATTAGATAAAAGCCTCCCAACCAAAAGGGGGGCTTTAAATTTTATTTGAATCGTTCTTTTTAACAATTTTAAATCCAAAAAACCAAAGGAGGGTAAAATGGAAATTATTTTAACAGACGAACGAGACGATGAAGTTAAGAAAAAAATTTGGTTCTGCGACAAATGCGGAAAAATATTTAGAAACGGCGGTGATGAATTAACCAAGGCCGAAATAGCTATCCTTAAAAAAGAGTTTTGCCAGGCAGGTGGTTGTCATTCAATAATTTATCGCGAGGTTTCGGTTAACCAAAAAATCGCACTTTAGCATTTTGCTTAAAGGGTAGGCCAAGGCGTCTACCCTTATTTTTTATTTTGATTTATAATGAAAGTTAGCTAATCTCGGCCGTTTTTAGCAAAATAGCCAGATTTAATTTTATTTTGAATATGAAGATTTCAATTGGCATCATCGGCTTGCCCAATGTGGGCAAATCAACCTTATTTAAGCTCTTAACCAAGCAGGAAGCCAAAATTGCCAATTATCCTTTTGTCACCATTGATCCCAATGTGGGCGTGGTCGCCATGCCTGATGAGCGCTTGGCGCAGGTGGCCAAAGCCATTGGTTCAAAAGCAATTTTTCCGGCGGTTTTTGAATTTGTTGATATCGCCGGTTTGGTCAAAGGCGCCCACGAGGGAGCGGGTTTGGGCAATCAATTTTTATCGCATATCCGCGAAGTTGACGCTATTGTCCATTTAGTCAGAATTTTTAAAGACAGCGATATTATCCAATTTGATGCCGCCAGTAATTCCGTTAGCGATTTTGAAACAATTTTAGAAGAATTAAAACTAAAAGATGAAGAGTCGCGCGAAAAAATCAATCTTTTAAGCGCCAAGCCGCAATTAGTGGTTTTAAACGGCCAAGCCGAGGAAATACCGCCCGAATTAATTAATAAATTTAAATCATTAAATCAGCCCTATCTTCTGATTAATCTTAAGAATGAACTGGGCGAAGAAGATTTAAAAAAAATATTTGGCGAATTTCTTAAATTTCTTAAATTGATCACTTTTTTTACAGCCAATGAAAATGAAGCGCGCAGCTGGTTTGTCAAAGTTGGGACTAAAGCCCCGCTAGCAGCCGGCGTGATTCACACTGATTTTGAACAAAAGTTCATTAAAGCAGAAGTGATTAATTGGCAAATATTGATTGATATTGCCCGTTCGGCAAGCTCAGGGCAGGGCAACTGGCAACAGGCCAAGCAAAAAGGTTTGGTCCGCCTGGAAGGTAAGGAATATATTGTTCAAGAAGGAGACGTGGTTTTAATAAAGCATGGTTAAAAATTTCTAATTTCTAATTTTTATTTATGTATCGCGGAATCGCTACTTTTACTTTGGACTATGGCAAGTGCCCGCGTTGGCTTTTTGAGCGGATGGTTAAACTTGGCCGGGAAATGACAAGGGTTTTAATTGACGAGTATGGCCCGGATGAATTTATTAAAAGAATTGCCGATCCGGTTTGGTTTCAGTCCTTGGGCACGGTTTTGGCTTTTGACTGGAATGCCAGTGGCCTCACCACTATTTTAACCGCCGCGCTTAAAGAAGCCATTCGTGGCCAGGAAAAAGATTTAGGAATTTTTATCTGCGGCGGCAAAGGCAAAACTTCGCGCAAAACACCGGATGAGATTGCTCTTTGGGGCCAGAAATTATCGCTGCCCGAAGATAAAATCAATTCCTTAATTTATAATTCCAAAATGGCGGCTAAAGTTGACAGCTCCCTGGTTCAGGACGGATTTCAAATTTATCATCACACCTTTTTCTTTAGTAAAAATGGAGGGTGGGCTGTGGTTCAGCAGGGGATGAATGCCCAAAATCAGACCGCCCGGCGTTATCATTGGTTTTCGGAAAATATCCAAGATTTAGTGGTGGAGCCGCATAGCGGCGTGGTTTCTGACAGCCGCGGTATAGTTTTAAACTTGGTGGCTAAAGAAAGCGATAAGACCCGAGAATTGTCCACCGAATTAGTCCAAAGCGGTTATAAAACATTAATGAAAGATATTGAGCTTTTGCGCCGCCACAGTTCAAGTTTAAGCCGGATGCTGGCGCTTAAATTTAAAGGCGAAAAATTAACCTTTCTGGAATTAGCCAATACCGAATTTAAAACTCATCCGGTTTTAGCTGAGGATTTTTCCAAGAGTTGTTATCTGGAAAAAATTTTAGCCAAAGTAACAGATGAAAAGCCAAAAACCTACGAAGAACTTTTAGCCACTTCTGGCGTTGGTCCGAAAACTATGCGGGCTTTAGCATTGGTCGGCGAAGTAATTTACGGCGCCGAGCCGTCTTACGAGGATCCGGCACGCTATAGTTTTGCTCACGGCGGCAAAGATTGGACACCCTATCCGGTTGACCGCCCGACTTATGATTTTACCATCCAGACCATGCAGCGATTGGTTGCCAAAACTAAAATCTCGCTTTTTGAAAAAAAGCGAATTGAAAAAAGATTATTAATTGAACATCCTTTTTAAATAAATTTTCAATTTTTTAATTAAATAAAATAAGAATTTTATGAATTTTGAAGAGTATCAAAAACTTTCGCGGCGGACTGCGTTTTATCCTAACAAAGACAATAATTTTGTTTATCCGACTCTGGGCTTAAGCGGGGAAACCGGGGAAGTGGCGGAAAAAATCAAAAAAGTTTTGCGTGACAAAAATGGGGTAGTTGACGAAGCCACCAAAGCCGATTTAGCCAAAGAATTGGGTGATGTTTTGTGGTATATGGCGCAAATTGCCACTGAACTCGGACTTTCACTTGATGAGATTGCTAAGAATAACATTGTCAAATTAGCCGATAGGCAGAAGCGAGATATGCTTAAAGGCAATGGTGATAACAGATGACCCCACTTAGTGGGGTCATCCCGAGTGCAGCTCCGTCTAACGGAGCGAAGTCGAGGGATCCCGTTTAATGAAATAAGAGATCCTCGCGTCGTCCCGCCTTTGGCGGGACTCCTCAGGATGACAAGAAAGTAATCCCCCCTGTGGATAACTTTTAACAAAAGGACTTGACAAGTTTTTTTTAAAATAGTAAAGTAAAGGCACAATCAACAAACACCACACTCTATATCTATCAGCCATCGACGGCACCAAAAACCCAAACAACCAACCCAACCCCACAAACAATCAAACCAAAACACATACTTTTTTTATTGGTAAAAAATTTTCCTTTGTCTTTCAGGGCTTATTAAAATGTCATACTGAACTCGTTTCAGTATCTCACAGAGAATTCAAAAAGAGATCCCAAAACCCGCCTGCTCGCCTCGCTGAAGCTTATGACGAAGCGGGCCAACGAGGCAGGCAAATTCGGGACGACAACTTAAGAATAAGGAATAATAAGCCATGAAAGGCGGGGGATTTTTTCCTTTAGTGTTGGCGGTAGCGCTCAATTCCTTAAAGTATGTGTTTTCCGGATGGTTAATTAAAATTTGACTGTCCGGCGCTTGTGGGAAAAAAATATATATAGTGTGGTGCTATATCAAAAATGATGCGCTACTGCCAGCACTAAAGGAAGAAATAAAGAGCGACTAAAAAACGCTCTTTTTATTTTTTAAGATCAATAAATGACGAAATCTCCCCTTGTGGATAACTTTTAGCAAAAGGACTTGACAGGCCTTTTTTAAAATAGTAAAGTAAAGGCACAATCAACAAACACCACACTCTATATCTATCAGCCATCGACGGCACCAAAAACCCAAACAACCAACCCAACCCCACAACCCAATCAAACCAAAACACATACTTTTTTTATTGGTAAAAACAGAACTCCTCATCGGAGTTTTTTTATTCTCCTTCGCCAGAATACCTCACCGCTTGCGGCGAGGATGAATGGCGAGGAGAACCCTTCCGAAGCTCGAAGAGCGAAGGAGGGTTGGCTTCGGAAGAATTCCGATACCGCACCGCTTGCGGTGCGGTTCTTTATTTGGCTTTGTTACTAAAAATTGTTATTATGATATTAACTTAATCGCGTTTAATTTTTATTAGTAGAGTTAATTTTTATGAGCAAAAGCGAAGATCATCACCATAAAAAAGAAATTAACAATCAAGAATTTAGCTGTCCCATGCATCCAGAGGTGAGACAATCGCAAGAGGGGATTTGTCCTCTTTGCGGTATGAAGCTTGTGCCAATCAAGAAAAAAACCGAAATTGAGGAAAAAGAATCTTCTGACAAGCATGCCGGCCACGCTTTAAGGAGTTTCGCCCGAAAATTTTGGCTAAGTTTAATTTTAACCATTCCGGTTATTTTCTTTTCCGAAATCGCCTATAAACTTTTTGGCCTACCCATCTCAATTTCGCCGGGTTCGCCATATCTGCGATTCATTTTTGGTTCTATTATCTTTTTTTACGGCGGCTGGGTTTTTATTCGGGGCGCCAAAAGAGAACTCCAGGCCAAATTGCCCGGCATGATGACGCTCATTGCTTTAGCAATTTCAGTTGCTTATTCTTACAGCGTAATCGTTACTTTTATAATTTCCGGCGAGGATCTTTTTTGGGAGTTAACAACTTTGATTACGATTATGCTTTTGGGGCATTGGTTGGAAATGAGAGCTGTTCAGGGAGCTCAACGCGCCTTACAGGAGCTTTCTAAACTTTTGCCAGAAACCGCTGAAATAATTGAAGGGACCGAAACAAAAATCATTTCTTTGAAAGAACTTAAAATCGGCGATTTAGTTTTAGTCAGACCCGGAGCTAAAATTCCGGCCGATGGGCAGGTTCGCGAGGGAGAATCGGAAGTTAATGAAGCCGTCATTACCGGCGAATCAAAGCCGGTTCGCAAACTTTCCGGCAGTGAAGTTATCGCCGGCTCAATTAATGGCGACGGAGGGCTCAAAGTTGAAATTACTAAAATTGGGGAGAACACTTTTTTAGCCGGCGTGATGCGCTTGGTGGCCGAAGCTCAGGCCTCAAAATCCCGCCTGCAAACACTCTCGGATAAAGCAGCTTTTTATTTAACCATTATTGCTGTTTTGAGCGGTGCCTTAACTTTTTTGATTTGGCTTTTGGCCAGCGCAGGATTTAATTTTGCGCTTGAACGATTGGTGGCGGTTTTAGTGATCGCTTGCCCCCATGCTTTGGGCTTAGCCATTCCTTTAGTTGCTTCCATTTCCACTGCCTTAGCGGCTCGCAGCGGCTTTTTAGTCAGAGATCGTCTCTCTTTGGAAGCCGCGCGGAATGTCAATATTGTTCTCTTTGATAAGACCGGCACCTTGACCAAGGGCGAATTTGGCGTTCAGGAAATTATAATTAATAAAGAAGCAAAACTTCCCCGGGAAAATTTTGAAATTAATGAAAATACAATTTTACAATGGGCCGCCTCGGCCGACAATCAGGCCGAACATTTTTTAGCCCAAGCCATTGTCAAGGAGGCGCAAAAAAGAAATTTAGAACTTTGGCCGGCCCAAAATTTTCAGGCCTTAAAAGGCAGAGGAGTAATTGCCAATGTTCAAGCTCAAGAAGTTTTAGTTGGAGGCGATATTTTATTCCGCGAAAAAAATCTGATTTTTTCCGGCCAATTTAAAGAAACGGCTGAATCCTTAGCCCAACAAGGCAAAACCATTATTTATCTTATTGTAAATAATGAAATTTTAGGCGCCATCGCTTTGGTTGATCTTATTCGGGATGAATCGCGAGAAGCGATTAAAGAGCTTAAAGAGATGGAAGTGAAAGTGGCTATGATTACCGGCGATTCAGAAGAAGTAGCCGAGTGGGTGGCAAAGGAATTAGAAATAGATGAGTATTTTGCCAGAGTCCTTCCTCAAGAAAAAGCAGAAAAAGTAAAATTGCTTCAAGGGAATGGTTATCGCGTCGCGATGGTCGGCGACGGCATTAATGATGCGCCGGCTTTGGTTGGGGCCGATGTGGGCATTGCCATTGGCGCCGGCACTAACGTCGCCATTGAATCAGCCGGCATTGTTTTAGTCCGAAATGATCCGCGAGACATTGCTAAAATCATCAAACTTTCGCGTCGCACTTACCGAAAAATGATTCAAAATCTTTTCTGGGCAACCGGCTATAATATTGTAGCTTTGCCTTTGGCGGCCGGTGTTTTAGCTTCGCACGGAATTTTGCTTCAGCCGGCTTTGGCAGCTGTTTTTATGTCGCTAAGCACGGTGATTGTGGCAATTAATGCTATGGCACTAAGAAGAGTTCAGTTATAATTTTTTTAATTTTCGCTTTTTGAAAACTAAATAATTCAAAGAAAGGAAAAAACAATGGTTGAACAAGGAAGAAAACGAATAATTATCACCCATTATTGTGTGCCCGATGATTTTGAAGGAATTTTTAAATGTGAGAGGTGCGGCAAAGAAGCACCCTGGAAAAATGAAAATTATAAAACACGGCGTCGCGACGACCCTAAATGCAATGGCCGGATGCATTTGCAATTATTCAGAAAGATAAAAAAGGAGGTAAAAACAAATAAAATTTTAGGATTAACCTCTTGATTGCTCAAGAGGTTTTTTTTTATTCTATTTAATCCTTGACAAAATCGGCTAAATCTGTTATAATAAAAGATCAAAAAGTAAATAAAATTTTGATAATGTTCTTTTCAAAAATTCAGAGGTCTAAGCGGCGGTTAGCTGGTGATCCAGATAATTGCCACCTAGCTCTTTGAGTAAACATCTTTTAAAAAAGAAGGAGGAAAGAAGATGTATTATATTGACGGTGATATTGTAGATGTAGAAACTTATGTAGAATTTTTGGAAAGAATAATAATTTATGCAAAAGAGGTAATAGAAGGTAAATATGATAACATTAAAGAACACAAGATTTTACCAATTGAAGCGGTTGTAAAAGATATTGAAAGAAATAGAGAAAGGAGGAAAATGCTAAAATAAATTAAGCAAAACATAGGTTGGTGGCAAAACCCTTAAAACTTAAGCCACCGGGAGAGGAATGTTGCAAAATTTTCTCTCCTTTTGTTTTTTAAAATATTTTGTTAAGATAAGGAAATATCTATTTAATTTAAAATATGAAAAAATATTTTTTAATCGTTCTAATAATTATTATTAGTTTTTTTGTTTTTCTGCCTAAGATTTTGCCGGCTAAAAATGAAAATCAGACAAAAGAAAACTATCAGCCGACAAAGAAAGAAGAGGCCGTGTTTGCTATCCAAGTAGAATCAAAAACTGTTTTTAACCAAAGAGCCGAGGCGCCGATCTTTCTTTTTCATCATATCAGGCCGTTTGATAAAAATTTAAGCCCGGCCGAGTTTGATTTAACCGTTTGGCAGAACATTTTTGAAGAGCAGCTTAAGTTTTTTAACCAGCAGGATTTTCATTCAATTAGTTTGCAAGAACTCAATAATTATTTCTATCAAGGAAAATCATTGCCAGCCAAACCCTATATTTTAACTTTTGATGACGGCTATGAAGATTTTTATAAATCTGTCTGGCCGCTTCTTGAGAAATATCAAACTAAAGCCACAATTTTTGTTATTACCGGTTTGGTCAATCAACCCGGCTATTTGACCTGGCCGCAGATTGAAGAGCTGGCTAAAAGCGATTTGATTGAGTTTGGCGCTCACACCATTGATCATAAATATTTATCATTAGCGCCGCCTTCGCTTACTTTTTATCGTTTAAGCCAAGAAATTTTTGGACCAAAAACAGAGCTCGAAAAAAGGACCGGCCGCCGCGTTGAATTTTTTTCCTATCCCTATGGTTTTTATAATCAGCAGATTTTAGACCTAGTCAAAGAAGCTAAATACGCCGGAGCAGTGACAACCGATGGGGGAGTTTGGCAAGAAGCGGAAAAAATTTATGAATTAAAGCGGCTCCGGCTTTCCAATAGCGACACGGCCGGTAATTTAGATTATAGATTAAAAGGTTTGCTTTCAAAAAATTATTTTTCAAACTGAAGCGTTGACATTTTTTAAAAATTAACTTAAAATTTAAATGTAAAAATTCAAGTCAAGGAGGAGAAATGAGAGATTTAAAACTCTCGCAATTGGGCATTGATGGTTTGATAAATTTTATTCAACAAAATCCTCGACCCGGGGAGATTGAGGGGGTTAAAACCGGTTCAAAAATAAGACACTGGATGATAGTAGAAATTTTATGCAGGCTAAAAGATTTAACTAAAGAGAACAAAGAATTAAAAAAGAGAATTAAGATTTTAGAAGAAAGTGTTAAAGTTTGCAAGAAAATTTCTGAAAAGATTTCTAAATTTGATCGCAAGCAAGGAAGGTAATACCCTTCCTTTTTTCTTGCCCATACATTAATATAATAATTACATTTATGATAAAAACCAAAAAAATTTGTCCTGAGCACTTCGATTTCACTCAGTGTAAACTTCGTCAAAGGGTTTTAGTGGCCATGTCCGGCGGAGTTGATTCGTCGGTGGCGGCTTGGCTTTTAAAAAAACAAGGATTTGAGGTTAGGGGAGTTTTTTTGAATTTAGGGCAAGTTAAATATAAAGAATCAGTTGTGGCAACTAAAAGAGTAGCTAAAAAGATAGGCATTCCCTTTCGAGTTATTGATATAAGAAAAGAATTTGAAAAGGAAGTGGTTGATTATTTCTTGCAAAGTTATTTCCATGGCCTGACACCTAATCCTTGTGTAGTTTGCAACCAGAAAATTAAGTTTGAGACCCTTCTTAAATTGGCTAAAAAATATAGGGCCGATTTTGTGGCAACGGGTCATTATGCCCGGCTCCGCCGTAGCCGACAGCCGACAGCCGACAGCCGACATCTCTTAATCCTTTGGCAAGCCAAAGACGAAAAAAAGGATCAGTCGTATTTTTTATATACTTTGAAGCAAAAACAATTGGCCAAAATATTATTCCCCCTGGGCAATTTAACCAAAGAGGAAGTAAAAAAAATAGCGGACAAAAATTATTTACCTTATTTCAAAAAAGAAAGTCAGGATATTTGTTTTTTATTTTGTGAAACTTCTGAATTTTTAAAACAAAATCTTAAACTAAAGCCCGGGCCGATTGTCACAACAGCGGGCAAACTCATTGGCCGACACGAGGGCTTGCCGCTTTATACTTTAGGCCAGCGCCGAGCAGTTAAAATCGGCGGCATCGGGCCTTTTTATGTGGTCGGCCGCGATTTTAAAAAAAATCAATTAATTGTCACGGGCAAATTTGACGATTCGGTTTTGTATTCAGATAAACTTTTAGCCGGTCAAGTTAACTGGCTTGCTGGCGAAAGCCCAAAATTGCCTTTGAAATGTCGGGCGCGAGTCCGTTACCAACAGCCATTGGTTGATTGCTTGGTCAGCAAAAAAGGCAAAAACTATCTGGTTAAATTCAAGCAAAAACTGCGCGCTATCACACCGGGACAGTCGGTGGTTTTCTATAAAAATAAAGAGATATTAGGCGGGGGAGTTATCGTTGACGAATAGGCCAAAATCTTGTAATCTTTAACTTGTAACCCGCAACTTATTTTTTTGGTATTTATGTTATAAGTTACAAGTTTTAAGTTTCAATAATTTATATGACAGCTAAAGAAGTCCGCGAAAAATTTTTAGATTTTTTTTCCGCCAAAGGCGGATCTCCGCCAAAGGCGGATGGACCTCTGGCGCACGCCTCGGGCGGAAAAGGTCATACCATTATCCCTTCGGCGCCGCTTGTTCCAGAAAACGATCCAACGGTGCTTTTTACTACGGCCGGTATGCATCCTTTGGTGCCTTATCTTCTGGGCGAAGACCATCCGGGTGGGAAAAGGGTGGCCAATGTTCAGATTTGCCTAAGAACCGATGATATTGAAGAAATCGGCGACAATCGGCATTTGACTTTTTTTGAAATGCTGGGCAATTGGAGTTTCGGAGACTATTTTAAGCGCGAGGCGATTGAGTGGAGTTTTGAATTATTAACCTCTAAGGATAAAGGTTTTGCTTTGGATCCGAAACGATTATACGTCACAGTTTTTGGCGGCGTTAAAGAATTAGGTTTAGAGCGAGACGAAAAGTCAATTAAAATCTGGCAAGAAGTTTTTGCCAAAGCTGGTTTAAAAGCTGAAGTTGCCGACGAAGGTAATATTTGGAAAAATAAAAATATAAGAATTTTTCCTTTGGGCATGAAAGATAATTTTTGGGGACCGGTTGGAGAGATTGGTCCTTGCGGTCCTTGCACCGAAATGTATTATGATCTCCACCCAAAAAAAAAACACAGCAAAGTATCATTTGATGATTTGATTGATCAGTTTAGATTTTTGGAAATTTGGAATGATGTTTTTATGGAATTTAATAAACTGTCCGATGATAAATATGAATTGTTAAAGCAAAAAAACGTTGATACGGGTATGGGCGTGGAACGAATGTTAGCCGTCTTAAATAATAAAGAGAATATTTTTGACATAGAACTTTTTAGCGCAGTTTTTGAAAGTATAAAAAAATTGTCGGATAAAAATTATAATAATTGTCAAAAGGAATTTAGAATTATAGCCGACCACTTAAAAGCCGCGGTTTTTATCTTGGCGGAAAACATTGAACCGTCTAACGTTGATCGCGGCTATGTGCTTCGCCGTCTTATTCGCCGGGCCATTCGTTGCGGCAAACAAATCGGCATTAAAACTCCTTTCACCCATAAAATCGCCGAAGTTATCATTAATCTTTATCAAGATCCGTATTTGCATCTAAAGAAAAATCAGGATTTTATTATTGAGCAACTGGTCAGAGAAGAAGAAAAGTTTGGCGAAACCCTGGAAAAAGGTTTAAAACAATTTAAATTTTTAATCAGGCGTAAATTAATAATTACTCCCGTTGAACCGGGATCGCCAACCACCGATATAAAAGATAAAATGAAAATTACTGGCAGAGAAGCGTTTGATTTATATCAGACCTACGGTTTCCCCTTAGAGTTAATAAAAGAATTGGCAAGAGAAAATAGATTTACAGTTGATGAAGATGGTTTTAATGAGGAAATGAAACACCATCAAGAGCTTTCGCGCACTGCCGCGGCCGGTATGTTCAAGGGCGGTCTTTCAGACCATTCGGAAATTGCTACCCGCTATCATACGGCCACGCATTTGCTTTTGGCGAGCTTACGGAAAGTTTTGGGCGAACACGTTTTTCAGCGCGGCTCAAATATTACGGCCGAAAGATTGCGTTTTGATTTTTCCCATTCGGAAAAGTTGACGCCCGAGCAGATTAAACAGGTTGAAGATTTGGTTAATCAAAAAATTCAAGAAGGTCTGCCGGTCAAGGTTGAAGAAATGACGGTTAACGAAGCCAAAGCCCAAGGCGCTATCGGCGTTTTTGAGCAAAAATACGGCGAGCGAGTTAAGGTTTATACGATTGGCCTCTCGACAAGCTCGGGGTCTATTTTCAGTCAGGAAATTTGCGGCGGACCGCATATTAAAAATACCCGACAGCTTGGTAAATTTAAGATTATTAGAGAAGAGGCTAGCTCTGCTGGTGTAAGGAGAATAAAAGCGGTATTGGAGTGAATAGAAATTAGTGATTAGAATTTTTCTTGCGGGATCGTTTCTAACGGCCCGCCAAAGGCGGGTAAATAAGACAGCGGCCGGCGCTTGTCCCGCACAAAACTGGGGGGTCGTCTAATGGTAGGACACCAGCCTTTTCCGCCGGAGGCGGACTCGCCTTTTCCGCCAAAGGCGGATCTGCCTTGGGCATGAGGCGAGGAAGCCGAAAATAAAAATGTATTACACTTATATATTAAAAAGCAAAAAAGACGGAATTCGTTATGTTGGTAGCGGTGAAGATGTATTAGAAAGATTACGTCGGCATAATAAAGGTGACCATCAATTTACAAAAGGGCACCGACCTTGGGAATTAATTTATCAAGAAAAATATAGCACAAGATCAGAAGCTATGAGGCGTGAAAAATTTTTAAAATCAGGTCAAGGAAGAAAAATTTTAGATGAGGTTCTCGGCAAGGCTGCGGGATCGTCTAATGGTAGGACCGCGGCCTTTGAAGCCGTTAATCATGGTTCGAATCCATGTCCCGCAGCCTTGCCGAGAAATAGTAAAGAGTAGGAGAGACGGCCTTTTCCACTGGGGGCGGACTTGCTTGTCCCGCCTTGGCGGGGCGGCCTCCTTGCCCCGCTATAGGCGGGGTGAAGAGCCGTTAATCATGGCCCGCCCCGCACCAATCCTAAGTAAAATTTTCCTAATTTTTCCATTTGTGCTAAAATTAAGTTAAAAGATATTTAACATTAATTTTTTAATTTTATGGAAGAAGTTAACCCCGCAAAAAAAGACGAAGTTTTAGACAAAACCATCCTTCAGCCGCCCCAAAAGATGGAAAATTCTTACGGGGCAAGAAAAACCGGGCCGCGAGATGTTTTTTTGCACCTTCTGGCCATTATCACGCTTTATTTCAGCGCCGTTAATGTGGGAATCTTGCTTTTTCAGTATATTAATCTGGCTTGGCCCGATCCTTTGTGGGATCCTTTTTTTCGGCTTGACGCCGCTCGGCGCTTGATTCGTTGGGCCATCTCCGCTTTGGTAGTAGTTTTCCCTGTTTATGTCTGGGTCAATTATTTTTTAAACAAGGAATTAATCCGGCTTCCGGAAAAGAAAGAACTGCGCACCCGCAAGTGGCTGCTTAATTTCACTTTATTTGTGGCGGCTTTGGTTATTATCGGCGGTTTGGTTTCTTTAATTTATAATTATCTTGGCGGTGAAATTTCACTTCGTTTTATTCTTAAAATTTTAGTTGTGTTTTTGATTGCCGTCGCAGTTTTTGCCTATTATCTTTGGCAGTTAAGACGCGAGCAACTGGCTAAATGGGATAAAATAATGAAATTTTTTCCCCGGTCAATCGTTGCTCTAGTGGCGCTTATTATTATCAGCGGTTTTTTTATGGCCGGCTCGCCGCAAGCGGAGCGCCTGCGCCGTTTTGACGACAGGCGAGTGGGAGATCTTCAGGGGATCCAACGTCAAATCGTCTTTTTTTGGCAGCAAAAAAATAATCTGCCGCAAAATCTTGATGAATTGATAGACAATATTTCCGGCTATCTGCCGCCCGTTGATCCGGAAACCAACCAGCCGTATGAATACCGCGCCACCGGTGATTTAGGGTTTGAGCTTTGCGCCAATTTTAAAACCAAAGGCACGGGGATAGAAGGACAATCTATGCCACAACCGGTTGAAGGGCCGAAAATTTACTCCGATACTTTTAACAATTGGCAGCACGAAACCGGCCGAGTTTGTTTCCAGAGAAAAATTGATCCGGAGCTGTATAAGAAATTAAAATAATTAAATTAAAACAAAGCTTATGAAAAAGTTTTTTGCCATTTTTTGTGTTTTGTCGCTTATGCTTTTCGTAAGCGGCTGTGTCATGCAGCAGCCAAGCAAAGGTCCGGCAGCAACTCCCAAAACCCCGGCTTTAAATCAGAATCAAGCCGAACCCTATCCCGATTCTGATGAGTTAGTACCCGAAGAGGAGGAAATGGACGAGAGTAGTTCAACGGAAGAGGAGGTAGACGAAAATTTTTTAAACGGTGATTCTTCAGACGAAGAAGAATAATTTTCAGACGACGAGGATTTTTAAAATAAGGTTTTTTTTAAGCCTTTTTGTCGAAAGCTAAAAAAACTTTGCGGTAATGAGACATACCGACAAGTATTTTGTTTGGTGATTAACTGTTTTTCGCAAAGGATAATATTGTTCTGGGCTTACGCAGTGGCCATCTACAGATGACCAATGCCAGCCGATGTTGGATGTGGCAATTTGTATAAATTGTCCCGATGGTCAATGCGGACCCGGTGAAAATAAATGCAATTGTCCGAATGATTGCCAAGAAAAAACTGTAGAATAAATTAATATAGTGATAAATTAGATTGAAGCCCCCCGCTTTTAAAAGCGGGGGGCTTTTTGTTTATTTGTCTAAATTTTAAGTTCAATAATATATGTTATTCCTGTGAAAACAGGAATCCAGACCATTGAACCGGAATCTAGAGCTCGGATCAAGTCCGAGGTGACAATAAGGAATTTTGGTGGCGGGGTAAATACAGTCTAAATTTTCAATCCTGCCAAGGCGGGAGAAAAAATTTAGACAAATAAATAATCCGCCGTCTCCGCCATCCACCAACTGGCGGAGGCGGAAACAGCGGATCAAACTTCGGCAGATTGCCTATAATGTCATTGCGAGATTAAACATTGTGGAAACCTTGACAATTTTTCCAACCTTTGCTATACTACTATATTAGTTGAAAAAGAAAAAAGGAGGTGAAAAATGGAAGCACTGCTCAAAATAAAGCAACAGATACAAAAATGCAATTCTCTCGGTCCGAGTCATTTTTGCAAATATTGCGAGGGGAGGCTCCTTTGCTGGAAATTGGCCATTGATAAAATCATCAATGCCACTTAGTTAAAAAAACACATAAAGCAGTAAGATTTACTTACTGCTTTCTTTTTTTATCCTTTAATAAAAAAAACTCATTTTGGCGCCAAAATGAGTTTTGATGCTTAGCGGTTGAATTCCGCTTCGCTTATGGACTGGGTGTCATAATTTCCGCCAACGATCGGGTGAAGAGTGATATTGGCAACTGCATAGTAAGGATCAAAGGCCTTTAGTTCAAAGTACTCGCCTTTGATGTAGCGGCAATGGCCCGGGGTGCCATAGCGGACTTTGACGTGGTAGGTGTCGTTGCCAAGGTTATAGATAGTTTCTTTTGAGCCGTTGGGAACGGTAATTTTTTGCGCTTCGCCCGCCGAAGAAATTAATTTAACCAAAGCGTCTTCGCCTGATTGATTGTCAAAAGTTACGCTGTTGTCCTGGGCCAAAGCCAGGATCGGATTGATCAGGAAAAGAATTAAAAATAAGAAAAACAAAGACCAAAGAACTCCTCTTCTCATCTCGTCCTCCTTTTTAAAAGATTTAGTTTAAATTTTAATTGCAAAACAAAAATTTGTCAAGATTTTTACGGCATTTATTAAATTCATTAGGTTAAAATAAGCCGGCTTGAATCCGGCGTCTTGTTACGCGACTTGACAAATCATATGATTTTATAGTAACTTTAATTATCTATTAATATAAAAATTTGTTTATGATTAGCTTTTTTACTAAAAGTAGAAATCATGCCGAACTCGGCGAAATACTCAAAAAAGAAGGCCTCTTAACCAAAGAGCAGTTTGAAACAATTGTCCGCCAGGCCGAAAAGGCAGGCCGCCATTTGACAGAGATTATTTTTGAGGACAGCTCATTGCCCGAGGAAAAAACTTTGGCGCTACTTTGCCAGTTTTATGATTTACCGCCTGTTTTTCTAAGAAAGAAAGTAATTTCTCCGTTGGTGATCAATCTTATTCCCAAAGAAGTTGCCGAACAGCACAATGTTATAATTTTTAAAAAAATCAAAGATGTAATTCATGTTGCCATCACCAACCCGGAGAATTATCAAATTTTGGAATTTATTAAAAAGAAAACCGAATTGGAACCGATACCCCATCTGACCACGCCCAAGGATATCAATGTCGCTTTAAGAAAATATAATACCCAGATCGGCGAAGATCTGGCCCAAATCATTGATTATAGCGTTAAGGAAGCGGCAGCTTTGAATGTTTCTCCGGAACAGGCCGCTCGCTTTCTTCCTGTTATAAAAATGGTTAATGGAATTATTGAAAAAGCCCTTGGCAAAGGAGCATCCGATATTCACGTGGAGCCGACTTTAGACAAAATTATTATCCGTTACCGAATCGACGGCATGTTGAATAGGGTAGCGGAATTGCCGAAAGAAGCTTTGCCCCTTTTTATAACCAGAATTAAGATCTTGGCCAATCTTAAAATTGATGAACACATGATACCTCAGGACGGTCGTTTTCATTTTAAATATCAGGATCAGGAAATTGCTATCAGAGTTTCAATTATTCCAACACTCCACGGCCCCAAAGCAGCCCTGCGGCTTTTGGAAATGCAACAGAAAGTTTTTACCCTGAGGAAGCTCGGCCTGAATCAAAATCACTATGGTTTGCTCAAAAATGAAATCAAAGCCAATCAGGGCATGATTTTGGTTACCGGCCCTACCGGCAGCGGCAAAACTACCACTCTTTATACGCTTATGCGCATGCTCAACCGAGAAGATGTTAATATCTGCACCATTGAAGATCCGATTGAATATAGCATTGACAATATTAATCAAATGCAAGTTAAGCCCCAAGTCGGCCTGACCTTTGCTTCGGGGCTGCGGTCGCTTCTCCGCCAGGACCCCAATATCATAATGGTTGGAGAAATAAGAGACGAGGAAACGGCCAGTATGGCGGCCAATTCTGCCATGACCGGCCATTTAGTTTTATCAACTTTGCATACCAATAACGCCTTTTTTGTTGTTCAAAGGTTATATGAAATGGGCATTCAGCCCTATCTTTTGGCTTCGGTTATCAATTTGGTTATCGGCCAACGCTTAGTCAGAAGAATTTGTTCTAATTGCCGCGGTCGGGGACGTTTTCCGGAAAAAATTATCGCCAATTACCAGCCATTTTTAAAAATTAAAGAAACAATAACAAAATTAAAAAAACAGGATCTTTTGCCCAAGGACATTAAAGTCCAAGAATTTCGGCTACTTCACGGGAGAGGTTGCGCCAAATGCAATTACACCGGCTATCAGGGCAGAGTAGGAATTTACGAAATATTAAAAATAGACAGAAAAATGCGAAAATTAATTCTGAGCGACAACAGCGAAGAGGCAATTAGAAGATATGCCGCCTCACAAAATATTTTGACCATGGCCGAAGACGGCATTCTAAAAGTTCTAAACGGCGTCACTACTTTTGACGAAGTTTTAAGGGTAACCAAAGAATAAAATAATATGCCAATCTATACTTTTAGCGCGCTCAAAGAAGACAATTCTTATATAAAAGGAAAGGTAAAGGCGCGCAGTCAGAAAAAAGCTATAAAGATATTAGAAAAAGAGAAATTGTTGACGGTAAATATAAAAAAGGAAAAAAAGTTTGTCTGGGATAAAGTTTTAGCTTTTTCCACCGTCAGCCGGATTGATAAGATTAATTTTACCAGGCATTTGGAGGCTTATCTTGAAGCAGGGGTTAATTTGGGCGAAGCGGTTAAAATCGCCGCCGAGCAAACCACCAATAAAAAATTGCAAGGAATTCTTGATGATATACACAAGAAAATTATGGGCGGCCAGAGTTTAAATGGCGCGCTTTCCCAGCACAGTAAATATTTTTCAAAATATTTTATTCGCCTGATAAGGGTAGGGGAAGAAAGCGGCTCCTTGGATAAAATACTGCGGCAGCTTTTAGAGCAGCAGGAAAAAGAATACGAATTAATAGGGACCGTTCGCCGCTCTTTAACCTATCCGATTATCATAATCTTGGCTGCGATCGCGGTGGTAGTTTTTATGATGACTTTTGTCATCCCGACCGTTGCCAAAGTTTTGATTGATTACGGCGGCAAGCTGCCTTTGGCCACCAAAATCCTCATTACCGTAAGTAATTTTTTGGTTAATTTTGGCCTCTTGATGGCGCTGCTGATAATTGTTATCGTTGTTTTTCTGCGGATTATAATCAAAAGAACTCCTTGGGGCAAATGGTATTTTGAATCTTTTCTCTTTTCCGTACCTATTCTCAAGAGAATTATCATTGAATACAACATTGCTCATTTCACCACTTCAATGAGCGCGCCTCTTATGAGCGGCATACCCATAGACAAAGCTCTTGAATTAGCGGCAGAATCCTATCCTAACAGCCATTACCGGAAAACCATCAAAGAAAGCATAATTTTTATCCATCGCGGAGTTTCGCTTTCCGAGGTTTTGCGGGCGCACCCCAAGCTTTATCCGCCGAATGTAATCCGCATAATCGAGATCGGCGAGCGAACCGGCCGGATTGACAATATGTTTTCCCACCTGGCTAATTTTTATCAAAAGTCGGTGACCAACACCCTTAGCAATCTATCAACCGTTATTGAGCCGTTTTTATTAATTGCCATCGGTTTGACGGTTTGCTTTATTGCCGTTTCAATCCTCACGCCGATTTGGAGTTTTGCCGAAACCGTTTAACTTGATAATTCATTGTTGTCTTGCCGCAGAGTTGCCTTCGTCTGTCATTCCCGCGGAAGCGGGAATCCAGACGCCGTTCCTGCGAAAGCAGGGAGCCAGGGGATGTGGATTCCCGTTTTCACGGGAATGACAAAAAAAGAAAAAGTGCGGGATGACAAATAGAACGCAAAAACTTCAACTTTTATGAAAAATAAATTTAAAAGCAAGGGAGGTTTTACCTTAATTGAGATGCTTGTAGTAATGGCGGCTTTCGGTTTTATTTTAGCCATTACTGTTTTGTCTTACAATAATATCAGAAACAACATTGTCTTAAACAATAACGGTTTTGAGATAGCAAACGCCCTAAGAGAAGCGCAAAGCCGGTCCATCGTTTCTAAAAATAACCAAGTGCACGGCGTTCATTTTAATTCTGCCGATTATATTTTATATGACGGTCATTGGCCGGACATTACTTCTCAAACTGCTTATTCTTTTTCCCAAGGCATAAATATTTATAGCGGCGAAGGCATTAGCGTGGAATTTATGCGTCTCACCGGAGGAGCCGTCCAAGCAGAAGAAATTGTCATTGGCACAACCTCGGGCAACCAGAAGACAATCAGAATTGCCGCTAGCGGAAGAATTTCCATTGAATAAATATATGAAAAAACATCCTAAGGGATATATTATATTGGAAGTCATTTTAGTTATCGGTATGGTATCATTGATTGTTCTTAGCGTCGGTAAAATTTTAGACACGCTTATAAGGTTAAATAAAATCAGCGAATCGCAAAGCAAAGCCCTAAGCTTTGCCCAAGAATCTTTGGAGATAATGAATGCCATAGGGCCGGCGAACTTTGTCTGCAGCTGCAACTTGGGCGATAGTTGCTCTTCTGGTACCTGCACCAGGGCAAGCGATAGCCAACCTTGCAGTTTGTTTGCCGGCTACACCAGTTGCTGGACAGCTTATCCAAAAGATTTTGTCGGGCAAACAAATTTTTATTTGGAAAAAGTTGGCACAGAGTGGCAACTGCGCGTCTTAAGCACTCCGAGTGAAACCATTGCCGCGGATACTCATTTTACCAGAAAGTTAACCATTGAAAATGCCTTGCGTGATGCCGATGGCAACATTGCTTCAGCCGGCACGCCTGACTCCAATACCAAAAAAATAACGGTTAAGGTTTGGTACAGTGAGCGCAGCGTAGTCCATGAAGTTGCTTTGAAAACAATTCTGACTGCTTGGAAGAATTATTAAAACAAATCTGTCATTTTGACTTCTTCTCTTTGTCATTCCTGCGGAAGCAGGAATCCAGAGCTGGATCCCGCATCAAGTGCGGGATGACATAGATGAGGCACAGGAATGACAAAGAGAATATAAAATAAATTATAGATATGAAAAATAATTTTAAAAATCAAGCCGGGCCTGCCCTCACACAAAAATTTGTTGTGACCCTGCGAAACAGGGGAGGGTTTACCATGATCGAGTTGCTTATTTATCTTGCCTTGACTACCGTGATTATTACGATTTTTACCGCTTTTATGGCCGAGGCCCTAAAAAGCCAGAGAAAAACAATTAACTCTCAAGCGGTTCAGCAGGAAAGCCGTTTTATTATTTCCCGCATCACCCAAGAGGTAAAAACTGCCCGGGAAGTTACCAGCGTTGAGCCCCAAAGATTAACCCTGAAAAATCCGGACAATCAAACAATCCAACTTTATCTAAATAGCATCGATGGCCTGGTTTATTTTGACAACAGCGTCCAAACCTCGCCTCTTTCCAGCCAAGACATTAAAATAACCCAACTTAATTTTTCCCAAGAAGGTGATATTATTTATATCAATCTTACGGCCGAGAAAGATGAAACGCCCGACCAGCCAGGAGGCATATACTCACTTAGCTCGTCTTCGCTGGTGGTTCCCCGGGAGAAAATATATTAAGAGAAAAACCTTATTTTTTTACCCTGTCATTCCGGACTCCCTTCTGTCATTCCTGCGAAACTTGTCCTCGAGAAATCGGGGAGCAGGAATCCAGGAGAATTGATATGGTTCCCCGTTTTCACGGGGACGGAGTCTGGATCCCGTATCTAGTACGGGATGACAAAGAAAGAAGCGCAGGATGGTATTCAATAATTCTATAATTATGAATTTTAAATATCAAAAACCAGAAGGGATGATTGCAGTGCTTACTTTGTTCGGCGTTACGGCCGTGACCTTGGCTATTGCCTCAACTTTGGTTTCGCTTTCAATCGGCGATCTTAAAATGAGCCGGGCAGGAGGATCTTTAGAACAGGCCTTTTATTCGGCCGAGTCAGGTCTTAACGAAGCGCTTTATCGGCTGATTAAAAATCCCGTTCCGGGAAATTATTCAATTAATCTTGACGGCACCAGTATTGCCATTTCCGTTTCAACTAATCCCGCCGATCATTACCAGCGAATCATTCAGTCGCAAGCTACAGACCCAACAGGTAAAATCCGCACCGTTAGAATTATTGCCAATACTTCTTCTTTCGCCGGCGGTTTTGATTATGCCGTTCAGGGCGGCAATGGCGGCATTCATATGGATAATAACAGCGAGGTAGCAGGCGGTGTTTATTCCAACAGCAGCATTTTACCAGCCGGCGCTTGTCCCGGGGGCGAATCAGCCAAGCCCCTTATTAACGGTAATGTCTGGGTGGCTAATAGTAATCTTTTAGATTGCGTTAAAGTAGGCGGCGAGGTCCGCTCCAATACTATTCATCGTTCAATTATCAGCAGCAATGCTTATTATCAGACAATTGACGGGTCAACAAAAGTTGGCGGCACGCCTTGTCCTAACGGCCATTGCTTTCCCTCATCACCCGATCCTTTGCCTAAGCCCATGCCGATTAATGATGACGATGTTAATACTTGGAAAACCGAGATTATAAATGCAGGCAATCCTGTTTTACTGCCCAACACAGCTGATTGCCCGATTGATGCCCTCGGCAATCATCTTCCCAATACTTATTGTATAATGGCAGATACAACCTTGGGTTTGCAAAAAATAGAAGCCGATATTTATATTGACAATGGCGTTACCCTTACTTTACTTGGCAATATTTGGGCAACGGGGAAAATTATTTTACAGAATAACGGTCTTATCAAAATTGATCCGTCTTTGGGCTGGGGCAGCGCGGTGATTATTACCGATGACATTGTTGATGTTGGTGAAAATTTCAGTATTTCCGGCTCGGGCGATCCGCGCAGTTTTGTTTTGATTCTTTCAACCAGCACCAGCGTTGATCCGGCTCTGCCTGCAGTTTATGCTTCCAATAATTCGGCTTCCATCGTCTTTGCCGCTATCCACGGCCTGCTAAAGGTTAAAAATAATGGCGCGCTTAATGCCGCAGCCGCAGAAGAGCTTTGGCTTGAGCCCAACAGTCGGGTAACCTACAATCCGCTTTTGGCAGCTTTTTCCGTGCCCGGCGGCGGTGGCGGCGACGAAGTCGGTACTGCCCTGGGAACTTGGGAAGAGAAATAATTATAACTGCAAATTCGGTAAAAATAAAAAAGTCCTGTTTCAGACTTTTTTATTAATTTTTTAAAACAATTTAATATTCTAATTTGACGCCAAGTTTTTCAGCTAATAGCTGAATCCATTTTTCATGGCGATCTAATTTAGAATTTATAAATACATATTCTTGGCTAAGATTTTCAACGGTTTTGGTTAATTTATCAACAGAAATAATTAAGTTCTCAATAGCCATCCTGAGACTATCAAACTTTTCGTCTGCATCTTCTCTGAATTCAGCAAATTCTTTTTGGGTAACTAACTGAGTAACCAAGTTAGTTACATCATCTTTGGTCGCGACTATTTCACTAAGTTTTTGAATATCCTCATTAGTCAACATATTTGGAAAATTATTTAATTTATTAGCTATATTATAACTTGTTGCCAGAAGGGTGTCAAATTTTGCTTTTCCCCGTTTTTTGAATAGGTGGGGGATTATCCACAAACCCTTCCCCAATTTATCAACTATTTATCAACTTTTAACCCTTGACAAAACTGGCCAAAGATTTAAGATGACAAAACCATTAAAAATAATAAAACAAAATTGTCAAGCTGAATTTGCCTGCTTGCTTGCTGCGCCAAGATTCGGGTTTCAGGATTTTTTAGTTCTGGGGTCCGTCTATCAAGGCGACTGGAAGGCAGGTGAATTCAGTTTGAGAATTTAAAAATTTATTTCTTTAAAAATTTAATGAGTTCGTCGGGTGAAATTTCTATTTCTCTTAAAATTTGTCTTAGGAGTCCCCGGCCAATATCTTCTCCGCAGTGAAAGGGAACTAAAGTTGTTCTTCCGTCTTGATGCTTAAAAAAAATATGCGATCCTTTTTGTCGCACTGAATAAAAGCCAAGTTCTTTTAAAATTTTTATTAATTCTTGAGCTTTGAGAGTTGGCAGTTTTGGACTCATACATTGACAGTTTGAAGACCGATAAAGGTGGGCTCATAGCTTAGGTGTTTAATCTTTTTTCTGTATTGAGGGTCTTCTTTTGCCACTTCAAGACAAAGCAGAATTGCTTCTCTAATTCTTTTATTAAGTTCATTAAGGGTTTTGGCTTGAGTACAGCAGCCCGGTAAAGCCGGCACAGAAGCAACAAAAAAACCATCCTCATCTTGCTCAATAATGACTCTAAATTGTCTTTGAACTTTCGCCATATTTTTAGATAGATAGATTTTAAAACTATTTTTAGTTTATATTTAATCAAAACGAATGTCAAGGTAAGGTTTAAAAAGGAGATTGTCGCGCCAAAGGCGGGACGTGGCAATCTCTTTTTCTCTTTGTCATCCCGCACTTGATGCGGGATCCAGCTCTGGATTCCTGGTCAAGCCAGGAATGACAGAAAGGAGCCAGGCAATGATGGAAAAGCGAGTGGGGGGAGTTTCCCCCACCTATTAGAGTTATCCCCAGCTTAAAAAAAATCGGCTTGACACGAATTTTTAAAAATCATAAGATGATTTAATGTCTAATTGATATTGTAGATAAACGACCCCGTGCCTCGATATGGGGCAAGTCTCGTACTTTGCGGGGTAAACCAATAAACTAAATCCGAAACTTTTTAAAAATAAGGAAGGCACCCCGAAAATTAAACTTCGTTTAATAACGGGGCAAAGGGAGGAAAAAGTTATTGGTTTTTTTGTTTATTTGTTTAAATTTTCGATTCCATTAATATATGTCATTCCTGTGAAAACAGGAATCCAGAGCTGGATCCCGCATCTACCGCCTTTGGCGGGACAAGCAAGTGCGGGATGACAATAAGAGAAATTCAGGATGACATTGAAAAATAATCCCGCATAGATTTTTGGACTAGGCCTATTTGCTGTCACGAGATTAAAAGTGGTTAAAACAGCTTAGGTTGTTTCTTAACTGCCTTCCTCGAGATGCCCTTAGGTGCGTCCAAAAATTTGTGCAGGATATATATTAAGTAATTAAAAAAGTATGACCTACACAGCAAGAGAAATTCATTTCCCAAACTTTTGTTTTTGTTGGAAAAAAATAAATTTAAATATTATAAAATCTCAAGTTTAGCTTGAGATTTTTTGTTTATTTGTTTAAATTTTCAATCACGCCAAAGTCGAGAGCAGGAAATTTAGCAACAAATAAACATCCTGCCGTATCCGCCTACTGGCGGAGAAGGCGGATAAAAGGTTAGTCAATTTAAGAACTAATAAATAATAAATAATCAAAACCATATGGACAACAAAACATTCAAAGTCAAAATGCTGGTTGTTTTTGCCATCACGGCAATTACTTTGCAACTTGGCATTTTTAGTATTCAAGCTTTTGCTCAAGAAGCAGATGCGCCAACCGAAGCGGTTGAGGCCGCAACGGAACCGGCTGTAGAGCCAGCACCCGCCACCGAAGGTGTCGAGGCGATGCCCGCCACCGAAGGTGTCGAGGCAACGCCGGCTATAGAAGAAACTGCCTTGGCAGCCGAAGAGGCTGCTCCGACAGAAGAACCCGCCTCCGATGGAGTCGAGGCAGGGCTTAATTATTGTCCGGTAAATCCTGAAATCACTACTGCCGCTGCCAGCGAACCAGCTCCCGCTCCGGTTTTAACAACTGACAAAGCTGATTACGCTCCTACAGAAAAAGTCACCATTTTCGGCAGACTATTTCAAGCTTTGCAAAATTTAATTTTAAGAATTGTCGGCGGCTTTCCAGATGGGAGCCAGCAAGTGACCCATGAAGACACGGTTACTACCGACGACCAAGGCGCTTTTACTTATGAATACCAACTGGACGGCACCTACCGCCCGGATTATACCGTTACCGCCAGCAGCGAAGCCGGCGAAGAATTGGCGAGAACGACCTTTACGGATCCTCCCGCCGGATTTAATCCTTCAGTTTCAATTGATCAATGTGCAAACGGTGGTATCGGTAATACTCCCGAAAGCTGTGCAACCAAACCGCCTCTTTCAAATGCCACTTATCAATCAGGTAATGTTAATGGGCAAAAAGCTCATTGGCAAGAAGGAGATGTATTGCCGTATAGAGCTGTTTTAAAAGATTTAGCCGCTGGGATTAACAGAGTAACTTTTAGTTTTGATACTGCTAAAGGTAGCGAAATGAAACATGCAATAGATTATCTTGCTAGTTTTGATTATACCGAAACAACAGGCCCAGCAACGCCAAATCATGCAAATCAGAATAATCCTTGTGCCGATACAATCGTCGGATGCAATCCGGCAGCTCCGACCGCGACAGCAAATATAAATGTTCCAAGTTATTTTACAACAGGATATCCAATAGCATGTGCTAATGGAGCTTGGGCTGGTGGTAATCCAATTGCTAATCAGCAAATCAAAGCCTGGGGTAATATAGATTCTTCAATGATTCTCACTTATCCTGATGGCGGGATTCCAACTTCCGGTGATTGTTCTCCAAGATTCACAATTGAGTTTAATGTAACAGTCGCGCATTCAGATGTAGTTATCGCTTGGGGCGGACACGTAGCGGCAAATCAAGATCCCGGAGCCGGAGGTTATTGGGGTACAGGAAATGCCGTACCAACTGGATCACCTTATCATATGCATGCAGGGTTTCCCCAGGAAAGTCCTAGCGGGACATTTTATCAAGTAGGCAATCAAGATTTACAGCTTGCCTCTTCTGCCATATCCGCACCTGGTTCAATCGTCATTATTAAAAATACTGTAGGCGGTGATAATACATTTAATTATACGGCAACTGGTGGAGGAATAACTTCGCCTTTTTCTATCACGACTAGCGGCGGAGCTAATAGCGTAACTTTTGGCAGTTTAGCAACCGGAGCCGCTGGCGGAAGTCGTAGCATTACAGAAAATACTCAACCAAGCGGTTGGGGATTTACAAGTCTTTCATGCCAGGTTACGGTCGCAGGTGATGGAACAACAGCATATTCTATAACAGGACCGACCGTTAACGTAACAAATTTAGGAGGCGGCGCTTCTTTAACCTGTACTTATACTAACACACTTCAAACAGGTCATGTTATTATCGTCAAAGATGCAATTCCTAATGATGCCCAAAATTTTGCATTCGCGAATAACTTCGGAAATGGAAATCCAGCATCATTTAATTTAGATGATGATGCCGACGGCACTTTGTCTAACTCCAGAGATTCCGAAGTCTTAGCTGGTACTTATGCCGTTTCCGAAACCGTTCCATCCGGCTGGGATCTTACTTCTGCCACTTGTGATCATGGCACAATTGGAGCTATACAAGTTTTAGCCGGACAGACAACTACCTGCACTTTTACCAACACCAAGCGTGGTTCAATTACTATTATCAAAAATACAATTGGTGGTGACGGAACATTTAATTACACCAGTAATTTTGGTGTAAGTTCGTTAACTACCAGTGGCGGCACTGCTTCGCAAACTGTTAATGATTTAGTTCCAGGAAGCGGTTATAGTATTTCAGAAACCGTTCCAGCTGGTTGGGATCTAACCAGCGCAACCTGCGATCACGGTACGATTGGCGCTATACAAGTTTTAGCCGGACAAACAACTACCTGTACCTTCACCAATACCAAACGCGGACATATTATTGTTGATAAAGTAACCGATCCGTCTGGCGATCCGCAAAGCTTTGCCTTTACCACAACCGGTTCTGGCTATAACGGTTTTTCATTAACTGATGCCGCAGCCCCGAACAACCAAGAAGTTGCACCAGGCGCTTATTCGGTTGCCGAATCTGTTCCTGCCGGCTGGGATCTGACTTCTGCCACTTGCGATATGGGCGAGACGCCCGCGAGTTTAGATGTCGAGCCTGGCGAAACAGTAACTTGTACCTTTACCAACCAAAAAGACGCCATTATAATTATTGAAAAGCAGACCTTGCCAGATGGTGATTCACAAGTTTTTGACTTTGACTTAAGTTACGGGGATGGCGATGCTGACTTGTCTGACGGCCAAACTGATAACTCCGGTGATTTAGATCCGGGTACCTATTCGGCTTGGGAAAACGTTCCTGCCGGTTGGGACTTTACTTCCGCTGTTTGCAGCGATCAAAGCCCCGTAGGAGCTATATCTTTACAGGCCGGTGAAACAGTCACTTGTGTCTTCACCAACACCAAGCGCGGACATATTATCGTTGATAAAGTAACCATTGGCGGAGATGCCACTTTCTCGTTTGACGCCAGCGGCGGAACAGATCCAGCTTATGCTAATTTCACTCTTACCGGCGCACAAACGCCTAATAATCAAGAATTAAAACCAGGATCTTATTCCGTATCCGAAGGCGCATTGGCCGGTTGGGATTTAACTAACACAGTTTGCGTCAGTTCAATTGGCGACACGGAAACCGCCGGCAGCTTAGAATTAGACGCTGGCGAGACCGTTACCTATACCTTCACTAATACCAAGAAACCAACCTTAACAGTAAATAAAGTTTTAGTTCCCTCAAGTGATAATGGTTTATTCAATTTACAAATAGATAGTTCTACTGCCGGTACCGGCGCAAATGTCGGTGATGGTGGAACAACCGGAGCGGTAGAAGTGACAATCGGCGCTCACACCGTTGGCGAAACCGCCGGCACCGGTACTGATTTATCACACTATGTAACCGTAATCAGTGGTGACTGTGCCGCTGACGGAACCGTAAGTTTAGCTGCCGGTGAAAACAAGACCTGCACTATTACCAATACTAGAAAAGGCAGCATCACAATTAAGAAGGTCACAGTTGGCGGTGATGCCAGCTTTACCTTTACCGGTGATGTGGCCGGTTCATTAAGTAATAATCAAACAGCTACAGCTCAAGTTGTGCCCGGTACTTATCATTCAACTGAAACCGTACTTACTGGCTGGGATTTAACGAATATTACTTGCAACGATTCTGACAGTTCTGGCGTAATTAGTACTGGCGTTGCTACCTTTAATGTGGCAGCCGGTGAGGATGTCACGTGTACCTTCATTAACACCAAGCGCGGACATATTATCGTAGACAAAATTACTGATCCGACAGGCGATCCGCAGAGCTTTGACTTTACCACAACCGGTTCTGGTTATGCAGGATTCTCATTAACCGATGTCGCTGCACCAAACAACCAGGAAGTTGTTCCTGGCGCTTACACGGTTGCTGAAACACCTTTGGCTGGAGGGGATCTTACTTCCGCTACTTGCGACAAGGATGAAACACCAGCCAGTCTGGATGTTGAACCGGGTGAGACAGTCACCTGTACGTTTAACAATCAAAAAGACGCTTTCATTATTGTTGACAAGGTCACTGATCCGTCAGGCGACCCAACCTTATTTGATTTCACCACCAGCTATGGCTCGCCATTCACCTTGGCTGATGCCACTGCTCCAAACAATTCCGGGGATCTTGCC
>JAZDOD010000004.1:0-117704 GCA_043798995.1 bacterium
GTTTTGCCGGCTTTCCTCTAATTTTTTAATTTTTTTTATTTCGCCGATTTCCAATCCTAAATCAGTTTTAACTATAACTTTATCAGCAATCTTAAAATTTATTTCCTCTTCAAAGCTAAAATCATAAGATTTATCCCAATCATAAAATTTTACTTCAGCTACTTTCATAATAAAATGACTATTATTAGCTGACCAAAGTGCCGACTTTTTCTCCTTTGATAACTTTAGCCAAATTGCCCGGCTGAAATTTAAAAACCACCATCGGCAGCTGGTTGTCTAAACACAAACTAAAGGCCGTGCTATCCATTACTTTGATTCTTTTAATCAATGCTTCGCGGAAAGAAATTTTATCAAATTTTTTTGCTTTTTTATCCTTGAGCGGATCGCCGGAATAAACACCGTCAACTTTATCGGTCATTTTAAGCAGAACATCGGCCTTAATTTCCAAGGCCCTTAGTGAAGCAGCCGTGTCGGTGGTAAAATAAGGATTGCCGGAGCCGGCAGCCATAATGACAATTCGGCCTTTTTCCAAATGCCTGATTGCCCGGCGCCGGATATATGGTTCGGCCACTTCCTGCATGGCAATAGCGGTTTGGACGCGAGTCGGAATTTTTTCTTTTACCTCTAAAACCGATTGCAAAGCCAAAGCATTGAGCATGGTGGCAATCATCCCCATATAATCAGCCGTTGTTTTTTCCAGTTCGTGATTTTTAACCATCCGGCCGCGGAAAATATTGCCGCCGCCAATAACAATGCCGATTTGGACTCCTAAGCGATGAAGAGAGGCAATCTCTTTGGCTAAGCCGTGAATCGCGGTAAAATCAATGCCAAATTTTTTATTGCCCGCAAAAATTTCGCCGGATATTTTTAGCAAGACACGTTTATATTTCATAAACTTACAACTTATGACTTACAACTTACAACTATTTTGTTGTCAGTTGTCGGTTGCTAGTTGTTTAGTTGATTAAAATTTTACAAGCTATAGCGGACAAATCTTTTAATAACGATATTTTCGCCGATTTTGGCGATTTTTCCCTTAAGAAGATCCTCAATTGTCAGTTTATCATCCTTAATATAAGTTTGCTTCAGCAGGCAAACGTCCTGGTAAAATTTATTTAATTTCCCCTTAATAATTTTATCAATGACATTGGCCGATTTTTTTTCTTTTTTAATTTGTTCAAGATAAATTTTTTTTTCTTTTTTAATTATTTGGGCAGGAATGTCTTTTTCGGAAAGATAAAGAGGATTCATGGCAACTACCTGCATAGCTAAATCATGAACAAACTCCCCAAATTCCGGATTACGAGCGACAAAATCAGTTTCGCAATTGACCTCAACCAGAGCGGCGGTTTTGCCATTACCGTGGACATAAACGCCTATTAAGCCCTCGGCAACAGCGCGAGTTTGTTTTTTAGCCGCGATTTGCTGGCCCTTTTTTCGCAGGATTTCCAGAGCTTTTTCAAAATTGCCGCCGGCTTCTTCCAGCGCTTTTTTGCAATTAAGCATCCCGGCGCCGCTAAGTTCGCGTAATTTTTTTATTTCATCCATATGATTAAATTTATTTTTTAGCTTCTTTTTCCTTGCCCGCCGTAGCTTTCTTGACCTCCATTTCTTTAGCAAGGGGGGTAGTAGCGAAGGATGGTTCTTTTTCTTTTTCTATTTTTTCATCTTTTTCTTTTTCTTGAGAAGCCTCTTTAATTGTTTCTGCTACTAAATTAACAATCAATTCAATACTTTTAATACCATCGTCATTGGCAGGAATGGGATAATCAATCAAATCGGGATTAGAATTCGTGTCGCAGATGGCGATAATCGGTACTTTTTTCCTGTTGGCTTCCTTAACAGCCGTATTTTCTTGTTTGGTGTCAATTATAAAAATGGCGTCAGGCAATTTTTTTAGATTAGCCATACCGCCGACCATTTGTTCAAGACGTTCAATTTCCTTATCAAAAAGACTCTGCTCTTTTTTGGTATATTTAACCAGTTCACCACTCTCTTTTTTAGCTTTTAAGCTATTATATTTTTCAATCAACCTTTTAATCTGGCTAAAATTGGTTAAATTGCCGCCGATCCAGTGATTGATTGAATAAGGCATTTTGGCAGCTAAAGCGGCATTTTTGACAATTTCCTGGGCTTGGGGTTTAGTGCCTAAAAATAAAATTACTCCATTATTTTTTACGACTTTTTTGACAAAAGTCAGCGCTTCCTCTAATTTTTCACTGGTTTTTTCCAGATCAATAATATGGATGCCATTACGGACGGTAAAAATGTAAGATTTCATTTTGGGATGCCAGCGAGCGGTCTGGTGGCCAAAATGAAGACCGGCTTTGAGTAATTCTGACATTTCAGGAATTTGTGACATAAAAAAAATTCTCCTTTCTACTTCTACCCCGTTCATCTTGCTTAGAATTCTTTATGTAGATTTTAACATAAGGGCAAGGACTAAGCAATCCCAAGGGTATGCGAGATTAAATAGTAAATTTTAATTATTGCCATTATAGCACAAATGAAAAATTTGTAAATCCCTTGAAAAAGATTAATAAAAAAAGGCGGTAGATTTGTACCACCGCCTGAAAAATTATTTTGATAATTTAATTGATCTTTGGGTCGCTATAGCTTTAGCTAAGGCGACCCTTTTTTTAGTTGGTTTGTGCCTAACTAATAATCTTACCTCCTCTTTCCAGCCAAACTCGGCCTTCTTCTGTTTTAAGCCAATCTTTTCCTTTGCCTATGTCTACTCGTAGCGGAATTAATTCTTTGCACAACGGACAATCGGAAGCTTTCCATGTTCGCATACCGGATTCTCTCAGATAAGTTAAGGCCTTCAAAATAGGAATGTCCAGCTTTGCAGGTGTTACACTGCCCCTATTAGCAAAAACGACCGCGCCTATAACTTCACCGCCAGCTTTTTTAACAGCATCAATAGTTCTCTTTGCCGAGCCGCCGGTTGTTAGAATATCCTCTACAACCAAAACTTTTTTACCTTGTACATCTTTATCAAATCCACGAGAAAGCTGGTGAGATGATTTTTTATCAACTGGATTTTCCAGCTCGGTGTAAAGAGCCAAAACATCACGATTCTCTTGCTCGGCAAGATAGAGTGCAACATGCTGGGCAATCGCTATGGCTCCCATGGCCGGACCAACTACTGCCTCAACATTTTGGCCTAACCATGACACGGCCATATCTTGGTAAAGATCTTTTGCCTTACGAGGATTTTTTGTAGCATTATCTTTGGCAACGTAGCCATCGCTGTGATGCCAGCCATCCGCCTTGGGTGTCAGACAAACGTGGATATTAGTAAGAATAGCATTACAACTTCCTAAAATAACTTCGACTTCCTGTTCAGTCATTCTATTAACATCTCCTTTCGCAAAAATTTCGCGGCGGAAAGGGCCCCACACTATAACTTAAAGTGCGGGGTAAAGTTTTCCGATCCGCCACGGTTTTTAATTTTTTGTTCTTCTCATTCTCTTCTGGATATTTCCGATAAATTCAACTGCCTCTTCTACTGTAAGCGTACCAGCAATTCTCGGCCCATCGGGCACAATTCTTATTTTAATCTCCTCGGTAATATCCCCATCTCTTATCAAAGCTTCCAGATATGAACCATCCGAATATTCAAAGTATGCTTTTTCTTCCATCATCTGTCTCCTTTAGTTGCTTTGCAGATTTTTGTACGTATATCTATTATTCTCCACGATCCATTTTATAGACAAACCGTGGTTTTTTCTACGCCTGGACTGTAGAAACATTGTTAAATGGGTAAACAATTCCGGCATCAGCCACTTCCGGAAGATTGTATGCCTCTTCTTCCTTCTCGCGAAATATTTGGACGCTTTTCATAAGATCCGTTTCAAGATTTTCAATTTTTCCGCTACCACCGTAATTCTCAAAATGCGGATAATTGGACGCACGGGATAGAGAAAACATTGCGCCTAAACCATTCCATTTTCCACTCTTTATGAGTTCAAGCATAACATAGTTGAACTTGCCACCTTGAGCTCTAAATCCAGGAACAAGAAGAGTAGTTGTTGGAAAAGCGGCGCGAATGCTACCGTCGCAGGGATGTGTTGAGCCAACAACCAGTCCGAGTGAAGATAATCCATCGTGTTCAAGATCGAACTCATTGCTCCAAGCATACGAGTCTGCCACATGGCACATCTGCAAAGTTAGTCCTCTTTCTACGGTATGCAACTCCTGATAATCTGGTCCGGAAGGATTCGAAGTTTTATTAACTCCGATTAGCCCTTTTCCCTGCTGGAGAAGCTTCAGGCCAAGCAGAGGATTTTTCTTTTTATCCTGCAGCGCCATAACATCTTTTCCCATCCACGGAGAAACGTTAATAATGTCGAAGTCGTAAGGGGCATAATCTATACCCCATTGCTCCAGAAGATTTCCCATAAGTCCCAGGAAATATGCGGCTTGGGTCGTCTCAATATCTCCCCGTTTGCAATCCAGACAGCAAATTATGCGACCTTTTTCCCGCTCATGTTTTCTTATGTGATATCTCAATCTTGCTAACAGGAAATCGCCAGCAGGGCCAAACTGTTCATAAAAGGCATATTGTGGCTTGAACACTCTGATATTGCATTTGTCAAGAAAGATATTTATGTTGTTTCGTAAGTAACCCTCGACTCCAGATAGAACAACAGACATTTTTCTGGCTTCCTCTTTCTCTATACCGGGCAGCATACCGGTTAAGTGTTCGTAATATAGTTGAGTTTCTATATCGCCGAATTTGGAATATATTTCCGCATTTTTCTCCGGCCCAAAAGGATGCGGATCAAGTCCTGCACAGTAAAGAGTCTTTTGAGCCAATTGGACTTCCGCTAATTGTACAAAATTGTGCTTTATTTCCATCACTTCCTCCTTTCACTGACTTTTTTTCTTATGCTGGCAAGCGATTTTGCAGATACTTGCCTTATCGCATCCATCCGAACGATGAATTGTAACTTTTAATACTCCTCCTCCCCTTCTTGAATCCTTTTGCCCTTTTGGACAATCTGTAAGTTCATACTCGCTTCGCGGTCCTGACACTTTCTTCACCTCCTTAATAAAACAATTACTTAATCAAAAACACCTGAACTTCCATGGATTTTATAATACGGGCTTTCATTAACAATGCACCACAAACTATAATATAGACATTCATCTTTGTATTTCTCATCTGTCAATACACGGGATCCCCTTTCTCTAAATATGTTAAGCGCTTCATACCAATTGGCTTTGGAATTAGGATTGCCTGTAATTTCCCAAATCTTATAAGCCAGTTTTTCCACTGAAGATTCTGGAACAATTTCCACAATTGCTTCAACAAAAGTTCCTTTTTCAATATCTCCCGGTCTCAAATTTGCCATTATTTCTGTTCTATTCATCCTTCACCTCCCTTTGATAATCTTTTAAAATCGGGCAAAGATCAGGTCCGCAAAATGAAACATTGCTGTCTCCTTTTGGCGGATTTAATCGGTTCAGGCAGACAGAGCCCTGAAAATCTATTATCAGAAAATCCTCACAACCCGGATCAATAAGACCTTCTTCAGTTTGTTCAAAACAAGGCAATTTTATCATTGTTTTTCCTCCTTTTTAAAGGTTACTTTATTTTTTTACCGCCCATAATTAGTTAGGTTGTCAAGGAACAAAAAAATTAAAAGAGTTTAAAAAACATTACAAGTTATTGAGATTTAAGTCAAGGGGTCGTCAAAAATCAGCTCTCCGGCTCTTGCCAAAAATATAAAGTTATGCTATTATTATAATTGTTTAAATTAAATTAATTATTTGGTTATTTTTATGAAAAAAGATATCCACCCAACTTACTACAAAGAGGCGGAAATTACTTGCGCCTGTGGCAATAAATTTGTTACCGGCTCAACTCAGCCTAAGGTTCATATTGAAATTTGTTCGGCCTGCCATCCGTTTTTTACCGGCAAACAGAAATTAATTGACACGGCTCGAAGGGTTGATAAATTTCAAAAACGATTGGAAAAACAAGCAGAACTGGCTAAAGTTAAAATTGGCCGAAAGGCAAAAAAGGTTCGTCAAGTCAAGGCCAAAAAACAAGCTCAATAACACTTTTACCCTGCGACGATTTGCTTTTTTATTTTTTAAAAAGGCAAAATTCCAAGCAGGGTTTTTATATATTTTATGATAAAAGAAATTCAAAATATCAAAAAAGATTATCAAAAATTAAAAAATCAGCTGGAAGACCCTGCTATTTTTAGTGATGCGCAAAAACTTAAGGAAATAACCCGCCAGTTTAATGAAGTTAAGGAAAAATATGAAATTTTAGAAAAATTGGAAAAAGTAGAAGGGGCAATTAAAGAGACAGAATTAACTTTACGAAACGAGCCGGAATTAAAATTATTGGCCGAGGAAGAGCTGAAAAATCTTATTAATGAAAAAGATAATTTAGAAACAAAATTTTCAGAATTGCTTTTACCCCAGGATCCTTTGGATAAAAAAAATGCGATTTTGGAAATCCGAGCCGGCACCGGCGGAGAAGAATCGGCTTTGTTTGCGGCTAATCTTTTCCGAATGTACAGCCGCTATGCCGAAAGAAAAGGCTGGCAAGCCAAACTTATTAATAAAAGCCAAACGGCTTTAGGCGGTTTTAAAGAAGTGATTTTTGAAATTAAAGGCGATAAAGTATATAAGGATTTAAAATACGAAGCCGGTACCCACCGGGTTCAACGAATTCCGGAAACAGAAAAATCAGGCCGCGTTCACACCTCGGCAGCGACCGTGGCGGTTCTGCCGGAAGCCGAAGAAATTGACATTAAAATTGAAACTAAAGATTTGCGGATTGATACTTTTTGCGCTTCGGGGCATGGCGGACAAAGCGTTAACACCACTCATTCGGCAGTACGCATCACTTACCTACCGACAAATCTCATTGTCAGCTGCCAGGACGAGAGAAGCCAGCTACAAAATAAAGAACGCGCCATGCAAATCTTACGCGCCCGCCTTTTTGAGCAAAAATTGGAAAAAAGACAATCTGAAGAGAAACAAAAAAGAAAATTAATGGTTGGCAGCGGAGACCGCAGCGAAAAAATCCGCACTTATAATTTTCCGCAGGATAGGGTGACTGATCATCGCCTTAAAAAATCTTGGCATGCCATTGATAGAATCATGGACGGAGAAATCGAAGAAATTATTGAGTCATTAAAACAAGCCGACAAATAAAATGTTAAACCAACCAACAATTAAAGAAACGCTTTTGCGGACAATCAGAAGTTTAAAAACTAAAAACATACTCTCAGCCCAACTTGACGCCGAAATATTATTAGCTCATCTTTTAAAAAAATCTAAGGAACTTCTATACACTTATCCGGAAAAAGGATTAACTGCAACTCAATCTAATAAATATCAAACTTTGATAAGAAGAAGGTTAAATTCAGAACCAGTCGCTTATCTTATTGGTTATAAGGAATTTTATGGTCTAAATTTCCGCGTTAATAAAAATGTTTTAATCCCCAGAGCTGAAACCGAACTAATAGTGGAACTTGTAACTTGTAACTTAAAAAAACATGAAACGCAAGAAAAGAGTAAAAAAATAATTGTTGACATTGGCACGGGTTCAGGAAATATTATTATTTCAATAGCTAAGTCGCTCAAAAATTATGATTTAGGATTGAAGAATTATGAATTTTATGGAATTGATAACTCTAAAGCCGCCTTGTCTATTGCCAGAAAAAATGCCGAACTTCACGGCGTTGGCAAAAAAATAAAATTCCGTAAAGGGAATTTATTAAATCCGTTAATTAAAAATTTTACGCCAAAGGCGGATCAGCCTCGGGCTGAAAAAATTAAAAATTCGTTAATTATAACTGCCAACCTTCCTTATTTAACACGCCGACAATATCAACAAAATAAAGAACTTCATTTTGAACCAAAAAAGGCGCTTGTCGGCGGCAAAGATGGCCTGGAATATATTGAAAGATTATTTCAACAAATTAAAAAGTTATTAGTAGTTAGCTATCTCCCTTCGGGAGATCTCCCGCAGGGAGATAAGTTGTCAGTTTCAGTTTTTATTGAAATTGACCCCGCGCAAACTAAAAAAATAAAAACAATAATAAAAAAATATTTTCCGCCAAGTAAATTACAAATAAAAAAAGACCTCTGCGGTCGCAATAGATTAGTAATACTTAATTTTAATTAAGGAAGTAATTATTTATATCCAATTAAAGTATCGGCCGAAACGATTTCAATCCAAGTTATGCCGCGGTTTAATTCAATTTCATTTGAATTGACATCTAAAAAGATGGTTCTTTCTTTCCGGTTGCTTCTTTTCCAAAAACCTGTTTTTGCCTGGCCGTCCATGAAAAAAAGCGCCTTGCCCTGCCCAATGGTAGTAATATCGCGCCGGCCGACCTCGTCAATAACCTTAACAATCGCGTATTGAATAATAATATTTCTACTTCTGACTTCCTCACCGCTATCGGTTAAATATTTTTCATTTGCCTGAAAGCGAAGATAGTCATTTTTTTCTTGATCATAGCGCCAATTGACCTTGTAAAGAGGCGTTGAAAAATTAATTTCAATGTCCTGAGAATTAGGCCGCAAATTTTTTTCTAAATCTTCTTTGTAGCGCCAATTATCGTAATTTGGCGTTTTGTCTTTAATTAAATCTTCTTTTGCTCCCTTAAGCAAAGCTGAGGAAGTATAAACGTTATGAGGAGCTGTTCTATTAGCGCTTCGCCAGAAATATTGACTTTGAAAATATTGGTCTAAATCAATAACCCCTTCATTTTTAATTTTATTAAGCGCTTCAGGTGAACCGCCGACATGGGCTAAAATCGCGTCATATTCCTCGGCCCAATCAATAAAATAAGCCCTAGCCGAACGAACCGGGCCAATTTTATCAATAATTTCGTCGGTGGCATAAATGACTAAAAAACGAGTGATGCCGGCTTCGGCTGTTGTTTCATAAATTAAATTTGCTTTATTAATCCCGGCTAGCGGCCAGGCATCAGCGCTGTTTTCAATTACAACCGCAACCGGATATAAATCCTGATAAGAAGACATTAAAAGCCCGTCAATTAAACGGGCTTTTTTTGGTTCAATATTTAAATTTTGATTGGCTAAAATTGAAGTATTGGTAACCGGGGTTAATTTTTCTTGGGGTAAAAAATTTATAAAAAAGCAAAAAGCAACTCCGGCCAGAACTAACAAAATTATTAAAATCAGTAAAAAACTAACTTTCCCTTTCTTAGCCATAAAATCAAGTTTCTTAAGACGCTTCTTTAGTGGCTGGCGGATTTTCACCTTCGGCCGGAGCTACCTCAGCCGGAGCCTGAACAGGAGGCGCCTCTTCAACTTGGGGTTTGGCAACGCTTGCCACCGCTTCTTCCTGATTATTTAAAATTGCAACTGTTTTAGGAATGACTAAATTTTTAATTTTGATTAAATCCTCAAAATCCGCAAGATCCGAAATATCAACGTCAATCTTGGTTGGTAAATCTTGCGGTAAACATTCAACTTCAACTTCATCAATGGTCTTGACTAAAACCGCGCCTAATTCCTTAACCGCCTTTGATTCACCGATAAAATTAAGCCGAACGGATGTTTTTAATTTTTCGCCTTTTCTGACTTTATAAAAATCTATATGCTGGATTTGGTTGGTTTTGTTATCAAATTGAATGTCTTGGATTAAAGCCTGGGTCGGCGCATGATCGTCAATTTTTAAATCAATCAAACTGCCGGCGCCGCTTACGCCGTAGACTTTTTCAAATTGATTATATGGCACCTGCAAATTTTGCGGCTTTGTTTTATGGCCATAAATAACAGCCGGGATAAATTTATCCTGTCTTATTTTTTTTACTTTTTTTCCGGTTATTGTTCTTAGCTTTGCTTCTATTATTAATACATTCATATTGTATGATAGTTTTTTATGAATTAGTTAATTTTTTAACAAAGTTTTCTTCACTTTCCAAAAGTTTATAAATTTCGATTACGTCATCCGAGCTAACATAATCATTTTCTTTTAATTTTATGACATCCGAAGCAGTCAAATCGGTTATCAAACTGAAAGAACTGACCCCATTATTATTATTAGTAATAAAAGTTAAAATTGAATTTAAGCATTTCTGGCATTTAATATAAACCAGATAGCCGTTGTCTCTTTCTTCTAAGATTTTTAAATCCAAATTCTGATAAGATGTCTCACAAATCGGGCAATAAGGGATGATTTTTAAATCATCATTACCGGATAAAAACGGTGAAAATTGATCGGGATTAATCATAAATTTTGTTTACCCCGCTGGTTTGCGGGGCTTGCCTCAATAATTATAATAAAATATTTGATTTAGTCAAGAGCTAAGAATTAAATTTGATAATTTCGCCGGGTTTTAAGTTTTTTTCCTCATCTCTTGATTTAGCTTCAGTTTTTGGCGCATCAAACTGCTCTTTTTTATTCAGCCGAAAAGAAACCGGTTTTTGTTTGATAATATCTTTTAAGGAGATTTCTTTGGACGAGTTGACAGGTTCCCTTCTTTCGCTTTTTAAGATTATATTTTCTGTTTTTTTGTTTTTTAATTCTCTTAGGCAATCTTTGCAATAAACCGGCCTGACATTATCCGGTTCAAATGAAACAAAAGTAGTTTTTCCGCAGTTAGAGCAGGTGGCCTCATATTTTTTCGAAAAATCACTTATCCTCATCGCCCCGGTATAATTTCTTTCTTTTTTTTCCGGCTCGGAGGCATTTTTTTTATTTTTTTCCGGTTCTCTTTTTTCTTCTTCATTATTTTCGTCCATACCTGTCCAGCGAGCGATTTTTTCCTCAATTAAAGCTCGGGGCTTGGCGTAACGTTCGCGACTAACCTTAATGATTTTTTCAAGATTAGATAATTCCGTTGTTGGTTCAAGGGGCGGTAAAGTGGTGGCTGAAAACGGCTCCGAGGAAACACCATCAATCATTAATTTCACATAAATATCATATTTAGCTAAATTAACCAGATCTTCTTCCATAAAACGCGGGGTAAATTCTTTAACTAAGTATTCGGCGTCAGACGCTCCGACCCTGAAACAAGCAATGGTGCCAACATTGCCGAAAACCGCAGCCTGCACTTTTTCATCAAGTTGTTCAATGTATTGATGCGCAATAATCAAATTTAAGCGGTATTTTCTGGCTTCGGATAAAATATTAGCAAATGATTCGGTGGCAAAATTCTGGAATTCATCAACATAAAGATAAAAATCTTGTCTCTGACTTTCAGAAACATTAATACGTTCCATAGCCGATAATTGAATTTTAGTAATCATCATGGCTCCTAAAAGACTGGAAATATCTTCTCCTATTCTACCTTTTGCTAAATTAACCAACAAGATTTTTTGATTATCAATGATTTCTCTGATATCAATCGATGATTTGGTCTGGCCAATAATATTTCGACTAATCGGATTGGAAATGAATTGTCCAACCTTATTTTGAATTGGATTAATAGCTTCTACTTGAAAGGTGCCGGAATATTTTGTATATTCTTCAGTCCAAAATGATTTAATAATCGGATCTTGAACTTTATCAATAACTTTTTTGCGATAATTTTTATCAATTAAAATTCTCATAATACCCAATAAAGTGCTGCCCGGATAATCCATTAAAGCCAAAATAGCATTGCGTAAAACATATTCCAAGCGTGGACCCCAAGTATCGGCCCATAGTTTTTTAAAAATACCGATTAATCCCGAGGATACTAAGTGTCTAACCCCAATATCAGCGGCTTCTAAAACATTAAAAGCAATCGGCCATTCAAGATCGGCTGGATTAAAATAAACCACATCGTTAATTCTTGAGGAAGGAATAAAATTGATAACCTTTTCCACCAAATCACCATGGGGGTCAACTACGGCTACGCCGCGGCCAGAGCGAATATCCTGGATAATCATATTTTCCAGCATAGTTGACTTGCCAACACCGGTTTTCCCAATAACATACATATGGCGCCGACGATCGTCTTGTTTAATGCCAAAACGAATCCGTTGGTTGCGGAAGTTAGTTTCGGCAAAAAGCACTATTTTGTTTTTATTATCTATTTGGTCCATTGTTTAAATTTTTTAAGCTGGCGGATTTTCCGGCGGCGGGGCTTTCTCTTCGGTTACTTCAGTTAAAGTTTCTTCTTCCGAACCTTCAATTGGCAGCCCAATCGGTGGTCCGGCGCGTTTAGCTTCAACCTTCTTCACTAAAGGAGCTTTTACTACTATCGTTGGAAAATGGTAAAGAGTGGCTAATTCTTCGGTATTCATAATAAAACCCTTCCCCTGACCCGACCAATTACTGCGATTCTTATAAGCCGCCATTATTTTAGTTCTTCGAGTGTTAAGGCGCCAATTAACAAAAAAGTAATGAGCGTCGGTCTTAGTTATCTTACCGGGCTTGAGACCGTTTAGATTAGCGTCATTAAATTGCTTAATTGTACCAATAATCGGTGAAACGCCCTTGGTTTTGGAAAAAATTTCTTTTTTAGCTATATAAACATATCTGACTTTAGTTAAAAAAGCGGTTTTTGATGCTTTATTCTCAATCGCTTCAACACCCAAACGTTCAATTGGCGAAAGATAAAGCATTTGGCTGCGCAGTTCTTCTTTCTTTTGCGTCGTGGCCGTTGCGCCGCCCAAAATTTGAGAACTGACAGCGTCATACATCTTGCCGACTTCACCGCTGCCAAAAGCTCCTTTTTTTGTTTGTTTTTTGCCGATTAATTTTTCTGCTAAAGCCTTACTTTGCTTTATCCAGGAATAATCAGTTACGGTAAGAATTAACTGAAACCAGGCGCATTCCCCTTTTTGTAATTTACTCAGTGATTCAAGCATAGCTGCCATTGTGTCTTTATATTCCTGGCTTAAACTATGTTCAAATTGAGGATAAGTTCTAATTGGATATTGCCATTTGTTGGTATAAATAAACTCCGTTCCCCAAAGATTATATTCTTCGTTGGGAAATTTGGTGGGATAATTTTTAGTATAATCCTCCACTTCGGTAATTTCAGCTTCCGGATATTGCGCATAAATAGAAGCTTCAATTAAATCGCGAAAAATAACCGGCGTATAGATTAAAAATTGAACATAACCGCCAATGCTGACAATTTCAAGGGAGAATTTGGCTTGGAGTGCGCCTTGCCAATACTTTTCATATAAAGTATAGGTTTTGTGAGCCCCGGCTATATGATAAAACATATTTTCAACGGCTTTGGGACTTTGCTCATTTTCTTTAGGAACATCAATGGCCAATAAAACATATTTTTGTTGGCGAGCAAATTTTGCCTGAACCCAATTAACCCAAAAAAGCCAACTGCCCCAAAATACAATCACAACAAAAACAATCCAGCCGCCATGGGTAAATAAAAACCAAGCAAAGGTTAGAGGATTTTGGCTGATTTGTTCGAAATTGATGTTAAACATATTTATTTCAATTATACCATTTAAACTATTTTTTCTCAAGAAAAAATCCCCCCGCGGAAATTTATAAAAGGAGGGGATTTTCTTACTCTAATTATATTGTAGCAAAAATTTCAATTTTTGTCAATAATGAATTTGATATTTTTCTTATTTATTTTTTATTTAATAAGCTAATTTTTGTTCTAATTCATCCCAACGACCATCAATTAAGGCGTATAAAACACGATTATTTTGCGCGGTTATTTCAATTAAGTGAGGCGTGACTTTTTCTTCTGGTTTTTGCTTGGAACGGTCGCCAAAGCCGGGGTGGCTTGTTTCAAAATTATAAAGGAAGCGGTAAAAATTATTAGCAATTTCTTTTGTCTCTTTCACGTCTAAATTTTGGCCGTCAAATTTGTAAGTCGGCTGAGATTTAATCCAATTTTCAATAATCGTCTTGGCCTCATCTAATGTTTTGGTCTGCGGCAAAGTGATTTTTTCAATTTGCTTTTGCTCAGCTTGGCTTAGTTCTTCTTTGATTGGTTTTTCATTTTCAAGAGTAGTTTGATTTTTTTCTTGATTTATTTTAGCTACTTGATTTTCGGCTGTGAAATTTTTAAAAATCAAAATTCCTCCGCTTATAAGAATCACGCCGATAATAATCAAAATTAAATATTTCTTTTTCATAAATTTTATCTTATTTTTGCATTAATTTAATTTTTCTTTTTTCGTAATCAAGGCGGTTGATTTTTCCGCGGCGCAGTTCCTCTTCCAAATTTTCCAGCGGTGTTTTCGATTTTATTTTGGGGCGAAAATTTAATTTATATTGATGGCAAATATAAATCATAAAAAACAAAAAACCTCCTAAGATAAAAAGTGTTAATTTGTTTTCCAAATACCATGCATAAAGATACGATTTTATTGCTTCAATCATAATTTTTAGCGCAAGCTCTGAGTCAAAAAGCTTTTGATAATTTTTTCTGTTTCGGCGGGATTAGCAGCGGCAGACTGAATGGCCAGCTCCCCTAATAAATCATAATCTTTGAGAATTTTTCGCAGTTGTTTAAAGGTCCGCTTAAAACCCTGCCCTTCATGAGTTAATATCAAAAGAAGTTTGGTTTTATTTATTTCTTTACTTGGCGACAAAATTTTAATGAAAGATTTAACCGGATAAGAAATGCTAAAACCCCAAACCGGACTAATTAGGCAAATTAACTGATAATTGGTCGGCGAATTTTTAATGTTTTCTATAGCCACGGTTTTGCCAAAAAAGCTCAACCGGCCATGTTTAAAATGATTGGCAAAACCTCGGACATTAATCGGTTCAATCTCTTTTATCTCTTCAAGTTCGGCATTTAATAATTTCTTGATAATTTCCCCGACCAGCCGGCAATTGCCGGTTTTAGAAAAATAATAGACAATGGTTTTAAAATTCGCTAAACCCCAGCGGCCAAGATGATTCAATACTATTTTTGCTTCCTCTAAAGCTCTTTCTGCCGGTAGATTTTTTTCAGTCATTATCCTTTGGGCAATTTTTTGTTCCATCATTTCTCGCGGTAAATTTTGTTCGGTAAATTGTCCTGATAAATAACAACTTCGGCAATATTCTTCGTTGATTGAGCCGTCTTGGTTAGTGCCAAAATCAACCGGAGCAATAAGTTTTAGGCCGCAGGACTGGCAATTTTTTTGTTCTTCCATAATAATTTACTTACATTTTAACATATTTTTCCCAAAATTGGTAAAGCTGGGCAGTGGCAATTAAATCGCCCGAATTGTAGCGGGCAATTTTTAAATATTCTTTGGTTTTAAATAATTCGGCTAAATTATCACCGGTTATGCCCTCGGCTTTGGGGCTTTTAATGCCAAAGGCCTGACAAAAAAGGTGAAGACTGCTTTTTCGCCGCACCGCGCCGTAAAAAGTCAGCTGATCCAGCAAATCAATATGAATCGGTCCCATTTTTTGGCTTTCAATGTAACGGTAGGCCATTAAATTAACCGATGGTTTAATTTGATTAATGGCTGAGCGTAGAATAAGATAGGGAGCGTCAAATCCTCGGCCATTAAAACTAATAAATTCAGTGTAAGAATTAGCTTGCTGCCAAAAAAAAGTCAGCATTTCTTTTTCAGTGCAGGGCTTGAAAATAAAATTATTTTCGGTTGATTCTTTTAAATTTGACTCGGGTGCCTGATAATAAATAAGGCCGCTGCCTTTTTCCAAATCAAAGATGCCAATGACAATAATCCGGCCTGTCAAAGGCGAAAAACTCAGGCGCTCTTTAATATCGGTGATTTTTAGCGCTAAATCTTCTTTATCTTCGGCTTCTTTTTCTGCCCAATAAGTTAAATTTTTCTTGGTAACTTCATCTAACGAGTCATAATCAACGCCGATGGTTTCAATGTCAATAACAAGTTTAGGCATAGTTTTTAAGCTAAAAGCTAAGAATCATATCTAAAATATTATTTATTAATTTATTGCGAGTTAACGAGTTTAACGGGTTAGATTAAAACTAACTCGCTCAACCCGCCAAACCCGCTAAATGAATTAATAATATAATTGGGGTAAAAATTTTTCACTTTTAGTTTGGAGTTTAATTAAAATATTCTTGTATCTCTTCCAAAATATCCGGCGGGATGGGAATTGTTTCACGAACCGGACTAACACCCGGGTAGCGCCAGCAGGTAATAATTAATTTGCGATTTCGGATTTTTTTATCCTGGGCATACATCACCCAAATTTCCTGCGACCATTTTTTCTTAAGAGTTCCTTTGCCCAGCGGCTGCATTACGGCAATCGTTTCCGGAGCAATCCCCTTTTCTATCCGACGAGGATTTTTAATCACGCGCTTAATTCTCTGGGGCGAAAGAGCATATTGGCGCAATTTTTCCAGCGAATGACGCGTCCAACTGTATTTTTTATCATCCTGTGGGAGTTTTGAGTAGAAAGTCATGAAAAATTTAAATGACAATTTGACTATTTATAACCCCAGTTCTTTCACCTTTTCCCAAGTTTTTTCATCAAAAACCACGATTTTTTCTTTACCCACGATGTAAAGATAATCATCCAAATAAATTGCCCGCTGAACGTCAACGCCGCTCATTGCTTTTTCCATTTTTAATTTATCATCTTTATAAGAAAAAACATAGCCGCCCTTGCTGCCCGGCAAGAAAAAAATCTGATGTTTGGCGTCCTGAGTAAAGGCGTGGTGGGTATTTAAAATTTCTGACCAGTATTCATCAAGAATATATTTATCTGTTTCCCGGGGATTTGAAACATCGGAAACATCAAAGAGGGAAATTTTTACTTTTGAACTTTCCTGGCCAATGCCCAAAATTTTGTTTTCGGCCAAAGGATGCAAATAAGAAGAATAGCCCGGAATTTTTAACTCGCCTTTTTTCTCGGGCTTGGCCGGATTAGTTAAATCCAAAACATAAAACGGATCGGTCTGGCGGAAAGTTACCAAATAGCCCTGGCCGCCAATAAATCTGGCTGAATAAATCCGCTCCCCTTGGCCTAAATCCAAAATTGAACCAACGGTTTTCAAATCTTTGTCTAAAATATAAATATCATTTAAACTTGAATTTCTGCCCAGATTAAAGTCAAGAAAACCGCTGCCGCCTTCGCCGACGGTGGTAGCGACCCTAAGATGATCCTGATATTCGTCCATTGAAAACTGGTTTAAAAGCGTGCCCGGCACTTTGCCGGTAGCCGCCACTTCAAAATCAGACAAAGAAATTTTAATTATCGCGGTGCCGGTTAAATCGCGGATATGCTTCTTAAAATATTCTTCACCGCGATTGCACAACTCGTTTTCCATTTTTAATCTTTCATCGGCTGACAGCGAATTTTGATATTTTTCTAAAATCACGCCCAATTCCATTATTTTTGCCATCTGGCTGATATCATAATCTTTAAGTTTATTAATTTTTTCTGTGATATAAGTTGGAAATAAACCATTAATCTCGGTGTTAAGAAAATCAATCAAGATTGCCATTTGGTCTTCTTGGAATAAATAAGTGACAAATAAATTATTCAGCGACATATAAATCACAGAAGAATTGTAATTGGATGAGCCGACAAAAGAAACGGTCTTTTCAATAACGCCGGTTTGGGGGTCAAGGACAAAAACTTCATAAGTCGCGTCAACCATTGTAGGATTGACTGGATAATAAATATCGGTGCATCTAATTTCCGCAAAATTGCCATTGATTGAAAGCGGTTTAATGGGGCAGGGTCGTTCTTCGTTAAGTCCTTGTTTGGTAATAAGATAAAGCTTGTTTTGGTAAAGACGCGAGGAGACCAGAGATGTTTTTTCTTCTAAATCTATTTTCCACTTCTCGGCCGGGGTTTTCGGATCCGAGACATCAAAACCGAAAATTTGGTTGCTTTGGGCGTAGTCATATTGTTTGGCAAAGACCAAAAGCATTTTTTGGCTCAAAAGCATTTCGCCCATTTTATCAATTTTACCGTCTAAACCTAAAGCCGTCGGCGGGAAAGCTTTGATTAATTGAATGGCTTGTGTTTGTTCCGGCTGAGGCGGCATTATTTTGCCTTGCTCTTCTAAAATCATCGGCCGCGAATAATAATAATCGTATTTTTCGCGCGAGTAATAAATTTCCTGGCCATCGGTTTTAACAATATCCGGCTCGTCAATGCCTTCAACCTGGACATTGGTCTGTGACACTCGGCTTGCCTCACCGCCGCCGCCTCGTTCAGCAGTTTGTAAACCGGCTTCACCGGCATTTAAAGCCATAGGGGCTTCCATTTTTTGAGCAACACCATCCGTAGCTAAATAACCTAATCCCCCCACCGTAACTTCTGGAACTTTTGTTAGGTAATCTTTAAACTCTGATTCCGAAGCAAATTTTTTCATCTCCACCTTTGATAAGGATTTTATCGGTTTATCTTTCGGCAAAGTTGGCTGGGTATTGGTTAATGGTTGAGGAGTTTGGCCTAAATTTTGATAGCTGTAAAAAATCACAGCTCCCCAGACAATAATAGTTAAAATCACCAAAAAGGTGATAAGAGTCACAAAGGTTCGATTTTGCATTTTGTTTAAAATTAAATAATTAATTATTTTTTTACCTAATATCACGGTAATCTTTTGAAATCGGCCGCTTGAAAATAAATTCGGAAAGAAAATTGGAAATGTAAAGAATTAAAGTTTTAATCACTCCTTGCTGGCGCAGTCGCCGCGGCGAAGAAATCACTTTTAAGCGATTGGTAAATTTAATTTTACCGTATTTGGCAACGCGTCTGGTCAAGTTGGTATCCTCGCCATAAAAAGCGATATTGGTGTCAAAACCCTCAATTTTTTCAATTACCCGGCGCCTGACTGAAAAATTACCGCCTAAAAGAAAAATACCGCCATGATTAGGAATTAATTTATAAATTAAATTAACGCCGTGAAAGCAAACTGTGTAGTAAAGCCATTCCAGAAAATGTTCAATAAGATTAAGATTCTCGTAATGATAAGGTCCGGAAACGCCGACGATTTGGGGATTTTGGTCGTAAATTGCCAGAGCGTTTTTAAACCAATTTTTGGGAATAATCGTATCGGCATCAAAATAAACTAAAATCTCGCCGCTTGAGGCCCTAAAACCGGCCTGCCGGGCTTTAGTAAGACCCTTAGCCGGCTCATCAACTACTTTAACGCCCCGAAAGCTTTGGGCAACTTCTTTGGTTTTATCGGTTGAGGCATTATTAATCACCATAACCTCATGCTCAACCGGAATATCAGCGGCTAAAATGGAAGCCAAGCAGCGGCCAATTAATTTTTCCTCATTATAGGCCGGGATGATGATTGAAAGTTTCATATTATTTTTTAGAAAGTGATGTATAAATTTTTTTAAGCAGTTGCCCTGTTTCTTTAAGATCGTTTTCTTTGGCTAATTTTAAAGCTCCAGCGCTTAATTTTTTTCTTAAAGCCGGGCTTTTAATTAATCTTTGCAATTGTTTTTTAAGCTCCCGATCGTTTTCGCCGATTAGGCAGTTAATATTATTTTTAAGCCAGCCGCGATAAACCGGCAAATCTCTGATTACAATCGGCAGGCCCATAGCCGCGGCTTCCAAAATTACCATGCCCTGATTTTCCTCATAGGACGGGAAGAAAAAAATATCGCCTTCTTTGTAAGCGGCAATGATATCCGGGGCATAGCCGCAGAACCGGACATTTGACGGAATAGTTTTGGGCAGCGGCGGAAAAAGCGCGGATTTGAAAATTTTGCCGTACCAGCGGCACTGGCAATTCGGAAATAAGCCGCCTATTTTAGCAAAAGTATAAGTGCCTTTTCTAGGAATGGCATTAGCGACATTAATAATGGTCAAGCATTTTTTCTTTTGATTTATTTTTTTTCTTTTGTTTTTGAATTTGCGCAAATCAACGCCGTTGGAAACGACAAAAATTTTATTCTTATCAACGCCATATTTAATAAGCAAGCTCTTGGTATATTCAGAGGGCGAAACTATGGCATCGGCTAAATCATAGGCAAATTTATAATATTTAACGGCCAAAGGATAAAGCAAGCGACTAATTTTTAAAACTCCCTGAAAGTCTTCGGCCGTGGCATGTGAAGAAATAACAACCTTTTTGCTTTTTAGTTTGGCTTTTAAAATATAATTGAGCGATGCTAAATACGGAATGTTAATATGTAAAATATCGTAATTAGCGCGCGGATCGGTGGTAACTTTAACCCGGTTAAGCGATAAGGCTTTGAGATAATTTTTATAAGAAGAAACAAAACCCGTGCCGACTCTTTTGTAAATTTTCCCTTTAGCAAAGTTGGACATTTCCAAATAAAGGCAGACAATCATAAATTAATTTAATTCAACTTATAAATGTATTTAGAAAGGATTTTTTTGGAAATAAAAATCAAAGCAATGGTAATTAAAACAATCAGAGTTAAAATTTCAGTTCCCTTTTCAAAATAGTGAGCGGCTATCATGTAAAGACTGCCGAAATAAAATCCTAAACCGACCAAAATCGCCGTTTTTATCAAAGCGCCGATAATATTATAAATAATAAATTTTACATAATTCATCCGGCCGGCACCGGCGCTAACTAAAAAGAAGCCGCCGACAAAAATTAAAAATTTACTGACCAATAAAGTTTTGCCGCCATGATGATGGAAAATCTGATCCAATTTATTTAACCGTTCAGTTGGCAGGCCGATGTATTTGCCATAATTATTCAAAATACGATCCCGGCTAAAATAACCGACTAAATAATAAAGCGTATCGCCGACGATTTCGCCAAAAAGAATGATAAAATAAACTAAATATAAATTTAAAATGCCGACTGACGATAAAAATCCGCCGACTAAGCTGACAATCGGCCCTTCAAAAATACCAATCAGAAAAAGCATCCAATAGCCATATTGCTGGATAAGATTGGCTAAATCACCCTCAATCATAATTTAACTTAATTATATCTTTTCTTTATTGAAATAATTATAGCTTTTTTAATAAAAAATGACAAATAAAGAAAGCTTGGCTTGACAAATATAAAAAAAGCTGTATTTTAAAAGAAAGACAATTTTTTTTAAAAGAATAACACGCACCTTATAATTAAGGAGGGGTAAAATGGGAAGAAGGCGCAAAAAATATTATAGTGACCTTTATAGGTCAATCAAAAACCGAATTAGTTGGCCTTATTATGTGTCTATTATGTTTATAACTTCCCTGATTCTCTGCTGTATCGTCCCCGGGGAATAATTTTTTGCCCTAAAAAAGAGGAGTTGAAAAAAACAACTCCTCTATTTTTTTAGATAATTTTAGTTTAATTTTTCCAAAAAAAATACTAAGATTTATTTCTTAGCATTTGGATCGTCTTTTTCTTTGGTTTTTTTAAAATGATTAATGACTAAACCGGTAGCGGTCACGGCAGCGGCCAAGGCCCCGACTTTTATGGCGGTGTGAAAATTGGGGCTTTGAAAAATTTTCTGAACTTTCTCTCTCAAATAAAAAAATTTTTCTTTTAAACCCTTACCGCTGATTTCTCGGTCCAGCTTTTCAAATAGCTCTTTAATGATTAAATCATCTTTTTTATCCCAGCCGACTAATTCCTTAAGGGGAGGTGTGACTGATTCTGGGAAAAGAACACCCTCAACAATGGCGTGAAAAAGTTGATGATCATCTTTGCTTTTACGGCTAAGCTGCAATAAAAAAACCGCCTTTTTGATTTTTTCAATCTCTTCTTTTGAAAGTCCCGCCACATGGCTTTTAAATTCATTCATTTCTCTCATTTCTTTTCTCCTTTTGTTTTTGATCCAATCTTTTTTTCTTTCTAATTTTGCCCGAAACGGCTTGACCGCAGGAACTAACTCTGCCGGCACCAGAAAAAAGCGCTTTCAAGGAAACGTTGACAGTTTTACCATCGCCTTCAAAGTCGTAAAGTTTTATCTTTTTCAATTTTTCCCTCCTTGTTTCTAATTTTCTAAAGAACAAATCTTAATTCCTTATATCTTAATCATTTTATTAAAAATGTCAACTATAAATTATATCATCTGTGAAAAGAAAAAGTGACTCAAAATGAGTCACTTCTAAAAAAATTATTTTTTCTCCGTCCATTTTGTTGCTTCTTTAATATCAGAAAGGTCGCTTACTATCAGCATTTCTTTTTTGCCTGACATTACGATTTCAAGCGGCGTGGGCACGCGATAAACCTTGCCCGGCGGCAGCCAAAATCCGGCTCGATCAACGCCGCTCTGGGCACAATCCCATCTTAGGCAGCCAACTAATTGAAGCGGGTCTTTGTTGAAAATAACCGCATGGGGAGGGATGGCAAAATCTTTGTTTTTTGGCGTGTAGAGAGTAATTGGATAACCAATAAAGATTGATTTCCCGCACCAAGCACACTGAATTGCCATTTTCTCAAGGCAACGATGGCAATATTCTACCTTGCCATCTTCATCGGGCTTTATGGTCGTAATTGTTGTCTCGCCAAAAGCCGAAACTTCGTCTTTGAGCTTTATTTCATGCCCGCATTGAGCAATGATCTTTTTCGGTCCAAAAATCTTTTTGAAGATGTTCTTCATCTATCTCACCTCCTCATTTAAAACCCTTTAAAAACCGTTTGTTTAAAAACCGTCGGGGAATAAACCTCCGCAAACTTTTTTTCTTTAAGAACTATTTCTTGCAACATATAAAAAGCATTGCCAACCAAAGCCCGGCGCGCGATCTCATCGTCCTTGTATATTTCAAATTCCTCTTGGTATCTCGCCATCAGTTTCTGGCATTCTCCTAATATTGGATTTTTAGCCGAAGCTCTTTTAACTACCTTGTCAATATCTTCTAAAATATTTTGCCGAGCTTCTGCCAGCCAATAACCGCCGTCCTCAGCTGCTGATTTTAAGCTCTCCTCGGAATCCTTAAGAATCTCCTTAATATTCTTTACTGGATTTTTCACTTTTCGTTTCTTTCCCAACTTACTATTTTTTACTTTCATCTTTACCTCCTCTTTTTGGTTTATATACCCGATATTCTAAAAAAAGCCGGTATAGAGACTCTTCCATATCCTGTAATTTTCCCACAATTTCTTCTGTTCGGGATTTAACGAGTTCTCAAGTTTTCCCATTGAGTTTCCTAAATTTTTATCTAGACAATCCAGACAAATTTTATGTTTTTTTGGCAAATGACTTACCTTTTTGCCGCATTGCAGACAAATTGACTCCCAAGATCTAAGACATAATACGTCTTTCATGCAATCAAGACAATAGATATTTTCCTTGGGGATCAAGCCAATTTTCTCGCATCTTAAACATTTTCCTTCATACACTTTAAAAACTTCTTCCAATTCTTCTGCCATTTTCTCCTCCTTTTTTGGTTAGGGTTTTATTTGTTTAATGAACGATTAACTTATTTTAGCCAGATTTACTTTTTTGTCAAGTATAAAAACACCCTTTGGAGGTGTTCTTGCCGATTGGTTGCCAAATTTTTTTGCCTACTATAAAAACCGCCGAATTTACAAAATGGCGGTTAAAAGCAATAAAAAACTAATATTCGTAGATTTGGATTTCCTTTTCATCAATGGTGATGTAGGTGCAGGGGGTATCGGTCCAGCAGCCGCTATTGTAGTATAAAACGGCCTGATTTTTTTTCTCAAGCGCCTTGTGGGTATGCCCGCAGAAAACATAATTGGCTTCGTTTTTTTTCCCGTAAAGCATCGCGGAGCTGGCCACTTTTTCCGACAATCTCAGCCAGCCCTTGCTTTTACTTTTGAGAAAATGGCTGAATTTTTTTTCATCGGAATCGATTCTCTGGATAAAATTATAAACATCGGTAGCCAGGTGGCTCAGAAAGGCGTTATCAACCAGGAACCGGTCAAACTGATGGCCGTGGATAGCCAGGTATTTCTCCTGCTTATACTGCCAGGTATATGTTTCGTAGATCTTGGCATCCATCAAAGATTTGAAAATATTTGACAGCCCGTAATCATGATTGCCTATCACCCACCGCACTTTTTTATCCTTGGAAATTTTTCCGACGTAGGTCAAAAAATCCCAGCATTCTTTGGTCAGATTCCTTAAATCCAGGTCGTCAAAAATATCCCCCAGGAGGATTAGCTTGCTGAAGGAATAGCTTTGCAATACTTCCAGAGCTTTGCCGGGCTGGCTGACCAATGACCCCAAATGCAAATCGGAGATGATCAGGGTGTGAGTTTTTTTATTTTCAATTTTTTGTTTCACCATTTTTTTGAGTATTTTATAAACCGCTAGATCTGTTTTGGTCAGGACTTAAATCCACTTATTGGCGATCAAAAAATCCCTAATTTTGATAAAAAGCTTTTTGTGTCCAGTCGCATTAGGATGGAGCCCATCATCAAAATCCCCATTATTTAAAATGCCAAATATATCAAGAAACAAAATATTATTCTTTTCACAAACTTCTTTTATTATTTGATTATATGTCTCTATATCCTTGTTCGTGTAAAAAATATTGCGCCAGGACACGGGTGTTGTTTTTGATTCATCGCAATTCTTAAATCCTATAAATATTATATTGTCGGTAATATTTTTTGCTCCTTTAATTATCTCTTTGAGATTTGACTTAAATTTATCAGGAGCAACACAATGATTTCCATTTTGATGTTCACGAGAAGCATCATTTCCGCCGGTTTGGAAGATAAGAGCGTCGGCCTCTCTGATTTTAGCTTCAGCTTCAAACCGAGTAAGAATTGTCTCGCTTGTACCGCCTGAAATACTAAGATTGTAGACATCACAATCTAAATCTTTTTCGGCAATAAATAACCAAAGGCGATTAACCCAGCCGCCTTTTTCTAAATCCCAAGCACCCCAAGCGGTGCTATCTCCAAATATGCAAATTGAATTCATAATAATTTTATTACATTATGGTATGCAGGCAGGTTTTACCCCGCCACGGCAAGGCGCGCCGCCACGCTTATTTTTGAATTGCTTTTTTTCTTAAGCCGACGATAAGAGGAAGAACAAAGGTCAAAGCGTAATACAAATAAACGTCCAGTTTGTAATAGCCGTCCGCCGGCTTGAACGCCTTGACAAGAAAAAAATAATCAAAAACAATCGCGATCAAAACCCACACGACTGCCAAAAACGCGTAATACTGAAATGTATCACCTTTTACCTTCTTTAATAATACCCAAAGCGTGATGATGGTGCCGATGGGCATAATAATCCAGCCGATCACGGCAAGAGGCACAAGCGAAAAAAGCATTATGCCGAGGGCGTAGCCGATAAGCCAGAGAATAAATCCCCAGCCCACGGCGTCTTTCAGAAATTGCCTGTCCCGAAAAATTGGTTTATTCATATTTTTATTATTTTTGACTAATTAGTCAACTTGCCTTCTCTCCTGTCTTATAGCCAGATTAACCACGGAAAGAATCAAACTCAAAAGCAGGGCCCACCAGAAATTAGAGACAATAAAGCCAGGCACAAGGTAGCCGGTCAGCATAATGAGAGCGGCATTAATGACAAAAGTAAAAAGCCCCAGAGTCAAAACATTAATCGGCAGAGTCAGAAGCAATAAAATCGGCCTAAGAACCATATTGATAAGCCCCAAGGCCACGGCAGTCACCAAGGCAATGGAAAAATTTTCCACCGTAATGCCGGGCAGAATATAGGAGGCGGCAAAAATTACCAAGGAAGCCGCCAGCCAATTGATAAGAAGCTTCATAAAGTTGGTTTTTAATTTATTAAAATATAAAATTAATTTTGCTGCCGAACCTGTCCTAAGTTGTATTAAAGGATTTTTTAACTGCTTTTTTTCTTTATCGTAATTCCACACTCTTTCATGCACTCATCATGCTCTTTTTTGCTGCCGCAGCCGCCGTGTTCTTTGTGCCACCTTTCGTGCTCGGCAACCGTGACAACCATTTCTTTTTTGGATTTTTTGGATTTTTTTAACATAGGTTTATAATTATTAAATTATTTTCATTTTCCCTCTTTATTGCCATTTTATCACTAAAAATTCTTTATTTCAACCAACAATGCTAAACGCGGACAAATAAAAAAGCCGATTCTTATTGAGAACCGGCGAAGTTGAGTTCGAGTTGTTTTGTTTTAATTTTTTTTGATTTTTTAGGCCGCGGCCTATGGCTTTTAACTATCTTGGGATGTCCTGCCGGCTTGACTGTTACTTCCTTGCCGTATTTTTTGGCCGCTCTTTTCTTGGCAAAGGCCAGGGCCATATTTTCAGCCGCTTGAAAAGAAAATGTTTCAAAAATCTTGTTGACCCATAACTGATCTGTTATCAATATCTCGTGTTCGTCATAAACTTTGAACCTTTGGGTTACCTTTAAATAATATTCGCGCACTATTTTTTCTCCTGCTTTTCGAGAAGTTCTTTAAGCGCCCAGTTCGCCACTGGCTCTGGGCCGTTTTTGGCGATCCACCAAAGATCGTCGTTACTATAATTTACCTTAGACCTGTTCCAGGCCCCTTGTATCAAACCCTCCATAAAATCTCCGACTTTTGTTAAAGCGGGCATAAATCCTCCTTATTGAATGTTTTTTTCAAAGATTTCAAAATATCATACATCAGAAAAATTTCGCTGTCAAGCACTAGGTAAAATGTCTTTTCTTGTTGATTTTAGATTTTTTAACAATTATATCTTTCATTTTTTATCCTATTGTTTTAAACAAACTTTAAAAATTTACTTCACCTCTATCGGCGCGCTGTAAAGCGAGGGTTTTTTGATAATGATTTTGTAAATATTTTCCAAAAGATCGCCGCCGGCATAGCCCACCACGAAAGCCAGAGCGGGGTTGAGCGCCAAGCCTAAAAAACTAACGCCCAGTTCTTTGGCCACCATGGCAGTCACCAATCCGGTTACTCCGGAAATAGCAGTCATAGCCAGAAAATAATTGAGATTGAATTTGACATTCTTGTAGGAAAATTGGTATTTGGTAAAACCGACCAGTCCGCGCAATGCTCCGCCAGCAAACCCGGCAAGGATGATGTAAAGATACATAAGGTTTAAAGTTAAGAATTAGATTATTTAAAATGTTTTTTTCAAAGGATTTTTACCCCGCCGCTTTCATATTTTTAATTTATCACGTCTCGGCAATTTTTACTACTACATTGACATTCAAAAGAAACCAAACTGCCTTTTTTGTAATCAGAAGTTATTTCCTCGCCTTTTTTAATATCTCTCGCGGCGACATCACAGTAGTTTTTTGACTGCGTATTTGCTTCGCAAGAATGATTAACTAATTTTTCAGGCGATTGCATTAAAAGATACTTATCCTTTCCGACCTTGTAAATATAATGCTTTTGGTTATTTCTTAACTTTTCAACTTCTGCTTTTCCCAAAAATTTTGGAGTCCACTTTAAAACAATCTCGCCTTTTTTGAAATCCTTTGCTGCAAACACGCCCTTCTTGTTGATTTTCGATTTTTTTATGTCGTAGCCATTTCTTTGAGCCCATTCGATGACCGGCTGTTCGGTTAAAGTATTTTCGTTAAGATTTACCATATTTTTAAAAGGATATAAATTATTACCATTAGGGCAATCAGCCAATAAAAAATTTTCCTACTAATCCATTTAAAAGCAAGTGGAATATTTAATAATACCAATAGAGCTGGAATTATAATCAGCTTTTTATCGAAATATTCTTTCTTATAAATAAAGAAAAAATAATACAAAATAGCAAAAAATATTTCATTAGTAACAAGCCAGAGCTTTTCTCTCCCAAATTTACTAGATAAAAATTTCATTCCATCAAAAAAATAGAGAGACAATAATAAAAGGATGCCGAATTTTGACCAGTGGAAAATGAAATCTAATTGATTTTTGAAAGAAGTGTGAATAAAAGCGAAGAGATTAAATATAAATAAACCGACAGATAAAGAAAGTAAAGTAGAGTTGAGGGCTATTGATTTTGGAGTTTCTTCTTTATAACTAATCAACTTAATCCAAAAATTGATAATCAAATAGCTTAAAAGTGCTGTGAATAATATAAGTAATAAAACTTGCACCATTCTTAACGAATCATTTTGGAATTGTGTAATCTGTAAAAATAAACCAGTTATTATACCAACAAAGCCCGTTATGTCAATTAGACGCTTTTTCTTGTCGTAATAATTTTTTAGAAAATCTTGATATTTTTTATTTTCCATAATTATTTATTCTCACCTCCCCACCCATTAATTTTAGCAAAATCAAATCGCGAGAAAGATAATAAAATAAACCGGCTTTGCCCCGGCTTGAATTTTTGAGGTTCTTGTCGGGGTAATACCCCATTTATAACTAGATTACAACAAATTTTTTAGAGAAAATCAAGGTTTTCCCTGTGGATAACTTTCGGTTTATTTTCGGTATCACTTGTGTTATAATATAAACATGCTTACCAAACGCCAAAAACAAATATTGGACTTCATCAAATCTTTCCAAAAAAAGAAGGGGTATTCACCTACTCTTGAGGAAATTGGAAGAAAGTTTAAGCTTTCCTCCGTTGCAACTATCCATCAGCATATAAAAGCATTAAAAGAAAAAGGATATTTACAGAAACAAAAAAATCAGAAAAGAGCTATTGATGTAATAAGGCGCGACGAAATAATTAAAATTCCAATAGTAGGCACTATCGCCGCTGGCCAACCCATAGAGGCAATAGAGGTTCCCAGCGATACAATTGCGGTAACCAAAAATGAAATCGGCAAATTCGGCAATCATTATGCTTTACGTGTTCAAGGTGACAGTATGATTAACGATGGGATTTTTGACGGTGATATTGTTGTAATTCGAAAACAAGAAACTGCCGACGATGGCCAGACAGTCGTAGCGATTATTGACGACAATGAAGCTACTCTAAAAAAAATTTATAGGGAAAAGTCACGTTTTAAATTACAACCGGCAAATCAATCAATGTTGCCGATTTACCGTAAGGAGGTAGAAGTGCGAGGCGTTGTAGTCAAAATTGTAAGAAATTTAGAGAATGGCACCCAAGATAATACGCTCACCTATAAGAAAAAAACTTTTTTAGACCGCATAAAAAGTTCTAATCCAAATAGTCAAAATAAATACAAAAGAGTTGCTCTTTCCCCTATTAGATATGCTGGGGGGAAAAGTTTGGCAGTTGGACATGTTATTGAGCTATTACCTGACAATACAAAAAAGGTTGTTTCGCCATTCTTTGGCGGTGGCTCAATTGAAATAGCTATAAGTAAAGAGCTTGGCCTAGAAGTTATTGGCTATGATATTTTTGACATCCTTTGTAATTATTGGAAATTTCAAATAGAAAAACCGGAACTTCTTTGTAAAAAACTGAAAGAATTAAAACCCAATAAAAAAACTTTTGAAAAAATAAGATTGATTTTAAATGATGTTTGGAAAAAGAAAATAAAATTAGATCCGCTGACTTTGGCGGTCTATTATGTTTATAACTTTAATTTATCCTATGGCCCGGGGTTTATGGGTTGGTCGTCTGATATTTACTTAAATGATAAAAAATACAAAAGAATGATAGAAAACATCCGGGATTTTGACCCGAAAAATCTAAAAGTAGAATGTGCGGATTTCCAAGAAGTAATTAAAAATCACCCCAACGACTTTCTTTATTGCGACCCTCCCTATTATATTGGTAAGGATTCAAAAATGTTTAAGGGGATTTATCCAATGAGAAATATTCCCGTTCACCACAACGGATTTTCTCATGAAGCTCTGCGAGATTTATTAAAAAGCCACAAAGGAGGTTTTATCCTTTCGTATAATAACTGCCCAACAACAAGAGAATACTACAAAGAATTTCAGCAGTTCTTCCCCTCCTGGCAATATACTATGGGTCAAGGAGAAACGAGAATAGGACTAAACAGGAAAAATGGTAACGGCAGCCATGTAAAAGAATCTCACGAAATAATTATTTTTTGCCCGCCAAAAAATTAAATCTATTTTTTGTTTAGTCTCTTTTGATGATACAAATTGTGTTTTCTTGCTAATTCTGGAGGATATGGCTTGTGATTTTCCTGGAAATTCCAATCGGGATATCTCTTTTCTTTTGAATAATAATCAGATTTACACAAATCCTCCATCTCCTTAAAACTTGCAATTTCTACTTTTTTATAACCAAATAAACCACTGACTTTAGCTAATGTCCTGGGAGAAGTTATCATAAACAATTCTGCCTTTGATTTGTTGCGTAAAGCTCTTTCAATAAGTAAGTGGAGAACAAATCTGGGGACACCCGGACTTCCTGTCATAGCAGAAATATAAAACATCATAGTTGCTTTAATTCCTCCTTTTGAGGCAGAGCCACCGATTTTCTTAATAATCCCATCTTGAACTATTAAATAAATTCTTGCCGAATCATCACTCAGTGTTTTATTGCCAAGACCAGATAAATACTTGATATCTATTTTGTTTCTATGATTTTGCCTTAACGCAAAATCACCAACCTTAATTGCCGTTTTTACATCTTTTATATTCATAGAAATTTTATTTCAAAAAAAGCTGCTGTCTTTTTCATAAACTTTACTTTTTTGCCATAAATGTTCGGGAGTAGGGACTCGAACCCCAATTAGCAGAGCCAGAATCTGCTGTCCTACCATTAGACGACTCCCGAAAAAATTAGTGCGGGGCAAGTTAGACGATCCCGCAATGAATTTTTTCAAGTTCAGATTTTGCCGATTTTTTCAGTAGCTTCAATGATGGCCAATTCCAACGGCAGTTGAATGATTTCCGAATATTTAATTTCCGGCTTGCGGCGGTTGAAAATTTCAATCATAGCCATAATATCCGCTAAATCTAATTCTTTGTTTAAATCAATGATTTCTTTTTCCAAAGTTTCATCTAACTCAATACTGAACTGCTCCAAATTGCCGCCGATTTTGGCCAGTAAAATTTTCCGTAGAATTTCAATCAAATCATTGGTAAACTGAATCAGATTTATGCCTTCAAAAACAATGCGGTTAATAAAACCGATGGCCGCCGGAGCTTCTTTTTTGGCCAAATATTTAAGCAGTTCCAAAATCAAATTAAAATCCGAGCGGGGCAAAATCAAGTCCGCTTCCTCAAGCCCGACTTCCTTTTCGCCCAAAGCCAGAATCTGCCCCAAAACGCTTTCGGCGTCGCGGATTGAACCGCCGGAAATTCTGGCAATATTTTCCAAAACTTTTTTGTCAATTTTGATTTTTTCTTTTTCGGCGATGGAAGCCAAGAGCACCACAATTTCTTTCGGGCTTATCTTTTTAAAATCAAACCGCTGACAGCGCGAAATAATGGTCGCCGGCACTTTATGGATTTCGGTGGTGGCCAAAATGAAAACAACGTTTTGCGGCGGTTCTTCCAAAATTTTTAAAAGGGCGTTAAAAGCGGCGCCGGAAAGCATGTGAACCTCATCAATAATAAAGACCCGATATTTAAAACGGGCCGGACTGATTTTGGCAGTAGTAATAATATTTTCCCGGACATTATCAACGCCGGTATGAGAAGCCGCATCAATTTCAATCACATCAAAAGATTTGCCCACGGTGATTTCCTGACAAACATTACACTCATTACAGGGTTCGGTCGGCTCATCTTTATTATTTAAACAGTTGATGGTTTTGGCTAAAATTCTGGCGGTCGTGGTTTTGCCAATACCGCGCGGTCCGGCAAAGATAAAAGCATGGGCTAATTTGCCCATCCTGATTTCATTCTGCAGTGTTATTTTTATATGATTTTGACCAACCAGTTCTGAAAACTTTTGCGGCCGGTATTTGCGATAAAGAGTAGACATAAATTCAAAAGGATTAAATTCAAAATTCGAAGCACGAAATTCTAAACAATATCTAAATTCCAATTTCCCAAATTTTAAACAGTTTGGAATTTTAAATTTAGGATTTAGAATTTGTTTAGGATTTAGAATTTTGGATTTCGAATTTTAAAAAAGTTAAGAACTTTTTTTGATTATATTCTCCACCGCGGCCCAGCGGCTTTTGCAGTCTTTAGGCGCTAAAACCACTGTCTCATCCCCTGCTTCGCCTTTAAAATAAGTTACCGAAGCAGTCAAGACCTTCCATTTTTGATCGCCTAAAACCACATAATACTGGCTCTTGGCTTCATTAAAAATTAAGCTGCCGATTATCCTTTCGCGTTCAACCGGGCCGATTTGCTTAAAGATAAATGAGCCGTCTTTGTGGATGGTCAGCTTTAAAATATCGCCTTCCACCAGTTTTGATTTTGAAGCGTAGTTAGCCGGCACCGAATAAATTTTGCCATCCGGTCCGACCATATTTTGGCCGTCAAAAACTCCCTCAATAATTTTTTCGCCGGCTTTGCCGGTTTTAATTTCCGGTTTGATAGCGGCTAATTTATCCGAACTGAATTCCAACTCAACTTCGCCGCTGCCAAGATCAACTTCTTCAATTAAGTTAAGAAGCTGGGTTGTTTCATTTTTGATTTTTTGCAAACCGGCTTTTAATTCTATGATATTAATTTTAGCTTTAACCGGAGCTTTTTCTTCTTTTTTCTTGCCTTTTGTTTCTTCCGGCAATTCCAAATCATCCAGCTCATCCAGAATGTCTTTTGTTTTTTTGTTTTTGGTTTCGCTTGTCATAGTTTTGGTTTTTTATTTTTTTAGTTTAATTTAATTTTGATAAATTTAGATAAATTTAGCAGATTTGACTAAATAAGTCAACCAGTTTTAACAGCGGCAAACTTGGGCTTACGCATTAATATTGACGCGTTTGAGGATTTCTGCTTCAACCAGGGCTAAATCACGGCCGTATTTTAAGCGGGAAAGCTGTCTAATTTTTTCACTGCGATCTTCATCGCCTCTTTCTAAGGGCAAAGTCAACATATTAAATGGCCGGGCCGATTGATTATCAATCAAGAGTTTAACATAAGCGTTATATTTTTCAATATTAATCAAATCACGCTCATTAAAAACCGGGGCAAATTCCTGGGCAATAAATTTGGCGTCCTCCGCCCCGATTTTAAAAGTAATCATAGTGCCGACATTGCCAAAGACCGCATCGCGGATTGAGCTGTCCTGCCCCTTAACTAATTGGCCGATATACTGATGGGCAATAATCAGGTCAAGATGATATTTTCTCGCTTCAGACAAAATAATGGCAATGCTGTCGGTAATAAAATTCTGGAATTCATCCAGATAAAGATAAAAATCGCGCCGCTTTTCCTGATCCAGATCCGTCCGGCTTAAGGCAGCCATTAAAATCTTGCCAACCAAAACCATGCCGATTAAATAAGCGTTTAAATCGCCCAGTTTGCCTTTGGCCAAATTAACAATTAAAATTTTGCCTTCATCCATAATTTGCCGCAGATTAAAGGCGCTTTTTTGCTGGCCGATAATAGGCCGCATCATATCATTGGCCACAAAGGCGTTGAGTTTGGAAGTAACATAAGGCACCACATTGGCCAAAGCCGCTTCGCCGCCGGCTTTTTCCGCTTCTTTTTGCCAAAAATCCTTGACTACCGGATTTCGGCAGTTGCTTAATTTCAAGCGGCGAAAATCAGCTTCGGCTAAAACCTTGGGAATTTCCATTAAAGTACTGCCTGACTGCGGATGATCCATCACTAACAGCATGGCGTTTCTCATATATTGTTCAAATATCGGCCCGCCGGTCTGTTTTAGATCATAAAGTTTGTCAAAAATCTTAATCATTTCATTAATGACAAAAGTTTTTTGTTCAGGATATTTTGGATCGTATTCCAAAAGATTTAAACCCATCGGCCGTGGAGTATCGGCCGGATAAAAGTAAATTACATCCTCGGCCCGTTCGGCTGGAATTTGCTCTAAAATATCGTTGGCTAAATCCCCGTGCGGATCAACAACGCAAAGCCCTGCGCCGGCTTTTATATCCTGAACGGCCATATTAGCAATCAAAACCGATTTGCCGACACCGGATTTACCAATAATATAAACATGGCGGCGGCGATCAGTTTTTCCAATACGGATTAAATTTTCTTCGCCGCGGAAAATATTTTTACCCAAAATAACGCCTTCCGCGGGAATGTTAAGCGGTGCCGGCGCTCGTTTGGCCGCCAGCCATAAAATATTCGGCGTTTCGGTTCCGGGCAGGGGAAAATGAAAAATGCTGGCAACTTCCTCGCAATTGAGAAGCATTTTTTTTCTTTCATCAAAGTTGCGGTAAATAAAATTACGGATGATTTTTTTATTATTTTTTAATCTTTTAAGGCGAAATGAATTGCCGTACTGATAAATATTGTATTGAGGGAAAGCGTCCAAAATATTATTTAAGTACATCTCGGCGCGAGTCGGGTTTTCCGAAGAAACAACAATCCTTATATTAACATCCAAACCGGCTTTGGACGTTTTTTCTTCCAGGTTTTTAACCAGTTCTTCTTCCATAGGCGAAAGCCGGTATGGCTCCTGATAAGGATTTTTTTTCTGCATTTGCTTTTGGGCATTGGCGCCGCCGCCGATTAGCATATGCCCCACTTCCTGCCAGAACGGATGACCGCCAACGCCGGTTGAATTGGCTGATTTCATTGCTTCTTTTAAAGGTTTGCCCTGCTTCATCTGGCTGGCAATTTTAGCTCCCCAGGCATGCCACTGGGCTTTGGCCGAACGAATTGTTATCTGAATGGCGGCGCCTTCATTTTTTTGAAGTTTTGAAAGCGAATTGGTTAAAGAATTCAAAGGATCAGAATTTAATTTTTTGTAAGTTTTAATCGGGAAAATATAGGGTTTGACTTGAGTAATAATGGCGGTTTTAATAACGCCGCGGGGCGAAAAAATATTATAGTCAGTTACTTTTTCAATCAATGCCTCCTGATATTGGGCATGAATTTCCTGTTCCAGAAATCTTTCCAGATAATGCGGCACGGCCACAAAAAAATAAATAATGCCTTTGTGCGAAACGATTTCCAAGGTAATGTGATCAGAACGGCCGAAAAGCAGGGCCTTAAAACCGCGCTGAGCCCGAATACCGCCTAAACTGCTAAAGAGAGATTCGGCTAAGCCAATTTTTTCCTGGATGGCCTGAAGAGAAGCAAACTTAGTTGAATCTTGGTCTTTGGTGGACTCCTTTGGCAAAGTGACTAAAAAAAGTGTTTTTTGAAAAGCATAGGGCAGCCAGCCGCGCCTTCTTAAAACAAAACGGACAACTAAAATACCAACAAAAACAAAAATAACAATGAGGATAAATATCATTGTTAAATAAATTAAAATTGTGGTTTGATTTTCCATTTTTTTGTTTTTGGGATTAAATTAGATCGTCGACGTCCAATTCTTTTTCTTTTTGTTTTTCGTCTTTTTTGGCCAGTTGTAAAATTTTATCGGTTTTTATTTTAGCTTCTTGCTCTAAAAAAAATCTATTCACGCCGGGAATAAATTTGAGCCAGTCTTTGATTAAATTTAAAATCTGCGAAACTTTAATTTTAACCTGGGATAAAACTGTTTCAATTTTGGTAGCCGTTACCTCGCCTTTTTGCTTGAACTCGGTTTTTTTCTCAGAAGGCAACTTAAAATAAATTTCTCCCAAATCTTCTTCTAAAATATTTTCAATTTCTTTAAGCGTCTGGCTTTTAATGATTTTGGTGCTGACTTGGCTGCTGGACGTAAGGATTTCCGGTTTCGACTCTTCTTTTGTAGTTGCAGGCAATTCTTTTTCATTTTCCGGTTTTACTTCACCTGTTTTTTCCAACGCTTTTTCCAACGCTTTTTCCCCAACTTCAAACTGAGGAAGCGAATTTTCTTTTTTTGGCGTTTCCTTTTCACTGCTGGTTAAATTTTGGCTTGGGGAGATGTTAGGCATAGCTTTATATTATTATACAAATTTTAGCTTCTTTGGTCAATAAAGTAAAAATATGGTATAATACTTATCAACAACCCAACTATCAAATTTTAAATTTGAAATTCTAAATTTTAAATTGATGTATCAAATTTTTAAAAATGGCGGTTTTCAATGGATTGATGTCAAGCAAGCAAAAAAAGCCGATTTAGAATTCCTGAAAAAGAATTTTGATTTTCAGTTAAAGGATTTGCGGGCATCGCTCCCGAGCGTTTCTGCCCAGCGCTTAAAAATAAAACGTTACGATCATTACTGTTTTATTATTTTCCGCTTCCCCCATTACAACGAGAATGAAGGAACAATCTTGGTTGAAGAAATTGATTTTTTCCTGGGGAAAAATTTTTTAGTTTCGGTTCATAATGGTTTTTTGCCGCGCTTTAATGAAATTATCAATATCTGCAAAAAGGATTCGGCAACACTCAAAGAATATCTTAAAAAAGAGCCGGGAAACTTGCTTTTTGAAATTTTAGAGCAACTCCTAAAATCCTGCTTTCCTATCTTGGACAAAATCAGCTGGGATGTTAGCCGGTTAGAAGAGTTTATCTATCAGGGCAAACAACAGGAAGGCATAACCGATATTATGCGCATTAAAAGAAATGTCATTACTTTCCGCCGCATAATGCAGTCGCACAAAAATGTTATCAGACGCTTAGCGCAGACTGAAGGCAGTTTTTTTATAAGCGAAGCGCTTCGCTCAAAATTTAATTCTTTAATCCAGAAAACCAAAGATATTTGGGAAATTTTGGAAAGTCACAAAGAAATGATTGAGGCCCTGGAATACACTAATGATTCAATACTTTCTTATAAAACTAATGAGATTATCAAAACCCTAACTATGTTTTCGGTGACGATTTTTCAAATGACACTTTTGGCTACGATTTTTTCAATGAGAGCTAATGGCGGCATGCCTTTCTTGAATAATCCTTATAACTTCTGGATTATAATCGGCCTGATGCTGACAATAATACTTTCGATGCTGCTTTTGTTTAAGAAAAAGAGATGGTTTTAAAATTAATTTAAAAGCAAAAAAATAAGCTCAAAACGGGCTTATTTTTTTTATTTTAAAATCTTTTTTATTTCATCTAAGGTTTCAATCTGCACTAACTTTTGGCGAAGCCGAGTTGCGTTTTTGAGACCCTTGACATACCAGCAAAGATGTTTTTTGAGAATTGAAATAGCGTCGACGCGGGGTAATTTAAATGAAAGTTTGGCCTGCTTTAAGGCAATCTTAAAAATTTCCTTTTTTTTCGGCCGCTGATATTGCCCTGACTTCAAAAGATTGATTGTTTGGCTGATAATCCAAGGGTTGCCCAAGACCCCTTTGGCAAAAATCAGACCATCGGCGCCAGTTTCTTCTAATATTTTAATTGCCGCCTCCGGCGTGTAAAGTCCGCCGCTGGCAATAAGCGGTATCTTCAGATTTTCTTTGACCATTTTCATAATCTGATAATTAACCTGACCTCGGAAAAGCTGCGGATAGGTCCGTCCATGAAGAATCAAAGCATCCAAGCCGCAATTTTCCAAGCTTTTGGCAAATTTCAAAATTTCCTTTTCACTTTGAAAACCAAGGCGGGTTTTAACCGAAACCGGCAAATTGATTTCTTTTTTAATTATTTCAATAATATAACAAGCTAAATCAAGATCTCTCATCAGCGAAACGCCATGACCGGCCTCAACCAAACGTCGGGCCGGACAGCCCATATTAATATCAATGCCGTCTGGTTTAAATTTGCGGCTGATAATTTTTGCCGCCTTGGCCATTATTTCCGGCTGGCGGCCGAAAAGCTGAATGATAATCGGCCTTTCTTTGGCTGAAAAGCCGGCAATCGCCAAGGTTTTGTTATATTCATCGCGGCCGGATTTTCTCTGGCCATAAAACAAACCGTCGGCGCTAATCATTTCGGAAAAAACAATTTCCGCCCCAAAATCCTTCGCAATTTGCCTGAAAGCGGAGTCGGTAATACCGCTCATCGGCGCCAAGCCAATGATCGGCCGCGGCAATTGTTGCCAAATATTTTTCATTTTTTTACAATCTTTGTTCCTTCTTTAGTATCGGAAATTTTTCGAGGGAGAATAAGTTTAGATAAATTTTGATCAATTTCTTGACGCAGTCGATCGGATAATTGATATTTTTTTTCTTTCCGTGCTTTTTCATATTGTTTAATTTTTTCTTTGATATATTCAGTCAAAACCACTTCGGGTGGCTTAACATTAAGATTTAATCCTAACACCTCGTCAAATTTTAGCAAAGTTGTCCTTTTGTCTTGGTCTTTTTCTTTAGTTTTAGTCACTTCCTGAGCTATAGTCATTGCCTTAGGTAAATCCAAATTATTATTAATGGCGCTAATAAATTCCTCCAAATAATTTTTTAAAATTTTGCCCCGGCCTGTTTTCATTTCGCCAATTTTAAACCACAAACTGAACAAACTTTCCTGGGCCATTCGCAAACCCTCCCAAGAAAAGTCTAGCTTTTTTTGATAATGGGTCCCTAAACAAAAATATCTAAATGCCAAAGGTAAAAATTTCTGTGCGGGAGGTGAAGTTATTTTTTCGTCTAAATCCCTCAGGGTAATAAAATTGCCGGCTGATTTAGCCATTTTTTGGCCGTCAACTAAAATATGCTCGCTGTGGAGAAAAAAATTAACTAATTTTTTTGCGCCATAACCGGTAATGCTTTGGGCAATTTCATTTTCATGGTGCGGAAAGCGCAAATCAACTCCGCCGGTGTGGATATCAAAAGGAATGCCTAAATACTCTTGGCTCATGGCACTGCATTCAATATGCCAACCCGGCCGGCCGGGAGAGTTTTTGCCCTGCCAATTAAAATTCCAAAATGGTTCGCCAACTTTTCTTGCCTTCCATAAAGCAAAATCTTGAAGCGCTTCTTTTTCATATTCATCATTTTCCATTCTTTCGCCCTGCTTAAGTTGGTTTAAATCTAAATCAACTAATTGCCCGTATTTAAAATTTTTGGCGTATTTAGCAACATTAAAATAAAAAGAGCCGTCTTTTTCATAAGCAAAGCCGGCCTGAACAATTTTTGTGATCAACTCCTGCATCTGGGAAATAAACTCGGTGGCCTGCGGAATTTTATTTGGCCTTTGAATGTTTAAGCTGGCTAAATCCTGCCAAAACGTCTTTTCGTATTTGGCAGTTAATTTTTTTAATGCTTCTTTGGGAGCTAAATCAGGATAATCTTTTTGCGAATCACGGATGGTCTTATCATCCACATCAGTTATGTTCATCACCCAGTTGACTTTTAGGCCATTAAATTTCAAGATTCGTTGCAAAAGATCGGCTACCACAAAGGCCCGTAAATTGCCGATATGGGCGTAGTTATAAACCGTCGGCCCGCAGGAATAAATGCCAACTTGGCCTTTTTTTATCGGCTTAAATTCTTCTTTTTTGCGAGTGAGGGTGTTGTAAAATTTTAGCATATATTTCACAATGTCATTGCGAGGAGTCCGCCAACTGGCGGACGACGAAGCAATCCCGTTCAAATCCGCTTAAATACGAGATTGCCACGCTCCGACTTGGCGTCGGAGCTCGCAATGACCAAAAAGCGAGTCTTTGGACAGTCTATTAAAATGACATTTATATTTTTAATTTTTAAATTGTTAATTACTTGATGTGTAACTATTATACCTCTGCTTGACAAATTTTCCAAATTCCGCTATATTAATTTGTTATACTACAACAAATAAATGCTTTTTGACAAAGGAGGGATAAATGAAAATTTTAGCTGTTCTTGTTTATCTTATAGGAGTTGGATTGGCCTTGGGATTAGGGACTTACGTTCTTCTTTTTGATAAACTTTCTGATCAGCCGCCAAGTCGTGGTTTTATATTACTTATATTACTTGTAGCTCTGATTTTTATGGTGATAGGACTTATGATAAAAAGAAGAAATGAAACTAATAAAAACAAATTTAGAAAGTTTTGAAAGGAGGAAGGAAAAAATGTTAGCTACTCAAAAGGGAAAGAAATACGCTTTAAAAAAATTAAAAAAGAGAAGAGCTCAGGCCAAAAAGGAAGGACAGATTGACGACAGCACTTTACCAGTAGGAGCGCCGATGCATTATTACTGCGAGAGCTGCGGCTTAATAGCAGATGTTCTCCCTGAGGCACATATTGGATCACCCAAAGAACTTTGTGATGAGTGCCAAGCCCTGAAAGATCTTGGTTGGCTTGAATAATTATTACAATACGAGGCCGAAAACAAAATTAAAAAGTTTTGAGAGGAGGAGAAGATGAATTTTTTATTCTGGTTTGGATTAGGATTGGTGTTAATTTCTATTGGAATAGCGCTGGTTTATCTTTTTGTAAAAGATAAAGTAATGCCGATAGCTTTGGTAATATTAGTTATTATAGGGTCAGCAGCTATCAAAAACGCTTCAATGGATGAATTGCAGGAGAATTTGCGAAAAGAAGTTCCTTTACAAAAAGTGACGATAAAAGGTGAACAAATCTTTGAGGCAAAAGTGAAGATAATTTACAAAAATGGAGAAGCAGAACCAGCGCGGTTGGTGCCCAATTCAACTATTCAAGTCGAAACTAAAGAGACAGAAGAAAAAAGTCAGTAGTGCTCGCAAATAATAAAAAGGGCGTGGACAAAATCCACCCCTTTTCTTTTCCTAAAAAAGCCCCAAAAAATTCGGGCTTTTTATTTTGTTGGATTCCCGCTTTCGCGGGAATGACATAAGTTACAATTCCTTTTCTAGTTCTTTTAACAATTCTTTTTGTTTCTTGGTTAAATTCTTCGGCGTTTTGATGATAATTTCCACTATTTCATCGCCCCGGCCAAAGCCGCGTAAGCGCGGCAAGCCCTTACTGCGCAGGCGAAACTTTTCGCCGCTTTGCGTGCCTTCGGGAATAGCCAATTTTACAGATCCGTAAAGCGTTTCTATTCCAATTTTATCACCTAAAGCGGCTTGAGTAATATTAATAACTTTCTTGGTATAAATATCAGCTCCGCGGCGAATAAATAAAGGATGGGGCTCAAGATGAATATTAACATATAAATCGCCGGCCGGCGAACCCTTCGGACCGGCTTCGCCTCCGCCTTGAAAGCGAATCACTTCACCCCCATCAATGCCGGCCGGTATATTAATTTTAATTTTTTTAGACTCTTTAACAGTTCCTTCGCCCTGGCAACCTGAGCATTTTTTTTCCGGCACTTTCCCGGTGCCTAAACACTCCGGACAAACAGCGGTTGTTCTTATTTGGCCTAAGATTGTGGAGCGAACCTGATGAATTTGTCCCTGACCCTTGCAGGTCGGGCAAGTCTTGATGGAACTGCTCGGCTCGGCACCGCTGCCGTCACAGCGTGAACAATTAACTTTTTTATAAAGCTCAATAATTCGTTCTGCTCCCCGCGCCACTTCTTCCAAGGTAATGGTTAAGTCAACTTCAATATTTTTACCGACACGTGATTGTCTTCTTTTTCCACCCATACCAAAAAAATCTGAAAAAACATCAGAAAAATCACCAAAATTTGAAAAATCAAATTCAACGCCACCGCGGCCGCCTTGGCGAAAGGCGTCGGTAAAATCCGAAAAATCGCGAAAACCTTCAAAACCGGAAAAACCGCCTCCGGCTTGAGCTTGTTCAAAAGTTTGCCCGAATTGGTCGTATTGAGACCTTTTTTGCGAATCAGAAAGAACCTGATAGGCCTCATTAATTTCTTTGAATTTTTTTTCATCACCGCCGGTTTTGTCGGGGTGATGTTGGTGAGCTAAGCGGCGAAAAGCTTTTTTAATTTCTTCCGCTGAAGCATTTCGCGAAACGCCTAAAATTTTGTAGTAATCTTTAGCCATTATTTCCTTATTTATTTTATTTAAACCAACGAGTTGTCTAAAAAACCTTTGGCGAGACCGCTTAGTAAAATCATTATTTAAATATTAAAATTCTTGCGGTCGAGCCATAGAGCGAACGGAAAAAAATTTATTTTTTATAAAAAGTCTCTTGTGAGCGTGTTTTAAAGGCAACTCGCTGGTTTACTTTTTTTCTCCTTCCTCAAACTCCCCTTCTTTTGGCTCTTCTTTTTTGTCTTCGGCAGAAGTTTGACCCGAGGGTTGCTCCGAAGAGCTTTTTTCTTGGGCCGCTTTGTACATTTCTGCTCCGACTTTTTGAATGGTTTGATTCAGGTCGGCTACTGCCTTTTTGGTTGAATCAATGTCATCACTATCTTTAACCTTTTTTAGCACCTCAACTTTGGCCTCAACTTCTTTTTTAACGGTTTCTGAAACCTTATCACCGGCCTCGCGCAAAACTTTTTCTGTCTGAAAAACTAAAGTATCGGCTTCATTTTTAAGATCGGCTGTTTCCTTTTTCTTGCGGTCTTCCTCGGCATGAATTTCGGCCTCCTGTTTCATTTTTTCAATTTCATCCTTTGATAAGCCGGAAGAAGCGGTAATGGTAATTGATTGTTCTTTGCCTGTGGCTTTATCGCTGGCCTTGACATTTAAAATACCATTGGCGTCAATATCAAAAGTAACCTCAATCTGGGGAATGCCGCGCGGCGACGGCGGAATACCGGAGAGAATAAAACGGCCTAAGGTTTTATTATTTTCAGCCATCGGACGCTCGCCTTGTAAAACATGGATTTCAACCGAGGTTTGAGTATCAGCCGCGGTAGAAAAAATCTGCGACTTTGAAGTCGGGATGGTTGTATTTTTTATAATAAGCGGGGTGGCTACGCCGCCTAAAGTTTCAATACCTAAGGTTAATGGCGTCACATCAAGAAGTAAAACATCCTTTACCTCGCCTTGCAAAATCCCGCCCTGAATAGCCGCGCCAACAGCCACTACTTCGTCGGGATTGACTGAAATGTTTGGTTTTTTAGCGAAAAATTTTTCAACTGTTTTGAGTACTAAGGGCATTCGAGTCATGCCGCCGACCATCACCACTTCTTCAATGTCTGAAATGGTAAGCCCAGCATCTTTAAGAGCTTGACGGCAAGGTTCAAGAGTTTTTTCAACTAAATCACCGACTATCTCTTCAAGTTTGGCGCGGCTCAATTTCATCACTAAATGTTTTGGGCCCGCCGCATCGGTCGTGATAAATGGCTGATTAATTTCGGTTTCGGCCGTGGTTGAAAGCTCAATTTTAGCTTTTTCAGCCGCTTCTTTAAGCCGTTGCAGAGCCAATTTATCTTTGGCCAAATCAATGCCTTGATCGCGCTTAAATTCGGAAATTATCCAGCTAATAATTCTCTGGTCAAAATCGTCACCGCCCAAATGAGTGTCGCCATTGGTTGATTTAACTTCAACTGTATCATCGCCAATATCCAGAATTGAAATATCAAAAGTTCCGCCGCCTAAATCATAGACCGCAATCTGCTGGCCTTTTTTCTTATCAAAACCATAAGCCAAAGCGGCCGCGGTTGGTTCATTAATAATTCGGCGGACTTTAAGACCGGCGATTTCCCCGGCATCTTTGGTAGCCTGGCGTTGAGAATCATCAAAATAAGCCGGCACGGTGATAACCGCTTCCTCAATTTTTTCACCCAGACGATCTTCAGTATCGGCTTTTAACTTTTGCAAAATCATAGCCGAAATTTCCTGCGGTGAATATTCTTTGCCGCCCATGACTACTTTAACCCCTTCGCCGGAACGGACAATTTTATAAGACATAAGTTTAATGTCCCGCTGAACCTCTATATCATCATATCTTCGGCCAATCAGACGTTTAACTGAAAAAATCGTATTTTCCGGATTAGTCACTGCTTGTCTTTTGGCAATCTGACCTACTAATCTTTCGCCGTTTTTAGAAATTGTCACCACCGAGGGAGTTGTTCGCGCTCCTTCTTTGTTTTCTAAAACCTTTGGCTCACCGCCCTCAACAATGGCCATAGCACTGTTTGTCGTGCCTAAATCAATACCTAAAATTTTTCCCATAGAATTTAAATTTAATTATAATTTTAAAAAATGAATTAAGTTGCCAAACTAATTTTTTTTAGGCAAACTTGTCTGAAAAACCTTTGACGAGACCGCCGTAAAAATAAACTCTTAAAATGCCAGCTAACTGCGGTCGAGTCATAGAGCGAGCGTAAATTAATTTTCAATTCTTAAAAGAATTTAGTGCGAGCGTGTTTTGAAGGCAAGTTTGCCTAGAAACTATCCAAAAAAAATAATTTGGCAACCTAAGGGCGAGAAAAAATTCTCGCCAACAGTTTACTTCTTTTTCTTTTTCGGCGTAACAATTTTGACCGGTGTACTGCTTTTGCCCGCTTTGATTTTAATGGTTTTAGATTTGATTTGCGGAGCTTTTGGTAAAATAATCTTTAGCATTCCTTTGTCAAAATTGGCGGTTGCTTTATCAGCCAAAACTCGCGCCGGCAATGCCACTGAACGATAAAAACTGCCAGATCTGATTTCCTTGCGATAATAATTCTTTTCATCAACCTCGGTTTTCTTTTCTGATTTGCCGGAAATTGTCAAAACATCATTTTCAACCGCAATGTCAACATTTTCCGGATCAATGCCAGCCAAAGGCGTTTCAATTATAATACTTTCCTTGTCTTGATAAACATCAACTTGCGGCATAAAACCGCTGATTTGTGAATGCGCCATCTCCTCAAGCCATTTATCCCAATCCTCAAAGGGAGTTGGCCAACCCGGACGCCATCGTATAATTGCCATATATTTTCTCCTACGGAAGTAATTAAACAAACAATAATTACTTCTTAATTAATTTGAATTTTGCATTATTTTACTACCACCTTGGACGGCATTATTACTCTGCCGTGCATGGTGTAGCCGGCGCTGACTTCCTTAACAATCGTTTGTTCTTTTTCGTCTTTTTTGATTTCTTTATTTTCCTCAACCTCTTCTTCAATTGCTTCATGAAACTGGGGATTAAATTTTTCGCCTATGGTCTTTATTTCCTCAATGCCTAATTTTTTAAGCAGTTCAAAAATCTGATTATAAATGTGCTTGAAGCCAACAAAATAACTTTTGACTTTTTCATCTTTAATTTCTGACAAATGTTCAAAAGCACGCTTAAAATTATTGACAATCGGCAGAAGCTGGATAATTAAAGCTACGCCGGCAAAACGGGCAAATTCTTCTTTTTCTTTTTCGGTGTCGCGCTTTAGGTTGATATAATCGGCCTTGGCTCTTTTCCAGCCGTTAAGATATTCTTCGGACTTTTTCTGACAGATTGCCAATTCTTGCTTAAGTTTTTCAACCTCATCTTGTTTATCGCTTGGCTGACTAACCTCCTCCGACATTTGATCTTTTTTTTCTTTATCGTCCATATTTTTATTATTAAGCGAGAGAGACCCACCAAAGTTTTTGAAAAAAATTTAGGCGAGCGCTGATATCAAAGGGTTTAATACCTTTTATTTTTCAACATAATTTTTAAAACATTTCACCAAAGCCAGATTTCTTTCATAATCCATTCTCATCGGACCAATTAAGCCCAGCAATGTTTTGTTGTTTGCCATGGTTAAAATGCTGGCAAGATAAGGGCTGAACGGATTAGTGTGGCCAATTGAAATTTCAATCTGGCTGCCTAGCTGATTATATAATTTAGCGATAATTTCGTCCAGATTATCAATCATACGGGAAAAATTTCTGACTAAATCAAATTCGCTAAATTCCGGCTGGGAAAATAAATTAAAAACACCCGTATAATAGGTATTATTTTTAGAAAAACTAATCACAATTGTTTGGCCTGATAATTGCGCGGCACTTTTAGCAACATTCTTGTAAACTTCCTCTTTATTTTTAGCAGATTCAATCCGTCTTATACTTTTCTCAAATTCTGCCGATAAATCTTTTTCTGATAAAAAATTATCCAAATAAAACTGATAGCCCTTTTCGGTGGGAATACGGCCGGCTGAAGTATGGGGCTGATAAATATAGCCCCCGTCTTCCAATTTAGCCATTTCGTTTCTGACAGTGGCTGAGGAAAGATTACCGCCAAGTTTTCTAATCAAAAATTCAGAACCGATTGGTTGGGCTGATCTGACATAACTTCTGACTATTTCTTTTAAAATTTTTTGATGCCGTTCAGTCATAGAATTTATCATTTTGTCATTGCGAGTTCCGCCAAGGCGGGACGCGGCAATCTCAATTGTTGAGTTATTCAATAATTTCATTTTACCTAATTAGCACTCACCTGTCAAGAGTGCTAATTAAATAATAGAAAATAAAAAAATAACTGTCAAGCAACAGTCTAATAAACAATGTTTAAATTTATAATTTCTTAAACTCTTCTAATGCTTTTTGACCAATAGTGTGGCGATACGGATGAAGCGTTTTTATTAATTTATCCTGCGTAACCCACTGCCAGCGGGTAAATTCTTTTCTGTCAAGTTTTATATCGGAATCGCTTCCCATAAATTCTAAAATAACCAAAGTTTGTTTTTGACCTTTATAAGGATAGAACGTTTTTCTTTTTTCGGTTATAAATTTTTTAGACCATTGGTGTTTGTCCCAAATATATTTATGCGCCTTAAGGACAATTTTTTTAATTCGAAATTGATCAGCGCCCAATTCCTCTTCCATTTCCCTTAATATCCCCTGCTCTATTTTTTCGCCTTTTCGCAGTCCGCCTTGAGGAAACTGCCAATGGCCAGGATCATCAACTCGTTCCACAACCAAAATTTTTTCACCTTGATAAATAAAAGCGCAAGCATTGGGCCTATAAAAAATCAGCCGCCGCCAACGCCACAAAATGCATTTTATGGGAAAGACAATAACCGCGTTATAAATCCGGCGCCAGCGCTTTGGCTCTTGAATTAAACGCCAAAGCCACTCCAGACCTGTTTCTTGCCAAAATTGCGGCGCGCGTTTAATTTTGCCGGCCAAAAAATCAAAAGTGCCGCCAATGCCGATGGCGATCTTAACCGACGGGATTTGAGCTAAATAATTATGAATCCATTTTTCTTGTTTCGGCGCGCCAAAGGCAACCAAAAGAATTTGCGGTTTGGTTTGATTGATTTTTTCAATTATTTGATTGTTGATAATTTCTTCTTGTTCGTTTTGCGGCCTGCCTTGCTGATTAATTTTTGGCCCGCTTTCAGCGCCGACAATTTGCAGTTTAGAAAATTTTCTTTTTAATTTTTCAGCCGCCAAGGCGGCAATACTAAACTTTCCGCCCAAAAGAAAAAAATCGACTCTTGAATTTTCTTTGGTCTCTATCAACCATTCAACTAAATCCACGCCTCTTATTCGCTGCTTGAACCGACCTCGCCAGCCAAAAAAGAAAATTGATGCTAAAATAAGGCCTACGCCGTCGGCTATGGCCAAATCAGCATAATTTAAAATATTTTGATAGTCTTCGTCTTTTTGTGCGCGCAAAACTATTTCAGGATTAGGGGTGGTAATATAATACTGCTCTTCGGAATTTAAAAATTCATCCATTTTGGCTAAAACTTCTTTTTTGTTTAAATTATCAACTTTGACGCCGAGGATGTACATAAATTAAAATTTTTAATTTCTAATTTTAATAATGTTAAAACAATAATTTTGTCATCCCGCACTTTCCAGCCAAAGGCGGATCCGCCTCGGGCGGAGATGCGGGATCCAGAAATTAAATGTTTAAAGTCCTGGATTCCCGCTTTCGCGGGAATGACAACTTGCATCATTGAAAATTGAAAATTGGAAATTTAATTATTAAATTTTATTGATTTAACCCAGGGGGAATGACTTAACTATATAATACTCCGGTCCTATTGAGCTTAATCGCGATTCCATTAATTCTATACTTTCAACTTTAAATGACAATTCGGGAATTTCAACTGGCTCTAATTTAACCCGGCCGCCGGCTTTGACCCGGCCGAGAGTTAAGTGCGATTGCCAGGCACGGCGTTCCGGCTCCTGTCCGATATTGGCTAAATATTTGCCTATTTCTCGCTGGAGACTGCCCAAATCATCGCCGCTTGTTTGTTTCGTTGCTAAATAAATAACTCGCGGTGAAGTTAAATTAGGAAAAGCGCCTAAGCCGCTGCTTTTCAGGGTAGCAAAGCGGTATTGACAACATAAATTTTCTAAAATTTTTTCCACTTCTTCCTCTTTACCCTGATCCAAATAACCTAAAAAATGAAGTGTTAAATGAATAAGTTCGGACTTCACCCATTTGATAGCCACTCGCTTATTAAGTTTTGCCAACTCTAAAATTAGCGGGCTCAACTGCCGCTTAACTTCCTCGGGTAAATTAATAGCGATAAAAAGCCGCTTTTTCATAAGGTTAATTCTATTTTATCACTGCGTTTATTCTTGGCAAGCTTGATTTGCCAAATTTAAAAGAATATAATATAATAACAATTACAACCGATTAATAAATAATTAATTTTAAAATTTTATGGCAAAAGAATTAGCCACTTTCCCTGAAAAAGAAGAAATTTCAACCGAAGAAAAAGAACAAATTTTGATGACTGCCCAGAGTCTTTATGAAGAATATCTGGAAAAAATTAACCAAGAAAAAATGACTGCTGATGAGGCGATGGACGACGTTGAACGAAAGTCTGAATCCGGAAAAATCAGCGATGAAATAAAAGAGGAGGTTATAAAAAAACTGATGATTTTAGCTGATCAAGAAAAATTAGCTGCTTAAATTCTGTCTTTGACCTAACCCCTGTCTTAAAAAGCGGGGGTTTATTTTTTAAAAAAATAATGAAAATAATTTACCGACTATATGAACTCCAATCTGTATTTAGTTGCTAACTCAATCCGTGAGTTAAAAAGGGCGGCTCATTATGCAGATATTAAAAAGGAGCTGTTGAATCTCTTAGAAAGCCCTAATCGGATTATTGAGGTTAATTTTCCAGTTGAGATGGATGATGGCGAAACTCGGATTTTTAAGGGCTGGCGCGTCCAGCACAACAATTTACGCGGCCCTTACAAGGGCGGTATTCGTTATCATCCCAATGTTAATCTGGATGAAATTTCCGCTTTGGCTTTATGGATGACGGTTAAATGCGCGGTAGTTGGTATTCCTTTTGGCGGCAGCAAAGGCGGAGTGATTGTTAATCCCAAAGCTCTGTCCGAAAAAGAATTGGAAAGATTAACGCGCGGCTACACCAAAGCCATTTCCCCGGTTATCGGACCCTATTTAGATATTCCGGCGCCCGATGTCTATACCAATGCCAAAATTATGGACTGGCTGCGAGATGAATATGCTAAAATAACTGGCACTGATCAGCCGGCCGTGGTCACCGGCAAATCACCGAAGCTAAACGGCTGTGTCTGTCGCGAAGCGGCTACGGCCCAAGGCGGAATCTATATTTTGCGCCAGGTAGCTAAAAAGCTCGGCCTTGAGCCGGAAAAAACCACTGTCGCAATCCAGGGTTTTGGCAATGCCGGCCTGAATATGGCGCGTTTTGTCGCTGAAGACGGTTTTAAACTGGCAGGGCTTTCCGATTCAACCAGCGGTTATCTACTTGATGAAAGCTGCGAACTGGCTGATTTAATTAAATATAAAGAAAAAAATAAAAGTTTAATCGGCTGCCCCGGAGTTAAAACGATCACCCATCATCAGCTTTTAGAATTACCTGTTGATGTCCTGATCCCGGCGGCTTTAGAAAATCAAATTACCAAAACCAATGCCCCTGATATTAAAGCTAAAATCGTTCTGGAATTAGCCAATGGCCCGACCTCACCCGAAGCTGATGAAATTCTTTCTAAAAATAACGTTTTGGTCGTGCCTGATATTTTGGCCAATGCCGGTGGCGTAACCGTTAGTTATTTTGAATGGCGCCATAATTTAGGACAAGGGGTTTGCGATGTACAACGTGAAATGGGCGAGCTTGATAAAATTATGAGCGAGGCTTTTGACCGAGTTTATGAAATCAAAGAAAAACATCAAATTGATATGCGCTTAGCCGCTTATATTCTGGCTCTCCAGCGCCTTAACGAAGCTTATATAAAAATACCCAGTGTTTAATAAACACTGTTTGTTAAAATATTCAAGCCGATGGCATTTTTGTTCGCACCTTAAATTTAATTTTTTTTAAAAAGGAGGAGGAAATGGCAAAAGAAACTGCCGAAGAATTTATTGCTCGATTAAAAACTTTGCCTGATCTGGATTTAACCGATCCAAAAACAGTTGGGGATTTTGCTGCAAGATTTGAAGAAACAACTAGACCAGAAATTGAGAAGCAAAGCAAATTGGATGCCGAGAATATTGGCAGAGCTTTCGTTTACGTAGTTTATTGCTAAAAAAATAAGGTCGAGAAAACTTCTCGACTTTTTATTTAGAAATCGACTTATGAATAAATATTCCGAAAAGGAAATGAAAAATCCCCGATTAAGGGGATTTTTCAATCGATGTTTCGCTTAGTAGCGACTGCCGCCGCGACTGCCGCCAAATCCGCCTTGTCGGGGGCGAGACTCCAGCGGGCGAGCTTCATTCACGGTAATTGTTCTTCCGTCAAGCTCTTTGCCGTTAAGCATCTCAATCGCTTTCTGAGCTTCTTCGTCGGATGTCATTTCAACGAAACCGAATCCCTTTGAACGACCGGACATTTTGTCAATAATGATAGTTACTGATTCAACTGCTCCGGCCTGAGAAAATGTTTCTTTCAAAGTATTCTCGTTGGTGTTGTATGACAATCCACCTACATATAATTTTTTTGCCATAGTATTCTCCTTACATAAAATTAATTAAACGTAAGCCGACCTCTCTTATTTTATCTCTCTGGCTCACATAGGTTATATGCAAGGAAAGGTAAACAAGAAACTTACTTCTTAATCATATTAGCATGTTATTTATAAAAAGTCAATATTTTGTCTGTTTTTGCGCGAATTGTAAAATTTACCACGCCGCAAAATTTTCCGCCAACTACAGGGTTTGAGTTTTAAATAATTTTCGCAGCTCTGTTTTTGCCTGCTCCAAAATTCGCTTTCGCGCCGGTTTTAAATTTTTGCCGGCACGATTGATATAAAAATTAAGCATTGACATGGCTGATTGAAAAGGTGCTGCTTTGCGCTGCCGGCTTGCTTCGGCTGATCTCTTAAGTGACGCCGCGATTTTTTTGGGCTCATTCCAGGTAAAAACGCTTTCTTCCAAATCCAAGGCAAAACTATGTTTGGTTACGCAACCGGACCAATTTCTGATTTTAGGTTTTTCTTTTTTTACTTTTTTCATTTATTACTTCATAAATAAACTGGTTAAAGTTTGAAAATCAAGCCATTGGCCTAATTCTTCTTTTTGTTTAACATAGCCGCGCAAGTCAATCTCCTGTCCCTTGTGTATGCCAAGATGAAGATGTTTTCTCTCGCCATCAGTTTCTGGGCTTTCTCCCCGGCCTAAAAATGAAATTATTTCTTTTTGTTTAACACTATTACCGAGACCGACTTTTGAATTTTCCAGCGAAATATGGCCGTAAATTACCGTCACCGGCTGGTTTTCTATCTGGCACTGCTCAACCATCACGCCGCCATAGCCGGAAACAAAACCTTTTTTAATAATTTTTCCGTCGCAAATTGCCAAAACCGCGACTTCCTTATCTTTTTCATCTTCAAAAATCTCAAAATCAGTGCCGGTATGGTAGCCGGAAAATCTTTCCAGTTTGATTGGCGAATCATTGGGAGAAACTTTAATGCCAAAAGGTTTTTTAGTGATTCTTTTAAGTGCCTGGCTAAGTGGAAAATTAAGCGTTAGCTCGGGCGGCGCTTCTTTAGTTTTTTCTTTTATACTTTCTTTTTGGCTAAGCTGGGAAATAGCAGGAATGCTTGTTAAAGTAATCACCACAATTTCAGGTGTCGCGTCGGTGCGCATTGTCGGCCCCCAAGCGCCAACGCCGCTGGAAGTATAAATAGAATAATCGCCCAATTGGTTCAAACCGTAATCATAGCCGTGATAAACCAGATTGGTAATATAGCGGAAGGGAAAAATCTGGCCGCGATGAGTATGTCCGGAAAGTTGCAATTTAATGCCGGAGCGCCTAACTTCATCAACCTTGCTCGGCGAATGGTAAAGAAGAATTGATGGACCGCTGGCATTATAGCCGGGAATCTTTTTAATTATTTCTCCAACTTGCTTTTTAGTGAAGTCTTTAGGATAATTTAGGCCGATAATCTGCAGGCCTTCAACATCTACCATATCATCCTGAAAAATTTTTACCTTGGTTTTATTTAAAATATCATAAACCTTATCCACGCCAAAATAGGTCTCATGATTGCCGGTAACGAAATAAATGCCTTTGGGCGCCTCAATTGAATTAAGCGCCGGCACCACATAGTCAAAATCATCGCCCATGCCGTCAAACAAATCACCGGTAATAAACACGGCTGCCGGCTGCAAGTCGTTAATTTCCCGAGCCAATTTATCAAAAAAATCTTGCCGAAAAACATGCCCCAGATGAACGTCGGAGATTTGCACCACTTTCTGGCCCTGCCACTCGGGCGGTAAATTTTTAATGCTGACTGTAATATTTTTCACTCGGATATTTTGCGCGTTAAATACTCCGTAAGCTGAATATAAAACAGCCAAAATTAAAGCCAATCCGCCAAGCCACCCAAGGCCTATCGGCCAAGCAATGAGCCGGCTAAAGCCATAGACAAGCCAGGCCACCGCAAAGAAAGTTACGATTGTGGTGACCAATCCCAGCCAAAGCCCGGAGGTAAAATATAAAAAACGCGAAAAAGCATTATCATAATAATGAGCCAGTATTGAAGTTAAAATAAAGCTCACTGGCAGGAAAAAAAGTAAAAGGGCCAAAGATAATTTTAGTTTGATTATTTCCAGGCGAAAAAATTTAACCAAAGAAAAATAAACAAAATAGTGCACCAAAAACAAAATTCCCAGCGCCAAAATTATAAACAAACCGATTAATAAATTTTTAACCATAGATACTTTTTGAAATCAATATTCTTTCTTATTTCTCTTTTATATCTTTTTATGAAATATGTAAGAAGCCAGGGTAATCAAAGCTGCTACCAGAGAAAGAATAACTGCAAAAACCAAAAATTTTCCTTGTACCAAAATCTGGCTTAAATAAAGAGAAATGAAAGCAAAAGGAACCTCCGTTAAAAAAGTGGCAATCATATACTTTTTAAAATCATAACGAATTATTCCCAAGGTGTAGCCCGCAATTTCCGAAGGAATGGCGAAACGAAAAAGAAGAACCAGTTCGAATTGCGTTCGGGGTGAAATTTTGTTTTTATAATAATCGACTTTTTCAAAATTCAAAAAACGCCTGAATATTTTTTCGCCAGCGTATCCTCCCAAACCGTAGGCCAGCAAACCTCCCAAAACCCAACCGACTATCAAAAAGATAAAGGTGGGAAAATTTCCCCAAGCCGCCACAGCCGAAGGCACAAGCGGCAAATTACTAAAAGGTGAAATAAGCACCGCGACTATTGCCGTAGCAATAAAAATCAGGGCACCTATTATCTTGTGAGCGACAAGAAAATCACTAAGTAAGCTGACATATTTTAAAAATACGTTTTGAAGAGTTGAAAATATATATAAAAATAGCACCAACACTAAAGCCAGTATTAGAAACTTCAAACTGGTTTTATATATTGAAGGCTTCATAAATATTATTTTTTATTTTTATCCGCCTTTGATTTATTTCTTCTTTTGACTTCGGCCTGGCGAACGCGCGCTTCGCTCATGCCAAAGTGATGGGCAATTTCATGCCAGACAGTATTTTTTACTATTTCTTTAATGTCTTCCCCGTCGCGAGCCGCTTCTTCAATCGGTTTTTTAAAAATAGTTATTTTGTCAGGCAGGACCGCCGTATAGTTAACACCCCGGGAGGCCTGCGGCACGCCTTCATACAGGCCGAAAAGGGTCCAATTTGAACGAATATTTAGTTTCTTTTTTTGCGCCGGCGTCGGTTCATCTTCAATAACGATGGCCACATTATTTAATTTTCGCAAAAATCTTTCCGGAATCGCTTTTATTCCCTTTGTCACAATTTTCTCAAATTCTGTCTGATTTAATTTTCGCATAAATTATTTTAACTAATATTCCTTTTTTCCCCCCGCCAGTTAATTTTTTAGATTATATTATTAATTCAATTATACATTCCCCGAAAAATAAAAACCAGCTCTCAATATTCCGCACGGACATAATAAAGGGTATAAACCCCAGGGCAAGCCCTGGGCCCGCGACTCGCTCCGCTCGTCGCCTTCCGCAGCAAGCTACGGGGGTATTAAACCCTTTGATATCAGCGCTCGCCTCGCCTTGCCGTAGCCTTCGGCGAAGCACAGGTCGGAAATGATCCCGCCTTGGCGGGATCATTTCTCTCGCTTGCTTGATAATAAAAAGCCGATTCTCATTGAGAACCGGCAAAGTTGAGTTCAAGTTGTTTTGTTTTACCCTTTTTTGATTTTTTGGGCCGGGGCTTATGGCTTTTTACTATTTTAGGATTTCCGATTGGGTTTACGGTTAATCCCTGGCCGTATTTTTTTGCCGCTATTTTTTTCGCAAAAGCCAGGGCCATGTTTGCCGCAGCTTGAGAAGAAAATGTTTCAAAAATCTTGTTGACATACAGCTGATCTGTTATCAATACCTGATGTTTATCATAAACTTTAAACCTTTGGGTAACCTTGCGGTAATATTCTTCTTGCACTATTCTCCCTCCTTTTTAAGGATTTTTATTTTTCAGCTTAGCTTATCTTAATTTTGGCGATTTGTCAATCATCTGCCAATTATGTTACGATAATATTGCTATGCTCAAAGAATCTTATCTTTATCAAAAATTAGATAAAAAACAAGTTAAGTGCCGGACTTGCGCGCATCAATGCCTGATCACGCCGGGCCGGCGCGGAGTTTGCGGCGTGCGCTATAACGAGGCCGGTAAATTATATCTTCTGACTTATGGCCAGGCCGTGGCCGAAAATTTTGATCCGATTGAAAAAAAGCCGTTTTTTCATTTTTTGCCCGGCAGTTTTTCCTTATCTATCGGCGCTTTGGGCTGTAATTTCCGCTGCGCTAACTGCCAGAATTGGGACATTTCCCAGGGCAGCAAGGGCGAGGTGACAATTGAGCAAATTAAAAAAGTTGGTTTTAAACTCCTGCCGGAAAAAATTGTTGAAGACGCTTTAAAATATAAAACGCCGAGTATTTCTTATACTTATACCGAGCCGACTATTTTTCTGGAGTATGCCTTGGACACTATGAAACTGGCCAAAAAAAAGGGGCTGAAAAATACTTGGGTTTCTAATGGCTATATGAGTCCGGAAACACTTGGGGAAATCGCGCCTTATCTATCTGCCATTAATGTTGATTTAAAAGGCTTTACCGACGAGTTTTATCAAAAAAATTGCGGCGCGCGTCTCCAACCGGTTTTAGAGAATTTGAAACAAATTAAAAAACTGGGTATCTGGCTGGAAGTGACGACTTTGATTATTCCAACTCTTTCTGATTCGGAAAAAATGTTTTCCCAAATTGCCCGGTTTATTAAAAAAGAACTGGACGCGGAAACTCCCTGGCATGTTTCGGCTTTTTCCGGCGCGATTTCCTGGAAACTTCAGCATTTGCCCGATACGCCGAGAGAAAAAATAAAAACCGCTTATGAAATCGGCAAAAAAGCGGGTCTTAAATATGTTTATGCCGGCAATGTCTGGCAGGAAGATCTGGAAAGCACTTATTGCCCCAAGTGCGGAAAAATCGTAATCGAACGAATCGGCTACCAAATCAAACGGCTGGATAAAGAGGGAAAATGCCTAAAATGCGGAGAGAAAATTGACTTAATACTTAATTCCTAATTTCCCACAATCTCCACCAACTGCCATTTGTTATCATTTCTCGGTAAAACTCGAAAATTCGTTTTTTCGAGTTTTTTATTTTTATCAATTAGTTTTAAATTATAAATTAAATTTTTTGGTGTGACTCGTTCTTGATGTTCAAGAATTTTGCCCAGCTCAATCACCACGGCTATAATTTCTTTGAATTTATTTTTTTTCGCTTCCTTTTTAATGATGGTATAAATTTCCTGGGCCAGCAATAAATCGTGCATAAATTTAATGCGTTGCGCAAGTAAGGCACGGATCATAAGCTCGAACTAACATTTTAATTTTCCTTTCACGTTCTTTAACGGATAACTTAATTAAATCCGGCAGCCAAATTTTTAAATCGTTTTCCAAATTAGCCAAGTTCTGGGCTGTCGGGGTAATAATGTTACAATTTTTAATAACGCCCTTTCGATCAACCTCGTAAAAATAAAATAAGGTGCCGCGCGGCGCTTCAATAGCACTATAGCCAGAGCCGGCTTTGATTTTAAAGGACGGTTTTATGTGTTTAGTTAAATTTTTATTGGCTAAAAGTTTTTTAAGCAGAACTCTCGCCTCCTCAACTGACTGAACGATTTCAATTGATTGGGCTAAAACATTATAAAAGGGATTATTTTGAGGGAATTTGATTTTTGTCTTTTTTAAAATTTCTTTGGCTTTGGGATTCAATTTACCTCGGTTGTTATTAAGCCGAGCTAAAGCACCGACTAGATAGGGGAAATTCTGAAAATAACTGCGCTTGGTCTGCTGGTTATAATCAACCTGAAATTCCTGAATCTGTTTCATAAACTGGGCAGGGCTTATGAGTTGATTTTTTTTCTGACCAAGCCATTTCATCCGTCCGTCATAGCAAGCATAATCTTGAGTTGAAGTTAAACTGGCAAAATTGGTCGGTTTTTTAAGCGTCGGGTATTTTATTTTGGCAAAAATCAAAGCCAATTCTTTAGCCGCCGCCAAAACTTGGCTGCTTTTTTGGCAAAGCCCGTCAAGAGCTTCTTTTTTGGGGTAACGCAGAAATCCACCGACGGTCGGCGTCAAAGGATGAATGGAGCGGCCGCCGATAACTTCAATAATTTCATTGCCAAAATCGCGGATTAGCAAAGCTTTTTGGGCAAGCTTTGGATATTTTTTGATTAACTGCAAATCATCGGATTGGCCAAAAAAATCACCCAGACAAAAGAAAAACAAATGCAAAGAGTGGCTGTTGAGCCATTGACCGGCCATCAAAAGTTTTCTTAAATCCTCATCGGTCTGGGAAATTTTTAGCCCCAAAGCCGCTTCCAGCGCTTTTAAGCTGGTCAAAGTGTGGACTACCGGACAAACGCCGCAAATACGAGCTGAAATCTGGGAGACCTCCAGAAAATTGCGGCCGCGCAAAATTCCCTCCAAAAGCCGGGCGCCTTCGCGGACAATCAGTTGTGCTTTTCTAACATCGCCCTTGAGAATTTCGCCCAGGAAACTGGCATGGCCCTCAATTTTGGCAATATGTGCGATTTTTATTTTCATATTATTTAGATTATGTCATTGCGAGTCCCACCTTGATGGGACCGTGGCAATCTTATTATAACGCAAAATGTAGAGATCCTCACGTCGTCCCGCTAATGCGGAACTCCTCAGGATGACAACTTTGTTGTCACTTTTGAGTTCTGACTTTCTCTTCCAGCTGATCCTTTACCCCGAATCTTTCTAAAATTTTATTTATTTCTCCCGGAGAAAATTTTTCGGATAAAATCTTTCTTAAATTCCGAGCGGCCATCGGCTCTTTGAGCGGTCCACGGCAACCGTCGCAAGGATAGCCAGACGAAGGACAGGGCGCATTGCAACCGCCCAGCATAATCGGCCCCAAACAAGCTTCTCTGTGCTGAAGAAGGCAAATATTCTGCCTCAATTGACACTCGTAGCAAACCGGCTGTTCGGGAATTTTGATATTTAATTTTTCTTGCTTGCCACTTGAAAGATAGGCGATAATTTTTTTGGTCAAGCTGAAAAATTCTTCTTTGTTAATAGGACAGCCCGGAATTTCCAGATCAACCGACACATAAGCCGAAACCGGCTTGATATCGGGATTGTTGATAAATTCAACGTTGCGATAAACATAGCGGATGGTTTCGTCTTTATTCAAACTGTTTTTTATTTCGGCAATGCCGCCCAGACAAGCGCAGGCGCCGATGGGAATTAAAAATCTGGATTGGCTCCGGATTTTTTTGATATTTTCAATATTTTCTTTGGTAATCGGCGTGCCCTCAATAAAAGTTATGTCAAAGCTTTTATGCGCGGCTTGCTCCTGAACAAAAGAAAAATCGCCGATGATTAAATGGCCTGCCAATTTAAAAAACCGCTCGCCTAAATCCATAATGGCGACCTGACAGCCCTCGCAGCAGGTTAAAGAAACTATGGCAATGACTGGTTTTTTCATAAATGAAAAATTTCCATGAGAGCTCATTTTATTGAGCTCTCATGGAGATAACATTGAAATAGTTAAAAATTCTTTCGGTCAGTTTGGTCAATAGTGTTGCTTCTTCTTTACTAATCAGAGCAAAAATCCAGTCCCAATGTATAGCCACATACTGGCCAACCTGAATTTGCTTTTCTAAACTCTGAGGAAAACGAGCGCGAATAAATCTAACTTTGCCAAAACTAACCTTTTTAGCTTTACTGTCCCATTCTACACCTTTAAAAACTATCCAGGCCTGTTTTTTCCCTTTGCGACCAACGTAGCCGCTCAAAACCAAACAGTTATTAAACCGCTTCTGATTTTTTTTAGTTTCTGCCTGAAAATCATCTTTTAATAAAACCTGCCAGTTATGATGATAAATAAATTTTTTGCCGCGGATAAGCTTTTCATCACCAAGAGTGTAGGCCTTAACGACCTCTTGTGAAAACGGATTTTTAAAACCGCGGCTTTTGGCCAATAACTGGCAATTCAATTTGGCATTAACTAAACGGTAAGCTAATTTAATAGCCGGAATTTTTGGTGACTGACCCTTAATCAAGCAATCGACTGTTTCTTCGATGTTTTGCTGTAAATTTACATTTCCACAAAGTTTTTTCTTAGCCGGACCTAAAGCAAATGCTAAAATTTGGGTAACTCCTTTCAATTTATTTTCCTCCTTTCTTAAAGAACTTAAAGATTTCTTTGGCTTGGTTTTTGTTAATTTTTTGGATAATATAAGCATTTTGGATTGTAACATAATCCCCTGCTTTAGCAAGGCAAATTTTCATACTCACCGTTTCTTGCCTTTCGTCAATTTCAACAACAGCGGTTTTACCTTTGGTTGAGATAACTTTGGACGGGATGGTTAGACACATAATAATATAAACTCAAAAGTCAAAGCTCTCCGCCAAAGGCGGATCCGCCTCGGGCGGAAAATGTCAAAACTTTTGACTTTTAATTTTTAACTTGGATTATATTACTTCAGCTATATTTTTTATTTCATCATATCTAAAAACCGGGCCCTGATGGCAGACATATTTTGTACCGATAGCACAATGCTGGCAGACACCGACCCCGCAATGCATCCGCCGTTCAAGCGACAAATAAATGTCGCTGTCGCTAAGGCCTTTAGCTTTTAATTTTTCCAAAACAAAGCGATACATTATAGGCGGGCCGCATAAATATGCCAAAGCATTTTCCACGATTTTAACTTTATCAAACAAAACTGTTACCACACCAACGCACTCTTTCCAGCCCGGACACTCTTTATCAATAGTTAAATGAACGTCAATCCCCTGATCTCGCCACTTTTTTAAATCTTGGCTAAATATAAAATCTTGGGGGGTGCGGGCACCGTACAAAAGCTGAACTTTAGCGTTTTTGCCTAAAAATTTATTTTTATCCAAAAGCAAAGTCCGAAGCGGAACCAAACCCAACCCACCAACTACAATTAAATAATTTTTTCCGCCTAAGGCGGATCCGCCTCTGGCGGAAATTTTTAATTTTGAACTTTTAACTTGAGCGTTAGCGACTGGCCAAACCCCATTACCATACGGTCCGCGGAAATTGACCAAATCCCCTACTTTCAAGCTGTGTAGTTTTTCGGTTAAACGGCCAACTTTTCTGACACAAACTTCTAAATAATTTTCGCCCAATTTGCCGCAAGGCGCAAACGGCGCTTCGCCATAGCCGGGATAAGAAACCGCGATAATCTGCCCGGGCTGATAAAAAAATTTGGCCGCCGGCTTAAGCCGAAAAAGTTTGATATTCGGCGCCTCGTCTCTGATTTTAATTATTTTGGCTTGTTTTGGTTGATAAGGATTGAACATATCAGGAAAGTTTCTTAATGTCTTCTAAAACCTCATTGATATTAATTTTCGCCGGGCACACGACACTGCAACGATTGCAGCCGATACAACCGGCAAAAGAAAATTCTTCAAAATTTCTGACAAACTTATGCCAGTACCAAAAACGAATCCGCTCACCCGTGGTTTTTAAAAACTTAGCGCCGCCGGCTACTTCAGAAAATTCGTGATAAAAACAGGAGTCCCACGCTCTTACGCGCTGGCCTTGAGTCGGCTCAATCGCCGGCTCGTCGTCAAGGCGGAAGCAATAACAAGTCGGGCAAATAATAGTGCATTTGCCGCATTCAATACATCTCTTATCAAGTTCGTCCCATATCTTATTATTTTTTGAACTCTTAAATTTATCATAAATCAATTTATGAAACTTGTTTGGCCCCTCTTCTTTAATCGGGCCGCTAAACTGGATGTGGCGATAATCAGTAATTTTGTTTTTCTCCAGCAATTTTTGGCCGCGCGAACTGCCGCTGAAAACCTCGAATTTGTCTTTGTTGATGCCGGCCAGAAAAATATCAAACGGCAGATGCTCCAAAATATCTTCTTCGTATTTTTCTTCAAAGATATTGCTTTCAATTGAAGGCAAAAAATTATGAGCAATGATTAAAATATTGGCTCGGCGCGCCTGATAATACGGATCTTTTTCAAAAACCTGATCGTAGAGTAAAACCGCTTTTAAATCTAAAATATTAATGCCGAAAATGGCAATTTTGGGCGCAGTTAAATTTTCCTGAAATTTAAATTTATTGTAATCAAACAAAACCGTCTTTTCCGGCAAAAAATATTTTTTAAAGCCATGAAACGGCAATTGGTTTTCCAGTGTTAATTCCGCCGGATCTTTAATTTCTGCTACATCAATAAATTTACCGAATCTCTTAGCGCCGATAATCCGGTGGTCTTTTTGTAAAAACTTGATTAAATTATTTAATTGCTCTTTGGTCATATTTATATAATTATAACAAAAACAATCAAAATTTCCAAATAAAAAAATCCGTCCTTTGTCAATAACTACTTGACATTGTCTTTTGAGTTGCTATAATTTAAATTAGCACTCTAAACCCGCGAGTGCTAATTTTCAATGTCATTCCGCACTTGATGCGGAATCCAGAAACCCTGAAATAAATTCAGGATAACAACGTAGATTCCCGCTTGCGCGGGAATGACACAAGTGTATTAAAATATAATTTTATGAACCCCCAAAAATTTACGTCTAAATCACAAGAAGCGCTGATGCGGGCGCAAAATTTTGCCATTGAAAATGGCCAGCAGCAAGTTGACGCGCTTCATTTGCTTTACGCCCTATTCTCCCAGGAAGAAAGCGCTGTTATTGCTATACTTAAAAAACTTAATTTAGATATCAATGCTATTAAAGCCGAGGTACAAAAAGAAATTGATCGTCTGCCAAAAATCAGAACCACGGCCGGCGGTGCCATGGCAATTTATGCCAGTTTTGAATTGGCCCAAGTTATTGAACTGGCTGATCGGCAGACAGCAAATTTCAAAGACGAATACATCAGCACCGAACATCTCTTTTTAGCCCTGATTGAAGTCAGGTCAAAAGCACGGGAAATTTTACAATTATTTAATATCAATTACGACCAAGTTTTAAAAATTTTAGCCGAGGTCCGCGGCACCCAGCGCATTACTGACACCGAGCCGGAAGCAAAATTCCAGGCACTGGAAAAATATGCTTTGAATTTAACTGAAATGGCTCGCAAAGAAAAACTTGATCCGGTCATCGGCCGCGACGAAGAAATCCGCCGCGTGCTTCAGGTTTTATCCCGCCGCACTAAAAATAATCCGGTACTGATTGGCGAAGCCGGCGTTGGTAAAACTGCCATTGTTGAAGGGCTGGCCCAGCGAATTGTCGGCGGCGATGTGCCGGAGACATTAAAAAATAAAGAAATTATTTCCCTGGATTTAGGCGCGCTTTTAGCCGGCGCCAAATTCCGCGGTGAATTTGAAGATCGCCTTAAAGCAGTGCTTCGCGAAATTAAAGAATCAGCCGGTAAAATTATTGTCTTCATTGACGAACTTCATACTTTAGTCGGCGCCGGCGCGGCCGAAGGCGCCTTGGATGCTTCTAATATGTTAAAACCAATGCTGGCTCGCGGCGAACTTCATGCCGTTGGCGCCACTACCAGTAAAGAATATCAGCGCCATATTGAACGCGATGCGGCTTTGGAACGAAGATTCCAGCCGATTCTGGTTAATGAGCCATCGGTTGAAGATACAGTGGCTATGCTGAGGGGTTTAAAGGAAAAATATGAAATTCACCACGGGGTTCATATTACTGATCAGGCCCTGGTAGCGGCCGCCAACCTTTCCTCTCGCTATATCTCGGATCGTTTTTTGCCGGACAAAGCAGTTGATTTAATTGATGAAGCAACTTCAGCTCTTAGAATTGAAATTGATAGTATGCCGACTGAATTGGATCAAGCCAAACGAAAAATTATAAAATTAGAAATTGAAAAACAGGCGCTACTCAAAGAAAAAACAGACGCCAATAAAAAACGTTTAAAAGAATTAAATCAGGAGCTGGAGGATTTAAAAGAAAAAACTCACGGCCTGGAACTTCGCTGGAAAGCGGAAAAAGAAATGATTACCCACATCCGCCGCCACAAAAAAGAAATTGAGCAATTAAAAACTCAGGCGGAAATTGCCGAACGCGGAGCTAATTTAGAAAAAGTGGCTGAAATTCGCTACGGTAAAATTCCTCAACTGGAAACTAAGGTCAAAAATGAACAAAAAAAGTTAGGGCAACTGCAAAAAGATGACGGCATTCTTAAGGAAGAAGTGGTTGAAGAAGACATTGCCAAGGTGGTTTCACGCTGGACAGGCATACCTATTGCCAAAATGCTCCAAAGCGAAGTGGAAAAATTAGCTCATATTGAAGAAGTTCTGAAAAAACGAATTGTTGGTCAAGACGATGCTCTTAAAGCCGTGGCCAATGCTATCAGACGCTCGCGTGCCGGCATTGCTGAAGAAAAACGGCCGATTGGTTCATTTCTTTTTGTCGGCCCGACCGGCGTGGGTAAAACTGAATTAGCCAAAGCTTTGGCCGAATTTATGTTCAACGATGAAGAAGCAACAATCCGGCTGGATATGAGCGAATATATGGAGCGTCATTCGATAGCTAAACTTATCGGTTCGCCGCCGGGTTATGTTGGTTATGAAGAAGGCGGACAACTGACCGAACAAATCCGCCGCCGGCCCTACAGCGTCGTGCTTTTTGATGAAATTGAGAAAGCGCACCCCGAAGTTTTCAATATGCTCTTGCAAATTTTGGATGATGGGCGCCTGACCGATGCCAAGGGCCGCACGGTTAACTTTAAAAATACAATTATTATTATGACTTCCAATTTGGGCAATCGGCTGATTCAAGAATACACTATCGGCTTTGCCCAACATCTGCCGGAAAAGAAAGAAGAAGAATTCAAAACCAAAGAAATACGCGAAAAAATTATGAAAATTTTACGCGATCATTTTAAATTGGAATTCTTAAACAGAATTGATGAAATAATTATCTTTAAAGGACTTCAAAAACCGGAGATTGAAAAAATTGTTGAATTGCAGCTTAAGCAAGTTACCAAACGGCTTTCGGAAAAAAATATTAAAATCAGCGTTACCGATAAAGTTAAAAAATATCTGACTGAAGCCGGCTTTGATCCTCTTTTTGGCGCCCGTCCGCTGAAACGACTAATCCAAAGTGAAATTCTGGACGAATTAGCGCTTCAAATTATTGAAAATAAAATTAAAGAAGGGGATAAAGTGACTGTTAATTTAGGAGAGAAAAATAAGATAAGTTTTAAAATAAGTTAAAGTCATTTCTTTTTTCTTGTTAATTTTTTCTTTTTTTGCTAAAATAAAGCTGTAAGTTTTAGAGTAATTATGAATTATAATAAAAAAATGGAGAAAACTGCAGTGAAGATAATTTGTAGCTGCCTGATTTTAAGCGTGGCCTTGCCGGCTTCGTCTTTGACCTTTGATCCGAATTATATAATTTCCGATTCGGAGATTACTGATTATACCACTTTGAATTTAGAACAAATCCAATATTTTTTAGTCCGCTATGATAGTTATTTAGCTAATTATATTACCGTTGATAATGACGGCCAGGCCAAAAGCGCAGCCCAGATAATTTATGAACGTTCGGTAAATAATAAATTAAACCCGCAGTTTATTTTAGTTTTATTGCAAAAAGAGCAAGGGTTGGTTGAGGATGAGGCACCTCAGCCAAGCCAATTAGATTGGGCTACCGGTTACGGTTGTCCGGATAGCGGCGGTTGCAATTCCCGCTGGCAGGGATTTTTTAAACAAGTCAACTCAGCAACGCTCCAATTTCGCGATTATCTAGATAACCCTCATTTATATAACTATAAAAAGAATGTCACTTATGTTTTTCAAGACAAAACCGGCGATAACCTAAACATCACTGAGGTTACGCCGATCAATTACGCTACCGCTTCTTTATACAATTACACTCCTCATGTCTATAATGGCAATTATAATTTTTGGCGGCTTTGGCAGGAATATTTTACTAAAAATTATCCTGATGGCGCCCTGCTTCAGGAAAAAGGAAGTCCTGGCATCTGGCTGATTCAGTACGATAAAAAAAGAGCCTTTATGTCAAAAGCGGCTTTTTTGTCCCGCTATAGTTTGGATAAAGTAATTCAAATAACGCACAGTGATTTAGAAAAATATGAAACCGGTGACCCCATCAAATTTGCCCAGTATTCCCTACTTCGCTCACCAAAAGGCACGGTTTATCTTTTAGTTGACGAGGCGAAACGTGGCATAACTTCAAGCGCTGTCTTTAAAAAAATCGGCTTTAGTAAAGAAGAAATTATTGATGTTGAATGGAACGATTTAAACTCAATTCCTGAAGGCCAGCCGATCACTGAAAAAGACATTTATCCAACCGGCGCGCTTCTGCAAAATAGTAAAACCGGCGGCATTTATTTTGTCTACGCCGGTCTAAAATATCCACTTTGGGGCAAAGAACTACTAACGATTAATTTTCCTAAGAAAAAAATAATTCCGACCAAACCCCAAGAATTGGAAGCCTGGCCAACCGGTGATCCTATTAAAATTAAAGACGGTGAATTAGTCAAAGCAACCGGCAATCCTTCGGTTTATGTTATTTCAAATGGGCAACGCCGGGCAATTACTTCGGCTGAAGCTTTTGTCGGTTTGGGCTATAAATGGGAATACATTAAGACCGTTTCTGAAAAAGTGCTGAGTTTACATTCTGAAGGCGAACCCTTGGACATTGTTACCACCAAACAACCGGAGGTAAACTTAGCAAGCTATTAATTTCATTATTTAATTAAAAATTAAAACTGTAATTTTAACTTTTGACTTTTGAATTAACTTTAAATCATATGCTCGTCTTTGCAGGCATTACGCCTCATCCACCAATTTTAATTGAAAGTATTGGCAAGGAAAATTTAGAAAAAATTAAAAAAACTCGCGAAGCGCTTCTTCAATTAGAAGAAGAAATTTATACGGCTAAAACCGAAATCATTATTGTTATTTCGCCTCACGGCGAAGTTCAGCCTGATTATTTTACGGTTAATCTTAGCCCTAATTTTGAAGGTGATTTTAAAGAATTCGGCGATTTTGTCACCAAATTATCATTCAAAGGTAATAGTCAGTTTGCTCATCAAATCAAAACCGAAGCCGAAAATAAAATTCCGGTTACTTTGATCAGTTCCCCAACCATAGATCATGGCAGTTTGGTGCCGCTTTATTATCTGACAAGACATCTGCCCAATATCACGGTTGTGCCAATAAGCTTTAGCTTGCTTGATTTTAATAAACATCTGCTTTTTGGCCAAATTTTAAAAAGAGCTTGTGTCAAAAGCAATAAACGTATTGCCATTGTCGCTTCCGGTGATTTATCGCACCGCTTAACTAAAAACGCGCCGGCGGGTTATTCTCCGGTCGGAAAAGTCTTTGACAAAAAATTAATCCGGGCCATTGAAACTAAAAAAACTGATGAAATTTTTGCCTTTGATGATAAATTTATTGAACAGGCCGGGGAATGCGGACTGCGATCTTTCTTAATTTTGCTCGGAGCTTTAAGTAAGATAAATTACCAACCGGAACTTTTATCCTATGAAGGACCTTTTGGCGTTGGTTATTTAGTTATGAATTTTGTCCTAAGATAAAACGCCCTTTAAAAATAATAAAGGAGGACTGAAGTGAAAATAATTGGTGATTCTGTTTTGTTTTTTAAAAAGATTGTTAAGAAACGCGATGAAATTCTCCTGCCCTGGTTTAAAAAATACTGGCCGGAAAAATCTTTTTTAGGCGCTAACGCTTTGTGCTTCTACCGAATTATAATTTCTCTTTACATCATTGTTTTGCTTTTTCTTTATCCTTTTGGTGAAATTAAGACTCAAATTTTCTTTTGGTTTGTTATTGGTGCTTTTTTTGATTTTCTTGACGGTTTGATTGCCCGGGCAAAAGAGAAAACAAGCTCGTTCGGCGCTTTTTTGGATCGTTTGGCTGATAAACTTTTGGTTTGTCCAATCTTGTTTTTGTTTTTATGGGATCTGCCGGCTAAATTTACCGCCGGATGTCTTATTTTTTTGGAAATCACCTCGGTTAGTATTGCCCTTTTGGCTAAGAAAAAAAACATTAACATCTCATCAAATTGGACCGGCAAATGGAAAATGATGGCTCAGGTAATTTTGGTATTTATGATTTTTTTGGTTGAGGTGGAATCCTGGCAAAAATATAAATTAATTTATTGGGTTTGGCTGATGATGGGCCTGTCGTTGGGCAGTTTTATCGGTCATCTTCAGAATTATTGGCAAAACAAAAAAATCAATTTGAATGAATCAAAAAAATAAGGCGGTTTAAACCGCCTTTTATTTTTTTAAAAATTCTCTATAATATAACCACCGATGTAAATAACGGCGAATAAAATAATCGGTCAATAATTTCTATGATTGCTAAAATTATACCTATTTTGCGGCTACCGGCTAATTTGGGGGTTTTTGATTATCTAATTCCAGAAGAACTGGCTGATAAAATTAAAAAGGGGCAACTTGTTAAAACTAATTTTCGAAACCAGAAAATAAATGGTTTAGTAATGGAAATAAAGGCCAAATCAACTATTGAAAAAAATAAACTTAAGCCAGTTTTGCAAATCATTGACGAGTTGCCTTTTTTAACAATTAACCAGTTAAAATTAATAAATTGGCTTTCTGACTATTATTATATCTCCCTGGCCTTAGCAGCTAAATTAATTATTAATTTTTCGCCCAAAACTGAAAAAAAAGAAATTGTGAAAAAAGAAAAAGAAATCAAGCTAAAGATGGATTTTTCAGCCGAAGAGAAAAAAATATTTAAAACACTTATTAAAAACAAAGAAAACCAACATCTTATCTGGTGCAACCGCGAAGAAATAAAACTTAATTTATATTTGGAGTTAATTAAAAATCTAAAAGGGGGTGAGATGCTAATTTTATTTCCGGACATTGACAGTTTGGAAAATACCGCAAATTATCTTAAAAAATATACCGCAAATTATCTTGTTGTAAGCAGCAACTTAAAGGAAAAAGAATTGGCTGCCGCTTGGCAAAAAATTAAAAATGGAGAAGCTCGGGTCATTTTGGGCACGCGGCTGGCTGTTTTTTATCCTTATCAGAATCTAAAATATTTAATCATTGATGAAGAAAACAATCCCCATTACAAACAATGGGATATGAATCCGCGTTATGATGCCAAAGTCATTGCCCAAAAAATCGCCAAAAAATTTCAGGCCAAATTAATTTTTTTTACTGCCTTGCCAACGGTTGATTTTTTCTGGCAGGCTGAAAAAAATAAAATCAAATTGCACAAAATTTTAAAAACCGCGGCAAAGACCGAAATTGTTGATTTGGCAGAAGAAATGAAAAAAGGCGATTTTTCAATCATCAGCCATATTTTAGAGGAAAAAATTAAGCAAAACTTGGCGGAAAAAAAACAAATTGCCTTGATTTTAAATCGTAAGGGCTATGCGCGAATAACAGTCTGCCGAGATTGCGGTTTTATGGCTGAATGTCCAAACTGCGGAACGGCCCTAAATTTATCCCACAATCGCCTTAAATGCCCCAATTGCAAATTTGAACAGGACAATCTTCTTTTTTGTCCGCGTTGCCACAATCCGGAAATAAAATCTCTCGGCAGCGGCACTCAAAAAATTGAGTCGGAAATCAGAAAAATTTTCCCGCAAATTAAAATTGCCCGCTTGGATTCTGATAATCAAAAAGATGCCAGCGCCATAAAAAAATTATTCCAAGAAAAGGAAATTGAAATTTTAATCGGCACCCAGATGATTCTTAAACCCTGGCTGAAAGAAAATCTTGGTCTGGTTGCTTTTACTAATATTGACACTGATTTAAACCAGCCGGGATATCGCTCAACCGAAAATGCGTTGCAATTGATCGCTTATGCCCTGAGTCTGCTTAAAAAAAATGGTTGTTTACCCCCACACCCAAAAAGCCCCATCTTTCAAGGCGGTGATGAAGGGTGTGGAGGTTTACTTATCCAAACATTTCGCGCTGATAATCCGATTTTAAAAAATCTTACCGAGGCGGATTGGCTAAATTTCTATAAAAAAGAAATTAAAGAGCGGCAAAATTTGCATTACCCTCCTTTTGGCACGCTTATCAAATTGATTTATCAAAACAAAAACAAAAAAAAGGTTGAGCTAATGCCAGAAAAAATAGAAAAAAAATTAAAAGCCGCTTATCCGGAAGAACAAATTTTCAGTGTCAAAATTAAAAAAGTCAGGAATAATTATCAAAAAGCGATTTTAATCAAATCAAAACGAATTGATTTTCGTTTTAAAAAAAGTGATGTTCCCAATGACTGGTTAATTGATTTAACGCCATATAATTTAGATTAAAAAATGATGAATAAAAAAACAACTAAAATTATTTTCATTGGCACGGCCGAATTTGCCGCTGTGATTCTTAATGCTTTAATTAGAGATGACTGGTCGATTAAATTAATTATCACTCAACCGGACAGGCCAATCGGGCGGCATCAAATCCTTACTCCCCCACCTGTTAAAATAGAAGCTCAAAAACATAATGCGAATATTCTGCAGCCGCCGAGAATCGCTGATGCATTTGATCAAATTAAAAAAATTGAACCCGATTTAATTATCGCGGCCGCTTACAGCCAGCTTATTCCAAAAAAAATATTGGCTTTAGCGCGCTTAGGTTCGCTTAACATCCATCCCTCTCTTTTACCCCGCTATCGCGGACCAACTCCGATTCAAACAGCAATCTTAAACGGCGAAAAATCAACAGGGGTAACAATTATTTTGATGGATGAAAAAATTGATCATGGGCCAATTGTCGCACAACGAGAATTAAAGAATTATGAATTAAGAATTATGAATTATGGAGAATTAAATAGAAAACTTGCGGAATTGGGCGGAGATTTACTTGTTGAAACCTTGCCGAAATTTTTGAAAGGCGAAATCATTCCCCTGCCACAGGATGAAACAAAGGCAACTTACACGAAAATTTTAACCAAAGATGATGGCAAAATTGACTGGCAGAAAAAGGCAAAAGCAATTGAACGCCAAATCCGGGCTTATAATCCCTGGCCCGGCAGCTGGACAGAATTTAATTTAAAAGAAAAAATTAAAAAGTTAAAAATAACTCGGGTAGAAATATTAGAAACTGAAAAACCTAACGGCGAAATCGGGAAATTATTTTTAACTGAAAATAAAAAAATGGCCGTCACTTGCGGCCAAGGCAGTTTAATTTTAGAAAAAGTCCAGCCAGAAGGCAAAACTGAAATGATCGGCTCTAACTTTCATCACGGTTATGGTCAAATTAAAAAGTTGGGATAAAATTATTTATTCAATACTTTCTGAATTTTTTCCATTATCTGATCAGGAGTAAAATAAGCTTTAACCAAATAATCAACCGCGCCTAAAGCTAGGCCTTTTTTTATTTCTTCTCTTTGCCCTAAGTTGGATAAAATTATAACACGAATAGAAGCCGTCAATGGCTCCTCTTTTATTTTGGCCAAAACATCAAAACCATTTATCCCCGGCAAAATCAGATCCAGCAAAATCAAATCAGGTTTTTCATTTTTGGATTTTTCTAAACCGTCCTCGCCATCAATTGATTCAATTACTTCAAAACCGCCGGCGGTGAGTTTGCGGCTAATCAGTCCTCTTAAAAATTTTTCATCCTCAATTATAAGAATTTTAGCCATTTTTGTATCATATTTAATTAATTGTCTTACTGTTTTTATTATATAAGTTTTTTACTTTTTTTTCAAGTCTTTTTTCTGGTTTAGGCTCATCTACTATTTATTCTGATTTTACAATTAAATCATTGGGCAACCAAAAAATAGTAATAGGTAACATTATTAATATCATAAAACTTCAAAAATTGCACTTACCAGTATTAAATAACCAATTCCTAAAGGATGATTAAGATAAGGGCTAAAAATGCTGGTGCTGGCAATGACAATTATACCTAAAAGAAAACTTAAGATCAGAAATCTTTTAAATGGATAATCCTGAAAATTATTTTTAAGTTTTTGCCATCCCTTTTGCCAAATTTGATAAATTAAAAATAAATAACTAATCAATCCTAACAGACCTAATTTAAGCCAAATGTCTAAATAGCCCCACTCAAAAGCATAAGTTGTATAAAAACCGCCTTGACTCTGGGAAAGTTGGCGCGGATCCTGGCTTTGATAGGTAACGGTTTTGCCAAAACCGGCGCCCAAAAAAAAATTATTTTTTATTTCCTGCCACAAAGGAGATAAAAGATTCCAGCGACTGGCTACCGCCGCTTCTCCGGAAATTGATAAAGCCCTTTCGCTTAAAAGACCAGCTAAAGAAACTCCAGTTGGCTTTGGATAAGGAAATTCAACAATTGCAAAAATTAGGATTAAACTAAAAATTAAAACTCCAAGGCAGTAACCAGCTAACCTAAATAAAGAAATGACTTGTTCTTTTTCCTGAAAAAGAATAATCGCCACAAAGCCAACTGATCCTCCTATTAAACCAATCCAAAAACTGCGTGATAGAGAAACAATAATACTGCTTAAAAATAAAATATTAAAAATTAAAAATAAAAAGTTCTCCTTATTTATTTTTTTAAAGGACAAATTTCCTTTGATTCTGGCAGAAGTATAAATGGAAGTAATTAAAATGAATAAGGCAATTAAAATATAAATCTGCGACTGAAAGAAAATGCGATAAAAGCCAGTTCCCATATCGGTAATTTCTGCTAAACCTGAGTCACTAAGCCAACGATAAAGAATTAACATTTCAATCATTTGATGAGAAAAGATAAAAAAAAGTATTAAAGTCTTAAGGCACAAAACTAAAACCGAAGCAAAAAAGATCTGTAAAATATTCTTCACCTCCTTGACTGAAACAATGGCATCAAAAAAGACAAAAACCAAACCGAAATAAAGCCAGCCATTAGCATCAAAAAAAATATTAGAGAAACTATTTTGCTTAATAAAAGCGATGATTATACCCCAAAATAAAAAACAAAAGAATAAAAAATAAAAAACTAATAAACCGCTTTGCCTTATCTTAAAATAAGGCCTAAAAGTTCTATTTTTAAAATAATAAACAATAACTTTTGCCAACCAAACGCTGATTAAAACCAAAAACAAAGCGATTCTCAAAGAAATCAAAAAACCATCAATCTCTAAGTAAAACAAATAACCCTTACTAGCCGTAAAAAGTTCGGCTAAAATAATATAAAGACCATACTCAAGTTTAATTAAACCTAAAATAAGTGTTATTAAAATTATCGTAAAAAAAACTGTCTGACCAAAGAGTGGCTGCAAATAACCAAGAAGCGACAATAATTCAAAAAAAACAAGGCCCGTTAAAGTGATTTTAAAATATTTACCAAAAAAATTTTCCATAAATTCAACCTATTTTTTTATCTTAAGGCGAGGAAAATAATTTTACGGAGCATCCACCCCGAATAAATTGCTTCGCAATTATACGGGGCAAGCAGGCAAAATTTTGCCGCCTGCCCCGCACCATACCGCTTTAGCGGGATTGGTGCGAGGAGGACTGAGCGAATTTGCCGCTGGAGCAAATGAGCGACTCCGGAAAATTGTTTCCCGAGCAAATCTGTTAAAAAATTTAAACTATATTACATTTTCCCCTGTGGTCGCGATTTAACTTTTAAAACTTGGCTTAAGTAAGCTAAGGGTAAACTAATTGGCTGAAGCAGTAATAAACCAAAATACGATAGTTTGCTTTGGTGTTTTTTAAAATAAATGAGCATCCCTCCGTTGAATCGCTTTTGTTTTTCTAAACTTAATTTTTGAGCAAAGCTTTTTCCTTCATAATGAATAATTTTAGTGATCGGCGTATAAAAAATCGTCTCCCCTGCTTTTCTTATTCTTTTACATAAATCAACGTCTTCCCACCAAAGCCAATAATCTTCGTCCCAGCCGCCGATTTTTTCAAAAAGATCGCGCCGAATAAAAACAAAAGCGCCCATTATCTGTTCAACAACTTGGGTTTTTTCATAATCAAAATCCTTGGCTAAATAATTTTTAACCGCTGGTAACCATTTTAAAAAATGGTGTAATTTCAAAAGGATAAAAAATTGCGGCCAAAAAGTCGGATCGCGTTTGATATTATTTTGAATTTTACCGTCCGGATAAAAAAGCGCGGCGGTGCAAGCGCCGACAGTTCTATTCTCGTCCAAAAACTTAACCAATTTTTCAGCTGAATTCTCTATTAGTTCCATATCCGGATTCATAAAAAGTAAATAACGACCATCGGCAATTTTTGCTCCTTGATTATTAGCCCGAGCAAAACCAGCGTTAAAATCATTCAAAATTAACTTTAAACTACTGCGCCAAGATGCCATTTCTTTAAGCATTTCTTTTGAACCGTCACCTGAATTATTATCAACCACAATCACTTCAAAACTGATGTTTTTAGTTTTTTCAAAAATTGAAACAAGATTTCTTTTAAGCAAATCTCTAACATTCCAATTAACTATAACAATTGATAAATCCATAAAAATAAGTTTATTCTCTTTAATTTTATCAAAATTAAACAAAAATTAAAAACCAGAGAAAAGATTTAATAATTACCTCTGGTTTTTGACACAAAATTAAGTTTGATATCGTAAATATAATTCTTCAATTAATTTTTTTTGGGTCTCCAAATCCAAACCAAAACGTCTAAGCCGCGCTTTTTCATGGCGGATGAATTTTCTAACCGATTGAGGTAGTTTATGACGCCGCATATAAAATTAAAATCTGCTTTTAACAGATCAAGATTCTATTTGGTAACTATTTATAGCCGAGATTAAAAAATTTTCTTCTGCGGAACTCGTCCCGCTAGCTGAGCGGGACTCAAACAATCCTCGTACGAAAATTTTTTAATCTCGGCTGGTTAACTAAACGGTTGGTAATATTTTACTTAGCCGCAATAATACTTCGCTTATAGAGTTCAAGGTTTTCCAAAGCAATGCCAGTGCCTTTGGCAACACAAAGCATTGGCTCATCAGCCACAAAGGCCTGAACTCCAATTGCTCGTGTTAAAAGTTTATCAATATTTCTCAACTGACTGCTGCCGCCCGAAAGAATCATGCCCTTATCAATCACGTCAGCAGATAGTTCCGGCGGCGTTTTTTGTAAAACTGATTTAACGGCTACGATAATGCCATTTAATTCTTCCTGAATTGCCTCAGTCATATCATCAGAAGTCACCATTACTGTCTTGGGAAGACCGCTAATCATATCACGACCCTTAACTTCGGTTTTAAGTTTTTCTTCTAAATACATAGCCGAACCAAGACTGATTTTAACTTCTTCTGCTGTTCTTTCACCAATAGCTAAAGAATATTTTTTACGAATATATTCAGCAATAGCAGCGTCAAATTTATTGCCACCAATACGAACAGAGGTAGCAGCCACAATTCCGCCCAATGAAATTACAGCGATTTCTGAAGTACCACCACCAATATCAATTATCATATGACCTGAAGCGCTGCCAATCGGAATATTAGCACCGATAGCCGCGACAATCGGTTCTTTAATGATATAAGCAGCTTTAGCTCCGGCTGCCACGGTGGCATCAATAACAGCTCTTTTCTCAGTTGAGGTAATGCCAGCTGGCACTGCTACCATAACTTCCGGCCTAAAAAATCTTATTCCGCCCAAAGCTTTTCTGATAAAATAACGAAGCATGGCCTCGGTTGTTTTATAATCAGCAATCACGCCGTCTTTTAAGGGACGGCTGGCAATAATTGTGTCGGGCGTCCGACCAATCATTTCTTTAGCTTCAGCACCCACTGCCAAAACTTCGCCATCAGTCAAAGAAATAGCCACAACTGAAGGTTCATTAATCACAATTCCCCGTTTTGGAATATATACCAAAACAGTGGTCGTGCCTAAATCTATGCCAATTTTCTTTTGAAACATAAAATTAAAACTCAAAACTCAAAAATTTATTTGATTCGCCAGCCCGCTTTCCACGCCTAGACTCGGCGAGACTGACCAAAGATTCAGCGAGACGAGCCGGCTGATTGACACTGGGATTTATTTCTGTATTTCCAAAAATATTTCAACCATTCTTTAATGTGAATTCGCGTTGTCCTGTTAAATAAGCTTTTAAACCAATCCATATCCGCTGATTCACGACGATGAAGATGAATCATTTGTGATTCAGATACATAATAAACCTGATAGTTATTTAACCAAAAACGCTTTGCCCAATCAACGTCGCTAAAATAAAGATAGAATCTTTCATCAAAAAGTCCAACTTTTTCTAAAGCACTTCCACGGACAATTAAAGCGCTGCCTAAAAGCCAATCAACCGGCTTTGTTTTATTATGATCCCAATCTTTCATTATATACCAATCAATTTTCTTTCGGATAAAAGGTAACCTGCCCAAAGGAGTTCGCCGATATGCTGGCATTAAAAATTTCGGAAAACGAAAACAGGAAAACTGAAGACTCCCATCAGTATTAATTAATTTGGGGCCGGCTAAACCAACTTCAGGATGATCTTCCATAAAATGATATAACTTTTCGATTGAACTGGCAAGGGGCTTAATATCAGAATTAAATATCAGTAAATATTTCCCTTGTGCTTCTTTTGCGCCTAAATTATTACCAGCTGAATAACCAAGATTTTCTTTTGATTCAATTAATTTAATTTGCGACTTGTGACCGTAAAATAATTTAACCATTTCCACGCTGCCATCGCGGGAATTATTGTCAACCACGATAATTTCAAAATCAAAAGGCAGGTTTAATTCTAAAATATTTTTTAGGTGATATTTAAGTAACCCTCTGGTCTTGTAATTGACGATGATAATTGAAATATTCATAACATTATTCAAACCATCTAAACAGTTCCTTATTAGAAATTTTTTTATTTTTCATAATAATTTTTCTTTTCTTGACCATTGCCGGCAGTTTTTGAAAAATGATAGGAACATCTTTAAAAGTTTTTGTTTCAAAAAATAAAAGATAAAAAAATTTAGTTAATTCGTAGATAAAAATATAAGGAAAAAGCCAAAAAAAATTATACCAGGTCAAATTTTTAATTAAAATAAACCAGTGGTTTTTGTAAGAATGAAACTTAATGAATTCACTTTTTTTGCGCCGATAACTAATCATTGAAAAATTGAACCCGGCTTTTACTCCCTGAGCGCTACGATCATGATAAGCAATTGCCCGCGGCAAATACCAAATTTCCCAGCCATAAAGCCGCAAACGATAATTTAAATCAATGTCTTCTTTGTAGGAAAAAAAATCTTCGTCAAAATATTCTTTGTCAATTTTAACATCTTCCAGGGCAAGACGACGATACAAAGGAATGGTGGCGGAAACTCCAAATACTTGAGATGATTTATCATATTGACCATGGTCTTCTTCACCGGTCCCCATTTCCACCACTTGATGAGTCCGAAAAATTTTCTGTCCGACCGAATCAATAATTTTAGTTTTCCCCTTATCTTTCAATTTTAAAAGTTTTCCGCCGGCTAAGCCCGTTTTTTTATTTTTATCCATAAATTCAACTAATTGGGCCAAAAAATCCGGTTCCAAAATAACATCCTGATTTAAAATTAAAACATAATCGCTTGGAGATTGATCAATACCTAAATTATGGCCTTTGGCAAAACCCAAATTTTTTTGATTTTTAATGAGCTTGATTTGGGGGTAATTTTTTTCAAAAAATGCGACGGTTCCATCCGAAGAGCCATTATCAATAACTAAAATTTCAAAATCCTTAAAAGTTTGGGTGAAAATTGAAGACATTAAAGCTTCAAGGTATTTCTCGCCATTCCAAGTAACAAGACTGATGGCAACTTTTTTATAAGAAAACATATTATACTATAACTTAATACGGTAAGGAATTCGCTTTAAAAACCATCTCGCAGGCCGAGCGGGCATGGCGCTCCTCTTTTAATGGAGCGAGCGAGGCCGAGAGTGAGCGCAATTTCCTCGCTGGGGAAATTGATAGCGTGTTTTTAAAACGAATTCCTTACTAAGTTTACCTTGCTTTTTTAGTTACATAAAAACCTAAATATTTACCTAACATCAGCCGTGTCTGCGCGTCAATCGCCGGAATTGAACCAAATAAAATCATACAATAAGGAAACAGCAACCACTGTAAAACCATTAAATAATATTTATGCCCGTGTTGTTTTTTCGGCTTTGGCGGCAGCATAATTAAACTTAAAACCGCCGAAAAAAATAACCCGACCATGGAAATAGTCATTAAATATCGCAAAACAATCGGCGCATTTTGGGTAAAAACCGTGGCTTTCACTTCTTTACCAGCGGTGTATAAAGGCAAATAGCCCATAAAAAAAATTAGAATCGGGGCCGTAGCCCACGAATAAGTTCCTTCCAACTGATTCCAAAGATAGCGGAATTTTTTGCGAAAACTAATTTTTTTATTGCCCCACATCTGCCAAACAATATAAGGAAAATTTTCCACTCCGTAGGCCCAGCGGCGAATCTGTCTATATTGATTAACCAAACTCTCCCAAAATTTACCGGCATAAGGCGTATCCATTGAAACAGGAATATGAATCGGCACAACCTCATAATCGCCATTGTATCTCACCATACCCTGAAGACAAATTCTTGAATCTTCGGTGACAATGTCGGTCTGCCAATAACCAATTTCAACCAAGGCCTTAAAACTCATACTATGAGAAGAAAAAGTAAAAAGCCGTTCGGGCCGCGCCAAATCGGTAAAAAGCCAAAAAGTAGTGCTGTTATTGATAATTCTGAGTATAGCCGGCGAATCCCAGATGTTGTTATTATAAACTGCTACCGGCTGATAACTGGCACGGGTGCGATTCGGATGAAGGAGAAAAGTATAAGTTAAATAAGAAAAATATTCAGGATGAGGGCAAGTATCAGCATCAAAGTTAGAAACTAAAATATCCTCATAAGGAATCTGAAGTTCATCAATTAATTTGGTCGCCTGTTTGGCTGCCCAGGTAGCGTTCGCGCCTTTGCCGGCCAATTCGTCTTCTATATCTTTAGGATGGAGTGTTACTAAAAATTTAAAAAAAATATGGCCAAATTCTTTTTCTAAAATTTCCGCTATATTTAAAAAATTAACTTGATCTCGCTCTTCGCCGGCTAAAACTACGATTAATTTATCCAAAGGATAATTAACGGCAGCTAAGCTGCCAAAAGTAGTCCGTAAAACATTAACCGGCTCTTTATAAGTTGGCAGAATTATGAGGTGGTAAACTTTTTCCCAGCCAGTGATTTTTTTAACTTTTTCCAGCCAATTGATTTTAACGGCTCGACGATATTTAAAACAGGAATTAAGCAAATAAATCAAAAGATAACAAATTCTAACTAGCCAATAGCAATCAAAAACAATAATAAAATAAATCCCCCAAAGCGGCTTGACAAAAGCTAAAATAATGGCCAGCACAAAAGTGCTCCAAACCATTACTCCCGGAATAATTTCTAAAATACGATATTTAGTATGATTGGTCATTTGTTTATTTTTTCTTAAATCTTTTCACTCTAATCAATCCGGAACAAGGATAAATTTTAATTCCCCTTTTTTCAATTTCATCTAAAAATAAATTCATGCCGATTGAATCAGAAGAAATATGGCCGGCAATAATGGCGTTAATGTGCGCCGCTTCAGCTTCTTCTTTATGTTTTTCCGAAAGATGCATGGCGATAATCGTGCCAATACCGGCCTGAGCCATTTTTTCATAAATTTTTGGGCTGCCCTCCGTACCGCCGGTAATTTCGGTTACGGCAATCCGGCCAGAGCGGTTTTCTTCATTGCCGGAAAAAAGCCGAGGCCCGGCCTTGATTTTCAAAGCTTCCTGATATTCAGGAATAGTTTTTAGAAAATCCATTACCTCGCCGACATACTCAAATTTTCTTTTTTCAATTTCCCGCTTCAAAAAAGTGGCGACTAAATTGTCGCAGACGGTATGGGCGCTCATCAGACCAACGCCTAAATATCTGGCGGCGTCAACAATCCGGTTATGATTAGCCGGGCTAACCGAGCGAGAAACTTCTGACATTCGCACTTTTATTAAACTTTCGGCAATATTTATTGGCACGCCGTAACCCTCCAATACCTCGGCCTGAAGGTGCATCACCTCATCCAAAGCGGCCAAGGCCTTACCCAAAGGATGGTGGGAAATAATTAGATCAACCTTCAGGCGATCTGCTAAAAATAATTCGGCGCCGGCAATGTCAATGCCCGCCAAAACCTTTTTAATTGGCTTGGTAACCTCAATTAAAATTCGGGTGTCAGAATAAGGATTAGCAAGTTTTTCTGAATCAAATTCTTTTTTCTTTTTTTCATCAAGTTTTTGGTATTTTTCCTTGGCGCGAAGAAGTAATTTTCTAACCCTGGCCTCACCGCGCAAATCCGCTTTCATCCCCATTTTAACTGCTAAATCGTAAATTTGTTTAAGTGTCATAAATTTAAAAATTAAGTCTTAGTTTAAGTAAAAATAGCAAAGAAACCTGAAAAAATCAAGCCCTTGCAAAAAATTTAAAATTGGGTAAAATGAGGAGTGTTGAATAAATTACTCAACACTCCTCATCCCGAGCCAAGGGGCGAGGGATTTTATACATAAAAATTCTATGACTAACGGACAAAACGACAATTTAATAGGCCGGGTGCCGCCGCAAAATTTAGAGGCCGAAGCCTGCCTTTTAGGCTCGCTCTTAATTGACAAAGATGCGATTGTCAAAATTGCTGATATAGTTAAGGCCGATGATTTTTATTTAGAAAGCCACAAAATAATCTTTGAAGCCATGGTCCAGCTCTACGAAAAGCGTCTGCCAATTGATATGTTAAGTTTGGCTAACCGCCTGATGGAAATTAACAAACTGGAAGATGTTGGTGGTCGCAGTTATTTAGTTAATCTTACTAATACGGTGCCAAGCGCCAGTCATGTTGTTTCTTACGCTCAGATTACATCTGAAAAAGCAACTTTAAGACGCCTGCTCAATGCCGCCACTGAAATAACCGGTTTAGCATTTAAGCAAGAGCAGGAAATTTCCGGTCTTTTAGATAAATCAGAACAATTGCTTTTTGCCGTTTCGCAAAAATATTTGACACGAAATTTCATACCCTTAAAAGACATTTTAACTGAGGCCTTTGAAAGAATTGATGAGCTTCACAGGGAAAAAGGAAAATTGCGCGGCATTCCGACCGGTTTTATTGATTTGGATAATAAATTAGCGGGACTGCAAAAATCTGATTTGATTGTTTTAGCGTCCCGTCCTTCCATGGGGAAAACTTCTTTAGCGCTGGATATTGCCCGTTATATGGCGATAACCGCCAAAGTGGCTGTCGGAATTTTCAGCTTGGAAATGTCTAAGGAACAATTAGTTGATCGGCTTCTCTGCGCCGAAGCCGGGGTTGATCTTTGGAGAATGCGCACCGGCCGACTTTCCGATCGCGATGATGACGACGATTTTCCCCGTATCGGCCATGCTATGAACATTCTTTCTGAAGCCGAAATTTATATTGATGATTCGGCCACTGCTAACATTATGGAAATCAGGACTAAAGCCCGCCGCCTGCAGTCCGAGCACAATTTAGGCATCTTGATTATTGATTATTTACAGCTAATGGAAGGGAGATCGGCTGAAAATCGGGTTCAAGAAATTGCTGATATTACCAGATCCCTAAAAGGCATTGCCCGAGAACTCAATATTCCGGTTTTGGCTCTTTCGCAGCTTTCACGGGCAGTTGAATCGCGCACTCCCCCAATTCCCAAATTATCTGATCTTCGCGAGTCAGGTTCTATTGAACAGGATGCCGATGTGGTTATGTTTATTTACCGCGAAGAGATGTACAAAAGAGAAACATTACGCAAAAATATCGCCGATATTTATATTGCCAAACACCGCAACGGCCCCACCGGCCATATTGAACTTTATTTTGACGAACAAAAAACCTCTTTCAGAAGTTTGGAAAAAATAATTGAAGGGGGGGAACCGGTATTCTAACCTTTCGATTTTCTTTATTTATTTCACAAATAATCTCTTTTTAAAACCAAATCTACTTCTTATTAAAAATTTCTAATTAACCTAATTAATCTAATTGACCTAAATAATATCCAATTATCCAAATCCCAAAAAAACTATTTTGGATATTGGTATTTAGAATTTAATTAGACTAATTAGAAATTAGAAATTAGAAATTTGTCTAATGAGTTTATATCCCCCACCAATCCAACGTTTAATAGAATTATTCAATCGCTTTCCCGGCATCGGCGAAAAATCTGCTGCCCGTTTTGTTTTTTATTTATTAAAATTATCCGGGTCAGAAATTGAGGAGTTAACCGATCTTGTTAAAAATTTAAAAAATAAAATTCATGTTTGTGGCCTTTGCCATAATTTTTCCGAAAGCGATCCTTGCCAGATCTGCCGAGACACCAAACGGCTAAAAAACATTATCTGTGTGGTGGCCAAACCCCAAGATTTAACTGCCATTGAAAAAAGCGGCCAATATCAGGGACTTTATCACATTTTAGGCGGTATTTTAGAACCGCTCAACAATATTACGCCGGAAAATTTAAATATTAAAAGTTTATTGGAAAGAATCAAAAACAATCAAAATGAAATCAAAGAAATTATTTTTTCTTTAAATCCGGATATTGAGGGCGAGACAACCTCTCTTTACCTTCATAAACTTTTAAAGCAAAATTTTCCTCGCCTAAAAATCACCCGCTTAGCCCGAGGGCTTCCTATGGGCGCCGACATTGAATACGCTGATGACACTACTATTGCCAATGCCCTCCAAGGCCGAAAGGAGTTTTAAAAAAGGCAAAATTCTAATTGTCATTCCGTACTTGATACGGAATCCATATAATAATATAATTTGATCTTTTTACAAAAGGCGACAGAGTTATCGGCTTTAAATAAAAAAACTTATTTTAAAAACTTAATCGAGGTCTTACGACCTCGATTTTTTATATCTTCACAATCTTGACTTTGGTAAAAAGTTGGCGGTGGCCTTTTTTGCGCTTGTAGCGGACTTTGGCTTTGTATTTAATAACCGTTATTTTTTTGGCTTTGCCTTGCTCCAAAATTTCGGCTTCAACTTTAATATCTTTAAGATAGGGCTTGCCAATTTCAACCGATTCGCCGTCAACGCGAAGCAAAACCTGGTCAAATTTGATTGTTTTACCGCGGGCCGGTTCAATTTTTTCAATTTTAAGAATCTCGCCTTCTTTAACGAGATATTGCTTGCCACCGGTTTTAATAACTGCTAATTTCATAAGGTTACCTCATTGTCATTCCGGACTTTCCAGCCGAAGGCGGATCAGCCTCGGGTGGAGATCCGGAATCTAGAAAATTTATTATAAATTCCCGCTCCCTGATTCTTCAAGGACAAGTTTCGCAGGAATGACAAATACAGTTTAGCAAATTTATTTTTGGCAGTCAAGATAGCTGACCATTTGCCCGATTTTAATATTATTCTCCTTACTAAAATCGGCCTTGACTTCCAAAACATAATTAACCGGCACTTTCGGTGCAAAACTTTGAGGAAAAGTTTCAGGGCTTATGTTTTGGCTGATATCAACGATTTCTTTATCGCGAAGCCAGATGATATCAAGAGAAAAATTCATCTCTTTCATCCAAAAAGGATGCTGCGCATAATCAGAAAAAATAAAAAGCATACCCTCGTCCTGAGCTAAACTTGGCCGACCGCTTAAACCCTTGGCTCTTTTAAAAATCGTATTGGCCAATTCAACCTTAATTATTTTTTTATTAATTTCAACGCACTTTGAAAAAGATTTCTGATTTGTTTTTTTAAGGAAGCCGAGAGCAAAAATTAAAAATAAAAATAAAAAAATGGCAATTAAAACAAACATAAAATTAAATTTTGAAAAAAATTTTTTAGACATTGGTTTTGCGCCTATAAAGATAAATGACACTCAAAGCCAAGATAAGCATTATCACCGCTAAAATTATTAAAGCATATAATTTACCCAAACTTTGTAAAAGAAGGGCGCTCATGCCAAAAAGAAACGTTAAAAAATATAAAAATAAAACTGCCTGGCGTTGGCTCAAACCAGCGGAGAGCAGCCGAAAATGCAGATGTTTTTTGTCCGGTGTGCTAAAAGGCGATTTTTTTTCCCAAAAAAGGCGTCGCAGAATCACCCATAAAACATCCAAGATAGGAATTCCCATAATAAGAAGCGCCGTGGCGATTTTCCCGCCGGCAATAATAGCCAAAACCCCCAAGGTAAAGCCGCAAAACAAACTGCCGCCCTCCCCTAAAAAAATTTTGGCCGGATGAAAATTAAAAATTAAAAAACCAAGTGAACTTCCGGCTAAAATAATGGCAATTAAAGCTGTCTGCGGCTGGGAAACGATTGGATTAAAAGACAAGAAAAAAATAACCAAAGCCCCAATTACGGTAATTCCGCTGACCAAGCCGTCGAGCCCGTCTAAAAATTTAGTCGTATACATCATACCCAAAAGCCAGATAAGAGCAAACAAATCAGCCCAAGGCGCAATCCGATAAGGAAGACCGGAGATCCGCAAAATCTCAAATTTCGGCTGATCCAAACGGATAATGCCGCCGAAGGGATTGGTAATAAAATGGATGCCGACACCGCTGGCAATCACAATTAAACAAGCTATAATAGGAAAAATTATCTGCCGAGCCGGCTTTAAATTATATTTATCATCCAAAAAACCGCCGATCATCAAGACAGCGCCGCCCAATAAAAAACCGATAATATATTTAGGCAGATAATATTTAGTTAAAATATCGCCGCTAATAAAAGAATAATAAATTACCACCAAGGAAAAACTCAAAAAAATTGCCGCCCCGCCCAGAAGCGGTATGGCTTTGGGGTGAATTTTTCTTTCCTGGTTCGGTTGGTCCACCACCTTCAATTTTAAAGCCAACTTCATCACCGCCTTAGTTAGGATTACTGATAAAATAAAGGCGGCTAAAAAAGCGATAAAATATTTCATAAAATCTTGACTCAATTTATATTTTATATTATAATATCTTTGTTGATAATTAAGCAATTATTCTATTAACGAATTACGGATTAAAATGATTCGCAATGCGTTAATTTATTAATAATCTAATAAATCTAATAATCAAAGAAATATGGCACATAAAAAAGCGGGTGGCTCAACTGCTTTGGGCCGCGATTCACAAGCTAAACGTCTGGGCGTCAAACTTCATGATGGAGTTTTTGCCAAAGCCGGCTCAATTATTATTCGCCAGCGAGGCACAAAATTTCATCCGGGCGAAAATGTCGGCCGCGGCAACGATGACACTTTATTCGCTTTGGCCTCCGGTAAAGTTAAATTTTTAACTCGGAAACTGCGAAAATACGACGGCAAATTAAAGACAACTAAGATTGTGTCGGTGATAGCCAGGAAAAAATAAATACAAATTTCTAATTAACCTAATTATTCTAATTGACCTAAATAATACCCAATTAATTAAATCCCAAAAATATTATTTTAGTCATTGGGGATTGGGATTTGATTAGGTTAATTAGACTAATTAGAAATTAGAAATCTCCTTTGGGGAGATTTTGTTTTATCTTTTCAATATTTCCAAAAACACCTGAGTGGGAATATCAACTTTGCCGCGGCCTTGCTCCATCATTTTTTTCTTGCCCTTCTTTTGTTTTTCCAAAAGCTTTCTCTTGCGTGTCACATCACCGCCGTAAAGATTGGCGGTCACATCTTTTCGCAAGGCCGATAATTTTTCAGCGGCGATAATTTTCCCGCCGATAGCGGCCTGAATTTTAAGAACAAATTGCTGGCGGGGTAAGGTTTTCTTTAATTTATTGACAATTTGCTTGCCAACTTTATAGGCCTCGTCTTCATAAACAATGGATGCCAAAGCCTCGGCAGGTTCTTCGGCAACTAAGATATCAAGCCGTATTATCTCGGCTTTTTTGAAACCTACTAATTCGTAATTCAAAGAAGCATAACCAGAACTGGCGCTTTTTAATTTATCATAAAAATCAACAATTAAGCTAGCCAAAGGAATTTTGTAATGCAAAATGATGCGATCCTCGCTCAAATACTCGGTGTTTAAATAATATCCTCGTTTCTCCTGGGTAAGTCCCATAATCTCTCCCAAGTATTCTTTGGGAGTAAAAATATCCAGATTCATAATCGGCTCTTCAATATATTCAATCTGGCTCGGATCCGGCAATTCAAGCGGACTTTTAATTTCTAAAATTTGACCGTTTTTCTTTTTGACTTGATAAGCTACCGATGGCACGGTAATAACCAATTCCAAACCATATTCTCTTTTTAGCCGTTCCTGAACAATATCTAAATGAAGCAGGCCCAGAAAACCGCAGCGGAGTCCAAAGCCCAAAACCGGCGAATGCTCTGGCACAAAAGTCAGGGCGGCATCGGATAATTTTAATTTTTCAACCGCCTCGCGCAGCCGATTGTAATCAGCGCCTTCGCGGCAAAATATTCCGGCAAACACCATCGGCTTTACTTTTTTGTAGCCGGGCAACGGCATAACTTCTTCAGCTACCTCGCTTAAAGTTATTGTATCACCTACCCGGCAGAAATTAACATCCTTAAAGCCGGAAACGATATAACCAATTTCGCCGGCCGACAAACTCTCGCTCTTAATTAATTCCGGCTTAAAAAAACCAACTTCTAAAACTTCGCTTTCAGTGGCGGTTGCCAGCATTTTTATTTTTTGCCCAGATTTAATTTGGCCGTCAAAAAGCCGAACATAAGCAATCACGCCCTTGTAATCATCATAAATTGAATCGAAAATTAAAGCGCGAAGCGGCAAAGTCAATAAGACCTTGGGAGGCGGAACTTTTTTGATTATCGCTTCCAAAATTTCTTGAGCGCCTTGGCCTGTTTTGCCTGAAGACAAAATTATATCTGATTCAGGACAGCCCAAAAGGTTAATCAGCTCTTTTTTGGTTTTTTCAATTTGAGCGCCGGCTAAATCAATTTTATTGACTACCGGGATAATAGTTAGATTCTGTTCTAGAGCTAAATAAAGGTTGGCTAAAGTCTGGGACTGAATGCCTTGGGTGGCGTCAACTAAAAGAATCGCTCCTTCCACGCAGGCCAAGGAGCGCGAAACTTCATAAGTAAAATCAACATGTCCCGGAGTGTCAATCAAATTCAAAATAAATTCATTGTTTTTATAGACCATTCTGACCGGTTGGAGCTTGATTGTTATTCCCCTCTCCCTTTCCAAATCCATCTGATCTAGCATTTGTTCTCTCATCTTTCTTTTTTCCACCGTGCCGGTCAATTCCAAAAAACGATCGGCTAAAGTTGATTTTCCGTGATCTATATGAGCGATGATGCAAAAATTCCTGATGTTTTGTTGCATATTTTACTTCCCAATCTCTATAGTCTCTATTTTACGCCAGGGGAGTTTGCGTGAAAGCGTCTGGTAAAAATTAATCATTTCCTCGGATTTTAACCACAAAGCCGCATAGGCAAAAACCGCTACGCCCAAAATACTGGCCAAACTAAACTGCAAAAACACTCCCCCAAAAGTATTAACACTAAATAAATAATTAGCCAAATGTTTCATCAACTGAATAACCGCGGCCATAGCCGCTGAAGCCAGAAAAATCTTACTAATTGATGAATAGATTTTCCGACCGTCAAGCCGGCCTAATTTTCGCCAAAGCAAATAAATCAAAAACAAAAAATTTAAAATACTAGCTAAAGAAAAAGCCAAAGCCAATCCTATCACCCTTATATCCATAATATCCCCTATTCTTAAGACAAAACCTAAAAAATCTTTTAAAAAACCGGCTTCAAGCCAGCGGACAAACAAAACACTAAAAATAATATTAATGAAAATTGTAGCAAAACTTATTAAAACCGGTCTGATAGTATCCTGTTTAGCATAAAAAGCCCGGGCAATCAAGGGTACTAGACTCTGGGAAAAAAGACTTAAAGCCAAGAGCCCCAAACAAGCTGCGGCCAAGCGGGTGTTATACCAATTAAAAAGCTGTGTTCCCAAAACCAAACGAATAATTTGAGCGCGTAAAAAATAAAGAATAACCGTGGACGGAATGACAAAAAATAAAATCTGGCGAAAGGTTTGGGAAAAATGTTTAATAAACGAATCCTTATCAGCGCCGGAAGCAAGTAAAGAAAGCGAAGGAAAAGCGGCCATAGCATAAGATATACCAACAACTCCCACGACTAAACTGGCTAGATTATTAACCTGATTCAAAATTGTAATACTGCCAAAAGCCAAAGTTGAACCTATAATTGAACCAACGAGAAGCGCTACTTGCGAGGTATCAATGCCGAAAATTCGCGGCAAAAATAATTTGCCAATTTTCCGGATGGCAGGATGAGATAAATTCAAACTAAACCGATAACGATAGCCAATTTTAAAAATTAAAGGCAGTTGACAGCTAAGATGTAAAATTGCGCCGATAATTACGCCATAGACCAAACCCTTAAGACCAAATTTTTTTGACAAAACTATTGCGCCGAAAATTATGCCCAGATTATAAAGCACCGGCGCCAAAGAAACTAAAAAAAATCTTTTGGTGGCGTTTAAAACCGAAGAAAAAATAGAGCTTAAACTGAAAATAAACGGCGAAAGCATTAATAATCTGGCAAGTTCAATTGTGACTTTCTTTTTTTCCGGAGAAAAGCCCAGGGCAATAAAATCAATTAATTTCGGCGTGAAAATAAAACCTAAAAAACTCAGAAGCCCCATTATTAAAATGGTCAAATTTAAAACTGAATTGGTAATCTGCCAGGGTTCTGAATCGGAAGGAATATAATTTAAATTTTGCGAAGTTTCTTTTTCTTTCTTTTTTGTTAAATATTCAGTAAAAATCGGAATAAACGCAGCGGATAAGGTTCCTAAAATCAAAAGATTATAAACAAAATTAGGGATCTGAAAAGCGGCGTAATAGCAATCAAGCTGCGAGGGTGTAAAAACGCTGTTGATGATTCTTTCGCGGATAACGCCTAAAAACCGGCTGGCCAAACTGGCCGTCGCAATCACCACCGCGGCGGCAGTAATAGTTTTTGATTGTCCGTTGAGAAGATTTTTCAGCATAAATTCAAAATCCTAAATACTTAATTTCTTCCTCTAACTCTATGCCAAACTTTTTCTTAACTTTTCTTTTGGCCAAATTAATAAGATAAATTACATCCTGAGCTTTAGCGCCGCCTAAATTAACTATAAAGTTAGCGTGCTTTTCAGCAATCTGGGCTTGGCTCTGCTTTTTACCGCGAAGACCGACTTTTTCTATCAAATAACCGGCCGGGAATTTTCCGCCTTTGATTTTCTCCTCGGGAATAGTTCTAAGAATGTTTTTATTTTTTAAGCTGGCAATTTCAATATTTTTAAAAACACTGCCGGCTGAAAATTCTAAGGGTTGGGCTTTTTTCCGATAATTTAAATGCTTATTAATCTTTTTTTGAATTTCAGTTTTATCCCTTTTTCTTAATCGTAATTCAACTGAAAGAATAATTAAATCTTTATTATACTTAAAAATACTATTTCTGTAACCAAATTCGCAATCTTTATTTATTAAACTTTTAACTTTTGATTTGTAATTTTGACTTTTGACTTTTGACTTTTGACTTTTTATTGGCAAGGTATCTAAAACTTTAACCGATTCTACAATATCCGCCATTGATTGTCCAAAAGCACCAGCGTTACCTACAACCGCTCCTCCAACCGTGCCCGGAATCCCAGCGGCCCACTCTATGCCGGTTAGATTATTCTTGATTGTTTCCGCTACTAACCTACTGAGTAAAACCCCGGCGTCGGCTTCAATAACTTTTAAATTTTGAATTAAACTTTTAACTTTTAACTTTTGACTTAAACTTTTGACTTTTATCCGCCAGCTGGCGGATTTAATTTTTATAATAAGTCCGCCGTATCCCTTATCGCTCACCAGCAAATTGCTTCCACCACCAAAAATAAAATAAGACACTTTGTTTTCTTTCGCCCATTTTATAGCTTTCGCTAAATCATTGGCATTTTGGGCCGCAAAAAAATATTTGGCTGGCCCGCCAATTTTAAAAGTAGTGTGTTTTGCCAAAGAGATATTTTTTTTAATACTAATCATTAATTTTTTCCTTTATTTTCTTTCCTAATTTTATTAATTTTCTTCTCTCTGTTTTAGGTTCCTCATGTAATGAGTATATACTACCCATAACTTTAATGCCCATTATCTTGCAGAAATCTTTCATTACTCTTAAACAGGCAAGTGCAGATTTCGTTTCTTCTTTATGCCATTTACACTTTCCATTTTTGTCAAACTCAAGTTCGTCTTTGAAATTTCCCGTGGTGAGTAAGATCGATTTTTTTGTTTCTAATTTTTTTGAAAAATAAAACGGCAAACATCTATCCATAAAATTTTTCATCGTTCCAGAAACGTTGTTGAAATAAGTTGGGCTCCCTAAAACTATGATATCTGCTTCTGTTAATTTCTTGTATATTTTTTGCATATCGTCATTTATACTACATCTATAGGATTTATGACATTTTCTGCAATCAATACAGGAAAAAATTCTTTTATTTTTTAATAAAATTAATTCAGATTTTTGCCCAGTGGCATTAAGAAGCGTCCTCAGCATGTAATTAGTACTTTTATTTCTGGGACTTCCCGATATACCAATTATTCTCATAAAATTTATTTATTTAAAATTTTTAAATTTAAAATGAGTTCCAAATTTTTACAGTATACTGTAATAGTTATTTTTTATTTGTCAGGTTAAATAATAAAAAATGAAGTGGATATTTTTTCTTAAGCCAGTCAACGGAAAATGGTAAATTACTCCTTGCCCTTATTTGCTTTTCTTCCGGATATTTCTTTTTATATTTCTTAATTATTTCCTTATAACCACCAAAACCATAACGAAGCCAGCGATCGACTTGGCGAATTGTGGAAAAACCAACACCCAATTTTTTTCTTATATCTTTGTAGAAATAACCTTCTAAAAGCATTTTGGCTACCTGAATCCGCCGTGAAATCATAACTACTTCACTAAGCGTTAAAAGATCTTTAAAAAATCTTTTTACCTCGTCCCTACTTTTCAATAAACTTACCATTGAATAAAATTCTCCGAGATATATTTTTCTTTCGGTTTGAGAAAGATTTCTATATTTTACTTTACCAGCCATAAAATTAGTTCCAATCCCCAGATTACAGTATACTGTAATCTGGGGATTGGAGCAAATCGAAAATTTTGATTTATTTTGTAAGTTTTATGGGTTCTTTGGCATTAATAACAGCGTGAGCGCGGTCATCATTGTTAAAATAGATATAAACTGGCAGATTCTTTTTTGCCATTTTTTTATTTTTTGGCTAACAACTTCTCTCCTACTTTCCAAACATCCCCTGCGCCCATGGTGACCACCAAATCGCCTTGAGTTAATTTTGGCGCCAAATAATCAGATACTTCTTCAATCGTCGGAATATAAATTACATCGCGATGATATTTTTTTGTCTCTCTGACCAAATCGCGCGAATGAACTATGCCCGACGATTTTTCCCGGGCCGAGCCATAAATATCCAAAACAATCACTTTGTCCGCCTCGGTAAAAGAACGGGCAAACTCGCGAAGCAAGGCCTTAGTTCTGGAAAAAGTATGAGGATGAAAAACACACCAAATTTTTTTATCGCGATAAAATTGCCGGATAGCTTCTAAAGTCACTTTAATCTCGGTCGGATGATGGGCATAATCATCAAAAATCAAAGCATTGTGATAACTGCCCATTTTTTCCAAGCGCCGCGAAGTGCCGAAAAAGTTGGCGACTGCTTTCTGCATGTCCCCGATGTTTATCTTTAAATAATTAGCTAAGGCAATGGCAGCCAAGGAGTTGGCAATATTGAATTCGCCCGGTAAAGCTAAGCTAAAATCAGCTAATTTTTTTTTGGCCGAAAAAATTCTAAAATTCTGTTTGTTTCGTTTAGATCCAAGTTTTTCATAATAATAATCGGCTTGAGGCGATTTACCGTAGGTAATCACGCGGCAAGGCGCTTTTTGAGCAATGGCTAAAACGCTTTTATAATCATAATTAGCAATGAGCAAACCGTCTTCGGGCAATTTTGCGACAAAATTCTCAAAAACTTTTTTATAGGCCCTTAGATTTTCAAAATAATCAGGATGGTCAAACTCAATTGCAGTTAAAATAATGATTTTAGGCGTAAAATATTTTAATTTATTCTGGTATTCATCAACCTCGGCCACAAAATACTGACTTTTGCCCACGCGAGCATTGGCCTGCCAGGCCAAAACCAGGGAACCAACCAAAACAGTCGGATCAAGGCCAGCTTTTTCCAAAATTTGACCGGCTAAAGCTGTGGTTGTGGTTTTGCCGTGAGTGCCGCAAATAGCAATGCCAAATTTATCATTAAAAACTAAAGCTAAGGCCTCGGGGTAAGTCAATATTTTTAGCCCCGACTCTTTGGCTTTTTCCAATTCAACATTATTTTCAAGCTGGCTGGTAGTGACGACTATTAAATCAATATCGGCTGTAATATGATCTTTATTATAAATTTCAAAATATTTTATGCCAAGCCGTTTCAAAACTTCATCGGTCATAAATTTTTCTTCGGTATCAGAACCGGTAATATTCAATCCTTGGGCTTGAAAAATCTGAGCTAAGGCCGTCATACCCACGCCTTTGATGCCGATAAAATAAACTTTTTTAAAATCTTTTAGATTCATAATTAAACTCTGCCGTGTTTAATTTTAAATATAAGGTCAATGATTTGCGAGGCGGCGTGCTTTTTCATCGCTTGAGCAATGTTTTGCGAAAGTTCTGCCTGAAGATTTTCGTCTGATAAAAGTTTTTCTATTTCTGAAAATAAAATTTCTGCGGTCAGATTTTTCTGATCTAAAACTAAAACCGCTTTTTTACTTTTTAAATAATCGGCATTGTCTTCCTGGTGGGTATTGGGCAAAGGAATTAAAATAAGAGGTTTGGCCAGATTGGCAAGCTCGGTCAAGGCGCCAAGGCCGGCGCGGCAAACAACAATAGAACTCGCCGCATAAGCATCTTTCAATTCATTTGTCAGAAATTCATATTGATGATAGCGGCTGGCGAGAGAATTATTCGGCCATTTAATTTCAACTGATTTACCCTGGCCTGTCAAATGAATAATCTGGCAAAAAGAAGCAAGCTCCGGCACGATTTGGGCAATTAGTTGATTCAAACTTTTGGCGCCGGTACCGCCACCCATAAACAAAGCGGTGGCTAAATCTTTTTCCAAGCCAAAATTTGTTTCGGCGCGAGCTCTGTCGCCTCTAAAAATTTCGGCTCTCGTTGGATTACCTGTCCAAACGACTTTCTCGCGCGGGAAATCACTAATTGATTTTTCAAAAGTAACGGTAATTTTGGTGGCACAAAAACTTGTCAAACGATTAGCTAAACTCGGCCGCAAATCTTGCTGATGAATTATAATTGGCCTGCCCAAAAGCCAGCCCGCCCAGACTACCGGCACTGAAATAAAACTGCCGGCTGACAAAACAATGTCAGGTTTAAATCTGAAAACCACAATTAAAGATTGAAAAAAACCTAAAACAATAAAAAACGGATCAATAAAATTCCGCAAACTGAAATAACGCCGCAGTTTCCCGTTAAAAATCGGCTTAAATCTGATGTTTTGTTCTTTAACTAATTCCTTCTCAATTCCGCGTCTTGTTCCCAGCCAATAAAATTCAAATTCCTGGGTTGGCGAAGACCGGCTTTTCAGCGCCTCAACAATTGCCAAAAGCGGTGTCACTGACCCCAAAGTTCCCCCTCCGCTTAATAAAATTTTCATATATTTATCTAATTAAAGTATAGCTAATTTAAAAGAAAAAAGAAAACCGTAATTTGGCTTTCTCTTGCTAATTAAATTTAACCGATTTTCCTTTAATTGTAAATCATTGAACAAAAAATTCCCAAAAGAAAAATACCGATTAAAGAATAAATAAAAACTTTGGGCAATTTTAAATTATACTCCGGTTTTTTATCACCATGTTTTTTGGCTTTAAGATAAATCAAAACAACGGCAATGCCATCAATACCTCCCATTATCGCGCCGACCAGAGCAATGATTTTAATAAAGTTGGCAAAACCGGCTAAAAATAAAAGCAGCGGCACAAAACAAGCCAAAAGCCAGGCTGTCAAATTTGTCAAATGATAATCATAAATAAAAGTTTCTTTAAGATGTAAGGCAATCACTAAAAAAGAAGTCGCTATTGCCAAAAAACCAAAAAGCGAACCAATTAAAACCATGCCATCGCCGAGTTTATTTTTTAAACCAGTAAGAGCTTCAGGCGAGGTTCCTCCGCCGGTAATGCCGATGACAACCAAAGTAAATAACAGATAAATGGCAAGCGGGATTAGCGTGCCTAAAATAATTGTTTTTTTGAAAAGTTTTTGCTTTCTTTTTAAAATTGATTTTAATTCCGGAATGGCAATAGCGCCATTAAGAGCAAAAAAAATAACGCCATATGGCAAAAAAACATCTTTTAATTTAATCGCCTGATAATTAACAGAATGAATTTTTGTTAATCCTAAAAATAAAATAATAACAATGGTAACAAGAAGAAGGGCGGTCAGGTAAAATTCACTTTTCTTAATGGTCTTTAGGCCAAAATAAACTAAAATTGCCACGACGGCAAAAAAAATCAAACTATAAAAAAATGAATTGTTAATTAAAAATCCGCTAAAAATATTATTAAGAAACTCTCCGCCCAAAATTATGTAAACAATAGAAGAGCCATAAAGACCAAAGAGCGCCGAAAGAGTTAAAACCATTTTGGCCGGTTCGCCCAAATATTTTTCCCCGTAACCAACTAGGCGGTGAGTTTTTTCAGTCCGCAACACTACCTCGCCGTAAAGAAGGTGAATAATTATCATAATGAATCCTAAAACTAAAAGATAAACCAGGCCCAAAAAAATTCCGGATTGATAAATAGCGTAAGGCAGGCCAAAAATACCGGCGCCAATAATAGTGCCGATAAGAGTAGAAAGAGCGAAATAAAAGTTTTTGTTATAAATTCTCATTTTATAATTGTTATTTTAACCCTTAATCTTTTGTTGGGCTACTACGTTCTTAACGCCTGTATCGGATCAAGTCGCGCGGCGCGGCGAGCAGGTATTACACCAAAAAAAATACCAAAAAATCCGGAAAACCCTAAAGCTATTATAATGGATTTTAAAGTAATAATAAACCCCCAGCCCGGCATGCCGTGAGTTACAGCAAACCGATAAATTAAAAATGAAATGGCGATCCCCAAAATTATGCCGGCAATTCCGCCAATAACGGTTAAAACAACCGACTCAACTAAAAATTGTTTTAAAATATCAGAATGGGAAGCGCCGACCGCCTTGCGCAGTCCTATTTCCTTTGTCCTTTCGGTTACAGTGACATACATCACGTTCATAATCCCCACTCCCCCAACTATCAAGGAAATCCCAACCAAAGCCAAAAGCAGTAAGGTAATTGCTCCGGTTACCGTTTCTAAAATTTCTATTGCTTCGGCAATAGTAGTGACGGTAAAATCATCTTTATCCGGATCGGTGATATTATGATTTTCTCTGACAATCGTTTCCATTTGCTTTATTGTCAGCGGAACTTCTTCTTTGTCTTTGTATTGAGAAATAATGTGCAAAATATGTTCAACCCCTAAAATTTTCTTTTGCAAAGTTCTGACCGGTATATAAGCTTGGTCATCTAAATTATAAAAAGCCATTGACCCCTTTTTTTCCATCACGCCAATAACTTTAAAATTCTTTTTCTGGATTTTTACTTCCTTGCCTAGTGGGTCGCTCTCGCCGAATAAACCTTGTTTTAATTCCGAGCCTAAGACGACTACTTGGGTCAAACCCTTGTCTTCAGCTTCGGTAAAAAATCTACCTTGGGCAATTTTGCCCTTGTCAATTTCCATATAAGAAGCGGTGGTGCCGTATAAAAGAGCTTTTTTTAGATTATTCTGATAACTAATTGGCTCCTGAGCTAAAATTCCCGCATAAGATTTTCTGATATTAGGCAGTTTGTCAACATCTTCCATATCTTTAAGTTTTAAAGTCGTAACTTGCACTCCCTGCGCCATAGCTACTCCTGATTGCTGTTGCGATTGAGTTTTGTTTTTAACTGTATTTGGAACTTTAATTTCTGTTTCAATAATATTAGTGCCAAAAACATCTAACTGACCTAAAATTAATCCCTTAATACTTTCACCGGCTGACATCACAATAATTACCGAGGCAATGCCAATAATAATACCGAGAGTAGTTAGAGCAGTTCTAACTTTATTAACTCGTAAATTATGAAATGATAATTTAGCGACTTTTGTGATATTCATATTTTATTCGTACCTCAACGCCTCTATGGGATGAAGCTTGGAAGCTTTGGCCGCCGGATATAAACCAAAAACCAAACCCACGGCAAAAGAAATTGTTAAAGCTAAAATTATGGAAAGGGACGAAATAATAAAATCCCAATCATAACCTAAAACATGAGCTCCGGCAGCAATTAAAAAAGATATTAATACACCGACAATAACGCCGATTAAACCGCCTAAACCGGTAATGGTGATTGCTTCAATTAAAAATTGATTTAAAATATTTTGGTTGTTAGCGCCGACTGCCTTGCGCAACCCTATTTCTCGCGTTCGCTCAGTTACGGCTATCAACATTATATTCATAATACCTATGCCGCCGACAATCAATGAAATGGCGGCTATCGCCGCTAAAAAATAAGTTAGAGCATTGGTGACTTGAGTTAAAACATCCAGCGCCTGGGCAGAGGAGCGGACAGAAAAATCGTCATTATCTGGATTGGTAATATTATGACGGGCGCGCAAAGTTTGTTCCACATTTAAAATTGCTTGATTAATATTTTCTTTAGCATCAACCTTGGCGCGAATTAAACTAACATGGTTAATGCCTAAAAGTATTTTTTGAGCTGTGGAAATTGGGACAAAAACCTGATCGTCATAATTTTGAAAAGCAACGGTTCCTCTTTTTTTCATTACCCCGATTACCTCAAACATTTCTCTTTTGATCTTAATTTTTTGGCCAACGGCATCACTCTCACCAAATAAATCTTCTTTAACCTGACTGCCCAAAACAGCAACTTTAACCAAACCTTTTTCTTCCTCTTGATTAAAAAAACGACCAACTTCAACTTCGCCATTTTCTGTTTCTAAATAACCAACCGTTGTCCCGCTGATATTTGTGTCAACGCTTCTTTCACGCCAGCTAACTGTTGCCACTCCCTTGGCATAGGCAACAACTGAAACAATGTTCGGCGCATTTTTTTTATCGGCCAAGGCCAACGCGTCATCATAAGTCAAAGTGGTAATCACAATGCCCATAATTGAAGCCGGCGGGCCGCTTTCTTCGCTTTTACCCGGCAAAACGCCGATTAAATTAGTGCCCAAACTTTTAACCTGCGACAAAATTAAACTTTGGGCGCCGGCTCCGACTGAAATAATAATAATAACTGCGGCCACGCCGATAATAATTCCCAGCATTGTCAAAAAACTTCTCATTTTACTGAGAAGAAGCGATTTAACTGCAGTTCGACAGCAACTGGTAAGTAACATAAATTTATTTCAAAATTTCTCCATCTGTGGCGATTCGGCGATTGATAACCGGTTTGTCATCAACAATCAATCCGTCTTTAATGCTAATAATTCTTTTGGCGTGTTCAGAAGTGTAGGTTTCATGAGTGACTAAAATTATGGTCCGGCCCTGATTATTTAAATCTTGTAAAATTCTCATAATTTGAACGCCGGAGATACTGTCCAGATTACCAGTCGGTTCATCGGCAAAAATCACGGCCGGATTATTGACCAGGGCGCGGGCAATGGCCACACGCTGCTGTTCGCCGCCAGACAGCTGATTTGAAAAATAATTAGCCCGATGAGACATACCAACATCGGCTATAACTTCATAAGCGCGCTTATCTTTTTCTGATTCTGGCATTTTAGAATAAAGCAGCGGCAAACGGACATTGTCAAAAACAGTGGTGCGCGGCAATAAATTAAAAGTCTGAAAAACAAAACCAACCTTTTCATTGCGGAGCCGCGCTAATTCTTCATCCTCAACCTTAGTTGTATCTTCGTCTTCAAGAAAATATTTTCCCGATGACGGTCGATCCAAAAAGCCTAAAATATGCATCAGGGTTGACTTGCCAGAGCCAGATGGCCCCATAATTGAAACAAACTCTTCCTGCTCAATATTAAAAGTAAGGCCGCGCAGAACTTTTGTCACGACCTCACCGGAAATATAATTCTTTTTTAAATCCTTAACACTGATTAACATAGATAAAGTCAAAACTCTCTGCCCGAGGCAGATCCGCCTGCCTGCGCAGGCAGGCCTTTGGCGGAAAAAGTCAAAACTATTTATTTGCCATTTTCAATGAAAGTCACGATTTCTTGACCTTCTTTTAAGCCATCAACGATTTCAATCAATCCGCCATCACCTTTTAAACCAGTCACTACTTTGACTTCTCTAAGTTTTTCTTTTTCTAAAATTCTCACGATTTTATCGCCATTTTTTTCAATGATTGCCTGTTGGGAAATAAAAAGTGCGTTTTCCTTGTGATTGGTTAAAATGTCCAGATTAGCGGTCATGCCTGGTTTAATATCTTCTCTTTGGTCAGTGAAACTGACTTTGATCTTGTAATAAATTACATCTTGAATTACGGTTTGAGCAGGATTAATAAAGAAAACTTTGCCGAAAAATTCTTTTTCGTCTCCAAAAGCATCCAAAGTAAAAGTGACTTCCTGACCAACTTTTATTTTATTGATGTCTGATTCAGAAACATCGGCTTCAATCTGAAGATCTGAGGTAATTAAACTAATAAAATTAGCATTAGCCGCAATATTTTCTCCTATTTCGCCATTGACTTTAGCAACTACGCCGGCAACAGGGGAGGTTAATTTAGTTTTTTCTAAATTTTGTTTGGTTAAATCAAAAGAGGCTTGGGCTTGGGCAACTTGGGCTTCAAGCGCGGCAATGTCAACCGAACGAGGTTTGGCTAATTTTAAAGATAAATTGGCCTGAGCAGTATTCAAGGCCGCTATCTGAACCTGAATTGTTGCCTGAGCGGCTTTAATTTGGTTATCTGAATCAACTTTGGTTTTAGACAAAGATTGCTCGGCTAACTCTACGCTTTTTTGCGCTGTTTCATAATCGCTTTTAGCCTTGTCATAAGAAGCCTGGTAACTGTCGGTTTTAGTCTTTTGGTCTAATTCAGCCGAAACAATTGCCTGAAAATCGCTTTGCAGATTTGATTGCTGGGTATTAATAGTTGTTCTGTCAGTATCAATGGTTGTTTTTAAAGTGCTTAAATCAGCGTCAGTAAAACCGGCAATGGTGGTTGTATTATTCAAAACAATGCGGGTTTTAATTAAAGCGTCTTCGGCTTGATTAAGCGCTGATCCCACTAATTTAGCGGTTGATTTTATTTCCTGGTTAACCGTAGTTGAATTAATCTTATTATAACTTTCATTAGCTGAATTATATTTTTCTTTGAGTAAAAGATAGGACTGATTTGCCGTGCCGACAGTAGTGAAATTCAAAGTTCCTAAAGCTGATTCAAATTTATCATTAATACTTTTATTATCAATGCCTAAAATATTATCAATATCTATCATCGCTACATAAATCTTGATTAAATTGGCCGCCATGGTAGTTTTGATGTCTTCATACTCATCACTGACACTCTGGGCCGTGCTTTGAATAATGTTATCCAAGTTGGTTTTGCCACTATCTAAGGTAATTTGAGCCGTATTTAGAGCAAGTTTCGTATTTTGCAAATCTAACTCTGTTTTTTTGATATTTTCCTTGGTTAATTTAATCGTATTGTCTAAATTGGTCTGGGCCTGTTTTAGAGCAGCTTGGGCGCTGGCCACATTGCTTTGGGCGACTCTAATGTCTTCAGAACTGACGCCGGCTAATTTTAAATCTAAATTGGCTTGAGCTGTTTTTAAAACGGCTTCGGCCTGACTGGTCTGAAATTGCTGATCAACTGAATCCAACTGGGCCAAAAGATCGCCTTCCTTAACTATATCGCCCTCAACTTTATTTTTGGCTGATAGTTTGCCGCTAATTTGAAATGATAAATCAATTGTCGGCTTGGCCACCACTGAACCCGTAACTGAAACTGTCTGTTTTAATTCCCCTTTCGCGGTTTTGGCCGTTAAATATTTTACCGGCGTCTTATAAAAAAATAAACGATAGCCGCCAAATAAAACTAAAACAATCACTACGGCGGCAATAACAATCCTCCTTTTTTTTCTGAAAAATCTTTTAAATAAAGTCATAATTCTTTTGATATTTTATACATTTATATTTATTTTAATAAAAAATGTCTGTAAAGTCAACTCATTTTAAAAAGACGTAAACCCCACACTCCACCATTTTTATCAAGATTTCTCGTTCGCGCGGGCGTTCGTCAAAATCAATCAAAACTATTCGCTGCCAGGTACCAAGTGCTAATTTGCCATCTTCAATTGGCACGACTAAATCCGGCCCGATTAAAGCCGCTTTTAGATGAGCGGCGCCGTTGTGATCAACCCAACGTTTGTGATGATGATAATCAGCTTTTTCCGGAGCAATTTTTTCCAGCATTTCCTTCATATCTTGAATAATCCCTTCTTCATATTCCATAATTGTTAAAGCCGCAGTTGAACCAGTGACAAAAATTATCACTATTCCTTCTTTAACTTTAACTTCTTCGACTTCACCATTCACCCTGTCGGTAATATCAATAAAATCATAATGTCCTTGGGTTTTAATTTTAATTTTTTCCAACATTTTATAAAATTTAAGTTTTTTAGTTTCTTACATTATAGCAAAAAGAAAGATGGCGTTAAAGCGCCATCTGTTTAAAAATTAACCTCTTTAAAAAATTTTTCGTCGCTCTAACCTGCCTTGACTATTTCATAAACATTATATGCCTCGGCCTCAATTTTCACTTCTTCGCCGTGTTCTTCGAAAAACTTTCTTTCCAGTTGAGCAATGGCTTCATCAATAACATTACCTTTTGGTATAACGGTAATTTCTCCTTCCCAGTGATATCCTCTTATTTCTATTTCTCCTCTCTTGTAAATATTGAATTTTCCTTCTACTTGATAAATCTTCTCCATTGTTTTCCCTCCTTTTGAATGAACGAATTTGTTAAGTTAACTAAACAATATAGCGCTTTTTTAGATTTTGTCAATATTAAAATTTAATTAACTGGCGCTGCCTGCGTCGGCCGCACTGGAATTAGATTGTAACGCTTCACAAATTAATCTATTGATGTATAATAAAATGACAACAAACGCTCTTTAAAAATTTTTAGAAATAATCTCTGAAAAAATTATAAAGGAGGGAAAAGTGCGAAGCAATCAACTGTTTTGGAACAAAGAAAAAGAAGAATTTATTATTAAAAACTACGGGCAACTTTCGCCCAAAGAAATTGCTTTTCAGCTCAAGACCACCAGCAACAAAGTCAGATGCCGGGCAGCTTATCTAAGAAGAAAGGGCAAACCAGTTTTTAAATATCCTGGTATTAATTGGCGGGACGAGGAAATGAAAGAAAAGCTTTTGGCCGATTATGGCAGCAAACCAACTCATCAAGTGGCTGAAAATTTTAAGACAAGCGTGGGGGCAATTTACCAAGCGATACGACGTCTTAACTCTGGTTTTAGAGGCAACGATATAAATTATACTTTTGAAGAATTGGGAGAATTGCTAAAAAAAGACTCAAACACGATAAGAAGATGGAAAAAATATGGATTAAAAATCAGCGGCTATGCTAAAGATAGCTTGACCTATAGTTTAAGCAGAAAGAGTATAGAAAGGAAGGAAGTTCCTCAATTTTCCTGGGCATTAATTAGTTTGGTTGATTTTAAAAAATTCGTTAAATCGCGACCGGAAGCGCTTAATCTAATAACCTTGGGTAAAGAAACAAAACATCTTTTAGAATTGACTCGTTTGAAAATCAAATGGCAGGAAAAGAAAATTAGTTGTGAGCCATGTAATATTTATTTTTGGGCAGCTCTTTATAACAATTATCCGAGATGCCCTAAATGCGGCCGAATCGTCAGCAAGTGGGCAATTGCCTATCGCTAATGTTTTTAGCCTCAATATTATATTGAGGCTATTTTTTTAAAAAAATCAAAAAAAATACTTATCGAATTCTTTAATTTTATCTTTCTTTGCCAAACTAACTCTGTCTATACTTTATCTTCAAATCTTTTCTGTCCCAATTTTACGCTTTTGTCGCCAAAAAAGCAACCCCCGCGGTCCTTGACAATTTGTCAGGATTTAGTAGTATTGAAAGACGTTCTTTTCCGCTCTCTAAACCGCTTGCCCGGTTGAAGGTTTGAAAGAGGGAGCCAGCCTCCGAAACCCTCTTTTTACCACCCCCTACACCTTCAGCCGGGCTTTTTTTATTGTTTATTTACAAATACCCCGACTCCCAAAAATTAGCAATATACAAAACCCTGCTATATAGCAGGGTTTTAAAAAAACAAAAACAACCTTTATTTTTTCTACGACTTTAATTGAAATCCTATTTTTTCCGCTATTTGCAAAACCCATTTTTCCAGCCGGTCCACCTTATGCGCTAACATTACCATCTCCTGAAAATAAGCATCGGCTTTCTTGGCATAATTATCAACAGCACTTTGAAGATCGGAGAAATCTTGTTTTAATTCCGTTCTTAATTCTTCCAAATCTTTTTTAGTAGCTATCTCATCTCTGGTAGCAAAAACCTCAATAAGTTTTTGAATATCCTCATTAGTAAGCATATATTATAATATGGCTTTAAGGTTAAGGTGATTAAATTATAATCCTTATAAAAATTATGTCAAACTTTGTAGCTAATTTCTTAAAATTGGCGTTTCAGAGTTAACTACTCAATGCCTCCGCAATTTTATGGCCAAATTCATGAGCGGCTGGGGGGCCATTAGCAGTAATAATTTTACCATCAACCTCAACTGATGCGCCGGTATAAATAGCACCGCCTTGAACTAAATAATTTTTAGCTCCTCCCCAGCAGGTGGCTCGCTTACCGGTTAAAATACCGGCCTTGGCTAAAATTGCCGCGGCAACACAAATCCCGGCCACCAATTTACCGGCCTGATAAAAATTTTGCGCCAGCTGAATTAATCCTTGATGCTCAACCATTTCGACCATACCCGGGCCACCGACAAAAACCACGCCATCATAATCATTAACATTAACTTCGGTTAAAGTTAAATCAATTTGAACCACTCCTTCGTCAGCGCCGTGGGCTTGGCCGATTTGAGTTGAGGCCACCCTCACCTGAACCGCGTATTCTTCTAAAGCTTTTTTGGGTTCAAAATATTCTGTATCGCGAAAATTTTCAGGCGCAATAACCATTAAAATTTTTTTGCCTGATAAATCCATAATATTTCAAATCCTAAATTCAAAATCCTAAATCCGAAACAAATCCTCCCCCTACGGGGGATCTCCCGAAGGGAGACAAATCCAAAATTCTAAATCCCAAACTGTTTGTAATTTATGATTTTGAAATTTAGATATTGTTTAGGATTTCGTGCTTAGAATTTAGAATTTTATTATTTTAATCGGCTTTGATAAAATTACAATTGGGATCAACTTCCATAAAATGATGGGCTTTACCCTCGCGAAATTCAGCGCATTGATTTTCCGGCAGATTATCAATATCTTGACGCGGATTATGAGCAATGTCGCCCACCCAATCAAGCGCCACCACGCCCAAACAAGGGCCGGCTGATAAATCATCACCTTGGCTTAATTTCTGCCGGCAAAGAGTTTGGGTTTGGGCAATGGCAATATCCTTAACTGCTTTCTTTTCCATATTAATATAACCTAAACCGGTGGTGGCATCAACCGCTTCATTAATTGATTGGCTAATCTGACTTTCTTTTCTTTGACAACCGGCCGCCAAAAAAAACAATATTACGCAAATTAAAATTTTAATTGTTTTTTTCATTAAAGCCTATTTCAATTTATTGATCACAACAAAAATAAATAAAACTAAAATTCCTAAAATAAATAGTCCGGCATAGGCTTCGTTCGACATTCCCATAAATTTTTATTTTAAATATTCAACCTTGTTTAAATTATGTTCTTCTAAATTCTTGCTATAAATTATTTTTCCGTCTTTGGTTGAAAGAAAATACCAGTAATCGTTGGCTTTCGGATAAATCGCGGCTTTAATTGAGGAAAGGCCGGGGTTGCAAATTGCCCCCGGTGGCAGACCGCGGTATTTATAAGTATTATACAGACTGTCAATTTGGGCGTCTTCGTAACTTATGCTGGGGGTTTTTTTGCCAGTGATATAATTGACGGTTGAATCAGCTTGGATTCCTATTCCTTTTTTAAGCCGGCGCCAAAAAATATCGGCAATCATCGCCCTATCCTCATCGCTTCCTGCCTCTTTTTCTAAGATACTAGCCATAACCACAATTTGTGAAATGCTTTTGCCTTGTTTTTTAATTTCCTCGCGAAGTTCTCTGTTAAGCTTTTGATCAAAGTTTGTGATCATCTTTTTGATAATGTCTTGGGCAGTAGCTGTTTGATAAATTCGATAAGTGTCAGGAAAAAGATAGCCCTCTAAGGTTTTGTTTTGAGAATTAATTTCTTTTAAAAAATCAAAATGAAAATCATCTGGAAGCTTGACCGCGTTTAGAAAATCTTCTTTTTTTACAATTTTTTGCTTAGCTAAGTATTCAGCTATTTCGTCAATTGTCCACCCCTCTAAAACTTTAATTGTCAATTCATTAGTTAAACTTTGACCCGAGGTTAACAAATTGACTAAGTGGCGAATATTAACATCCCTGGGTAAAAAATGCCGGCCGGCCTTAAATTGATTTTTTTTACCAATTAGCCAAACATAATTTTCAAAAACTAACCTACTACAAATAAAACCTTCTTTTTTTAATTTTTGGCTGATTTGATTAACGCCATCGCCTTTATCTATGATAAATTCTTTAACGCCCTTTAAACTTGGGCAAGGATTAACAACGCTGTAGAAAAAATATAAACTTATTAAAAAACAAATAACCAATAAACTTATAACAACAATAAATATTTTTTTGAGCATATTAAATTTCAATTAAAGGAACAAAAGCAAAACCGGAAAATTCTTCCTGAGAAAATTTATCTTCACCCTTTCTGATAATCAAATAAATGCTATTTTGAACCGGAATTACTAAACGGCCATTGATTTTAAGCTGCTCCTTTAAAGACGCCGGAACTTTTTCGGCTGCTGCTCCTGCCAAAATTCTATCAAAAGGCGCTTCTTTTTTCAACCCCAGTGAACCATCGGCACAATTAAACTCTACTATTCCTTTTTTAATAAAATTATATTTCGCCACATTACTTTTGCCAAATTCAACTAATTCCGGAATTCTATCAATCGCTATAACCCTACCGCCAGAACCAATAATATAAGCCAACAAAGCCGTTGTCCAGCCAGATCCAGAACCCACGTCCAAAATTTTCTGGCCCGGCTCGGCTTGGAGTAATTCCAGCATAAAAGCCACGGTCAGCGGCTGAGAAATAGTTTGATTATAGCCAATAGGTAAGGGATAATTGCCATAAGCTTCACTCAATAAATTTTCCGGCACAAAATCCGCCCTATCAATCTGCCGAAACGCCTCAATAATCCTCGGAGTTTTTAAATAACCGGCGGCAATTAAATTGTTAATTAATTCATTCATACTTTATTGGGCTTGACCCCGTAGCAAATCCCAGCGAAGGGTTTTTACAATTTTTAACCACATTGAGGCGAAGCCCCGAACCATGCGCAAGCGCATGGTTCGGGGCGAAGCCGCGCTCCGTCGCCAAAGCTTTGAAGCGTCGGCGACCTGACGGCTTTATCTTAATTTAGCAAAAATTTTTCTTAGGATTGTTACGGGGTTGATTTTTTTTCAGTTTTATGCTATAATTATATTAGAAAATGAAAAAAATTCAATGGTTTTGAATGTAAGCCAAAATAAAGTAAAATAAGCCAAAAAAACAAAAAAATCCTCTTTGCCTTCTTCGCCGGGGTAGCCAAAGCTACGAAGGCCGAACGCAAGGGTTACAAAAATAAAAACAAAAATGAAAAACAAAAAAAGATGCTTAAAATTTTATAATTTTAATTTTGGAATATTTATTTTACTAATAAATATAGCTTTTTTTGCTATATTTTTTTTATCGCCGAAAATAACACTGGCTCAAATTAATATTCAAAAATTAATAAACTTGACTAATGATGAACGCTTAAAAAATAATTTGCCAGCTTTAGAGATAAACCCACAACTCGCCCAAATAGCCGAAAATAAATGTCAGGATATGATTGAGGAAAATTATTTTGCCCATACTAGTCCTTCTGGTAAAAGATTTTGGCAGTGGTTTAAAGAAGAGAATTACAATTATCTTTACGCCGGCGAAAATTTAGCCATGGATTTTTCTGAAAGCGAAGAAGTAGTAAGGGCCTGGCTTGCCAGCGCAACTCATCGAACTAATCTTTTAAACCCAAAATTCAAGCACATCGGCGTTGCCATTAAAGAAGGATTTATTAATGGCCAGCCGACTATAGCCATTGCCCAAGAATTCGGCGCGCTTAGCAAATCTCTAACTATCAACCAGCCGGATGATGAAACAGTTTCTAATCAAAGTTATTCTTCTTTTGTTTTGCCGAATTTATTAAATTACCAAAGGGTTGATTTAGTAATTGAAATGGATAACCAAAAAGAAAATTATAGCCAGCTGATTTATCCTTTCTTCCCCGCTGACAATAAAAATCAAAATTGGCAAATAGCTTTCAACTTAGACAAAAATAATCTTTTTGCTTATGAGAATGATCAAACTCAAAAGGATTTAACTTTGCCGTTTTGGGGAAATAAAAAAGAAGTCCTGGGCGAAAGCTCTTTTAAGACATTCTTTATTGTCGGCGAAAATATTCCGGCCGAAAAAATATATTTCAATCGCCTTTTCTTTCTTGCCGCTCTCTTAATTATTTCGATGGTCTTGAATTTATTAACTTTAAGCGGCGCTCTTCATCTTAAAAGTAAAAAAAGTAAAATACCAATTGCTAATCTATAAAAAGCGAAAATTTTCAGCGAATTGTTTTTAAGAAATTTCAAAAAATATTTGATGCATAAATAGCCAAAAACGGCCGAAGATAAAAAACCGCCCAAAAGTAAAGTCGCATTAAAACCAGAATCTAATTTAATTAAATCGTAAAATGATTTTAAGCCCGCAAAAAAAGTAATCGGTATGGCTAATAAAAATGAAAAGCGCGCCGCCTCGTCGCGCTTTAAATTTAGCCCCAGTCCTGCTATAATGGTAATAGCCGAGCGGGAAACTCCGGGAATAAAAGCTAAAATTTGGGCCAAACCAATAAGAAGAGAATCTGCCCAGCTAAGTGAAGAAATTTCCCTGTTTTTTTTAAAATAATTATCAAAAATAAAAATGGCTAAACCGCCGGCTATAAAAGCTAAACTAACAAATTCAATTGAACGAAAAAAAATTTCTATTTTATCGGCCAAAAAAAAACCAACGGTAGCGGCCGGTAAAAAAGCAATTAAAATTAAAAAAACATTTTTCCTTTCCGGTTTATAATCAAGTGACTTTTTAGAAAAAGCTAAAATGAATTTTTGTAAATCTTTTCTGAAATAAAAAATCAAAGCCACTAAAGTTCCTAAATGCAAAAAAGCATCAAAGGCCAAGCTATCGAGCAAAGGCGCCTTAAATAAATGATGAAAAATAATTAAATGTCCGGAGCTGGAAATCGGCAAGAATTCCGTCAGCCCCTGAACGGCTCCAAAAACAATTGATAAAATTATTTCTCCCATATGATAACTAATTATTCACTTTTCTTAATCCCCATCATCATCGGGATCAGCTGCCAGGCAATTAAATTAGCAACTAACAGCATTAAAGGCGATTTTACTTTTAAGCATCTTTTTGATTATGGCGGTATGCCTTCTTCTCACGCGGCTATGGTTACTTCTTTGAGTTTAATTATTATGCTGCGGGAAGGAATAAATTCATCGGTTTTTTCTTTATCATTCATTATGGCAATTTTAATCATCAGAGATGCAGTTGGCATTCGCCGACGTATTGGCAACCAAGCTCATATTACTAACCAATTAGTTGCCCGCTTGCCACAAGATGAACAAAAAAAATATTCTCACCTTTTAGAAACTGTCGGCCACACGGTGCCAGAAATTACAGTTGGTATAATTTATGGCCTAGTAATAACTTTGGTTTTGAATCTTTTTATCTAAAAATTTTATCGCTGACACTTTTCGCAAAAGTGGGAACTGCGGCCGCCGATTTTGACTTTTTTAATCACGCCTCTGCAGCCATAACACTTCTCCCCTTCCCGGCCATAAACCTTAAGATATCTGATAAAATTACCAACCTCGCCTTCAACATCAACATAATCCGCAAATGAAGTGCCGCGATGTTTAATTGAATATTTTAAAATTCTGGGAATAACTTGCCAGAGTTTTTTTATTTCATTTTCTGACAAGGTTTTAACAATTCTGGTTGGCTTAATCCGGGCCGCAAACAATGCCTCATCCGAATAAATATTGCCAAGACCTGCTAAATATTTTTGTTCCATCAAGCAAGTTTTAATGGTTGTATTTTTTTTATGGGCTAAAATTTCCTGAAATTTTTCTAAAGTAAATCCTTTGCTTAAAGGCTCAACGCCAAGATCAGCTTTTATTTTTTCTAAATTAATCTTGTCAACCAGCTTAATCCAACCAAAGCGACGCACATCATTAAAATAAAGTTTGCTTTGATCATCAAAAATAAAAATCGCTCTGGTGAATTTATTAGGCAAAGCCTTGCCAATATGAGCGATTGAATGACCGCCGGCAATAATAGCGCCGTGATAGGGGTGATAAACCAACTGACCTGTTAATTTAAGATGAATTAATAAAAACTTTTCCTCTGCTAATTCTATTACCACGATTTTTGCCCGCCGACTGATTGATTTAACAATTTTTCCCAAAACTTGTTTTAAAAAATCATCTTTTTTTGTGGCTATTACTTTATTGTCTCTTATTTCTATTTGCTTGATTTTTTTACCGGCAATTTTTGTTTTAAGACCGCTAACAATTGTTTCCACCTCTGGTAATTCCGGCATAAAATTAGTTGTTAGTGGTAAGTTGTTAGTTATTAGTGGTAAGTTGTTAGTTATTTCAAATTAAACTCATTCCTGTCATTTCTTTTGATTTGGGAATACCTAAAAGCTTTAAGATAGTTGGCGCAATGTCTGAAAGAAGCCCGGCGGGTTTTAACAAGCTTAGATCTTTGCCAACCGCCTCAACGCCAGCGATTGTTTTTCCTTCCCACTCTTTACCAATCAAAAGAAAAGGCACCGGCACGGTGGAATGTTCCTTGTCAATTTCACCGGTACGCATATTAATAACTTCTTCGGCATTGCCATGATCAGCAGTAATAACTACAACGCCATTTTTTGATAAAACTAAATTAACAATCTTGCCCAAACATTCATCAACCACTTCAACCGCTTTTACCGTGGCTTCAAGATTGCCGGTATGGCCCACCATATCCGGATTGGCAAAATTAACAACAATAAAATCATATTTATCTTTGGTCAGCTCTTCTATTATTCGGTTGGTCATTTCATATGCAGACATAGCTGGTGTTTTATCATAAGAACTAACGCGCGGCGAAGGAATAATGGCATTATCCTCTCCGGCAAACGGCTCTTCTACTCCCCCGTTAAAAAAATAAGTGATGTGGGCGTACTTTTCTGTCTCGGCAATATGAAGTTGTTTATAACCTCGGTCGCTTAAAGTTTTAGCCAACGGCTCCTTAACAACTTCTGGCTTAAAAGCAACTTCAACCGGCAGATTATCCTCGTATTCAGTCATAGTCACAAAAAATAAATTCTTTAAATAAAAAGGGCGGCTAAATTTTTCAAAACTTGGCAAAACAAAAGCCTTAGTCAATTCTCGCCCCCGGTCAGCTCGGAAATTAAAAAAGATAATGGCGTCATTTTCTTTGACAATACCAACCGGCTGATTATTTTTAGTGATAACTGCTGGAATAAATTGTTCATCAAAAATATTTTTCTGATAAGAAATATCAATCGCCTGAGCCGGATCTTCAAAATACTGATCACTTTTACCGCAAGCCATAGCGAGATAAGCCTCCTCAACTCTTTCCCAATGATTATCTCTATCCATGGCCCAAAAACGGCCTGAAAGGCTGGCTATCTGACCTAAATCAAGATAATTTAATTTTTCCTGCAGTTTTTCAATTGAATTTTTTGCCTCATTATAGGCGGTGTCACGGCCATCTAAAATTGCATGAATATAAACTTTGTCAATTTTTTGCGCCTTGATTAAATCCAATAAAGCGTAAAGATGATCAACACTGCTATGAACTCCGCCGTTAGAAACTAAACCGATAAAATGAAGAGTTGAATTATTGTTCTTAACATGAGCGCAAGCTTTTAAAAAAACTTCATTCTTAAAAAAACTTTCATCCCAGATGGCGTGGCTAATTCGCGGCAAATCCTGATAGACAATTTTGCCGCCGCCAATATTCATATGCCCGACTTCAGAGCTGCCCATTTTACGCCAGGGTAGTCCGACCGCTTCACCGGAAGCCTGCAAAGTTAAAACAGGATAATTTTCTATAAAATGATCAAAATTTGGCTTTTTGGCCAAACTGATGGCGTTACCTTCGGATGCCGGAGCAACTCCCCAGCCATCCATGATAACCAAAATTAAAGGCGTATTTTTCTTTTTTATTTTTTCAGCCATAAAATTAGATGATTAAACTTGCGCCTGTCATTTCTTGGGTTATTTTATGATCCATCAAATTAAGAATGGTTGGCGAAATGTCTGCTAAAATTCCTTTGTCTTTTAATTTTATTTTATTTTTAGAAAAAGGTTTATTGATTAAAATAAAAGGTGCTAAATTAGAAGTGTGTTGAGTATCGGCTTCGCCTGTTTTTAAATTAATCATTTCCTCGGCATTGCCGTGATCGGCGGTAACAATTAATGTTCCATTTCTTTTTAACAGAACCCTCGCTATTTGTCCAACACAGTTATCGACAACTTCGCAGGCACGAATAACGGCTTTGAGATTGCCGGTATGGCCCACCATATCCGGATTGGCAAAGTTAATGGCAATGAAATCAAAAGAATCTTTTCTAAGATAATTGATAACTTTTTTGGTAATCTCCTTGGCGCTCATTTCGGGCTGCTGGTCGTAATGATCAATTTTAGGCGACGGCATTAAAATTCTCTCTTCTTTGGCTACCGGATGATCATAGCCGCCGTTAAAAAAATAGGTCATGTGAGCGTATTTTTCAGTTTCGGCAATGTATAACTGCCTTAAATCTTTCAGTTTTATTGGCAAAGTAGCTTCCAAGTCGTGGCCGGGAAAAGCCGTCAGAATGCCGGGTAAATCAGGGCCAAAATCAGTCATAGCCACAAAACATAAATTTTTTAAAATTTTTTTTCGCTTAAAACCGATGAATTTTTTCTGGACAAAAGCTTTAGTCAGTTGCCTGGCCCGATCAGATCTTAAATTATAAAAAATAACGGCATCGTTATGAGAGATGCTGGCAATCGGTTTAATCTTATTTTTTTTCTTTTCAATAATAACACTTGGCGAAATAAATTCATCAGTTTGACCGTGTTTATAGCCGGCCAAAATCGCATCTTCGGCTGATTTAAATTTCAAACCTTCGCCTAAAACTAAGGCGTTATAAGCTTTTTGGGTATTGGCCCAGGCCTTTTTTCTGTCCATGGCGTAAAAACGGCCCATTATCGTTGCGATTCTTTCATGGTTTCGCAGATAATATTTTAGCCGTTTTAAATAGCTATTGGCCGCCTGTTGTGGCGAATCGCGGCCGTCAGTAAAAAGATGGAGATATACTTCTACTTTATGAAATTTCATTAAAGTCAAAAGAGCAATTAAATGGTCAAAGTCAACGTGGGCTGATTGTTCGCCGCTTAGCAGTCCCATTAAATGCAATTTTGATTTAAACCGTCTGACCTGATCAATGGCTGATTTAAAAGCCGAATTTTTAAAAAAAGTGCCGTCGTTGATACTTTGGGCAATATAAACCGCGTCTTGAGGCACAACCCTGCCGGCGCCGATATTCATATGCCCGGCTTCAGAATTGCCAACCTGTTTTTTAGACAAACCCACGCATTCTCCTGAAGCGCAAAGCTTGGTCCAAGGATATTTTTTATAAAAATTATCCATGTTGGGCGTTTTGGCCAAAGTTATGGCATTACCTTTACTTGACGGCGCCAATCCCCAACCGTCAAGGATGGCGAGGACAAAAGGCGAGGCTTTCCCATTAAAAGACATAATAAAAAAAATTATTAACCTAATTTCAACTCCTCTTCAATCTCCATTAAGCGGTTATATTTTGCCACTCTTTCACCGCGCGAAGGAGCGCCAGCTTTGATGTGGTCAGCGCCGCAAGCCACGGCCAAATCAGCAATAAAATCATCCGTGGTTTCGCCGCTGCGGTGTGAAACAATGACTTGGTAATTATTTTTCTTGGCTAAATTAACGCAGGCGACTGTTTCGGTTAAAGTGCCGATCTGATTAGGTTTAATAATAATGCCGTTAGCCACGCGCTTCTCAATCCCCTTTTTAAGCCGAGCGGTATTAGTCACAAACAAATCATCGCCGACCACCATCATTTCTTCACCTAAAAGTTCGGTTAATTCCTGCCAACCCTCCCAATCATCTTGGCCCAAACCATCTTCTAAATAAATAATCGGGTAAGTTCTGAACCATTCATAATAAAGACCGACTAAAGTAATGTTGGAAAAAGCGGCTTGATCTAATCGAAAAATATAACGTTTTTTATCCTCGTTATATAAAATAGACGAACCAACATCAATGCCTAAAGACATATCAACTCCGGGAGTCAGCCCGGCGCGAATAATGGCGGCTAAAATCATTTCCAGCGCCTGAACCGAAGAAAAAATATCCGGCGCATAACCGCCCTCATTGCCAACATCGGTATCAAAGCCACGCTCTTTTAAAACCTTGCCCAAAGCATGAAAAACCTCCGAGCCATGACGAACTTTTTCCTTAAACGTCGATGGCTTAGCTTTACCGGTATTTTGTTTTTCTGCTTCCGGAATAACCATAAATTCTTGAAAATCTAAATTAGTATCAGCATGTTTGCCCCCGTTAAAAATATTGAACATCGGGATTGGCAAAATATATTTTGTTTCTTTAATGGCAAAACATTTTCTTAGATAACGGTAAAGAGGAAGCTTAGCGCTCATAGCCGCAGTTCTTGCGCAAGCCAAGGAAACGCCCAGAATCGCATTAGCGCCCAATTTTCTTTTGTTTAATGTCCCATCAACCTTTTTCATAATTTCATCGATTCGCAACTGGTCCCGCACATCCTTGCCGCGCAAAGTCCGCGCAAGTATTGTATTAACGTTGCCGGCGGCTTTTAAAACTCCTTTGCCGGAGTAACGGCGTGGATCTTTGTCGCGCAGTTCCCAGGCTTCAAATTTGCCGGTTGAAGCGCCAGAAGGCACCGAGGCCTTGGCAACATTGCCGTCGGTCAATTCCAAGCGGACTTCCAAAGTTGGCTCGGCGCGCGAGTCCAAAATTTCGCGAGCCGAAAGTTTTTTGATTTTAAATGAGGGCATAGGTTTATTTTTTAATTTTAATTCCTAAAAAATTTATTAATAAACTTTTTAATGTATCTGATAATAAAAATTAGAAGACAAAAACCAAAATAGAAAATAATAAAATCTATAAAAACGAAATATTTAGGAGGATCTAAGTCGGTTGCGAAATAAAATGCTATGCCGCTCGCATGTGTTGGTAAAAAAATATAACTCATTATTGCTTCGGATTCGGATCGTAAACCGGAAATAAAAAAACCAATGAAAAAGTTGTTGGCTAAAAAGCACCAAAATATAATTAATAATAATAAAATATACCGAGGGAGGGGAAGAAAAAATCTTTTAAAATTGTAAATTAAATTATTTTTTATTTCCATAACTAATTTTATATTTTTTAAGATAACTTAATTAAATTCATAGATATCTGATTTATTTCCAAATAAAATTTCCATCTTTATTAATATAATTCATCATATTATAATTAGCGATCTGACCCTTGGAATTATTATATTTGACTAAAGCTATTCCGCCCGAAAAAGGATTGGCCTCATAAAACTGCGGTTTTATGATTAATGATCCTCCTTGATTAATATAACCCCATTGACCTGTCCATCTATAATCTATATTTTCACAATTCTGCCATTCCTCTAATGTAATGTCTACATTACTTTTATTATTATAACCAACTGCTGCCATACCCTCTGAAAAACTATCAACACAGTCATATTGCGGCTCGACAACAAATTTCCCCTCTTTGTTAATAAATCCCCATTTATCTTTATATTTAACTGCTGCGAGACCATCAGAAAATTGTTTCACACTACTAAATATTGGCTCTATTATTATTTTTCCTGTTCTATCTATATAACCCCACTTACCTCCGATATCAATATCTTCAGAATCTGAATGCAGATTATAACGAACAATACCTCCAATATTTATTGCAGCTAACCCTTCAAAAAAATAATCAACATCATTTACTTCTAAAGGTGAAATAACTTGCCCTGTCTTATCAATAAGAGCAAAGCGTTTTTGTGTATAAACTCTAGCTATGCTATCTCTAAAATTTTCTGCCCCCTTAAAGCCTGGTTCAATAACGAATTTGCCAGTTCGATCAATAAAGCCCCACCCATTTTTTGTCTCGACTGCCGCAAGTCCTTCGGAAAATGAAAGAGGAATTGAGATAAATAATTGAGATCCTATCACAAATTTACCTGTCTTATCAATAAATCCACACCTATGTTCATAATTTTTCTCACCCTCAAGACAAACAGCTGCTAATCCCTCTGAAAAATCGGTCGCTGATCCAAATTTCGGTTCCACAATATACTTTCCTTCTGTATTAATAAACCCTTTTTTATCCCCTATCCGCACGCGTCCAATCCCCTCAAAAAAATCAAAACCATCATCAAATATTGGCTTGGTAATAAATTCACCCCTGCGATTCATGTAGCCAACTTTATCTCTAATACAAATCCGAACAACGCCTTCGTGAAAATTCCCCGGACATTCAAAAGAACCTTCGCGCAATGTAGGCTTAATTACAAATTTACCCTTCTTGTTAATATACCCTGTCTTAATGCCGCGCGGAAAAAATCCAAAAGGTAATGAATCATTAATCATTACTTTTGCCAAACCATCAGAAAAATTTTCTACATAAAAAAATTTGGGCTTAATAAGTATTTTGCCTTCCTTATTAATGTAACCATATTTTGAAAATAATCCTCCAAATCTCATTGGCAGAAATTCTTCATCTTTTATCGCCAGATTATTTCTTACATCTATCTCCTCTTTTATTTTCATTAAACCCCAAGATAATAAAATAATTAAAAAAATAAAAATACTAATTTTTTTAAACTTACTTTTGAGAAAAAAACGAGATTTATGATTATAAGCAAGATTAATGGCTTCTTTAATTTCATTATCAGAATGGCCGGCTTTTTTTAATTCTGAAACCAAAGCTTCTTGACTGAATTGATTTTTATACTGATTTAAATAATCTAGGATTTGTTGATTAGCCATAAATAATAATTATTATATTTACTTGCAAATTAATCTGGATCCCGGATCAAGCCCGGGATGACAAAATAAGTATCTTTTATTATTTTATTTCAACAGTGGTTTTATTCCTGGCAAGATTTTGCCTTCTAAAAATTCCAGCATCGCGCCGCCGCCGGTGGAAATCCAATCAACATATTGGGCCATCTTGGTCTGATTCAAACATTCAATTGTTTCTCCGCCGCCAACTATGCCATAGGCCTGGCCCTGCGAGCGGCTGGCAATGACGCGGGCAATCATAATTGAGCCATTTCTAAAACGCGGCAGTTCAAACATACCCAACGGCCCGTTCCATAAAATAGTTTTGGCCTCTTTGATCAAATAAGCAAAACTTCTGATAGTTTCCGGCCCGATATCTAAAATAATCTCATCATCTTTGACTTCATTAAGATGCCTGACCAATGGCTCGGCCGATGGTTCAATTTTTTTGGCAACTAAAACATCTATCGGCAAGACCAATTTTTCTTTTTTTGGACCGGTTAATAAATTTTGCGCGACTTTAATGTAATCCGTTTCAATTAATGATTTGCCAACGTTGTATCCCTGGGCTTTAAAAAAATTATTCACCAAAGCTCCGCCCAGAAGAAGATAATCAACCCTTTCAAGCAGGTTTTCAATCACTTTGATTTTGGTGGAAATTTTAGCTCCGCCAATAATTACCAAAAATAGCCGCTCTGGTTTTTTGAGCACTTTTGTCAAAACTGCGACTTCTTTTTCCAAAAGAAAACCGGCGTAACTGGGCAAAAATTTGGTAATGGCCGAAACCGAGGCATGCTCGCGGTGAGAAACTGAAAAAGCTTCATTAATGTAAATTTGAGCCAATTTAGCCAAATTTTTAGCAAAAATTTCATCATTTTTTTCTTCACCGGCGTAAAATCTTAAATTTTCTAACAAAACTATCTCCCCTTCTTTCATTTTCTTAACCCTATTCTCTATTTTTTTGCCTATACAATCATCAATAAATCTAATCTTAACTCCCAACAATTTTTCCAATTTTAAAGCAACGGGCGTTAAACTAAATTGTTGCTTCTTAATTCTTAATTCTTTATTCTTTAAGGGATCGCCCAAATGGCTGATTAAAATAACTTTAGCTCCTTTGTCAGCCAAATATTTGATAGTCGGCAAAACTGCCTTAATTCTGGCATCGTCTTTAATTATTTCTTGTTTCTTACCTGCCCCGTAGCGATCCGCCAACTTGCGGACTGCTTCGGGGTTGTTTGTTTCTTGCTTTAAAGGCACGTTAAAATCAACACGAACAATAATGCGTTTATTTTTTACGCTTTTTATTTCCCTAATTGACTTAATTTTCATAAGTCAATTATACCATAAACCTGGTAAATAAAAAAGTCGCCTCTTCGGCGACTTAAGACCTACGAAAATGTCATTGCGAGCCTCGCCAACGGCGAGGCGTGGCAATCTCAGAGATTGCTTCGTCGCTTCGCTCCTCGCAATGACACAAAATTTAACAGCAAAATAGTTCCTTAGGGGTTTCACCTTCTTTAATTTCACCGAAGGGATTGCCGTATTTTCTGACATTTTCAATCATCTTTTGGGCGGACTCGGGGTTTTTACCCTCTTTGGCAAATTGAACCCGGGCCGCTTTGGTAATCTTGCCTAAATCAATTTTAGCCGGACAATTTAACTTACAGGAACCGCATAAAGTGCATTTAAAAATACGGTTGGCAAACTTATAATCTATTTTTTCGTGCTCTATCAGAAAGACGGGGCAAAAATTAAGACAAGCGCCGCAACTAATACAATAAAGTATTTCCTCAAAGGGAGTTTCTATTAAATCTTTATGATCATTTATTAAAATTAAATCGATCTCTTTTGTTCCTTGGGCGCCTTCTACTAATTTTTTTTCAACATCGGCTGTTTTTGAAGGACCGGCAATGATGCTGGTATAAACCGGCCAGGCCTGGCCGGTACCCCAGATGGTTGCGCATTTTACAACCAGCATTGCATCTTCTATGGTAGGCACAATTTTCTTGGCTGAAGCAATAACAATGTGACGCTCCGGCAGACGCGAAACCAAAGAGATATTGCCTTCATTTTCTAAAATTACAATCTGGCCTTCGGCAGTCAGCGCATTGGCACCTGTTAAACCAACCTTGGCTTGAATAATCTTTTCTCGCAAATAATTTCTGACGCATTCAACGATTGCTTCGGCAGTCGGCTCAACATCTTGGTCTAGTTTATCCTTAATTACCATTTGCAAGGTTTTAATATCTAAACTAATAGCCGGGGAAATATGATGCTCTGCTTTGGCGCCAGCTAATTCAGCTAAAAAATCTCCGGTGTCGGTTTCAATAATTTCTTTTCCCTTTAAAATCTCTTTTAAATTCAAATTGTTTATCACGCTTGATTTTGATTTAACAATCAAATTGGCACCATCTGTAAGTTTTTTTAAAACTTCGCCTGCTTCTTGGTAATCATTAACTTCAAAGACTTTAACGCCAAAATCTTTTAAATTAGCCACTGCCTGCTTTTTTAAATTTTCAATATTTTTAATACTTTCCTTTTTAAGCTCGTGAAGTTTTTCTCTAGTTTTTTCAACATCAAAACTGGCAAAAACTTTTTCTCTTTTTGCTTTATAATCGTCAAATACGTGAAGAAGAGATTTTTTATTAACTTTTGATTCCATATTTTATTTTGTCATTCCTGCGAAAGCAGGAATCTAGCGTTTTTAATAAAATTTTTATATTAAAATCTGGATTCCGCATCTCAGCCCGAGGCTGATCCGCCTTCGGCTGGAAAGTGCGGGATAACAAGAAGAACAGCGTAAATATCCTAAGGGGATAGACTAAAGTCTAAAGTTTCTAACTCATCAAAAGGAGTCTATGAAAACTAAAAAGATAAAAAATAAATCAACGATTTTTTTCGTCACCTCCTCTATTTTATGCCTTTTTATCTTAGTTATTACTCTGACACTCTTAAAAAATATTCTTCAGGTTAGAGCGGAGCAAGAGCGCAACTTAAATTATTACAATTATCAAGTTCAACAATTCAGAAAATCCGGCGATCCGCTGATTACTCCTGCTTATAAATAACATAAAAAATTAAAAAAGGAAAATAAAAAAAGAAGTGCCGTTAATCTGGCACTTTTTTTGATGTCTTACAAGACTACTGTTTGTTTGAGGGCATTGCGGTGACATCCCTCGTGAGCCTTGCTCCCGTCTGGAAAAACGATTATGTTGTCCTCTGCCGGCGCAATTGTCAGCCAGCAATAACAACAATGGCCGTTGTCGCCGAGATTATGGCAATTGCCTTTATTTCGGGAACAATCATACAACTGACGGCTCCTTCTCTGCGGGTAAATAATTCTTGTCCCTGTCACTTCTTCCCCCTCCCTCCCAAGATAAGATATGTTCCTCCAAAAGTCTGTTTTAAAATTAATTAAAAACAGGCTCCTGAAGAAACAAAAAAACTGTTTTAATATTATATAACACTTGAATGATTAATGTCAAATTTTTTTTTCCAGATGTATTGATTTTTGAAAATTGCCAATTTTTTCCAAAAGTAAAGGAAAATTTTTAAGATCAGGATCAATTTTTAAAATTTTTTCCGCCTGATCTTTGGCTGAATTTATAGTTTGATAGTCAAACAGATTAGCGATTTTAAAATAATCGGCCATACCCGACTGTCTGACACCGTAAATTTCTCCCTGACCGCGAAATTCCAAATCTTTTTCCGCCAAAGAGAAACCGTCTTCGGATTTAACAAGTGCCTGAAGCCTGGTAATGCTGGTTAGATTCTCAACTTTGGTAAAAAGAAAACAATACGATTGGTGATTGCTTCTTCCTACTCGACCGCGAAATTGATGAAGCTGAGCCAAGCCAAAGCGTTCCGCATCCTCCACTATCATCACTGTGGCATTGGCTACATCAATTCCAACTTCCACCACCGAGGTGGAAACCAAAATATTTATTTTGTTGGCCAAAAATTCT
>JAZDOD010000006.1:0-3210 GCA_043798995.1 bacterium
ACGGCGTCCGGGTCATCTAACGCCAGTTTTCCCTCGATCTCACGAACAACGGCTCTCGGTTTGCTCATTTTTTTTCCCTCCTTTCAAGGTTCAGTTTGCCACAAAGCTCTTGACTTGATATAACTGTATTTATATTATACACCTCTTGTTAAATTTGTCAATGTTTTCAGATTGGGAAATTTAGCGTAAAATATATGGCATGGCAAAACGCAATCTAACCATATTTTTTATTCTGCTTTTATTGAGTTTGGTTATTATTTTTTTTGGTCAAAACCAAATAATTTTATTATTTAAACATTATCTGAGCGAAACTTTAAGACCCTTTGAAGTTATATTCAGCAAGACAAGCAACTGGCTATTTTTTTGGCAAAGCGCCGTGTTCAATATAAAAAATACAAAAGAATCAAATACCCTTTTAATTTCAGAAAATTTAGATCTTTATAATAAGTTAGCAAAACTGCCTCAGCTTGAAGAAGAAAATTCCCTTCTTAGAGAGAAATTAAATTTGTCGCAAAAAGCCATCAACACTTGCCTGGCCGGCGTTATCGGGCGCGACTTCCAAAATAACCGCTCTTTTTTAATTGATAAAGGCACAAATGACGGCATTGCCATTGGCATGGTTGTGATTTCAGAAGGTGAAATAATTATTGGCCGCATTACCGACGCTAGCTACAATGTTTCTAAAGTCCAGACAATATTGGACACTCAAAGCCGAATAGCCGCCATTACGGCAACGAGCAAAATTTCCGGCTTAGTTCGCGGTTTGGGTTCTGATGTTATTTTTGACTTAATTGTTAAAAATAAAAAACCTGAGATAGGAGAGTTGGTTATTTCTTCCGGAACCGATGGCATCTGGTCCCGGGGTTTTATTATCGGAAAAGTCAAAGAGGTTAAATCCCGAGATAACCAGGTTTTTAATACGGCAGACATTGAATTATTGGCCAAGCCCCAGGATTTTGACAGTGTATTTGTAATTCTTAACTCTCAATGAATAGGGACTATAAAAATTTTCTTTCAATCATTGGCTCCGCGCTTTTTTTAATCTTCTTGGCCAGTCTTCAAGTTTCATTTATAAATTCATCTTTTTTAAATCTAAATCTTTTTTTAATATTAATTTTTTATTTAGTACTCACCAGAAATGACTCAAAAGCCCTTATTTTTGCTTGGCTGGGCGGTATTTTAACCGGTCTTAGTCATTTCTCAAATTTCGGAATAAATAGTTTAGTTTTATTGATTCTCACCGCTATTTTAATTATCCTTTATAAAACTGTATTTTTAACTTTAAAAACGGAAAGCATATTGTTTATAAGCATGCTTGGCGTAGCGCTTTACCACTTTTTGAATTGGTTGATAATTAATACCTTGGCATTACTTAAAATTGGCCATTTAGAGGAATTTGGATTTTATTTTTTTGATTATAAAATTTTAGTAGAATTAATTTTAACCGCCTTACTGTTATTAATCATTTTCAAAGTTAAAGCTCAAAATGCTTAAAAGAATTTTTAGAAAAAATCGGGTTGAAATTGAACTTGAAGAAATCTTGTTGGACAAGAAAGCGGCGGCTAAACTAGAAATTCCTATCAAAAAGACAGGGATTTTCGTTATTTTTATAATCGCAATAATGATTCTGATTCTCTTTTTAGCCAGGGCTTTTTGGCTCCAAATCTGGCAAGGAGATTATTACGCCCTGAAAGCGAGCGAAAATAGTGTTCGATTTTATTACAACCAAGCGCCGCGCGGCATAATTTACGACCGTAATAACAAAGCTCTTACTTTGAATGTTCCAGGTTTTAATTTATTAATTATTCCGGCCGACCTTCCGAAGAAAAAAGAGAATCTCGATAATTGGACTCGGCAAATTTCTAAAATTCTCGGGAAAGACGATGCCGAAGTTGCCGATTTTATAAAAAACTTAAACAAAAATTCCACTGAGCCGGTTTCGCTCGATTTAAACTTAGATCAAACCACCCTTATTGAACTTGAAGCCCATCTGCCAAACCTGCCCGGCCTTTTTATCAGCAAAGAAACCAAGCGCGATTATCTGGAAGGGCCTTATTTTTCACATTTAATCGGTTATACCGGAAAGGTGTCAGCCGATGATCTTAAAGCCGATTCTTATTATTCGCTCCCAGATTTTATTGGAAAAGACGGACTCGAGGCTCAATATGAAAAAGAATTAAGGGGTACGCCAGCGAAAATAGCTGTTTCGGTTAACTCCGATAACACTGTTTTAAAAACTTTAGTGGCCAAAGAGGCGCAGTCGGGCAATAATTTAATTTTGAACATTGATATCAGCCTTCAAAAACTTTTAACCGACGCCATTTACGCCAAGATGGTTCAAACCAATGCGCCGGGAGCAGCCGCTGTTGTTTTAGATGTTAAGTCGGGCCAAATTTTATCACTGGTCAGCTTGCCAAATTTTGACAACAATATTTTTAACAACAACCTAGTAAATGAAACCTATCAAGAACTCATTAATAATAAAAATCGCCCCTTTTTCAACAGGGTAATCAGCGGTTTTTATCCGGCGGGATCAACAATTAAACCATTTATAGCTTCGGCGGCTTTGGCTGAAAATACTATTGATCCTAATTATAAAATCGATGACACTTTGGGATATATCACCATTCCTAATGAATATAACCCGGAAATAACCTACATATTTCATGATTGGCGGCCCCATGGATTTGTTGATATGCGCCGGGCTTTGGCTGTTTCGGCAAACGTTTATTTTTATGAAATAGGCGGCGGCTACAAAAATGTTAAAGGATTGGGCATTGACCGAATTGAAAAATATCTTAAACTTTTTGGCTTTGGACCGCCCCTTGGCATTGATTTGCCGGGAGAAACCGGCGGTTTGGTACCTAATCCGACTTGGAAAAAAGCGGTTAAACATGAAGATTGGTATACTGGCGACACTTATAATGTTTCAATCGGCCAAGGGGATGTCATAGTTACGCCGCTTCAACTTGCCACAGCCATAGCTGCCGTTGCTAATGGCGGAACATTGTGGCGGCCAAAATTAGTTTCAAAAATTATTGATTCTAATAACAATACTGTGGAGGAATTTAAGCCAGAAGCCATAAGAACAAACTTGGTTGATAATAACAAGCTTGAAATAGTCCGCGAAGGCCTGCGAGATGCGGTCACCGAAGGCACGGTTTATCTTTTAAAAGATTTACCAATAAAAGTCGCCGGCAAAACCGGTAC
>JAZDOD010000009.1:0-135117 GCA_043798995.1 bacterium
TTGCGAGCAATCCTTTTTGCTCCCCACGCTTTCGTCCCTCAGGGTCAGGAGTGCGCCAGCTGAATGCCTTCGCCTTTGGTGTTCCCTACGATATCAACGGATTTCACCCCTACACCGTAGGTTCCATCAGCCTCTCACACCCTCTAGCCATGCCGTTTCCTGCGCGGTCCCGAAGTTGAGCTCCGGGATTTAACGCAAGACTAACATAGCCCCCTACAGACGCTTTACGCCCAGTAATTCCGGATAACGCTTGGGGCACTCGTATTACCGCTCCTGCTGGCACGAGTTTAGGAGCCCCTTATTCTTCGCCTAAGCTCAAAAATTGTTCGGCGAAAAAAGACCTTTACACTCCGAAGAGCTTCTTCGGTCACGCGGCGTCGCTTCTTCAGGCTTTCGCCCATTGAGAAAGGTTCTTGACTGCAGCCTCCCGTAGGAGTCCGGACAGTGTCTCAGTTCCGATGTTGGGGGCCGACCTCTCAGTCCCCCTACCCGTCATTGCCTTGGTGAGCCATTACCTCGCCAACTAGCTGATAGGACGCAGGCCCCTCTTGGAGCAACCCCGCAAATGCGGGGCCATTAAATGAGAATGACTTTCGTCCCCTCATTTCCATCTTGTATTAGTCCGCCTTTCGGCGGGTTATTCAAGACTTCGAGGCAGATTACCAGTGTGTTACTAACCCGTTTGCCACTATCCGCCTAAATTTTCTTGCGAAAATTCGGGTGGACCGTTCGACTTGCATGCCTTAGACACGCCGCCAGCGTTCATCCTGAGCCAGGATCAAACTCTCAAAAAGTTTAATATTGGCTTAACCAGTGGTAATTAAATACCGACTGGATTGAGATTTATAGGTTTAGAAATTGACTAAATTTTTTTCTATCACTTTTTAATTGTCAAAGTTCTGTCTTAACTTTTTAGCAATATATATTTTATATTATATAAAAAATCTTGTCAAGAGTTTAAAAATTAGATAGCTGGGCATTAATTGTGGACAGATAAATTGGGCAAATTTTTCCGGTTTAACCTTGACAAAATTGCCAAAAAATGCTATAATATAAACAGTTAAAATAAAAATTCAGTCAGAGGCTAGTCTCTGCCCAAGGCCTACCTGCCGGTAGGCAGGCGGATGCGCCTCGGGAGCACGCCTCGGGCGGAAACAAAAATAAAAACAAAAATATGCACCGTAAAACTTCAACTTTTAGTCGTTCAAATCACCGCGATTGGCAAGAAGGGCCGATCGCAATTAAAAATTTACAGCGGCATTTTTCCAGAAGCTGGCGGACTTTGGCTAAAAAAGACAATGAATTTCAGCGCGAAGTCGCCAGAAATTTTAAAGCCGCCATTTGGCAGGCATTTTTCTAAAGCGGATTTTCATCACGCTTTTTTTAGTTGGTTAATTTGGCAATAATTAATTTGGCAATAATTAATTAAGGCCTTGGCCAAGGGTTTCTGCCCTTGTGCCAGGGCTTTTTTGTTAGGCCAAAATTTGATATATTACATTGACTGTTATAAATTTTTGAAAAATCGTTTATCCAAGATTGACAAAATTGCCTCATTGTGCTATATTTATGTGTTGATCTTTGACAAAAGTTACCCTTGGTAACTAAAATATAAACCCCAAAATAGAGGAGGAAGAAGAAATGACAGTATTAGCAGTGTTTTTTATAGCAATAGGTGTTTTTTTGAATATTTATTTTGTGCTATCGGTTATCAAATCAATGGCGTCCAAGAATTTTATGTTCACTGTTGTTAAAGAAGGAACGACCAAGGTAGTGATGACTGCCGGAGCCGGGGGCGCTTTTGATCGCCTTTTAATGCAATATCGCGGGCATAAATTGAATGACGACGGGACTGTGGGCCAAACGGAGGAAGAAAGAGAGCTTAGTAAAGTAAAAACCAGATTAGGATTAAAAGGTATTCGTTGGTTAGGTTTTCCGCGTTTTTTTGAAGTTTATAAATACCCGTTTAGTTGGGTTTCAATCGAACAGAAAAACGACGGCACCATGGGCCTCAAACCACATGAAAAACAAATCATTGACTACATTTTGGTTCAGGATGATATTTATTACACCAAAGTCGATAAGGCAGAAGATAAAGAGATGATCCCCTTGAACATAGGATTAGCTTTCAGAATCAGAATAATAAACCCGTATAAAGCACTGTTTGCAGTGCAAAATTGGTTGGAAATGACTTTCAATACTTTAACACCCTCATTTCGCAAGGGAGTAGCTGGTGAAAAATGGGAGGACATTCAAAAGAATCCAGAGGATTTTACCACACAGTATATGGACAGCGTTGAAGAAACAATCAATGATTTAAAAGGACGGTACGGCATAGAAGTTATATCCGTCCAGATGTTAACCATTGACCCAAGCGGGGAAATGGTGCAAAAGATCAGAGAGTCCTCTATTAAAGAATTTGAAGCCCGTCAGGACGCCAAAAGAAAAACAATCGGGGCCGATGCCGAGAAATATCGGATAGAAACTGTTTACGGAGCTTTGGCAGATCGCGGCAAACTCGGTGAATTGGTCAGGAGACTGGAAGCCCTAGAGACCGCTGCTCAAAGCGGTAAACTTGTTTTTTCCGCACCGGAACTAACAGAAATTGCTCGCGGGTTAGGAGTCGGCAAAGAAACAGCTGAGGATTTAGCCAAACGTTTAACCGGCAAGACTCCGGAAGAAATAATTAAAGAAATAGAGAAGTATTCAAAGAAATAGGAGGTGTTGAATGATTTTATTTGCTTTAATTTTTATTTTAGGCGTCATTGGTGGCGCCATTTATCTTCTAAATCTTGATCAACCAAAAATTGATCGAGTGAGGAGTTGGGTAAAAAACAACGGCTCTTTAATAATCGCAGGGACTTTCCTGCTCGTCGTTGGCATATTAATTCATATATTTAATATCCAATGGACGAATTTGGGATTTCTCGCCGCTGTTGGTGGCATTCTGATTTATTTTCTTTATTCTTTAAAAAAGGGTAAAGAAACAAATTGGTGGCTTATTGCTTCCTTGGTAATAGCTTTGGGTGTAGGTTATTTTCTTTTTCACGGCCCAATTATAAAAGAGGGTGTTATTAAAGAAAAACCAGCTACTCTTTATGAAAAAGCCCAGGAAAAAGGTTATGCCAGAGCTTTATTGAGCGAGGCAAAAGACCAGCTTTGGAAATCTCCACTAAAGCTCGCACCTTATGTGCCGAGCTATCAATTGATTGCCCGCGGTGAGTTTGTTGGTAGGGGATTTAGCAAAGATGCTAAAATCAAGACGGGCTGGATGACACCAGAAACTGTGCGCAAAGGCGATAAGATTCGATATCAATTTTCTAAAGATGCCTACTTGGAAGTTATTAACTCTAAAGGAGGCAAGATTAGACATGAAGGGCCCGAACAGGACCTTTATTTCTCTACGGATTTTGGACAAATAACCTTTTGGGCTTCAAAAGGAGCCGAGGTTTATGTCGAACTTTGGGGGGTGAGATAAAAAATTTAAAGGCCATGAAATTTTATTTTCATGGCCTCTTTTATTTTATTTAAAATTATGATATACTATTGATATAAAATAATCTCTATTTTATGTTTAAAAAATTGAACATTTTTCTGTTAATTCTAATTATTTATTTTTTAGTTATTTCTATAAATATAGCCCTCGCGGCACAAGATGGAGATGGAGGACAAGATTCGGGCACGGTTTGTATTCCTAATCCCTTAACGGGGAATTGTGATACTGGCGGCGGTGATTCTACCGACCCTCGGGTAATCATTGGCCAGGGCATTAAGACAATCTTGGGAATTATAGGGTCGGTGGCTTTGGCGGTTTTTATTTACGGCGGAATTTTGTGGTTGACTTCGGGCGGCAATGAAACCAGAATTAAGAAAGGCAAGGATGTGATTTTGTGGGCAACCTTGGGTTTGGTAATTATTTTTGCCGCTTATGCCATTGTTGGCTTTTTCTTGGGCGGCGGGTTCCTGAGCATTTTCTTTATAGGGTAAAGTTCAATTTTCCGGACCAATTTATTCGTAAATTAGCTTAAAGATTAAATTCTCCTGTTCTTTTAAAGAAAATTGCCTGTGATTGTATCTCCAGACATACTCGCCAAGGTAAAGCGGCAGTCTTTCTTGGCGGACACCGCCTTTAGCCGAGAGCTTTCTTTTGAGATAACCCCAGAAACCTTCTAGGCCGTTAATATGATGTCCTTTTTTGTCAGAATACTCTTTCTTGCCGTGATCAACCAAACGGTGAACATAACCTTTAGCTGCCAGACCTGTATAGCCGCGCCATTTATCAGAACAGATGGTTGAACCTTTCTTGACTTGTCTTTCAATTAGAGGTTGCAAATCTTTAGCTTCAGTGTCTTGAACAATCTCGGCCCAAACTTTTCCTTCCCGGCAAAGAATGCCAAAAACTGGTTGCTTAATTGTGCCGAAACCCCTTCTGTTTTTGCCTAATTTTAGCTTAATTTTCTTTCTTTTGTTCTTCATTTGACCGCCTAAGTAGGTTTCATCTACCTCAACAATGCCGGAGAAAACTTGTGGCACATCCTTGGCCATGACAATTCTTAACAAAGTCAAAATTTTTAAAAGTTTGTACTTAGAAATCTTAACTCGGCTAAGAATTACATTAGTTGAATGTTCAAGTAAGAATTCTGAGATGATTCGCCTTAAAAGTTGACGGCTGACTGCTAAGCAAGGTTTGGATTGAGAAAAACGCCGGTGACAAGATTGACACTTTAACCGTCCGTCTCTTAATCGCCAGAAAGATTGATTTTGACAATGAGGACATTTGACTTTCATACCTAAGGTTGATGCTACTTTCTTAAAGTTATAATACTACCTTAGGTCCGGTTTTTCAAACTTTACCCCTTTATATAATTTAGAGATAATTAGAATAATAAAAGACGGCTTTTAGTCGTCTTTTAATTTTTATTCCCTGAGCGAAGTCGAAGGGTTCTTATTTTTTTATACTTTTTAATATTAGCCTTCGATAAACTCAGGCAATATTTATAATTTATTTTTCTTCAAAAATTTGAACTTGAAAAGTATAAATTTTGCAATCTCCGGCTTGCCAGGCCTCGGCTGAAAGCCCGGCTTTGTCAGCGCAGAGATGATCCATAAATTCCGCCAAACTCCAGCCGGTTTCTTTGGCCACTTGGGGCAGAAAAACACCGCGGCAACCACCCTTTTTAACTATCACTCCGTCAATGCCCAATTTTATTTCTTTAGCTGAATTTATTTTTTGCGGCTTGGTCAAAACTGAAATTTCTATTTTAATATCCTTTACTTCTTCTTTTTCAAGCGGCCAAAAACGCGGGTCAGCCAAGGCCGCTTCCAAGGCCATTTGGCAGACTGACTGATAAAGCGGCTGGTCGCTTTCAACCAAGCCAATACAGCCGCGCAGTTCCCCTTGCTTTCTCAAGGTCACAAAAGTGCCACGTTGGGAAAAGAGCCCTTGGGGCAAATTATTAAGTTTAATTTGTTGTTTAGTAAAATAATTATCCAGAGTTTGGCGGGCGAGTTGAAGTAAAGTTTGACCTTCTTGAACGGAAAGTTGGTTCATATTTTTGTCATTCCGCACTTGCCTGCCCGCCGTAATTTTAATGCAGGCGGGATGCGGAATCTAATTTTTTATTCTGGATTCCTGCTTTCGCAGGAATGACAGCAAAAGAAACGAAATAATAATAATTAGTAGACTTACTATTTGTGCCCAGCGTAGCCCAAATAGTAAGTAGTTTTCATCAATTCTAACAAATTCAAGAAAAAAGCGAACCGTGGAATATAAAATCAGATAAATTAAAAAAATATTGCCGGTTGGGATTTTTAATTTGCCTTTTAGTTTGAGAGAGTGGATTTTGAGTAAAATTAAAAAGATTAAAAAGTTAAGTAGCGACTCATAAAGAAAAGTAGGATGAAAATAAGAGAAATTTAGATAATCAAGCGGCCGATTAGCTAGTTCAATCGGAATTCCCCAGGGTAAATTGGTTGGCCGGCCAAACAACTCTTGATTAAAATAATTGCCCCAGCGGCCGATTGCCTGGCCTAAGGCCAAAGCCGGAGCCAAAATATCAACTAGTTGCCAGAAAGAAAGTTTACCCCCACACCAAAATTTTTGGTGTGGGGGTTTATTTTTTTTAGCAAAAACTATTAAAGCCAGAAGCGAGCCGAAAACAGCGCCATGAATGGCCAGTCCGCCATGCCAGAATTTAAAAATCTCCAGAGGTTTGGCTAAATAATATTGCCAACTAATTAAGACATGGTATAATCTGGCGCCGATAAAACCCGAAGGCAATAACCAAAAGAGCAGCTCCCAAATTAAGTCCGAGGCGATTTGATACCGTTTGGCTAATTTTAACCCGACGATCAAACCGGCCGTAATCCCTAAAGAAATAAAAAAACCGTACCAATAAAAATTTAACGGTCCTAAGGAAAAAATAATGCTTTGCGGCTGGAAATTATGGAGAAACATTTACTTACATTTTACCCTAAATTTTATTAAAAGAAAAACCCTGAAAAATTTTTCAGGGTTTTTCTTTTCTGTAACTGATTATTTTCTTCTTTTCATTTTTTGCTCTTCTTTGAGAATAGCCAGAGTGGTTTTGATGACTGTGTCGGGGTTAAGCGAGATGCTGTCAATGCCACATTCAACTAAGAATTGGGCAAAATCCGGAAAGTCGGAGGGCGCTTGGCCGCAGATGCCGATTTTTCTTTTACTGGTCTTGGCTTGTTTAATCACGGTTCTAATTAGATTTTTAACTGCCGTATTTCTTTCATCATAAACATGGCTAACCAACGCTGAATCGCGATCAACTCCCAAAGTCAACTGCGTCAAATCGTTTGAGCCGATAGAAAAGCCGTCAAAAAGTTTAGCAAATTCCAGAGCCAAAATAACATTAGAAGGAATTTCACACATCACATAAATTTCCAAGCCGTCTTTGCCGCGGCGGAGCCCATTTTCTGCCATTATTTTTATCACCTTTTTACCTTCCTCAATGGTGCGACAAAAGGGTATCATAATTTTGACATTTTTAAAGCCCATAACTTCGCGGACTTTTTTTAAGGCCTGGCATTCTAAATCAAAAGCCGGGCGGAAAAGCTGGCTGTAATAACGGGAGGCGCCGCGCCAGCCAATCATTGGATTTTCTTCCTGCGGTTCGTAAGCTCGGCCGCCGATCAGATTAGCGTATTCATTGGATTTAAAATCAGAGAGCCGGACAATGACATCCTTGGGATAAAAAGCCGCTGCAATCATGGCAACGCCTTCGGCTAATTTATCAATGAAAAATTGCTTTTTGTTTTTATAGCCGCGGGTGATTTGTTCTATTTGAGTTTTAATTTTTTTATCCTTGATTTTAGCAAAATTAAGAAGTGCTAAAGGATGAATTTTAATGTGTTCGTTAATGATAAACTCTTCCCGGGCCAGTCCTACACCATCATTAGGAATAAAGGATGAGGAAAAAGCAATGTCGGGCGAGCCGATATTCATCATAATTTTGGTTTTAGCCCGGCGGAAATTTTTAAGATTGGTTTTTTTAACGCGGAAGCGCAAAGCTTTTTTGTAAATATAACCCTTTTCGCCCTCGGCGCAAGAAACGGTAATTTCCTGATTGTTTTTTAATAATTGAGTGGCCTGGCCGGTGCCGACAATGCAGGGGATGCCGAGTTCGCGCGAAACAATCGCGGCGTGGCAAGTGCGGCCGCCTTTATTAGTGACAATGGCCGAAGCGATTTTCATAATTGGTTCCCAGTCCGGATCGGTCATATCTGTGGCTAAAACTTCATCTTTTTTAAATTCGCGGATTTTTTTGACATCTTGGATAATTCGAGCGCGGCCGATGCCAATTTTTGAGCCAACCGCCGCGCCTGAAAGAATCGGTTTACCCTTTTCTAAAAGTTGGTATTCCTCCAGGACGTTGAAATTTCTTTGTGATTGGACTGTTTCGGGCCGGGCTTGAACAATATAGAGCTTGCCGGTTACCCCGTCTTTAGCCCATTCCATATCCATTGGTTTTTTATAATGAGCTTCAATTACCATTGCCCAGCGGGTCAGTTGTAAAATTTCCTTGTCATTAAGACAAAAGTTTTTTCTCTCAATCGGCGTGGTGGCAATGTTTTTAGTCGGCCGATCAGGATCAGTCGTATAAATCATTTTAATTTTTTTATCGCCCAATTTTTTTGAAAGAATTGATTTAAAATTTTTGGCAAGTAAGGGTTTAAAAATATAAAATTCATCGGGATTAACTGCGCCCTGGACAATGTTTTCGCCCAAACCCCAGGCGCCATTGATTAAAACCACATCAGGAAAGCCGCTCTCCGTATCAATGGAAAACATCACGCCCGAAGAAGCTTTGTCGGCCCGGACCATTTTTTCCACGCCGATAGAAAGGCCGAGTTTAAAGTGGTCAAAATGTTTATCCTGGCGGTAAGAAATGGCGCGATTGGTAAAAAGAGAAGCAAAACATTTGCGGCAGGCAGAAAGCAGTTCTTCTTCGCCGCGGATGTTTAAATAAGTTTCCTGCTGGCCGGCAAAGGAAGCATCGGGTAAATCTTCAGCCGTAGCCGAGGAACGGACGGCTACGTCAACATTGGCAGTTTTATATTTTTTTGAAAGGTCGCGGTAAAATTCCAAAATTTCTTTTTCCAGTTCCGGCGGAAATTCAGTTTTTAAAATTAAAGCCCGGGCGCGTTCGCCGACACTCATTAAACTAGATAGGCTTTTGATATTTAAAGTTTTTAGAGTTTCTCTTATTTTTTTGCCGATGCCGGTTTTTTCCAGAAGATAAAAATAAGCTTCGGCCGTAACGGCAAACCCGTCAGGAACGGCAATGCCTCGGGGAGTAAGTTTGCGATACATTTCGCCCAAGGAAGCGTTTTTGCCGCCAACCAGCGGCACGTCTTTAATTCCCAATTGGTTAAACCAAAGGACAAAAGGTTTTTGTTTCATAATTTTTAAAACCTTACAACTTACAACTTTAATTAGTTATAATAATTTGTAAGTTGCCCGCCTGCCATGGCCTGGAGCCAAAGCGACTGGCGGGCAGGTTAGTTATTAGTTAATTTTTTATTATAATTTTATTTTTTCCGCGTACTGGTGCAGATAGGGTATTTTCCAATATTTGCCGGCCAAGGCGTTGAGAATACCTAAAACGCTTAGAATAACCAAAATCAGATTACCTAAGGGTATAATAATCAGCCAACCAAGGACGGGAATAGCGCCTAAAACCCAAACCACAAACCAAGCGAGGGTTAAAACCAATCCTTGTTTAGCGTGAAACTGGGCAAAATGGCTTTTTTTCCGAAAAATTAAAGGAAACAAAAAAAGAATCCAAAGATAACTTAATGCCGCCCAGTAGCGGTTTTCTTCAATGTCTTTTTTGTTTATTTCCATAAATTTATCCCCCGCCTTTTGAACATTTTTTAAATTTCAAAAGGAGTTTTAATTATTTAGAATTTATTCTTTTTCTTTAACAAAAGAATCTTGGGCTTCTCTGAAGCGGAGCATTAATTTATCTTTAATTTCTTCTTCGTTGTCATCATCGGTGATAAGGCCATCGCGGCGAAAATCTAAAATCGCTTCTTCCACAAATTCTTCATAAGCAGCGCGATCATAAGCCCCCTGATCTTCCATTTTAACTTTGGTCGCACTGAAAATTTCTTCAAACAAATCACCATTCATAAAAATTAAAGATAATTTAATTTGATTATATTGTATCATAAATTAAAAATTAAGCCAAAACAAACCCCCACACCTAAATTTAGGTGTGGGGGTAAATCTTAAATTAGAGTTTTATTTTTACATCATTGGCATGCCGCCGCCCATTTGGGGCATATGCTCATAACCATCTTTTTTTTCAGGAAGATCGGTTATCACCGCCTCGGTGGTTAAGAACATGGAAGCAGCCGAAGCCGCATTTTGTAGAGCTGACCTTACCACCTTAGTTGGATCAACAATGCCAGCTTTCATCATATCTTCAAAAACACCGGTAGCCGCATTATAACCGATATTGTGATTTTTTTCTTCTTGCTGCCGTTTGATAATTTCATAAAGAATAACAGAACCATCTTTGCCGGCATTTTCGGCGATTTGTTTAATGGGAGCTAAAATAGCCTTTTCCACAATTTGTTCGCCGGCAAATCTGGAATCAACCTCTTCTTTTTCTTTGGTTTCAAAAATTTGCTTAAAAACGTCAGAGGCCACTGCCAAAGCCACGCCGCCGCCGGGAACAATGCCTTCTTCAACCGCGGCCTTGGTGGCCGAAAGCGCGTCTTCAACGCGGTGCTTTTTTTCTTTCATTTCGGTTTCAGTGGCCGCGCCAACTTTTATTACGGCCACGCCGCCGGCAAGTTTGGCCAAACGTTCTTGGAGTTTTTCTTTGTCAAAATCGGAGTCAGATACCTCATATTCTTTTTTGATTTGGGCGATTCTTTCTTTAATTTTCTTTTCATTGCCCTTGCCTTCAACGATAGTAGTATTTTCTTTAGTGGAGACAACCTTTCTGGCTTGTCCCAGATCGGATAAAGTGGTGCTTTCTAATTTTAAGCCGATTTCCTCGGTAATCACTTTGCCACCGGTAAGAATGGCAATATCTTCGAGCATAGCTTTTCTTCGGTCGCCAAAACCGGGCGCTTTGACTGCCAAGGCGCTAAAGGTGCCGCGTAGTTTATTAACAATTAAAGTGGCTAAAGCTTCACCCTCAACCTCATCGGCAATAATGACCAATTCTTTTTTGCCGGATTGGGCGACTTTTTCCAAAAGCGGCAGAATTTCCTGAATGGATGAGATTTTTTTGTCGGTAATTAAAATATGGGGTTCTTCGAGTTCCGCTTCCATTTTTTCAGTATTGGTAATCATATAAGGCGTGACATAGCCCTTATCAAACTGCATGCCTTCAACTACTTCTTTTTCCAAGCCAAAGAGTTGCGATTCTTCAACGGTAATCACGCCTTCTTTGCCAACCGCGTCCATGGCCTCGGCAATGATTTCGCCGATTTCCGGATCGTTAGCCGAAATAGAAGCGACTTGGGCGATTTCTTCCTTTGAAGAAATCTTTTTGGACATTTCTTTGAGGCGTTCGACAATTTTTTTTACTTTATTATCAATACCTTTTTTAATTTCAATCGGATTGATGCCGGCAGCAACATACTTAAGCCCTTCGCGGATCATTTCCTGGGCTAAAATAGTGGCCGTAGTAGTGCCGTCGCCGGCTACATCATTGGTTTTAGAAGCCACTTCTTTAACAAGTTCGGCGCCGATATTTTCGAATTTGTCTTCCAGCTCAATTTCTTTAGCCACAGTCACGCCGTCTTTGGTAATCGTCGGCGCGCCAAAACCTTTGTCCAAAACCACATTTCTGCCCTTGGGGCCTAAAGTGACTTTGACCGCATCAGCCAATTTGTCTACTCCTTTTTGCAAGGATGATCTTGCTTTTTCGTCGTATAAAATTTGTTTTGCCATAGGTTTCAAGTTAAAAGTTTAAAGTTAAAAATTAAAAGTTAAATTAAAAATTTATCCTGAGCGAAGTCGAAGGATTACTCAAGAATGCCGATAATGTCTTCTTCGGAAATAACAAGCAATTCTTCATCCCCCACCTTTATTTCGTCCGGGCCGTATTTTTTGAACATTACCCTATCACCAACTTTGACGCTCATTGGCGCGCGTTGGCCATTATCTAAGAGTTTGCCCGGGCCCGTAGCCACGACCTCGCCTTTTTCCGGCTTTTCTTTGTCCACCGTGTCCGGTAGCACTATCCCGGATTTAGTCACTTCGTCTTCTGCAATTGGTTTGATGATGATTTTGTCGTTTAAGGGTTTGATTTTCATAGAGTTTTTTAAAATTAATTTATTATTAGTTAACCTTGTCTTAGTTAAATTTGTTAGAGTATATTTAATTAAATTAGCACTATCTTCTCAAGAGTGCTAATATATTTCACATTATTATATTTTAGACAAATAAAAAAATTTGTCAAGCGCGATAGGTTGTTTTATTTTTTTTAAGAGTTATAATAGATAATAGAATAAAATTTTTTAATCATCGCTTTTTAAAGCGATTAGGTTAATTTATTATGCTTTTATGCTTTATCTTAAAGATTTCTTAGCCAGCGTTCATTATTTAAATCATCCGTTGCTTTCTGGTTTGGGTACATTATTTACGCTGTTACTGGGCATTTTTGTTATTACAAAAAATAATAAATCCGAGTTATACAGGGCTTTCTTCGGAATGACCTTTGTAATCAGTATCTGGTTCTTCGGCAATGCTTTATCCATGTTTTATTCTAATAATTTTGAACTGGCGGTTTTCTGGTATAGATTTGGTTATACAGGAGTATGTTTTATGGCTGCAATTTATTATCATCTTTATTTAATTTACACTAAAAAGAAAGAAAATATTATCTATTTTCTTTATTTTATTGCTATTTTTGAGCTTCTTTATTTATGGTTTTCTGACAGTGTAAAAATGGGGTCTTATGTTTTGCCGAATGTCGGCGTAGTTTGGCGAGGAGAAAAATCACCTTTCTTCTATTTTCTTGTCTTTGGTGTGGTTAAATATCTAATTGTGGCAAGTGTCACGGCTTTATCTTTTTTAAAAGAATCTAAAAGGGAAACCGGTTTAAATAAGGAACGGGCTAAATGGTTAGCCGTTATTTTTTTCGCAGCTACCTTAGGTGGAATAGAATGGTTAGTGGCGTTTGACATTCCACTGCATATCGGCTGGATAGCAATACCTCTCTTTATCAGCGCCGCTGCCTATGCCATAATCAAACATCAACTGATGGACATTAGAATTGTCATTAAAAAAGCGTTTATTTATTCTGTTGTTATCGGCCTTATTAGCGGCGGCGTTATGGGAATAAGTTTTTTGAACAGTTGGTTTATTAAAAATGTTCCCGGATTTCAATTTTGGACAGTTCCTTTAATCACAGCTGTTTTCTCGTTTATAATCGGCAATATTTTTTGGCGCAAATCAAAAGAGGCGGATAAATTAAAATACGAATTTATTACTATTGCGGCCCATAAACTAAGAACGCCGCTTACTAAAATCAAATGGGCGGCCAAAGAATTATCAGAAGAAATAAAAATAGGAGAAAATAAAAATTTGATCTCACAGATAATGCGATCAAATGAACAATTAATTGAATTAACCGACATCTTGCTTAATACCTCAAAAACAGAAGAGAAATATAATAAATATATGTATGAATTAACCCCGGTTAGTTTAGAGGAAATAACAAAAAAGATCCTCTTAGATGCGGAAGATCAAATAAAATTAAAAGATATTAAAATTATTTCTAATTTTAAAAAAAATTTAGCCAAGGTTAATGTTGACAAAGAAAGAATCAATTCTGTTATTCAGATACTTTTAGAAAATGCCATTGTCTATAGTATTAAGGGAGGTGAAATTAAAATCTCTCTTGGTGAAGATAAAAATAATTTAGTTTTTTCTGTCAAAGACAATGGAGTTGGAATTCCAAAAAAAGACCAGCCCTATATTTTCTTTAAGTTTTTTCGGGCCGACAATGTCAAAACAATTGAAACAGAAGGGAGCGGCTTAGGCCTTGTTCTGGCTAAAAATATTGTTGAGAGACACGGCGGTAAAATAGGATTTGAATCTAAAGGCGAGAACAAGGGAACTAAGTTTTGGTTTAGTTTGCCTTTAGTTTAGAATCAATCTTGCTATTTTTAATTGTCAAAGCCAAATTTTTTTATCTCCTTACTATATTTATAAACAATCCCGAAAACGAACCGGCGATTATTCCATAAATCAAAATTTCTTTAAAGGGCATTATTCGGGACAAGAAAACAAAACATAATAAGCCAATTATGGTAATTAGCGTTCCGCCGATTTCAAAAATTGTCATATATTCGGTTATAGCTTCTTGATCCATATGTTCTTGGAGTTTTGCAGTCCAAGGAAATCCTCGTAAGGGCCCGGTAAAAGTTGAAAGGGCATTAAAAAAAAATATGCTTAAAGGAGAGTTGGCCAAAATTCTTAAACCCCCGGTCGTACTATTTAAGATACTGCCTTATGAATAATAATTTGCTGCGATTAAATTTATCAGTTAATTTGCCAACAGAATGAAAAGCAATTAAAGAAATAAATAAAGAAATGGTTTGGATAAAACCAATTGTTTGATATTGTGGAATAATAATAAAAATAAAGAGAGGCCACATAATAATATTGATAAAGTCTTGAAAATTAAAAAAGCCATTAGCGATTAAATCAGGATAAACCCCTTTAATTTTTACTAAACTAAAATTGATTTTTCTAATTTTTGATGCCTCGGGAGTGGAGAGAAGCAGGGCAATAGCCGGAATTATTATTAAAATTGCTAATAAAAAAGCCCAATTGAAGCCATACTTAGTAATAATGATTCCTCCCAAGAGCGGTCCGGCTGCTGAAAAAACAGCAGAATAGCTATTAATTCGCCCGATAATTTTCCCGCGGGTTTCATTCGGAGCAATTTTTGAAAAATGTACGTGGTAAGGCAGATATAAAAAAGCCCAGATTGCGCCATAGAAGATAACGCTTCCCCAAAAACCAACGGAAAAGTAATCTATTTTTTGCAAAAAGAAAAAATAGATTACTTGAAAAACAAAGGCAATGGCGATAATTTTTTTAGCGCCAAAGGAACTGGAAAGATGGGCAGCCAGAGGCAAAAATAACAAACGCCCCAACTGGCTGAGGGCAAAAAATAATAAAATTAAACTAAGAGGAAATCCTTTTTTAAATAAGTAAAGGGGTATAAAAATCTGGACAAAAGAAAGAGCAAAATTATAAAGAGCAACGCTAAAATAAAAAATTTTCAGTTCTTCTTTGGGAGTAAAAAATTTTAACGAATTTGAAAGCGAAAAAAGACCTAAACTTTTCATGTTTCTAATTATTAGTTTTTAAAAATTGATTTTTAATTTTTTTAATTCTTTATCGTTCATATGATAAACTATATCACAAATTCTATTAAAATTCAGTTGTTGTGGAAAAGTAATTTGCTGTTTTGAGGGGGGGGTGGTAGAATAGGAGTAGGTGCTATAAATTGTTTAGAAATTTATGAAAAAAATACTTTGGACAATTATTATATTAACGGAAGCTATTTATTTTATTCTTTATATTCCACTTTCTTTAGATACAAATATGTGGCTACCCGAAGAAAGATATAATACTATTTTTAGTCTTTTCATACTACTTCCGTTATTAAATTTTTTACCTTTTGGAATTTTATTGATCATAGCTAAAAAATTTTTAAAAGAAAGTTCTTCGAGAAAATATCATCAGCGAAAGATGGGTATAATTGGTGCAGGAATCACCGGGTTTATTATAAATCTATTTATAAATATCAGTGTTGCTAATAGTAATTCTTCAACAGCAGCCATAGCCTTATTTCTTCTTCCGTTTTATACACTTGCAATAATGCCGATTGGATATTTTATCGGAAGCACTATTGCTAAAAATAGAAAGTAATGATTAAAAGATTTTAAACAGGCCTTATATTATTTTCAACCCTACCAAACTTAGGCTCTGGTGGGTTTTTGATTTATATCACGATTTATACAGTTCACCATTATCCTGAGTGATAGCGAAGAATCTCTTTTGAGGATTTTAATTATAGATTCTTTACTGCGTTCAGAATGACGAAAAAACAAAGATTAAATTAATTCTTATTCTTCAGCATTCTTTAATACCAACGCCAAAATCAACCAAAAAAGAAGCACCCCAAAATGGTTACTCCAAAGCCAGTGGTCAAAGAACATCATTGCCAGAAAAGCGATTAAAATGGATAGATATGGTAAGGTTGAAAAATTTAGTCCCAGGTTGTAAGGCGTACGCCCTTTGTCATTGCGAGGAGTGATAGCGACGAAGCAATGTCGTAGAAATTGGCTTAATGAGCGGGATTGCCACGCCCCACCCTTTACTCGGAAAGGGCGGGGCTCGCAATGACGATTCTGGTCTGTCAAAATAAAGAATATAGAATAAAGAATTAAGAATAAAAAGATAATCAGGCCCACAATGCCCAATTCCGACCAAATAAGTAAATAAACATTATGCACCGGCTGGTAAAATCTGGCCGGAAAATTTTTATTAACTTCTTGATAAACCGCCAAAGTGTAATTGCTCATACCAACGCCGGCCCAGAAGTGTTTTTCTCTTAAATTTTGGGATTGTTTTTGATAAGTGGCTCTTTCCGCCAATGATTGCTGTTCTAATTTTTGCTTGCCCTGAAAGCGGCTTAAAAACGGCTCTTGGTAAATCGAAAACAAGCTGGCAAAAATCAGTGCGCTTATAAGAGCTAATTTTAAAAGACAAAACAGATTGGTTTTGTCTTTTTGTTTTAGAAAGTAAAGTAAAAACAAAAAACCGGTCAAAGCCAATCCTAACCAGCCGTTTCTTGAAAAAGAAAAAATCAATCCGATGAGAATAATGACATAGAAAATTAAACCAATCAAAATTCGCCCGCCAATTTTTTTAAAAATTTTTTCTTGGTTATCTTCGAAAATTTTTTCTAACTTTTTATAAAGGGAAAGATAATAGCCGATTGCCAAGACCGCAGCTGCCATTAAAAAACCGCCCAAGATATTGGGATGCGGCAGTCCGCCATAAGCGCGCAGCCACCTTCTTTCATCGGTTTGAACCACCGAGGTGCCGGCTTGGCTCATATCATGATAACCTAAGCCCAGCCATTTAAATGAAAAAGTTTGCTGGGTGATAAATTGCCAAGAAGCCAAAAGAGCTTGGATCACGCCGCCTAAAATAAAACTTAGCGCCAAATAATTAAAATTAAGATTAAGATTTAAAACCAGCCAAAACAAAGCTATGGCCTCAGCAATTTTGACCGTCCAATAAAGCGCCAATAATTTATCAGCTGCCCAAAAAGAAGACGAAGCAGTCCAGAGAATAAAAAGAACACTCAAAAGAAAAAGTGGCAATCTTTTTTTATTTAACTTTCCTTTGGGCAGTTGGCGATTTAAAAAAGCTAAAACAAGCCAAAGAATAAAAATTAAAACTAAAAGCAAATCAACCGCGTATAAATTAATTTTACCGTATTCCCAAACTTGGTTATTCAGTTTCGGTTCGCGCAAAATCAAAGTTGTCTGCCAGGGCAGAAGAAAAACAAAAAGATAAAAAAGATACTCAATTAATTTTTCAAGGTTTTTTTTCATAAATTAATTAAAGTTGCTCGGAAAGTAGTTTTTAGAAGACGTTCGCTCGCCCGGCGTGCTCGCTCACTCAGGTCCTCGGCTCGCTCTTCCGCCTTTGGCGGAAACCATGCCCGCTCGCCTGTGGATGCTTCTAAAAATTACTTTCCTCGCTTTTTAATTGTTATTCAAATAAAGCCACTTTTTTCAAAAAAAGTTCTTTATATTCCAGGCGGCGGTCGCGAGGATGGAATTTTAAAATTTGATCATTAACTATAACCCGGCCGTTAAGGTTGGCAATATTTTTAAGATAGGCGGGGAGTATTTTCATTTCAAAAAATTTAGCCAAAGTTTCTAAAAAATCAAAAATACCCCAGTTGAGAAAATTTAAAAAATTAAATTGCGCGCTTTTTATTTTTCTTTTTAAGTTTGGCAAAGGTGTCGATAAGTTGGGCAGTTTACTTTTTGACCACCGGCTGGCTTGGGAAAATTTTTGATATATTTCAACTCGGGCATAAAGAGGATAGATTTGATTTAGCCAAAACTGAAAATGAATATCATCGGGGTAAGCAATTTTTTCTAAATTCAAAACCTCCTCGCTGATAAAAAAACTTAGACAAATCTTATTTTTGGTATTATTGGGTTTGGGCCTTAAATTTAGAAATTTAATAACAGCTACGCTCAAGAGTCTGGTCAGCCAGAGACGATTTTTTTTACCAATTATAAAAAAATCAATGTCCGAATTGTCGCGACTATTGGCAAAAGCCAAAGAATTGCAAATCGCTATCATTTCAACGAAAGGAACAAATTTAAAAATTTTAGCTATTTTTAAGGCGCGGCGGTATTTTTTTTCGGCTGAGCCATAGCGCCAAAATCGCGTTTCAATGATTTTTTTCCGGCCGGAAAAAAAATAAAAGCCGTTTTTTCCATCAATCAGCTTTTTTAGCTTCTTATTATTTTCTAATTCAGCTAATACTTCGGAGGCCAAGAATTTTTTTTCCGGCGGAGTTTCAAAATAAAGATTCTGCCAGATTTCTTCAAGTGTCAAGGGATAATCAAAAATATCAAAATAAGCCACGGCAGAATAAATGGCTTTGGCAAGTTCGTTATTTTTTTGCTTTTCGTTCATTCGCTTTTTGGTTTTTCTAATGATAGTGGTTCAATTTGTTTTTCACCGCCGGCGATTTTGACAACGTCCTTGTCAATTTTGGCAAATTCTTTATAAGCAGTATTATAAGAATTAACGGTGGTAGACAAATTATTACCTAATTTTTTCAGGTATTCATCGTAGTTAAGCAAGTGTTTGCCCAAAATTTCAATCCGTTTTCTAATTTCCTTGGCCGATTCTTCAATTTGCAGCGCTCGCAGCCCCTGGAGCACGGTCTGCAGATAGGCAAAGAAAGAAGTTGGTGAAACAATGATGACACGTTTTTCCTGAAAAGCATATTCAAGCAAATCCCGGGTTGAAACTTTAACTGCCCCAACCTGGTTGACTAGCAAATCATAATAAATTGCTTCAGCCGGAATAAACATAAAAGCAAAATCCATCGTGTCTTTTTCCGGCCGGATGTATTTGGCAGTTTCATCAATGCGAGCTTTTAAATCCTGTTTGAAAAGTTTTTCTAATTTTTCTCTTTCTGATTCATTCTTTTCCGCCACAATTTTGTTGTAGTTGTCCAAAGAAAATTTGGCATCAATGGGAATAATTTTCTTTTGGATAAAAATGGCAGCGTCAACAATTAAATCCGCGCCATTTTCGTCTTTGCCCAAATTATATTGAAGTTTGTAAGTATTGGGCGGCAGAACATTTTTCAACAGTGTCTCAAGATAAAACTCGCCCAAGATGCCGCGCTGCTTCGGATTTTTTAAAATATCCTGCAAGCTCTGCAGTTGTTCGGTAAAACTCATCACCTGCTTGTTGGTTTCTTCAAGTTTGGCCAGTTTTTCACTTAGTTCGCGGTAAATCTGATGGGTGATATTAGATTGAGCGTGAATTACTTGATGAGATTCGCTTAACTTGCCGTCAACCGCTTTGGTTAATTCATTAAGCTGATTTTGGAGCATTAAAATGCCTTGGTCGCCTTTTTCCCGCTCTAAAATGCTTTTAAATTTTTGGTTTACGATATATAAAAAAAGGCCAAAACAGGCAAGAAAAATAATGATAATAAAAAATATTTCCATAAAGTTAAAGATTAACCCCTCCTTTTTAAAAGGAGGGTTAGGGAGGATTTTAAAAATCTCCCTCAATCCCTCTTTTACAAAGAGGGAGGAGAAAATTCTCCTTTAACAAAGGGGATTTTCAGAGAGTATTTTTAGTATAGCAAATGAGTTGCTCTTGACAAGTTATCTTTGGCGAGTTAAACTTTTTATTGGTTGCTCTACTTGAGAAAAGAATAGGCGTTTAGTTGGCTTGTTGCTTTGAATAATAATTAACTCAAAATATATTAGTAGATCAATCAAAAAAATAGCGTTAAAAATTCTAATTTGGTTGGCAAAAGGGTTAATCTTGCTTAAAAAGTTGTTAACCCTCTTTTTTATTTGTTTGATTAAGATTTTAGCGGCTTTAGGCAAGTTTTTTTACTCTTTTGGCGGCCGTTATTTTCTTCTTCGCCTTTATCGGATTTATTCATATTTAAAACAGGAATTTAAAAAAGGCCTTGCGCCCCTTCGGAATAAATTATATTATTATTTAGGCAATCGCCACTTAATTCATTTTATAATTATTACTCTGGCGGTTTTTGTTGTTACTTCAAACATCAAAGCCCATGAAAACAGGAACGCCGATGTACAGGCGATTGAAAAGGAAAGTTTGATTCCCGAATTAATTCCCAAGAGTCCGGAAGAAGGGGGGGGATATGACGTAAGCGAGGAAGAAATAGTGATTGAAAATATCAGCCAGAGAAATGTTTGTCATTACTTAGATTACGAGGATGTAGCTAAGGCCACGCCACAATTAAATGATACCAGTCAGCCGGTCGAAGATTGGACGCAAGTTTCTCTTAAAGAAGATACGTTGCTTAAGCCCAATATTGTGACCACGGCGCCGGAAGATTATTATCCTTATACCCGAACTTCAATTGAGTCTTACGTTATCAAAAGCGGCGACACTGTTAGTTCAATTGCTAAAAAATTTGGCGTTTCAGCAGAAACTATTCTTTGGGAAAATAATTTATCGCTTAACAGCACGCTTAAAATCGGCCAAAAATTAACTATTTTGCCAACAAGCGGCCTTACTTATAAAGTTAAAAAAGGCGATACGGTTGATAAAATCGCCCGTAATTTTAAAGTTGATGCCGATAGAATTTTGGCTTATAACAATATTTCAGCTGCCAGCAGCTTGCAGGTAGGCGAGACAATTGTTGTTCCGGATGCCAAGAAGGTTTTTATTCAAACAAAATCACCCTCGCCCTTAAATGTTCTTAAAGAATATTATGAAGCGCCGGCGGCGCGAACTGCCTTAGGTTTTGTCTGGCCAACTGCCTGCCGGCGCATTACCCAGTATTATTCTTGGCGTCATCACGCTATTGATATTGCCTGCGGCCTTAATGTGCCGATTTATGCCGTTGAAGACGGTGTAGTTGAATCAGCTTGCTGGGCAACTGGCTATGGCAAAAGAATTATTATTCGTCACACCAATGGCATGCGGACGCTTTATGGCCACTTTAACCAATTAAATGTCAGCACCGGGCAGACAGTCAAGAAGGGCCAGGTTATTGGCCTTATGGGTTCTACCGGCCGTTCCACCGGCCCCCATGTTCATTTTGAAGTTATGGCCGGCGCGGCTAAGCAAAATCCGCTTAGGTATTATTAATAAAAATTTTTTATTGTTTGAATTTTATGATAAAATATGAATAATTAGCTAAAAGATAAATTCTCGTTCTTTTAAAAAGGAGGGGTAACGATGTTTATGGGATTTTTTTTCTTCTTTTTAGGTATTTTTTCCTTTTCCCAGGATCCTAATTTGCATTTTTATACCATTTTCTTCTTCCTTTTGGCAATTATGTTTTTCCTAAACAGAGAAGATCACCACAGCGCTTCCGCCGCCGATGACGAATTTTAGATGATATTGATGAAGCTACGCGTAAAGTCAACGATTCTTAATCTTTCAACCTAAGCTCCAAGATAACCTCAAGGAGCTTTTTTAATAGTTTTTTACTTTTAAATTTTACTCCACTTTCGGGCGGTATTGCAAGGCCTCGGCCAGGTGAGGAAGCTCAATGGTTTCTGATTCGGCTAAATCGGCAATGGTGCGGGAAAGTTTGAGGAGGCGGAAATAAGAGCGGGCCGAAAGATGAAGCTGGCTGACCGCGTTTCTTAAAAGTTCGCGGGCCGGCATGCCGATTTGGCAGAATTCTTTGACCAGCTGCGAAGACATTTCCGCATTGGTCAGAATTTTTAATTTTTTAAATCTTTTGGCCTGAAGCCGTCGGGCGTGTTCAATTCTTTTTCTGACAGCGGTTGATTTTTCGGCTTGGGAGTCATCATCTAATTTTTCAAATTTAATTTTCGGCACCTCAATATGAAGATCAATGCGATCTAAAAGCGGGCCCGAAACTCTTTTTTGATATTTGATAATCTGTGAAGCCGAGCAGATACACTGACGGTCCGGATCAGAGTAATAACCGCAGGGGCAGGGGTTTTGCGCCGCCACTAAGATAAATTTGGCCGGAAATTGCAAAGTGCCGGCGGCGCGGGAAACCGTAATAATGCCATCTTCCAAGGGTTGGCGCAGATTTTCCAAAACTGAATGAGGAAATTCCGCAAATTCATCCAGAAATAAAACTCCGCGGTGAGCCAAACTGATTTCTCCGGGCTTGGGCCAGGTGCCGCCGCCGACCAAAGACACGCCCGAAGCGGTGTGATGCGGCGAACGAAAAGGCCGCATTGTAATGAGCGGTTGATTTTCCGGCAAAAGCCCGCTGACGCTATAGATTTTTGTCACTTCCAAAGCTTCTTCCAATGTCAGTTGCGGCAGAATTGAAGGCAGAGCTTTGGCCAAAAGAGTTTTACCGGTGCCGGGCGGTCCGCTCATTAGAATATTATGCGCTCCGGCCGCGGCGATTTCCAAAGCTCGTTTGGCATGCTCCTGGCCCTTGATATGAGCTAAATCAATTTCAAAATTTAATCCCGGTTCATTAGATAGCAGTGTTTTTTCCCTGGCTTCAATTAATTCTTTAGTATTTAAATGGTTAATTAGCTGATTTAAATTTTCTACCGGATAAACATTTAAACCTTCAATCAGGGTTGCTTCGTTGGCATTATCGCGGGGCAAAAAAAGATTTTTAATTTTTTTCTCTTGGCAAAGCAAAGCCGCTAATAAAACGCCATTGACCGGCCGCAATGTGCCGTCAAGCGAAAGCTCGCCAATAAAAACAGAATCATGAATTAGTTCCGATTCATTGTTTATTTGGCCTGAAGCCAGAAGAAGCGAAACTGCCAAAGGCAAGTCATAAGCCGGCCCTTCTTTTTTTAAATCAGCCGGCGCTAAATTAACCGTGATGCGCGTTCGCGGAAAAGCTAAGTCGCTATTTTTGATGGCCGAACGGACGCGTTCGCGCGATTCCTGAACCGAAGTGTCGGGCAGGCCCACCACCACAAAACTGCCGAGCCCGGCCGAAATATCGGCCTCAACCTCAACTAAAGCGCACTCAAGTCCGACCGGAGCAGCCGAAAATATTTTTGAGGACATAATCTTTAAATTTCTAATTTCTAATTCCTAATTTCTAAAAAGTAGATATTGAATAGTGATAAGTCCCAAGCTTAAATAATTAACCAAACCGATGGAACCATAAGGGGCTTGGATTTTAAGGTTAGCCAAAAATTCACGAATAAAAGAATGGTCAAAATTTTTTTTGTCACCAAAAGGATAACCGCGTAGCTTCTGCATCAAAGTTGTCAGTGGACAGACGATGCGGTATTTTTTCATATAAGGCATCATCGCCGCGCCCCAGCCCATCTGGATGAGCATAAAGATAAAGATAAACCAGAAATGGAAAGTCACGCGGCCAGGCCAGAGAAATTTTGGCACAAAAAAAAGCCCGAACCAGATAATAACTATGGCGAGGTGAATAAGGTAAAGAAAATTAATAGTGACTTTTTTCCAAGTCGGCATATTATAGGATTTTATCACGAAGAAACACCTTTAACAAATTTAAAATTTAAAGCACAAAGCGTAAAACTATATCTCTAAACTAAAAACTACCCTTAAATTTTTTTTATTAAATTATTACGAGTTAATGAGTTTAGCGGGTTAAATTAAAATTAACTCGCCCAACCCGCCAACCCGCTAAATAAATTAATAGATTAATAAAGTAGTTTTTACTTTTTAGTTTTAAGCTTTAAGTTCGGGTTAAATTTATTTTGTTAATTTTTTTTGTTTTGATTTGTGAAAATAAAATTAATAATGCCCCAACGGTGATATAGACATCAGCTATGTTGAAAACAGAGAAAAACGGGACATCAATAAAATCAATCACATAGCCAAAATAAAGCCGATCTAATAAATTGCTGAAAGCTCCGGCTAAAATTAGGGTGAGCGTGAAAACTAAAAAAACATTTTTTTCGCGATAAGACTTTAAAAGAAAATAAACCGCAATCAAGATTGCCGCGCCGATTAAAAAATACTGCCAAAAAAGAGGCAGTTTTAAACCCAAAGCTAAATTAGTATTTTTGCCGAATTTTAATTCCAAAAAGCCGGGCCAAATTAAATAACCCCGTTTGGCGGGGTTAAATAAGAAAAAAAGTTTGGTTAGGCGATCAAGAGCAAATAAAGCAAGGATTAACAAATTAAGATAAATTATTTTTTTCATTTTTTTATCTACATTTCACCTTTCAATTTTTTCTTGCAAGCGACGCAAGCTGAAGAAACCGGCCTGACAAGGAGGCGCTGGGCATCAATGGGTTTATGACAATATTTACAGATGCCATAAGTGCCGTTTTTAATCCTTTTAAGCGCTTCATTAATATCGCGCAGAGAATCCTCCAGATTTTTTTCCAAAGGCAAATTATCAGAAAAAGTTGCCACTTCAGCCACATTTTCATCTTCTTTGTCGCCGAATTCCGGGAAAACCGTGCTGTATTTATCTTTGGTATGTTTATCCGGCTTGGTAAATTGTTTCAATTCTTCCTCTATTGTCTTTTTTCTTTCTAAAAGTTTTTTCTCAATTTGTTTAGAAGTTTTTTTATCCATAGTCATTGTCATTGAAAATAAAAATTCGGACTATCCGAATAATTTGTATTCTAATTCTATTATAAACTTTAGAGCAACCTTTTGTCAACCCCCACACCTAATAAGCGCATTTAAATTATTGACTTTTTCAGTGCTTATTAGGTGTGGGGGTCAACCCCCGTAGCAAATCCCAACGAGGATTTTTCTAAAGGTGGTCTATATAATTTTTCCAACTAAAAGAGGCGCAACTAGCGCCCCTTAATATACAAAACAATGTTATTTATTGGGCTGTTGCGCCTCAGGCCATTGAAACCACTTGGACCCGCCGGTGGCAGGCAATCAAGACCTTATTTCAAAGACCGGATAGCGCAATTCCGACTTTATGCGCGTTCTTCTACCACCTAGTGGTAAGATCTCTATCCTAAGGATAAAAATTTACCGTTTTTCACCTTTTGTAGGTGTTTTTTGTTTTTGTTTATGGTGGTTTAGGTCGGTTCTAAGCCAAATGAGGTAGTAAAAGAAACAGAAATTAAGCCAAAAATCGCTTTTTGCTTCATTTCTCTATGTAAAAGGGCTTTTTATCTATACTAATTTAATTATACCAGCTTTTAGCCCCTCTGTCAATTCAGTTATTAACAGGATTTAAAGCTAAAATTTATTCCCATGTCTTAAAATTAAAGGAAAGGATGTGGGAAAATAAGTGTTTATTAAAGGTTATCCACAGATTTATCCACAGATTAAATCTCCTTTAATCCCTCTTTTTCAAAGAGGGAACTTTTATTCCCTCCTTTTAAAAAGGAGGGTTAGGGTGGATTTTTGAAATTACTCATCCGAAATTATTCAATAAATTTGAAAGTGGGGAGGATTTGGTCAATTTCTTCTTTAAAAGAATCGGGATATGTCATTTGATAACTTGTATTATTGACATTAACAATAATAAAAGTTAATGGTTTATTATTTGGATATTCCTCCCTTATATTTTTACAATCACCTTCGGTGTATCCATATGGCAGATAATATTTCATTCCCTTTGTGTTACCGACATTAATACTTTGACTGAAATTATTACTAAGACATAATATGTGATCTAAGTAACTTTGCTCAACAGAGGATTGCTTATTTATACGCAAACCGTCCGATTGAGTTATTTTATAGATCCCTAATTCTTGGGTTTGTTGAATTTCGTATTTTTTATAGATTTTCGGATACCTAAACTCAAAGCCATAGTCCTCGTTGCGATAAGTTTGCCAAGTAGAAGTTTCATCTACTTCTTCAAGTTTTAATTGATTTATCTGTGTTTGCAAATCAGTAATTTGTTGGTTTAATTGCTGTAATTCTTGCCGATTTTTGTTAATTTCGTTTTTAGCTTCTTCTAATAAAAAATTTTGCCACCAATAAACCCCACTACCAGTTATTAGAGCGGTAAAAATTATAGCAACAGCTATCAGCCAAATGTTTTTTGAATTTTGGGTTGGTTCGTTAATTTGTTGGTTCATAATATTTTGTTAATTAAAAAAATTTATATTTTAATCCTACCACACCCCCACCCCAAACCGCAAATTATTTATCCACTTTTAAAAATCTCCCCCAACCCCTCTTTAACAAAGAGGGGAGGACAAATAAATCCCTCTTAGTCTTTCTTTACAACCGGAATGACAAAGATTTTTTTAATTTTAAATTGTCATTTTTATTTTTGATATTTGATTTTTGATTTTGTTATTACACCTCAATCACCACCGGCAAAATCATTGGCCGGCGCTGGGTTTTGGAGTATAAGAACTGGCCGATGGAATCGCGGAGCGTGCTTCTGATATAGGCCCAGTTAATCGGAGTTTCTTTAGTTTTCTGGGCAATAATTTGCTTGACCTTGCGTTTGGTCTGGGCCAAAAGCTCGCCCGATTCTTTCATATAAACAAAGCCGCGCGAAATTATATCCGGATCTTGGATTATTTTGCCGGTTTTGCTGTCAATAATGACAATAATAGTAAACATACCGTCTTTGGACATCATCTGGCGATCGCGCAACACTACCTGCCCGACATCACCGATGCCCAAGCCGTCAACCATAATGTAATTGGTCGGGGCGCGCTTGTCGGTCAGCCGGATATTTTTGGCCGTTACTTCTACTATCTGGCCATTATCCGGAATGACAATGTTTTTTTCCGGCACGCCGACTGTCTGGGCTAATTCGGCATGGAGCTTTAACATATAATAATTGCCGTGGATAGGAATAAAAAAAGTAGGCCGGACTAAATTAATCATCATTTTTAAATCCTCAACCTGGGCATGGCCGCCGGCGTGGACATCCATCATCTGGTAATGAATAATTTTGGCGCCGTGGCGGCTTAAAGTATCTTTAACATGCTGGACGGTGCGTTCATTGCCCGGAATAACCGAGGAAGAAAAGATAACCGTATCGCCGGCTTTAATGCGGATAAAGCGATGCTCTTTATTAACAATGCGCATCAAGACGGCCCGGTCTTCGCCCTGGGCGCCGGTGCAGAGCACTAAAATTTTATTGTCCGGCCAGTCGCGGAGTCGTTCAATATTAATAAAGGTGTCTTTTTTAACCTTAAGATAGCCCAAGTTGCGGGCGATTTCCACATTGGTTTTCATGCTATAACCGTCAACCACGACTTTACGATGGTATTTTTCAGCCAGATAAATCAATTCCTGGAGGCGCGAAATTAAAGAAGAGAAAGTCGCGGCAATGATGCGGCCCTCGGCATTTTTGAAAATATCATCCAAAGTATCCTGAATGGTTTTCTCCGAAATTGAATAGCCGGGTGTATCAGCATCGGTTGAATCGGACATTAAAAGAAGCACGCCGCGGGCGCCAAGCTGGGCCAGATGAGCAATGTCAGCCGGTTCGTCGCCCACCGGGCTGTGGTCAAATTTAAAGTCGCCGGTATAAATAACGGTGCCGACCGGCGTATGCAAAGCTATGCCCAAACTATCCGGAATATTGTGATTGAGGCGAAAAAATTCAGCTTCAAAGCAGCCAAGGCGCACACGATCTTTCTTTTTAACTATATTAAGATTAAGATGAGTACCGTTGGGATAATCTTCCTGGCGTTTTTTAATAATAGCCGCCGTCAGCGCCGCGGTATAAATCGGCGGATTGCCGATTTTCGGCATAATATGGGGGATAGCGCCGATATGATCATAGTGGCCGTGGGTGATAATGACGCCGCGGATGTTTTTGGTTTTTTCCTGAAGATAGGCGGCGTTGGGAATAATATAATCAATGCCCGGCATATCTTCTTCCGGAAACTGCAAACCCATATCAATAACTATAATATCCGAGTCATACTCAAAAACGGTCATATTTCGACCCACTTCCTCCAAACCGCCTAAAGGAATAATTTTTAAAGTATCCTCTGCCGGATGGCTTAAACCCCGATCGATCCTTTGGATTCTGCGAGGCGAACGGTAATAAGACCTGCGAGTTGTTGATTTTTTGTGTAAAGTTTCAATCATAAAGTATTAAATTAATTTTTAATTTTTAAATAAATTTCAATTTTTAATGTCAAATTAATAAATATTTGCCTTGCACTAAATTTATTTGTGCCGATGGTGGGAGTTGAACCCACAAGCCTTGCGGCATACGGCTCTGAACCGTACGTGTTTGCCAATTTCACCACATCGGCGCGGGCCAGGTCTACCAGGCCTGCCCCGTACCTTTCCGCCAGCCGGCGGATCTGGTGCGGGGTTCCACCACTCGCCCAAAATTAAAAACAAGAAAAAAGTTGTGCCGGGGACAGGATTTGAACCTGCACAGAGTTGCCCCCACTGCCACCTCAAGGCAGCGTGTCTACCAGATTCCACCACCCCGGCTAATGAAAATTAAAAATAAAATATCAAAAATCAAAAACACAAATTAAAAAATTTTTAATTTTGTTTTGTAATTTTGACTTTTGCCTTTTAAATTTTGGATTAAGCTTCAAATGTAAAAATAAGGAGAGTTATTTAGAAGTCTCCCCTGATTTTATGTGATAGAAGAGAGTTTAACTAAGAGATCTTTTCCTCTTTGAGTCGTTTAGGATTATCTCTTAAGAAGTAAAGTTTAGCACGTCTTGTTTTAAATTTTTTAACAAGTTCTATTTTAGTAATTGAAGGTAAATGCAAAGGGAAGATTTTTTCCACGCCCACGCCATAAGATTCCTTGCGGACAATCACGGTTTCCGAAAGGCCGCTGCCGCGGCGGGACAGAACCAGGCCCTCAAAGGCCTGAATGCGCTCTTTTAATTCGCCTTTGGGGCTGAGTTCTTTAATTTTTTGATGGATTTTAACCAGCATGCCCGGCTGAATTTCAGTGGGTTTAATTATTTTTTTTTCCTTAGTTTTTACTTTAATCATAAAATAAAGAATTACATTATTAACTATTATAGCGCATTATTGAGATTTTGTCAACGATTTGTATAATTAGAATAAAAAAAGCAGGTTTTTAGGCCTGCCGTTTTTGCTGTTTAATTCTCAGATTTTACTATTTTTTATTTCTCTCAATATTCTTTCTCCTCTTCTTTTTTCTTGTTCTTTAGATATACATTCATCCACATAAACTTTATGGAAAATAGCAGTTTGTAACTTATCACTCCAACAAACATCATATTCAATCCCATCTTCGTCAAATAATTTAACCATCGCCCCCCCCCTTTTTTAAAAAAAATTACCATTTGCTTTTATTTTAAATCTTTGCAAAAAATTTTGCAAGAAAAAAGCAGGTTTTTGGGGCCTGCTTTGCTGATTAAAAATTTTACTTAAATTGCCATAACCTTTTTTATAAGGTCTTCCGCTGTCATTTTTCTCAACTCTCCTGTTGAAAAACTAAGGGTTTTATTGGGTGATGAACAAACCGAGCAACCATCTTGTGAATTTTCATCACGTATAAGATGTGCTTCTGATATCTCCAGGAGCGCTCCCTTTAAACGGATTATCACTAAGTTAGATATCATAGAACCCCTCCTTTTTTTAAAGGATATGCAAAGAATTTTTTGCTCGGATACGATTCCACTCCTCATTACCCATAATAATAATGGGTAATCCCCAATATTTTTTTGCGTGTTTTGCAAAATATTCCCTTGCCTCCAACTCTGTGATTGTCCTCCCGTTCTCTGCCGATAGATACATATGAACATGCAGATAAAACTCCGGGATAAGTACGCAAGGGCCGAGACCATGATTCTTGCCCCATTCTACCTCAAGCCAGTCAGGAATCGGTTTGCCATACCACCAAGGCACCACTTTTATTAATCCTCGCGCTGCACCCAGATTAATTCCTATGAAATATTCGCCACAATGGGGGCAGATGCTGTCTCGATGATAAACTTTTGGACACAGATCAAAGTATCCATAACACTTTAAACACTGAACTCTTTTCACGCCGCCAAAATTACACTTATCTAAAGAACACATCCTTTACCTCCCTTTAAATTTGATATCTTAGATCAAGATACTTGATTAAAGATTCTTCTGTCGGTTTTCCGTTGCCGATTTTATAAGCGCCTATATAAAGTTCCTCCAACTTGACACCGTGTCTTTTTGCCACGCAACAGCATAATTGATATGCGCGTTTAGAGATTTTAAATTTTATTAAGATGCCTTTCCATTCAAAAGAGACTTTAATTTTATTCTTACCCATTTACCCTCCCTTTCATTGTTTTTAAGTTTTGTCAAAGGGCCATTTTTTTATTCTTAGCAAAGTTTTAAACTTTTGTCAATCTAAAATATTTGCTTCTATTTCCCTTTTCTTTTATAATAATATATAATGTATATTAAGAAAAATAATAATTAAGAGTTTCTTAGGGACTCAAATTTTTGGTATTGTAAAATATAATTTATGCAGAATATAATCAAAAACTTTTTAATCATCTTTGTAACTTTTTTAGCCATATCTTTCGTTTTTAGTTTTTATTTTAATCCTCAAGAACAAACCAAAGAAATCAGTTTAAGCGCTTTGGTTGAGCAGATTAATAATGAGCAGGTCAAACAAATAGAAATTTCGGGCAATAATTTAAATGTTACTTTAAACGACAATACTAAAGAAAAAGCGGCTAAAGAACCGGAAGAGTCATTAAGTTCAACGCTGAAAAATTACGGCGTAGCGCCGGACAAACTTGTCAAACTTAACATTATTAATAAAACCGAGTCGGGTTGGGAATTTTGGCTGGCTAATCTTTTGCCGATTGTTATTCCCTTTTTGCTGATCGCCGGTTTTATTTATTTTATGATGCGTCAGGCGCAGGGCGCTAACCGCCGGGCTTTGATGTTCGGCCAGTCGCAAGCCCGAGAAGTCAAGCCACAGGACAAAAAAACACAAACAACTTTTAAGGGCGTGGCTGGCGCTAAAGAAGCCAAAGAAGAGCTTTACGAAATTGTTGAGTTTTTAAAAGATCCGAAGAAATTTACTTCCATCGGCGCTAAAATTCCTAAAGGAGTTCTGCTTTTGGGGCCGCCCGGAGTTGGCAAGACACTTTTGGCGCGGGCTGTGGCCGGTGAAGCCAATGTGCCGTTTTTTCATATTTCCGGTTCGGAATTTGTGGAAATGTTTGTTGGCGTTGGCGCGGCCCGGGCGCGCGATCTTTTCCAGCGGGCCAAAAAGAACGCGCCTTCAATTTTATTTATTGATGAAATTGATGCCGTCGGCCGTCGGCGAGGGGCAGGCTTGGGCGGTTCGCATGATGAACGGGAGCAAACCTTAAATCAGATTTTGGTTGAAATGGACGGCTTTGATCCGCATACCAATGTCATTGTCATTGCCGCCACTAACCGGCCGGATGTTTTGGATCCGGCGCTGCTTAGGCCCGGTCGTTTTGACCGCCGCATAGTTTTGGACCTGCCGGACATTGCGGATCGCGAAGCAATTCTTAAAGTTCATGCCCAAAACAAACCCTTGGCGCCGGAAGTGAATCTTCGCCGGGTAGCTGAAAGAACGCCGGGTTTTTCCGGAGCCGATTTGGAAAATTTGTTAAATGAAGCCGCAATTTTAACAGCGCGGCGCAATAAAAAACAAATCAGCCAAGGCGAGATTTTTGAAAGTATTGAAAAAGTTCTCTTGGGTCCGGAGCGCAAAAGCCATATTTTATCCAAGCGCGAAAAAGAAATCATAGCAGTTCATGAAGCCGGGCATGCTTTGGTGGCGCATGAATTGCCTAACGCCGATCCGGTCCATAAAGTTTCGATTATTTCCCGTGGCCGGGCCGCTGGCTATACCTTAAAATTACCCTTAGAAGACAAACATTTTCATACCAAAGCTGAATTTTTGGATGATTTGGCCGTGTTTTTAGCCGGCTATGCTGCGGAAAGAGAAATTTTTAAGGAAATTACTACCGGCGCAGCCAATGATTTAAAACAAGCCACGCAATTAGCCAAGAGATTAGTAACGGATTTTGGCATGAGCCAAAATATGCCGCCGCGGACTTTTGGCGAAAGGGAAGAATTGATTTTTTTGGGTCGGGAAATTACCGAACAGCGCGATTACAGCGAAAAAATCGCCGAACAAATTGATCAGGAAATCTCCCAGTTTATTAACATTGCCCTCACAACCGCCACCTCAGTTATCAAAAAGAAAAAAGGGAAACTGCTTGAAATTAAAAATTTATTAATGGAAAAAGAAACTCTTGAGCAGGAAGAATTTGAATCTATCTTTAAAAAGAAAGAGAAGAAAGTTGAAGTTCAAATTAATATAAAATAAATTAAACTTAATTTTGTTTTCTAGAAAATTAGAAACAAAATAAAGGAGGAAATTTATGACAAAAGAAAAACCTCTCTATCGCCAAACTCTAAGAGAGGCGCTGACTATTATTTGGCGGAATAAATTTTTGTGGTTCTTTGGGTTATTTGCCGCCATGGCGGGTAGTGTTGAGTACAATTTTTTAATTGAAGGTTTTTCACGTTCGTCGGGTGACAAACCATTGACCTTGGGATTTCTGGATGTGGTCCAAGATGTGGCCAATACGGGCATTTTTCGTTTTGAAACTTTGGGTAATTTAAAACGGATTATGATTGAAAATCCGTTTTCTTTCTTTATGTCAGTTTTTATTTTTTTAGTTTTCCTGGGCATTGCCGCTTTTGTTATTTGGTTAATCGTTGTTTCTCAGGCAAGCCTGATTAGCGCCACCAGAAAGATTGAGCAAGGCGAGGTAGCCGATCTTCGCGAGGAGATAGAAAAAAACAGAAGGTCTTTTTGGCCTTTATTTATCCTTAATTTTATTAATAAATTTTTAACCGGGCTCCTTTTGGTTTTAGTTGGGGTAGTGGTTTTTGTTTCGGCAATTAAAGCTACGGTGATGACCCTGCTTTTATTTATTTTAGTTTTTGTTGTTTTTATTTCCCTTTCTTTGATTATTGCCTTTATCACTAAATACGCTATCTGTTTTGTGGTTTTAAAAAAGCAGGGTTGGTTTGAATCAATTAAATCAGCGGTTAATTTGTTTTTTGCCAATTGGGTTATAAGTTTAGAGATGGCTTTGATTTTGTTTGCGATTGATTTTGTTTTTGTCTTATTTTTTGCTATATCAACCCTTGTTTTAATGTTAGCTGTAGCAATGTTAATGATTTTAGCTGCCTTTTTAAGTCTTAAGATGACTTTTTGGGGAGTGGTAATTTTACCGGTCATTTTATTGATCATTTTATTTTTAATTATCACCAGTGGTTTAACTGCTTTTCAATACTCTTCCTGGACCTTGCTTTTTATGAGGTTAGCCGGTAAAAAAACCGTTGTCAGCAAACTTGCTCGCTTAGCTTCCAATCTATCAAATAAAGTGATGGGCAGTTGATTAACTAAATTAAAAATTAATTTCGTTTTAAGTTTATTTAATTATGTCGGATGATAGGATTAAAATTAAAATTTCCTCTGATGAAACTGCTCAAAAATTAACGCAGAAAATTTCTGAAATTGATTACAAAAAACACGAAGATTTAGTAAAGGAAAAAGCTAAAAAATTGGGTTTCCCTTATATTAATTTAAAGGGCTTTCCAATTAATTCTGAAGCTTTAATTTTAATTGAGGAGGCAGAGGCGCGTCAATTTAAGACAGTTTGTTTTTTTTATGATGAAATAAAAATGAATATCGCCATAGTTGACCCGGCTTTGACAGGACTGGAAGAATTTTTAAAAAAATTAAAAGCCGCCCACCGGGCCGAGCAAAAGATTTTTTTAATTTCTGAAACGAGCCTAAAATTCACTTTGAGTTTGTATGCTAATCTGCCGGCGCCGAAAAAGATGGCCAAAGGGTTAGAAATTAAAGAACAGGATCTTAAAAAATACCAGAAAGATTTTACCAACCTCAGTCAGTTAAATGAAATGATTCAGCAGGCCAATATGACTGAAATTCTGACTTTAATAGTGGCTTCAGCTGTTCAACTTGAAGCTTCTGATATTCACGTTGAAGCCGAGGAGAAAGAAATAAAAATAAGATTTCGTCTGGACGGCGTACTGCATAGCGTTGCCAATTTGCCGACCAAAACTTGGCCTCAGGTCGTAGCGCGAATTAAATTAATCTCCGGCTTAAAAATTAATATTGATGATAAACCGCAGGACGGACGCTTTACTATTTTTATGGCTCGCGATCGGCTGGATGTCAGAGTCTCGGTTTTTCCAACTGCTTATGGCGAGTCTGTAGTTTTGAGACTTCTGCTTTATTCGCGCGCCGGTTTGAGTTTTGATAGTTTAGGCCTGCGGCCAGAAGTTTACCAGCTTTTGGAATCAGAGCTTAATCGGCCAAACGGCATGCTCTTGACCACCGGGCCGACCGGCTCCGGCAAAACCACAACTTTATATGCCATTTTGGTGGAACTAAATCAACCTGATACCAAACTTATTACCATTGAAGATCCGATAGAGTATCAATTGACCGGCATTACTCAAAGTCAGATTGATGAAAAAAGGGGCCATACTTTTGCCAAAGCCCTGCGCGCCGTGGTGCGCCAAGACCCGGATATTATTATGATTGGTGAAATTAGAGATTTGGAAACAGGGGAAGCGGCTGTTCAGGCAGCTTTGACCGGCCATTTTGTTTTATCAACCGTGCATACCAACAGCGCCGCCGCTGCCGTCCCGAGATTAATTTCTTTAGGAGTTAAACCTTTTTTATTAGCGCCGGCTCTCAATGTGGCAATGGGCCAAAGATTACTCCGAAAAATTTGCTCTTCTTGCAAAGAAGAAACAAAACTTTCAGCCGAGGAAGCGGAAAAAGTTAAAAAACTTCTGGAAACCTTGCCCGAAAACTACAAAGGCCGATATCCGTCAGATCCGGCCAAGATAAAATTTTTAAAAGGCAAAGGCTGCGACAAATGTCAGAGCATTGGTTTTAAAGGCCGAATTGGCATTTTTGAAATTATGCGGATTAATAATGAAATTAGAGAATTGATTTTAGCCAAAGACATACCCGAACACAAAATTTTTGAAGTCGCTTTTAAAGACGGCATGCTGACTATGGCCCAGGACGGCGTCTTAAAAGCTGCCGAAGGCATTACTTCAATTGATGAAATTTTCCGCGTGGCAGAATAATTTCCCGGCCCTCACCATTTTTAAGAATTTTTATTTTAATAAAAATAGTTTTTTCAGGCAGAATTGATTTTATCTTGTCCGCCCACTCGATAATTGTTAGGGTATTTTTGGCGCCCAAAAAATCAAGGACGCCTAAGGCGATAAAATCTTTTGCTTTTTTCAGCCGGTAAGCATCAAGGTGATAAATGATTTTTATTTTTTTATTTTTAGTTTTGTAGGTTTTAAGCAAAATAAAGGTCGGGCTGGTAACTTTTTTTCTGACCCCCAAAGTCAAAGCCAGGGATTTGGTAAAAAAAGTTTTGCCGGCGCCAAGCTCGCCGATCAAAGCTAAAATCTCGCCGCCTTTTAGGCCGGCAGCCACTTTTTGAGCAAACAATTCAGTTTGTTTCGGACTTTTGGAAATAATTTTTCGCATACTTTATTAATCTTAACAAAAAATTTAAATTTTAAAAACATGGCAGAAAAAAATAAAGCTTTATTAATCAATATTTCAACCTGGTCGGTTGTTAAAGTTGTTTTGATTCTTTTAGCCGCTTATCTTTTGTTTTTGCTAAACGAAGTGATTTTAATTTTTTATGTGGCTTTGATTTTTGCGGCTGTGATTGACCCTTGGGCTGATTTGGTTGAAAAATATAAGTTGCCGCGCGGTTTGGCGGTGATCGTGGTTTATATTTTGCTTTTTGGCATTTTAAACTTGTCAATCATTCTTTTAATCGGTCCTTTGACCGCCCAGTTTAAAGAATTGGTTGACAGCTTTCCTGTCATTTGGCAAAAGATAAGCCAAATCCTTTTTTATTTCAGAAGTTATTCAATTGAACATGGCTTTTACCAGCAATTTGAGGAAGCTGTCCGCGGCGTCAATTTAAATTTAGGCGCCGGCGCTGGCGGCATAATTACTTTCACCCAAAACATCTTTCAGGGATTTTTTTCCTTTTTTCTGGTTTTAATTTTAACTTTCTTTTTGGTCAGCAGCCGTGGTTTCTTTAGGGAATTTTTAAAATCGATTATGCCAGAGGCGCATCATGCGTCTTTGAATTTGATTTTTGAAGGGATTCAGACCAAAATCGGCGGCTGGGTTCGAGGGCAGATTTTACTTTGTTTTATAATTTTTGTTTTTGTTTATGCAGGACTGCTTCTTCTGGGAGTAAAATATTCCTTGGTTTTGGCGCTTTTTGCCGGTGTGACTGAATTTATTCCTTATTTAGGTCCTTTCATCGGCGCAATCCCGGCCGTTATCATTGCTTTTTTCCAGTCACCGGTTCTGGCCTTTTGGGTGATTATTTTATACACGATTGTCCAGCAGTTTGAAAATAATATTTTAGTTCCCAAAGTGATGCAAAAAGCTGTCGGACTCAATCCTATTTACAGTATTTTAGCTTTGCTTATTGGCGCTAAAATCGCCGGTGTTGTCGGTTTAATTTTAGCCATTCCTACCGCTACAATCATTAGCGTCATAGCCCAGGAGTTAGTTGATAGAAATAACAAATCATGAGCCAAAAATTAAAAAATGAAATTACAATTAATTTACCCGTCTCTTTTATAATCAAGGTGGTGGCAATTTTATTTTTGGTTTACTTCCTTTATCTTGTTAAATTAGTTGTTTTCATTTTTTTTCTGGCCTTTGTTTTGGCAACCGCCATTGAGCCGACGGTTGATTTTTTAGAAAAAAAGCAAATTCCGCGCAGCTTGGGCGTCGTGATTATTTATTTATTTTTATTGGCGCTTTTTACCTTTTTCATTTATTTAATTTTAAGTCCGGTAGTGGCGCAACTGGGTTTACTTGCCAATAATTTTCCTTTACTTTGGCAAAAATTTGTTTATCTTTTTACCCAACTTAAATTTTATCTGACACAAACCGGCCTGACTCCCCAGATGCAGAATTTTTTGCTTTATTTAGAAAATTTTTTATCAGCCCAAATTTTTAATTTATTAGTTCTTTTAAAAAATATTTTTCAGATTATCTTTTATTTTTTCGTGGTTTTAATCCTGACTTTCCTTATTGTTATTGATAAAAATTTCTGGCAGCGTTTTTTTGCCTCATTTTTTCCTAGGAATTATCAGCCTTATTTATTAAATTTAATTTCCTCAGTCAAAAAGAAAATTGGCGATTGGCTGCGGGGCCAGCTTAGCCTTTGTTTTATTATTTTCGTTTTGGTTTATGCGGGATTGTCGCTTTTAGGCGTAAAATACGCCCTACTTCTGGCGCTTTTTTCCGGTCTGGCTGAATTTATTCCCCTGATCGGACCCTTAATCGGAGAATTGCCGGCGGTTTTTTTGACCTTTTTTCAGTCGCCGACTTTAGCTTTGTGGGTAGTAATTTTTTATTTTGTCGTTCAGCAATTTGATGCTAATATTTTAGCTCCCAAAATTATGGGCCGGGCCCTTGGTTTGAGCCCGGTAGTTATAATTTTAGCAATTTTAGCCGGTGCTACTTTAGGCGGAGTTTTGGGAATTATTTCGGCTGTGCCGGCCGTGGCGATTTTTAACCTTATAATTAAAGATTTTTTTAGCCGAAGCGAATAAATCTATGATTTCTTATCTTCAGGGCGAAATTATTTTTCAGGACGATAAATCAATTATTGTTAAAACTGATAACCTTGGCTATCAGGTTTTTGTCACCGAACGGTTTTTGGAAAAATTAAAACAAGAAAAAATAGAAAATATCGAGCTTTATACTTACCTTAATGTTCGCGAAGAAAGTTTAGAACTTTTTGGCTTTATCAACTTAGAGGAATTAAATTTTTTTAAAATGTTACTAGGAGTTAACGGGGTAGGGCCAAGAGTGGCACTTCACATTTTAAGTTTAGCTAATTTGTCTGAGATTAAACAAGCCATTGTTAATAACAGGGCGGAATTTTTAACCAAAGTTTCAGGCGTGGGCAAAAAGACAGCCGAAAGAGTAGTAATGGAGCTTCGTTATAAAATTGATGACATTAAAATAGGTAAGGATGTTAAACTATCAACCGAAGATGAGGAAGTTATAGATGCTTTACTAGGATTAGGTTATAGAATTTCTGATGCCCGCGAAGCGCTGAGAAAGATACCTAAGGATTTAAAAAATAGCCAAGAAAAATTAAGAGCCGCCTTAAAATTTTTAGGCAAATGATTTATGAGGCAAAAAATAATTGATATTTTATTAATAAAAATCAAAAAAATAATACCCCTTGGGGTATTTAATTTTTTAAGTCCGCTTTATCATCAGACACTAGCTTATTTGTCTGCTTTCTTTTATGGCTGGCCGGCCGAGAAAATGATTGTTATCGGCGTCACCGGCACTAACGGCAAATCAACCACTGTCAATTTGATTGCCGCAATTTTAGAAAAAGCCGGTTTTAAGGTCGGGGCAACTTCAACGGTGAATTTTAAGATTGGCGAAAAAGTCTGGCTTAATGATACCAAAATGACAATGCCGGGCAGGTTCCAATTGCAAAAAATGCTTAGCCAGATGGTTAAAACCGGCTGCCGGTACGGCGTGATTGAAACTTCTTCGCAGGGCCTTGCCCAGTTTCGCCATTTGGGAATTAATTATGATTTGGCAGTTTTTACTAATTTAACGCCCGAACATTTGGAAGCTCACGGTGGTTTTGAAAATTATAAAGCGGCTAAAGGCGAATTGTTTTCTCGCTTAAATAAATCCCGGCGAAAGAAAATTAATAGTGAAAAGATTGAAAAAATAATTGTTGCCAATCTTGATGATGATTACGCCTCTTATTTTCTTAATTTTCCGGCAGAAAGAAAAATCGGCTATACGCTTAAAAAAAATTCTTTTGATAATATAGAAATTATCAAAGGAGAAAAAGTAAATTTTACCTCTTCGGGCTCAATGTTTGAAGTCAAAGGCGAGATTTTTAAAATTAATTTACTTGGCCAGTTTAATATTTATAATACTCTGGCTGCTTTAGCAGTCACTTATTCACAAGGCATTGATTTAAAAATTGCTAAAGAGGCGCTAAACCAAATTCAGGGCGTGCCCGGGCGTTTGGAAAAAATTGACGAAGGCCAATCATTTGCGGTCATTGTTGATTACGCGCCAGAGCCAGCTTCTCTAAATAAAGTTTACGAAGTGATTAAAACTTTTCCTTACCAACGGATTATTCACATTTTGGGCTCAACCGGCGGCGGCCGTGATGTGGCTCGCCGTCCGATTCTTGGCCGAATCGCCGCTCAAAACGCCGATATCGTGATTGTTACCAACGAAGATCCTTACGACGACGATCCTCAAGAGATTATTAATCAAATAGCTGAAGGCGCTGAAAAATTAGGCCAAGTTTTAGAAAATAATCTTTTTAAAATTTTAGATCGCCGCGAGGCAATCAAATTTGCCCTGACCTTGGCAAGTGAAGGCGATTTAGTTTTAATCACCGGCAAAGGCGCCGAGCAGGCCATGGTGGTTAAAGACAATCAAAAAATTCCCTGGGATGACAGAGTGGTGGTTAGAGAAGAGTTAAAAAGATTAATTGTAGGGGCTTGACAGATTTTTTTTGTTTGCTATTATTTAAGGTAATCCAATTTTCAAATTTTTATGGAGATTTCCCCGCTATACAAAACCTTTAAGGTAGTGGGTTTAATTCAATAGACAAAAAAATTACCTAAAAACTCGCCTTCCGGGGAAGGTGAAGTATTTTTTTGTGTTTAGTTAATTTTTTAAACCATGAACAGACGAAAAAATTTTTCTAACATTAATATTGCGCCGTTGCCAAATTTAATTGAAAGCCAAGTTAAGTCTTACAACTGGTTTATAAAAGAAGGCGTTAAGGAATTATTTAATGAAATTTCTCCGATTAAAGATTCAATCGGCCGCAGTTTTGAACTTTATTTCGCCGATTATTATTTTGATGAGCCGAAGTTTGACGAAGTTACTTCCCGTATTAAAAATATTACTTATGAGGCGCCGCTTCGGGTTAAAGTCAAGTTAACCAATAAAAAAGAAGGCTCTGTTAAAAAACAGGAAATCTATTTAGGCGATATTCCGATGATGACTAAGCGCGGCACTTTTATAATCAATGGCATTGAAAGAGCCTGCGTCTCGCAGTTAATCAGATCATCGGGAGTATTTTTCACTTCCCAGATTGTTAAAGGTAAGCGTTATTATGGCGCTAAGGTTATTCCCAACCGAGGGGCTTGGCTGGAAATTGAAACAGATGGTAATAATATAATCTGGGTTAAAATTGACCGGAAAAGAAAAGTAGCTATTACTTCGCTTCTTCGGGCTTTTGGCTTTGGCGTTGATGACGAAATAAAATCTTTATTTAAGGATGCGGATATTCATCCTGATATTAAATATATAGAAGAAACAATTGCCAAAGATAATGCCAAATCAGAAGCTGAAGGGCTTAAAGAAATTTACAAGCGTATCCGTCCCGGTGATTTAGCTACTGCCGATAACGCCAAGCAGCTGATTCACGCTATGTTTTTTAATTTTGATCGTTATGATTTGGGGCGCGTCGGCCGTTATAAAATTAACAAACGCTTTGCTTTTAATATTCCCAATACCGAAGAAAATCGCATTTTACGCCGCGAAGATTTGGTGGCCATTATTAAAGAAATTATCAAATTAAATATTAACCAAACTGAAGCCGATGATATTGATCATTTAGGCAATCGCCGCGTCCGAACCGTTGGCGAATTGGTTCAGAACCGTTTCCGCATCGGACTGGCCAGAATGGAAAGAATTATCAAAGACCGGATGAGTACCTTGGATCCGCAGGGCATGACTCCGGCCAAACTGGTTAATGCCCGGCCGGTCATCGCCGTGGTTAAAGAATTTTTCATGTCCAGTCAGCTCTCGCAATTTATGGATCAAACTAATCCTTTAGCTGAACTGGAACACAAAAGACGGCTCTCGGCTATGGGTCCGGGCGGTCTTTCGCGTGAGCGAGCCGGTTTTGAAGTCCGTGACGTTCATCGCACTCATTATGGCCGCATTTGCCCGATTGCCACTCCCGAAGGGCCAAACATCGGTTTAGTCGGCCATTTAGCGAGTTATGCCAAAATTAATGATTTTGGTTTTATTGAGACGCCTTATCGCAAAGTTATTCATGATATTGATAATAAAGCCGAATTAACAGTGAACAAAATTGCCCGAACTGACATTACGGTCAAAGAAGCAGGTAAAAAGAAAATTTTAGTCAAAGACGGTGAAGAAATTACTCCCAAACTTGCCCGTGAACTGGAAAAACACAAAGATTTAAAAGCCATTCTCATTAAATCAATGGTAACTAACGAAATTATTTATTTAGATGCTTTTGAAGAAGAACGTCATATTACCACGGCTGCCACTACGCCTGTTGATGAAAAGGGCTTTTTTTATAAGGAAAAAGCTGAAATTCGAAGATATGGTGATCCGGAAATTGATTTGGTTGAAAAAATAGATTATATGGATGTGGCGCCGAATCAGATTGTCAGTATTGCCACTTCTTTGATTCCTTTTTTGGAACACGACGATGCTATCCGGGCCTTGATGGGTTCTAATATGCAGCGCCAGTCCGTCCCCTGTATTAAAACGCAGTCACCGATTGTCGGTACCGGGGTTGAGGAAAAAGCCGCCAAGGACTCGGGTCACTTATTAGTCTGTGAAGCTGACGGCAAGGTAGTTGAGGCAGATGCTTCTAAAATAATTATTCAGGAAGAAAAAGGCAATTTGCATACTTATTATTTAAATAAATTTGTCCGATCCAATGCTTCAACTTGCATTAATCAGCATCCTTTGGTCAATGTCGGCGATAAAGTTAAAAAAGGCGATGCTTTGACCGATGGTTCAGCCATTCAGGGCTCTGAATTGGCTTTGGGTCAAAATGTTTTGGTCGCTTTTATGAGTTGGGAAGGTTTTAATTATGAGGATGCAATTTTAATTTCCGAGCGAGTGGTCCATGATGACCTTTATACTTCTATCCATATTGAAAATTACACCATTGATGTCCGTGATACTAAATTAGGCCCGGAAGTAGTTACACGCGATATTCCCAATGTTGGCGAAGAAAAATTAAAAAATCTGGATGAAGAAGGCATTGTCCACGTCGGGGCTGAAGTCTCTTCCGGTGATATTCTAGTCGGTAAAATTACGCCTAAGGGGGAAACCGAGCTTTCAGCCGAAGAAAAATTATTACGTGCTATTTTTGGAGAAAAAGCCAAAGATGTCCGAGACAGCTCTCTTTACCTGGAGCATGGCGAACACGGCAAAGTAGTCGGCATTCAGATTTTTTCCCGCGAAGAGGGCGATAAATTATCGCCGGGCGTCATTAAAACTATCCAAGTATCAGTTGCTAATTTAAGGAAAGTCCAGGTTGGCGACAAAATGGCCGGTCGCCATGGCAACAAAGGCGTAATTTCTAAAATTATGCCGCAGGAAGAAATGCCTTATTTGGCCGATGGTACGCCGATTGATATTATTTTAAGTCCGTTAGGAGTTATTTCGCGCATGAATCTAGGGCAGATTTTGGAAACTCATTTGGGCTTGGCCGCTCATAAATTAGGTTACAAAGTTGCCAGTCCATCTTTAAGCGGCGCGACCGAAGAACAAATCCGCGAGGAACTCAGGGAAGCCGGTTTTCGCGAAGATGGCAAGATGATTTTATATGATGGCCGCAGCGGGGAGCCGTTTGATAAGCCGGTAGTCGTCGGCTATATCTATATAATGAAACTGAATCATATGGTTGAAGATAAAATCCACCAGCGCTCAATCGGTCCTTATTCTTTAATTACTCAGCAGCCTTTGGGCGGTAAAGCCCAGTTCGGCGGTCAGCGTTTTGGCGAGATGGAAGTCTGGGCTTTGGAAGGTTATGGCGCCGCTCATATTTTGCAGGAAATGCTGACGATTAAATCTGATGATGTCACCGGTCGCAGCAAAACTTATGAATCAATTATTAAAGGTGAATCAATTAATAAGTTAAATGTGCCGGAATCATTTAATGTTTTAATCAGGGAGCTTAAAGGTTTGTGTTTGGATGTTGAATTGATTAAGGAGAAAGAAAGCGAAGAGAAAGAAACAAAGAAAACACAGTCAAAAAATTTCCAAGATAAATAATATAAATTTTTAGTTTTAAAATATTATGCAAACACAAGATTCAGCCAAAACTTTTGATTTTGATTCCATTCGTCTGAAATTGGCGTCCCCCAAGGTGATTCACGGCTGGTCGCACGGCGAAGTTTTAAAACCGGAAACTATTAATTACCGTACCCAGAAACCAGAAAAAGATGGTCTTTTTTGCGAAAGAATTTTTGGTCCCAGTAAAGATTGGGAATGTTACTGCAGTAAATATAAAAAAATTCGCTATAAGGGCATTGTCTGCGATAAGTGCGGCGTTGAAGTCACTCGTTCAATCGTCAGACGCGAGAGAATGGGGCATATTGATTTGGCAACCCCGGTCGCTCATATTTGGTTTTTAAGAAGCGTGCCTTCAAAAGTCGGCATGATTTTAGATTTATCGCCGCAAGCCCTGGAGAAAGTTATTTATTTTGCTAATTTTATTGTTACTAAAGTTGAAGAACCGCTTAAAAATGAGGTCTGGGAACAGGCCAAAAACGAATATAAAACCAAAAAGAAAAATATTGAAAAAGAATGTCAGAGACGCTCCAATGAAATCAAAAACGGCAAGTTTAGTGACGAGGAAAAAGAAAAGAGTTTGGCCGGATTAACCCTGCACAAAGAAAAAGAAATAAAAGAACTGGAGGATTTGCTGGAAACCGCAGAAAAGGAAATTAAAGAATTAAAAGTCAAAAAAATAATTCCGGAAAATGTTTATCAGGATTTATCTTTGAAATACGGTCATATTTTTGAAGCTTCGATCGGAGCCGAAGCCGTCCGTTTCCTTTTAGAGCAAATTGATTTAGATAAACTAATCAAAGAATTAGAAAAGGAAACAGAGGGTAGCCGAGGCGGCAAAAAAGAAAAAAATATCAGACGGCTCAAACTTCTTAAAAGTTTAAAAAATAATCAGCTAAGGCCGGAATGGATGATTCTGACAACCGTTCCGGTTATACCGCCCGACCTTCGGCCGATGGTAGCTTTGGATGGCGGTCGTTTTGCCACCTCTGACTTAAATGATTTATATCGCCGAGTTATCAATCGCAACAATCGCCTTAAACAATTATTAAACCTTAATGCGCCCGAAGTTATCATCCGCAATGAAAAAAGAATGCTCCAGGAAGCGGTTGATGCTTTAATTGATAACAGCGCCCGTCACGGCAAAACAGTTATTGCTTCAACCGGTCAGAGAAGGATGCTTAAATCACTGGCCGATATTTTAAAAGGCAAGCAGGGCCGTTTCCGCCAAAATCTTTTGGGTAAACGCGTTGATTATTCCGGCCGCAGTGTCATTGTCGTTGGCCCCTTTTTAAAACTTAATGAATGCGGTCTGCCAAAACAGATGGCTTTGGAATTATTTAAGCCATTTGTTATCAGTAAATTAATTAAATACGGTTATATTCACAACGTCAGAAGCGGCGCCCGTTTTATTGAAAGCGGCCGGCCCGAGGTCTGGGATATTTTAGAAGAAGTTATTAAAGATGCCTTTGTCTTACTCAATCGCGCGCCAACGCTTCATCGCTTGGGTATCCAGGCTTTCCGTCCAATTCTGATTGAAGGCAAAGCAATTCAGATTCATCCCTTGGTTTGCCCGGCTTTCAATGCTGACTTTGACGGCGACCAGATGGCCGTTCATGTGCCTTTGACCGAAGAGGCGCAAACCGAGGCGCGGGAAATAATGCAGTCATCCAAAAATTTACTTAAGCCCGCCACCGGCGACCCAGTAGTAACTCCCAATCAGGATATTGTCTGGGGTTGTTATTATCTGACCAGCTTAGAAGAAAAAGAGAAAAGACTAAAACCAAAAATTTTTAGCTCCAAACAGGAAGCAGTTTTGGTTTATGATTTGGGCCAAATTTATTTGAGAGAACCGATTAAAGTGCGGTTTGAAAAAGGCGAAATTGTTGACACCAGTGTCGGCCGTATTATTTTTAATAAGATTGTTCCCAAAGGACTGGGTTATGTTAATGAAGCCATGGTTTCTAAATCTCTTAAAGCTTTGGTTAAGAAATGTCTGGATAATTACGGCCGGGAAAAAACCGTTGAATTTCTGGATCAGTTAAAAGCATTGGGTTTTAGTTATTTAACTAAATCAGGTTTTTCCTGGGGAATGGGCGATTTACCGAATTTGCCGGAAAAACAGAAGATTCTCAGGGAAGCTGAGAAATATCTGGAAGAAATCCAGAATCAATACGAAATGGGACTTCTGACCAATACCGAACGCCACAGCAAAGTAATTGAAACTTGGGCTGATGTGAAAAACAAAATTGTTAAAATAGGCAAAGACCTGCTTGACCCCAAAGGCGCTCTTTATTCTATTATTGAATCAGGCGCCCGTGGTTCTTGGAGCCAGCTAACTCAGGTTATTGGCATGAAAGGATTAGTGAGCAATCCGGCCGGTGAAATTATTGAACTGCCTATTAAAAACAGTTTTAAAGAAGGTTTTGATGTTTTGGAATATTTTATTTCTACCCACGGTTCAAGAAAGGGTTTATCCGACACGGCGCTTAGAACTTCTAATGCCGGTTATCTCACCCGCCGTTTAGTTGACGTAGCCCAAGACGTTTTTATTATTAATGAAGATTGCCACGATAAAGAAGGAGTTCTTATAACTAAAGAGGAAAGCGAAGAAATCGGCGAGGGTCTAATTAACAGAATTATCGGTCATTTTGTGCTTGAAGATATAATTGACCCCAAGACAAAAAAAATTATTGCCAAAAAAGGAGAATTAGTGACCGAAGACAAGCGCGGATCTTTAGAAACAATTGATCCTAAGAAAGTAAAAATCCGTTCGGTTTTAAGCTGCAAAAATACGCGCGGACTTTGCCGTAAGTGCTACGGCAATGACTTGGGCTATAACCGTCTCGTTGATTTTGGCGTCGCCACTGGCATTATTGCGGCCCAAAGTATCGGTGAGCCGGGAACGCAACTGACAATGAGAACCTTTCATACCGGCGGCGTGGCCGAAAAAGATATAACCCAGGGTTTGCCGCGAGTTGAGGAGCTTTTTGAAGCCCGCAGTCCTAAGCGAAAAGCAATCTTAGCCGATGTTTCAGGACCAGCTTTCATTGAGCAGCATCAGCGCTCAATCAAAGATTCCAAGGGCCGAATCATTATTGAAAATGTACCCGGCCAGAGAGTAATCAAAATTGAATTTCAGGACGTTGAAGAAGATAAATATGATTTAATAATACCGATTAAATCAGCCGAAGGGCAGCCAAAAACTGTGGAGCCAAAAATAAAAGTTAAAGACGGTCACCGGGTTGACAAAGGCGCTGAATTGGGCGCCAGTAATTTGGGAGTTAAGATTAAAGCCAAACGGGCCGGGGTGGTTAAAATTAATAATGAAAAGAAGCAAATCAAAGTTTTAGTTGAAGCAACTAAAGTGCGCGAATATATTGTCCCGCAGGGAATTAATATTTTAATCAAATCAGGGCAGATGGTAGAAAAAGGCGCGCAACTAACCGATGGCAGCCTTGATCTTCAGCAGCTTTATGCTTTGCGCGGCAAAACCGAAACCCAAAAATATATTATTAAAGAAATTCAGTATATTTATTCTTCCCAGGGGCAGAAACTTAACGACAAACACATTGAAATTATTGCCCGGCAGATGTTTTCCAAGGTTTATGTTAAAGATGCCGGCGACACCGATCTTTTGCCCGGTAAAATCATTGACATTTCGGAATTAGAAGAAGCTAATCAAAAAATCGATCCTAAAGAAGGCAAACCGGCCAAAGTGGAAGAACTGCTCTTGGGTATTACTAAAGTTTCTCTTTCAACCCCGAGTTTCTTAGCCGCCGCCTCATTCCAAGAAACCTCCCGCATTTTAATTGATGCCGCCATCAGCGGCAAGATTGACCGCCTGGAAGGTCTTAAGGAAAACGTCATTATCGGCCGGCTTATCCCGGTCGGCACTGGTTTCAGAAAGAAAAAAGGCTAAATAAAATTTAGGATCTTTATAATATCAATCAGCCAAAACGCCCGTTTTTAAAACGGGCGTTTTGGCTTTGGGGCATTGACAGTAAGCGGCTTTAGGTATATAATGGTTTATTGACAATAGAAAAGTCAATATTCCGCCTTGCGGAATTAATGCTCTTTTTAAAAGGGAGGATCGCCATGATTAGCGATAAGACCTTAAATAACGCAGAGTTAGAGTTGACGCAAAAGTTGCAAATGCATTTTCCGAGAGGAGTCATTTCTCCGGATGTGCTAAAGCAATGGAATACCTGTCAGAAAGAAGCTATTACAGCACGCCTAGTCGAAGCATTTAGCAAGGGACCGGAAATTGTTTCTTCCGCAACTGAGCATCTGCTTGAATTTCTAGGCACCATAATCATTCCAGATAATCCTGAAAAATTCGTCGTCAAGAAAAAATTCATCGTGGATACCGGCAAGAAAGCTCCGATAAAAATTTCCTATCTTGGATCGAACCTGCAAGAGTGGTTTCTTAACAAGGTCGAGGGACCAAGTGAAAAAACCGTTCTTCGCAAAGACCGATTACGGAAAGCGTCGATTGACATGCCCATTATCGCCGAACTTGGCGGCCACAACAAAGTAGCCACGACTTGGTTTGCCATCTGGCACCTAATGATCCCGAACCAGCTCGACAAGAATTTGTGGCATGTCTTCTATATGGAAGATGAAATCCGTTTCCCGGAAGACAAAACCATCGCTTTCACCAACGCGAAAAGCGAAAAAGGTGTGCTTCGCGCGGTGTACGTGTTCTGGCTCGACGGCGGCTGGGACCTGACGGCGCACTCCGTCCTGTCTCCGTACTGGTGGTCTGAGGGCCGTCGGTTCTTCTCCCGCAATTCCTCTGAAACTTAGAATATATGGCTCTTTGATCCTTTAACACTCTGACCCTCTTGAATTTTTTGCAGAATCTTGCAGAAATTTGAGAGGGTCTTTTATTTTTGCTATACTATTTTTAGAATCATGCGCTACACGGCGGTTACGACTTCCGTGTTATGATTTCAGGAAATTTTTCACGAGAGTCGCGCCGGATAAGTCTTGCGCGAGAGTGTGAAAAATATTTCTTCAAAAAATTAAAATGAATTGGTGCAGGAAACCGGCGGATTTTTAGGTCCCGAATAAAATTCAGCCCCGAGAGTATTCATCCCATTAGAAATTCATAACTTCTAATGGGATTCAAGGGGCAGTGGCACAGATAGTTTTCTGCTCGAGAACGAGCCGGTGTGCTTCGCGCAGTAAACGTGAAATGGAACGACGACGGCTGGAACCTGAAAGCGAACTCCGTCCTGAATCCGAACAGGTGGAATGAGGGCAATCAGTTCTTCTCCCGCAACTCATTATTTTTCTCCTGCTAGTCTCGCAGGAGTTTTACTTAGTAAGCCCTTTTTCCATCCGCCAAGCATTCTTCCTATTTCTTCAAGCTTTTTGGAAAGCTCGATGTATTTTTCATTCGGAATAAGCTTGCTTTCCCAGGCGACTTGGACAAAGAATTTCAGGACATCAAGTTTTGATATAGTTTTTCCCAATAAGATGAATTTCTGATCAGGCGGAAGGTAGGAGGCAGTAAAACTTAATTCAAGAATTTCAAGAAATGTCCAATCGATTTTTCTTCCAATCCCAAAACGCTCGGCTCTTCCCAAATTCCGCTGAAGCGCCAGCCAATATTGATAAGAATCCTTAATCTTATGAATTACAACGGGCAAGCCTCGGGGGGGGGCGTTAAAAGTCATCTTACTATGAAAATTCAATTGAGCCATAATTTTTCCGAAATAATTCGCGTTGAAAATTTATTAGAAGCTTGGAAAGAGTTTGAAAAAGGCAAGAAAAGCAGAAAAGATGTGCAAGTTTTTTCATTGCGGTTAATGGATAATATTTTTTTGCTTCACAACGATCTTTTTCATCATACTTACAAACACGGAGAATATCAAGCTTTCAAAATCAATGATCCAAAACCCAGAGATATTCACAAAGCCACAGTTCGCGATCGGCTTCTGCATCATGCGATTTACAGAATACTTTAAAACTTCGGCTTCGGGAGTTGATTTTTTGGGCTTCATCAATTTTTATAATCATAGAATTTTGCGGACGAAAACAAAAAGGAGGATGTTTAAGAAGATTAGAATCAATAGAGAAAAATTGGCCAAAGGTCTTATCAGCAAGGAATCGTTCAATCAATTGCTGCAATCATATTATGGGATTCTCAAACATTGTCACGGTTATAAGTTAAAATTAAAGATTGATGAATTGTAGTTTGAATCAAGATTGAGCCCTTTTTTCTTTAGACAAAATGGTTTTTTTATGGTATAATTAAGTTAAATATGGGCAGAAACAATAATTCTAAAAAGGGTTATTTCAGTCACTATCGCGAACCGCTTAAATCAGAAGTCAAAAAGGGAATTGTGACTGTTTTTATTTTTGTTTTGGCATTGGTGAGTCTTCTTAGTTTTTTTGATCAATCTGGCCAGGCCGGCCGTTATTTATTGCGGCTACTTTATATTTTTTTTGGCAAAGGCGCTGCCATAGCGCCGGTCCTATTGCTTATTACCGGACTCTTGGTGCTTTTAAAAGAAAAACTTCAGATCCTTTGGGTTTATTGGCTGGGACTCATTCTTTTTGCTTTGACTTTTTTTGGCCTGTTTCATTTATGGATTCCGCCGGAAAATGCTTTGACCGAAGCTTTGGCCGGCCACGGCGGCGGTTTGGTCGGTCTTATCTTGAGCTATCCCTTGGGCCGATTTTTTGGTTTTTGGGCTTCCCTCATTATTTTTTTGGCGCTTTTAATCACTTCGGTTTTAATTCTACTTAACCTTTCTTTGGCTAAGCTTTTTCAGGGCGTTAGTTTTTTTAAATTTATTTTTAATAAAGTCAACCAATTAGTTTTCGGTCTCACTAATAAGATTTTTGATTTTGTAGGTAAAAGAAAAAAGCCGCAAGAATCTTTAAATTATGAAGAAGCAGCTTTTGAAAGTAAAGACATTAAAGAACTGGAAGAAGAAGTTGCTGAAGAGAAAAAAGAACAGCAATTATCCTTTGAGGATATTAAATCACCCAAAGCCAAGCGAAGCAGTAAAAAAATTGACTTGCCTTTATCGCTTTTGGAAAGCCGGGACAGCCAACCGACCAGCGGCGATATCAATGCTAACACTAATATTATTAAAAGGACTTTGGAAAACTTTGGCATTGAAGTGGAAATGGGCAAAGTCAGCGTTGGCCCGACCGTGACTCAATATACTCTGAAGCCGGCCGATGGCGTCAAACTTTCCCAAATTGTCACGTTACATAATGACCTGGCCTTGGCTTTAGCCGCCCATCCAATCAGAATTGAAGCGCCGATTCCGGGCAAATCCCTGGTCGGCATTGAAGTACCTAATCAATCAGTGGCCGTGGTGCGGCTTAAGGAGATTTTGGACTCGGATCGTTTCCGGCGCCGCCAGTCAAATTTAATGATTTCTTTAGGCAAGGATGTGGCCGGCGAAGTCTGGCTGGCCAATTTAAGAAAAATGCCCCATCTTTTAATTGCCGGCGCCACCGGCTCGGGCAAAACCATTGCCATTAACTCAATTATTGTCAGCCTGATTTTTCAGAATTCGCCGGATGACCTTAAATTTATTTTAATTGATCCCAAGAGGGTAGAACTGCCGGTTTATAATAGTATTCCTTATTTAATTACGCCGGTTATTACCGATGTTAAGAAAACAGTCAATGCCTTAAAATGGGCGGTGGCGGAAATGGAAAGAAGGTTTGAGGTTTTAGCTAAATTTGTCAAACGCGATATTCAATCTTACAACGCTTCAACCGAACAAAAAATACCTTACATTGTAATCGTTATTGATGAGCTGGCTGATTTAATGGCCACCGCCGGGCCGGAAATAGAAGCTTTAATTATCCGTTTGGCTCAGATGTCTCGGGCAGTCGGCATTCATTTGGTTTTAGCCACTCAACGGCCATCGGTCAATGTGATTACGGGCTTGATTAAAGCCAATATCACCAGCCGCATTGCTTTTGCCGTTGCTTCCTTAGTTGACTCAAGAACAATTTTAGATACCGGCGGCGCCGAGAAATTATTAGGCCGCGGTGATATGCTTTTTATTTCCTCAGAAATTTCCAAGCCTAAAAGAATTCAGGGCGCTTATGTTTCCGACAAGGAAATTAAAGGTATTGTCAGCTATCTTAAAGAAAAAGGCGAGCCCGAATATCTGCCCGAAGTGGTTGAGAAGACAAAAGAAGGCAGTCTTCTTTACAATTTTAGCGGCAGCGACGATGAACTTTTAGAAGAAGCGAAAAGAGTTGTTGTGCAGGCGGGTAAAGCCTCAGCTTCACTACTGCAAAGAAGATTGCGCATTGGTTATGCCCGGGCGGCGAGACTTTTAGATTTATTAGAAGAACAAGGCGTGGTTGGTCCTTTGGACGGAGCCAGGCCGCGCGAAGTCTTGATTCCGAGAGAGGACTTGGCTAAAATAGGAGAAAGCGATGAGGAAGAAGGGTTTCCCGAAGAAGAGGAAGAAGAAATAAAATAATTTAAATATGACAAGTTTTAGAACCAAAAAAATTTTGGAAAATCTAACCTTAGGAGAAAGATTGGCCAGTTTAAGAAAAGCTAAAGCCATTAATTTGGCAACTTTAGCTAAAAAAACCGGCATCAGCCAAAAATATTTATTGGCTTTAGAAGAAGGCAGATATCAGAAATTGCCCAGCCGGCTTTATGCTAAAAATTATCTTAAAAGCTATTTAGCATCTCTGGCAGTTGATCGACCCGAAGATTATTTAAAATTATTTGAAAGCGAGCAATCAATTTATCAGAAAACTAACAGTTATTCAGATTCGCCTAAAAACGCATCTTCTTTTAATTGGCAGAAAATTTTAAAGCAAATTGAGATTACGCCCCAGAAAATAAAATTGGCTCTTATCGGCTTAACTATTTTGGTTTGTTTCAGTTATTTGGGCTGGGAGACAAAAAAATTTTTTAGCCCCCCCCGTTTGGTAATTGAGATGCCGGAAAATAATTTAATAACCAACAAACAATTGATTGAAGTTAAGGGCCGGACTGAAAAAGAGGCAAATCTGGCCATTAACGGCCAGGAAATTTTTGTTGCCAGTGATGGCTCTTTTTCAGACAAAATTTTTCTTCAGGACGGTCTTAATATCATCAAAATTTCAGCTAAAAAAAGATATTCCAAAGACAATACTATTTTTCGCAAAGTTTTAGTCATCGGCAGCGATGAGAAAAAACAAGAAGTTTCAACAAAATAATTTTTTATTAATTTAATTAAATAAAATTTATATGCCAAAAGACATAAAAAAAGAGAGTAAAAGTCAGGAGCCCAAAAGAGAAATTGCCGAAGCCATCAGCCAGATTAGGCAACGTTTTGGCGAGGGCTCAATTATGAGATTAGGAGAAGCCAAATCAATGAAAGTTGATGCCATTCCAACCGGTTGCCTTTCTTTGGATATTGCTTTAGGAGTCGGTGGACTGCCGCGGGGTAGAGTGGTGGAAATTTTTGGACCCGAGGCCTCGGGTAAAACAACACTGGCCCAGCATGTCGTCGCCGAGGTGCAAAAAATGGGCGGGATAGCGGCTTTTATTGATGCTGAACATGCCTTAGATCCTGATTACGCCAAGAGAATTGGAGTCAATATTAATGATTTATTAATTTCCCAGCCGGATACCGGGGAACAAGCGCTGGATATTGTTGAGACCTTAGTGCGTTCCAATGGTGTGGATGTTATTGTAATTGATTCAGTGGCGGCGCTGACTCCCAAGGCAGAAATTGAAGGCGATATGGGAGATCACTTTATCGGACTGCAGGCTCGCCTGATGAGCCAGGCGCTTAGAAAACTAACAGCCATTATTGGTAAATCTCGCACTGTGGTCATTTTTATTAACCAGCTTAGAATGAAAATCGGTGTTTTTTTTGGCAATCCAGAGACCACCACCGGCGGAGTTGCCTTAAAATTTTATTCCTCGGTTCGTATTGAGGTTCGCCGCAGCGCTCAAATCAAAAAAGGAGAACAAATTATTGGCAACCGGGTTCGGGCCAAAGTGGTGAAAAATAAAGTAGCTGCGCCATTTAAGAACACTGAATTTGATATTATGTATAACGAAGGCATTTCTCTTTCGGGTGATGTTTTAGATACAGCCACTAATCTTGGCGTTATAACTAAAGCCGGCAATACCTACAATTATGGTGAAATAAAACTCGGCGTTGGTCGCGAAGCAGCCAAGCAATATTTACGAGAAAACCCTAAACTCATCCAGGAAATCAAAGCCGCTACCTGGCAGGCGGTGAAGAAAGAGGAATAAAAAAATAGAAATTATTTCGCATAATATACAATATCAAGTATATTATATGCAAACACTTCACATAAAAACTACTTAGGCGACATTATCTATACAAACATTAAAAGAAGAATGTATGTGGCAAATAATTGGCTGGATAATTTGGGGCTTATTAGCTTTTTTTGCTATTTCATGGGCATTTGGTTGCCGAACATATGCTAAATCGGGGCAAGGATTTCAATTGGCAACAGGTGTTCAAACTTTCTATTTTTGGATTATTGCCTTTCTTTTTTTAGTATTTGAGTGGAATAAACTTCACATACTTTGGGTAACTCCGATTGCGTTTTTCACAGCAAATTTATTGGTTCATGGAGGAATTCCTATTTTGTCACCTCTTGTATTATTTTCCACAAGAATATTTTTATCCATTATTCTTATTGGAGTTAGAAAACATAATTCATAGACAACGTCACCCAACAGTTTATATGGGGTGAGGCATTTGATATTTTTTTATGAATAAGAAAATTCAAACAATTACGATTGTAAAAATTATTGCTATTATAATGCTCTTTTGGGCGTTGGCTGATAATCCGTACGGATATTATCAAATTTTGCGTTGGGTTATATGCGGACTAACTGGATATTCGGCTTATCTCGCCTATGAGCAAGGTAAAATTGCTTGGGCTTGGATTTTGGGAATTACGGCAATACTTTTTAATCCAATAGCACCTATTTACCTTGATCGTGAAACTTGGTCAGTATTGGATATAATCGCCGCCACAATAATTTTTACAAGTATATTTAAAATGGAAGTAGTTGCGAAAAAAGAGGAATAATATCAAATGCCTCACCCAAATTTTTGCTCCGTTTCACTTTGCAAAAACTTCAGATACACAGATACGTTTAGCTGAAATAAATTTAATTTTTATTTTTTTATGTCAAATAAATTCAATCCATTTAAGCCAAATAGTCCTGTGTTTACGGGAATGTTTGCAGGTAGAGAAAAAGAAATTAACGGTATAGCCAGATCATTATTCCAAACAAAAAATGGAAATCCGAACCACATTTTACTTGTTGGTGAACGAGGTATCGGCAAAACATCTCTTTTGTCTTTAGCTAATAATTTTGCAAAAAATGAAATAATATGGGATGAACAAAATTATAATTTTTTAACCATCCAAATTAATCTTTCAGAAAAAATGACTATGGCCGATTTGGCTGTATCCTTAAAAATTAAAGTCGAAAGAGAATTAGAAAAAATAAATCCAGAGATTACATTAATAAAAAAATGCTGGGATCATATTCTTAAAATCGAAGCAGGTGGAATTAAGTATAGAGGTTCCGATAATATGCAAGATGAAGAACCACAAATTTGTGAAAAATTTACGCATTCTCTAGTTGATACTGTTAAAAAATTAACTCAAGATACTGCAGCGAGCGAAGTTGGTATAACCCAAAAAAAAGATGGGATGGTAATTTTAATAGATGAGGCCGACAGAGCAAATAAGTCTCTAAATTTAGGATCATTTTTAAAAAACTTAACGGAAGCTCTAAGTGTTGAAAATTGTAATAAAATATTATTTATACTTGCTGGACTACCCAATATACGTAAAATCCTTCTAGAAAGTCACGAATCATCATTGAGATTATTTCAAGAATATGAATTGCCTCCACTCTCAAAAAATGAGACAGATGAAGTAATAACGAGAGGCATTAAAGAAGGAAATGAAGCATCTAATTCAAAAATTACAATAGGCCGCAAAGCTTTGGATTTAATTTATATATATTCAGAGGGTTATCCTCATTTTGTACAACAAATTGGGTATTCTTGTTTTGAGGTAAATTCTGATGAAGAAATTGACGAAGAAGATATTAAAAAAGGCTTTTTTATGAAAGGAGGCGCCTTAGACCTAATTGGTAATAGGGGTTACAAAAAGTTATATTATTCAGACATAAACGTTGATTCGCAAAGAGAAATTCTTGATATTATGGCCGATAATTGGAATGATTGGGTATCGCGAGACAATATAATTAAAAAATTTTCAGGAAAAAAAACCGCACTTAATAATGGGTTAAGAGCATTAAAAGAAAAAAGTATTATTTTAATAAAAGAAGGTGAGAGGGGAAAATATAGATTACAATGGGCGAGTTTTGCTTTTTGGATAAAGAATCATAAAAAAATACAAAAATAAAAATTAAATTAACATCAGCTAACAGCGTGTATCGGGTTCGGTCTTCTCCGAAAGCCTCCGCCAAATTTGCCTCCGCTACGCTACGCAAACTTTAGATATTCCTAAACGTTAAGGTGAAATTTAATTTTTAATTTAATAAAATTGATATGGACTCAAACAAATTGCCTCGTAACATTATTTTAGTTAGCATCTTAATAATCGCCGTATCCATTGGTTATTATTATTTAATTTTTCTGCCTCAAAAAGAACGTAATAGAATAGAAGCCGAAAATCAAAAACGCGTTGAATCTATTAAAAATGATTGCATTGACAGAGTTTTAAAAGAAATGAAAAACGAACATCCTAAAATGGAAACTGAGGAAATCACTAGTTTTCGAATTGCTAGTGATCGAGGTTGTTTTATTGAGGCGGGTTGCATGAAAGGTGTTCAAGATAATTATTTTAAAGCTAAATTTGATGAGTGTAATAATGAATATTATAATACTTGTTTAGCAGGACTTAAAAACAAAGTAGATGAAATGATTGAGGCAGAAAAATTAAAAAGAATCAATGAATGTATAAATCTATATTCAAATTAAAAATATAACTTCACTTAACACGGTTTATCCGATTCGCTCGCTAAAAATATTAATTCGAAAATTTATGGACAATAAACAATTAACTAAGGATGATCTATTTAGGTGGCTATCAAATAAAATTGGTGGCGCGTCTATGGACGTTATTTTAGAAACTTTTTTAAAATTTAGTGATAGAGAATCATTATTTTGTTTTGTAAAAGAGCTTGAAAATGAAGGGCTTATTTACAAATATAATGGTGAATTTTGGATAAAAAAATAAATGCCTATTTTATATTCATAAATATTTTTAGCTCGCTCACCCAAATTTGGTAGTAGTGAGCACTGGCGCGTAAATTATACCACTGCCAAATTTCGGCTATCCCAAGCCATTAGCCGCTATTGCCTTTAAAGAGGATAAAAAATATGGGATTATTTTCACTTGATTATCAAAACATGCCAGGCCAGTGTATCTATGCCAAAGGTGGCTTGAAGTTCCGTGCCGACGAAGATGCACTACGCCACTACTTTGCCCCAATTTTGCCTTATGTGTCTCTAAACGATCTTATCGGCGAAAGTGTTTTCTGGTCTATGCTACCATCAACAGTGGCTATCTGGACATTTCCTTTTCTTCTTCATAGTCAAGGAATCCTATTTGCTATAATCGCCACACTAGCCCTCTATTTAGTTGCGGAAATAGGTCATATGGCTTTCTATATAAAGCCGCTCAATTACGTAGTTTTCATTTTAGGAAATCAGTTCCTCTCGTTGGTCGTTTATATTATCTGGGCAGTAATACTCATTCTCTCTGGTTCTATAGTTGGAGCTATAATTTTGGGGGTGTGGTTTTTGTTTTTTGCGCTTGGTCTTAGTCAAATAATATTTCTTTTGCCAATAATTCCCTTCCTTACAAAACTTTTTTCCTTACCACCATCTGATCAGGTGTTAAAAAACGTTGGCTGGCATTGTGCTAGAAAATTTGGAATTGACCCAACTAAATGGAAGATGTATGACCAAAAAACAGGCAACGGCGGCTAACAGCGGATAAAAGGGAAATTAAAGATTTCCCCAAATTGCCTTCGGCAACTTCTTTTATCCACAAAACGTTATATGAAATAATAAAAAAATTTATTGCTTATGAATGACTTTAATGATATTGTCGAGAGACATAGAAAAAGAGGCGAAGAAATTGTAGAAAAGTTTAAACAGGACTCAGAAAGGAGGGAAGCCAAAATGGCTAAAGGCGTAGAGCGACTTGAGGATTTATCAATGCAGAATTTCGCCTCTTGGCGAGATTATCTATACAAATACTTCAGCGTTATCTTATTACTTATCGGAGCCACAGGAGTTTTGCAATCGGAAAAGTTTAATGACCCATGGTTTAAAGCAGGTATATTCACAACTCTGGTTGGAGTCTTCATTGGCTATGTTTTTATCAATATATATTTCTATATAGAAAGAAAGTGGCTCCAAGCGCAAAATATCATTGGCTTAGAAGGAACTTACTCTTTACATGAACACCCCAAAGCAAAAACGGGCGATATCCGAGAAGCAATTATCCTCCATCAGCTAGATTATATAGAACAGATCAAGAAAAGATTAGAGGAAGCTAAAGCGAATAATGACAAAAAAATGATAAGACATTACAAAAAGGTTATTAGGATTAATAAGCGATTAAACTTTTCCATCAAATTTACTGGGGAGCAGTTTGGTATAATAGAACACATTTGGATATCAGGGACAATACTAAGCTTATTCCTAACGATCTCTGGTATAGCAATTGTTTTCTTAAACATTCGATAAAATTTTTGATTACATCCAATAACACGGTTTATTCGATTCGCGTTTGTTAAATAAATTATTTTTTAATAATTACAGTCCTATGAATTTAGTAAGCACTAACCTCAAAAAAATCATTTTAGTAACTAGTGTAATATTAATGGTTGGAACAGTTAGTACAAGGGCATTGTTTCTACGAGAAGGGAATATTATAATTGGTTCCCTGTTCTCAATAGGATTTGGACTTTTAATCTCTCTTGGAGTATTGATTACTATACAAAAAATATTTTTCAATAAAAATATTAAAAAATGCTCTTTTTGTTCTGAAGAAATTTTAGCTGATGCAATCAAATGTAGATATTGCGGTGAATTTTTAAATAAAAAAATAAAATGAAAGACTATATTTTTTATCCATTACTTACAGCCATTTTCTGGATTCTTATGTCTTTATTTGTATATAAAGACGATTCGACTCAAGAAAAAACTAAGATGGCAATTGGCGCCGGTGTTATCGGTTTGATTATGGGCATTTTTTTCTATTTTTTTGGATTTTACTAATTTCATTCAAAAATAAAAATATTTAGTAAACGCTCATCCAAATGCGCTTTCGCTAAAGCTCCAGCGCTCCAGGTGTTATACAAAAAAGTTCAACCAAAAAAGACGGAAAATATAGCCGTCTTTTTAAAATGTCATCCTGATCCGCCAGTCGGCGGATTCAGGATTTCTTAATTAATATATCAAAATGTCGAGATAAGTTCGTCCCAAAGAGATTCTGAAACAAGTTCAGAATGACAAATTAATTATTTAAACTTGACAGGATATTTTACTTATGTTAGTATTGTAATACAATGTATTACAATTAATCAAAAAAAAATATGCGTGAAATAATCAATATTTCCCTGCCTTCTCCGCTGGTCAAAACCGTTAAAAAAGCGGTTAAAGAAGGCGATTATATGAGTGTTAGCGAATTTTTTCGTGATTTACTGCGGGACTGGCAGAAAGGTAAATTATTAAGCGAGCTCAACGAAAGCCGCGAAGAAATTAGATCCGGCAAGGGCAAAACCTTAAAATCCTTAAAGGATTTAAGATAGTTTTCTGTATGAATATTGTTTATAGCTCAAAATTTGCGCGTGAATACAGAAAATTACCTAACAATATAAAAACCATTGCCGAGCAACAAGAAAAAATATTTCGCAAAAATCCTTTTGACCAAAAACTAAAAACTCACAAACTAAAAGGCAGGTTGAAAGGATTTTTATCTTTTTCTATTGGTTATCAGTACCGAATAATTTTTGAATTCGGAAAAGATAAAAAAACCGTCTATTTTCATTTTGTTGGTAACCATGGTATTTATCAATAACAAATCAATAACCACATTAAGTATAACCAAAAAAGACGGATTACATTTTCCGTCTTTTTTGATGTCACCCTGAACTTGTTTCAGGGTCTCTTTTAGGACTTCCATAGATGCTGAAATAAATTCAGCATGACAGATAAAAAATTGTTCGAGATTGCTACTCCGCCAGAGGCGGATCGCAATGACATTTTAGTTTAAGTTTTAAAATTAGTTCATTAAAAATTATTTAAAAATTGTCCACCGGAGGCGGATCCGCCTTGGGCGGAAAAATTTAAAATTTAAAATTAAAAATTTTAAATTACACTCTCTCCACATACAACCCCGTATCGGTATTAACGCGGAGAATGTCTCCTTCTTTGACAAAAAGCGGGGCGTTAACAATAAGGCCGGTTTCTAAAGTGACTTGTTTGGTAGCGCTGCCTTGGGCAGTATCCCCGCGCACGGCTGGCGGAGAAGAAATAACCTTGTAATCAATTTTTTTTGGTAGTTCAATATTTACCGGCTGGTTATTAAAATACAAAACTATAACTTCTATGCCTTCTTTTAAAAATTTAACCCGTTCATTTAATTGTTCGGCGCTGAAATTAAACTGCTCAAAAGTTTCGTTATCCATAAAAAAATAACCTTGAGCGTCTTGATAAAGAAAATTAGCTTTGTGTTTTTCTAAGTCGGCTTCCTCAACTTTATCGCCCGGCTTGAAATTAATTTCCAAGACCTTGCCGCTTAAGAGATTTTTCAGTTTTGTCTGCATCACCGGTTTTCTTTGCTGGCAACGCATAAAATGAGCCTCTACCACTTGGTAGGGCTCATTGTTTATTTTTAAACATAATCCTTGCTTGATGTCGTTAAGCGAAGAAATCATATGGTTCGTTTTCCCCTCCTTTGAAAAAGGAGGGTTAGGGGGATTTTTACTATCTTTTAAGAAAGGGTATAAGCGCCATAATGCGGGCGCGTTTAATGGCTTCGGCCATTTTTCTTTGATGTTTGGCGCAGAGGCCGCTTTTTCGCCGCGGTCTGATTTTGGCATAAGAAGACAAAAATCGTCGCAATATTTGCGCATCTTTGTAATCAACTCTTTGTTCAGCATTAAGGCAAAAATAACAATTTTTTCTTTGTCTGATTATAGTATTTTTTTTAAGCATAAATTAATTTTAAAATGGTATTGTTTCAACGTTAATTTCTTCGTCTGAATTACCTCCAAAAACCGATGGTTCTTCAGGTATTTGAGATGGAGCCGGACTTGGATTTTGATTGGCAGTAAAATTAGCGCCTTGAGAAGGGGCTCTATCCAGCATAATCATATTTTCCGTGATAATTTCAGTCCGATTTCTTTTTGCCCCGTCCTGGCCAACCCAGTCCCTGGTTTGGAGCCGGCCTTCAATATAAACCTTACGCCCTTTGGTTAAAAATTGGCGGCAGATTTCAGCCAACTTTCCCCAGGCCACTATATTGTGATACTCAACAGATTCTTGGCGCTGGCCCGAGGCATTGGTCCAGATGCGGTTAGTCGCCACGGAGAAAGTTACAACATTTTGCCCAGAATTCGTGGTTCGCATTTCCGGATCTCGGGTTAAATTGCCAATAATCATGACTTTATTTAGATTCATAGGTTTTAAAAATTTTTAAAATTATTTTTAAGTTTTCTATATTTTATCGCTTTAAAGAATTTTTTCTTGAAGAATTTCATCCAATCTTTGGTCTAAATTGTCTAGTGTAATTTTACTTTTTTCCGGGGTTTCTTTTTTGGTTGGTTTTTCTTCTTTTAGTTCAAGGGGTTTTCTAACTTTTTTAACTTTCCTTGCTTTAATTGCTTTAACCGGTTCAATTTTAACCATCAAGTAGCGAAGCACCTCCTCGGCTAAAGTCAAGTAATTATTAATTTCACGAACATTTTCTCTTTCAGCTGCCAATTCTCGTAAAATATAATGGCCATAATGAATCTGTTTAATTGGATAAGCCAATCTTTTTTCCCCAAAATTTTCACTTTTTAGAATTTGGCAACCCTTTTGTTTAAGCCAATTATCAATTTTTTCAGCGATTGATTTAATTTCCACTTCCGAATATTTATTGGAAATAATGTAAAGTAATTCGTAATTTTGCATAGTAAGATAAATACTTTCCTTATTTAAGATTTTAAGATAAAATTATTCTAACATAATTAGTTAAAAAAATCAAGGCACCTTCTTTATGCCTCAATACTTCTTTATTTTAGGGAAAAATAAAAATTTGTCAATAGCCGAAATTGCCGGTAAATTTGCCAATGGGGCTGACTTTGTAAGCGCAGAATTAGCTGACGGCGCTTTGATGGTTGAGTCAAAAAAAGAGTTAAACCCCACCATAATGTTAAATGAGCTGGGTGGCACAGTCAAAATCGGAGAGGTTTTAAAATCAATTGATAATTTAGGATGTATCAACGCTAAGGAAATAATCGCCCTTCTTTCTTTTAAAGACAAGAAAAAGGTTTTTTTTGGCTTTAGCTCTTATGGTTTTCTAAATAATACTAAATTAGCTAAACAAATCCAAAAATTAGCATTGATTCTTAAAAAAGAATTAAAAGCGCGAGGTTTTACCTCGCGCTGGGTAACTTCAAAAGAGCTACAGCTTTCGTCAGTAATAGTTAAGAAAAATCGGCTTTTAGAGCAGGGCGCTGAAATTATTTTTATTCAAGCCAGAAACATGCTTTATTTAGGTAAAACATTAGCGGTTCAGGAATTTGCCGATTACAGTTTTCGCGACTATGGCCGGCCAGCGCGCGATAGCGCCTCTGGAATGTTACCGCCAAAACTGGCTAAAATTATGGTTAATTTAGCCTGGGCTGAAAAGTCAGATGCAATTTTAGATCCTTTTTGCGGTTCGGGCACGATTTTATCTGAAGCCGCGTTTTTAGGCTATCAAAATCTAATCGGCGTTGACATTAGCCAAAAAGCAATTTCCGACAGCCGAGATAATTTAGAATGGCTTGAACGGAATTTTAAATTTAAAATTTTAAATTTAAAATTATTGAATATTGATGTAAGAATCATTTCGCAAAAAATAGCAGCCAATTCAATCGATGTAATCGTTACCGAACCTTATCTTGGACCAACTAAACTATTAAAAAGCGAAGAAGAAGTAAAAAAAGTTATCGCTGAATTAAGCGAATTATATCTTAAATCTTTTGGGGAATTTAAAAAAGTTTTAAAACCTCAAGCTAAAATTGTCATTATCTTGCCGATTTTAAAAATTAAAAATAAACTTTTTCAGCTTCCAATTTTAGATGAGATTAAAAAATATGGTTTTAAAACTGAATCATTTTTGCCTTCATTTTGGCCACCGGATTTAGTTCAAACTACTGCCCGCGGCTCAATCATTTACAGCCGTCCGGATCAGTATGTTTTAAGGGAGATTTTTATATTTTCGTCCAAAGATTGACACATTCAACATTTTATGTTACAATAAGCTGTTATTGGTCTTTACAACTAAATAGCGTATTAACCAAAATCCATTTTAAAAGGAGGGTATTAAAAGTGAGAAGAGTTGAAATTGTAAGTATTATGATTAATGGCGAGCCGGCAAAAATTCAAGCTGGCGGAGTTGTTGGCAACTTTACGCCAAACTCTAGAGTGGAGGTAAAACTTCGCTCAAGAGTCAAAACCGCTATTGTGGTGAGTCGCGACGGCGCCGGCAATTATGTTTCACGGCGTATCAATGAGGGCGGAGAGTTCTTTCTACGGGCGGTGGCTAATGAACATTTGTTCTTATGGCCAATAAATCTGGTTCAGTTTGTCTGGACCTACCACGGCTTAGTCAAGGTGATGAGCGTTGCTGTTATCCGGCGCAATAAAGCCATAAAGATTATCGAGACGATAATCTTCGAAGCTCCTTTAAAAACAGAAAATGGCACAATTTTTATTGCCGGTGGGAAAACCTGGTCAGACCTTTTCAGGCTGGCCCAGAAAGAAAATCTTTTGTCTACCGGAGAGATTCGTTGTACCTATGTGTCTCAACCGCGGATTCCCGCCGCAGGACTTACTCCCAACACAGGTGTCATCTACTGGTGGAACCCAACACTGCGGGGCAACGTGGATAAACATGGTCATGGCGGAAATGGCTATGGCCAAGTTCTTATTGATTTAAGGGGAAAAGCAACCTTAGCCAGTATAGTAGCCAGTAATTTTACCGGCCAAATTCCCGAGAAGCTGAACCCAGGAACTATCATTCAATTCGACAGGATAATACCTGTCTATCACTACGAAGGTCATAATCCGCGACTCTCCGGCATTCGCTTAGTAAAGACCCAGTAACTTTCACGAGGCGCGTAAGTCAAAAAAGACCCAAACGCCTCTCTTTTTTAACTTCAATATATTTTCCCCCTTTGTAAAAGGGGGATTAAGGGGGATTTATAAATCCACCCCAACCCTCCTTTATTAAAGGAGGGGGAAAACAGATCGAATTACAAATATTTTAAAATAGTTTAAAAATTTAGTATAATTAAACTAATGTCAGATCAAATCAAAAAAATCCTACTTCCTAAAAATCCGCATTTGGATCCGCTGGCGGCTTGTTATTTATTGTTTAAATACGGCGAAGAAAAATTTTCCGGTATAAGTTCTGCCACCTTAGAAACCTGGCCTTATGCTGAAGATCCTTCTCGAGATGAGATTGCTCGCTGGCAGGAAGAAGGAGTTTTAACTTTGGATGTCGGCGGCGGACTTTTTGACCATCATCAGACTAAAAAAGACGTAACCTCAACTTTTTTGGCGGCCGAATATTTAGGTCTTGCCGAACGTCCGGAGATCCAGGAGTTAATCCGTTATGTTCAGGAAGATGATTTATATGGCCTTCATAATCGCTGGGGCGATTTGGCCCAGATTATCAAATGTTTTAATAAAGCCGGCCACCAACTGACTGACATTGTCAATTTTGTTTTTAATATTTTAGAAGCGCTTCAAGCCAAGGAAGAAATTTGGCACGCCGATGTTAAGGAGGAGTTTGAAGCCAAAGCGCAGATTAAAAAAATCAAACGCGGCAAAAATAAAGTTAAAATTGCTATAATTGAATCCGACAATCTCTATGTTGCCGCTTACGGCCGAGAAAATTATAATTTAGCCATGGTCATCCAGAAAAATTCCAAAGGGCATGTCTTTATTTTCACCAATAAAATTTATAAAATTAATTTAACTGATTTAGCGGGCGCGGTGCGATTGCGCGAACTGGAAGAACTTAATCTTTATAATCCGCAAAAGCACCGAATTAAAAATTTGAAATTTCCCGGCAAACACGCTGAGGTGCCGGGCTGGTTTTATCATAAATCGCTTAATACTCTGATGAACGGCTCGTTTTCCTTGTCTGAAACCAAACCCACCAAATTGGCTTTTTCTGAAATCATTGATTTGACTTTATTTGCGGTTGGCAGCGATTTTCCCGAGCAGTGTCTAAAAGCCAAAGAAAATTTGATTCAAATTTGCCAATCTTGTAAATACAATAGGTTTGAATTTTATAAATGCAATAAAAAAAGAGAGGGGCTAAAAACCAATTAATTTTAAAGACAATAGCTAGTTGGGTTATTAAAATCAAAAAAGCGGACTCATCCGCTTTTTTGATTTAAAATGAGGATTTATTACTTCTTAATACTTTCTACGATTTTGGCAAAAATTTTTGGTTCGTGTTCGGCTAAATCGGCCAAAATTTTTCGATCCAAAATAATTTCCGCTTTTTTAAGAAGATTGATTAATTTTGAGTAACTTAAACCAGATTCCCGCGAAGCAGCGTTGATTTTAATCTGCCAAAGGCGGCGAAATTCTCTCTTTTTGCCACGGCGATCGCGAAAAGCATGAACCCCGGCCTTGGCAGCAGCTACTTTAGCTAACTTCGGCAGATTTTTTCTGCCCCATTTATAACCTTTAACGCGCTTGAGCAGCCGCTTTCTTTTTCTTAGATGAGTTTTTCCTCTTTTGACTCTAGGCATGTTTCAAATTTAAAATTAAAAATTTAAAATTAAAAATTGATTCATCATTTTCCCATTAAACGTCGGATAATTTTAGTGTTTGTTTTAGACATTTCCACATCTTTTCGCTTGCGGCGAGTAACGGTGCCGGATTCCCGGGCGTTGAAGTGATCTTGGCCGGCTTTGCGTTTTATGATTTTGCCTTTCTTTATTTTAAATCTTTTGACCGTTGCTTTGTGAGTTTTTAATTTCGGCATAAGTTTTTTTATTATCAAGCGAGCGAGACCCACCAAAGTTTTTGAAAAAAATTTAGGCGAGCGAGCGAGCGCCGATATCAAAGGGTTTTATTATTTCGGAGCGATGATGGCGCTTAATTGTCCACCTTGTTTAACTGTTGGTTGTTCAATTCTGATTTCCTTATTTTCTTTTATTAAATTAATAAAATTATTGATAATGCCTTCAGCTAAATCAGCGTGCTGTCTTTCTCTGCCTTTTAGCATCAAACTTATATTGACCTTGTCGCCGTCGTTAAGAAAAGTGACGGCTTGATTTTTGCGGAATTCTAAATCGTGTTTGCCAATGCGAAGCGATAATTTGATGCCTTTAATCTCAATTTTTTTTTGTCTGGCTTTTTGTTTTTGCTGTTCTTTTTCCTGTTCGTATTTGAATTTGCCAAAATCCATAATTTTGGCAACCGGCGGGGTTTCTTTGGGGGAAATTTCAACTAAAGCCAAGCCCTTTTCCCGGGCCATTCTGATAGCTTCTTGAGTATTAGTGGTGCCTATGTAATTGCCGTTTTCATCAATCAGCTTTACTTCTTGGGCAAAAATTCTTTCATTAATTTTGTATCTCAATTGCTGTTGAAAGTATCTTTTTGGTCTTTTATAAGAGTAGCGCATTGGTTTACTTTTTATTTAAATAATTTTTTAATCTTTGTTTTAAAAATCTTTTTCTTATGCCACTTTTTAGATATTTTTCTCTTTGTTTTGCGTCTTTTTTATTTAGACAGGCTTCGTAGTAAATTAGTTTTAAAGGCCTTCTAAATTTTGTTGATAAATTAAGTCCTTTATTATGCTGCGTAACTCTGTTTTTTAAGTCATCCGTATAACCAGTGTAAAAGTTATTATCTTTTGAACTTTGGAGAACGTAAGTATAGTACATAATTTTAGGGTGGACCCCGTAAGAAGTCAGCCCAACGCTACTTTAATAGAAACTGAGAATTTAAAAATCAATAGGGCACTTTTTATATAAAGATACATTTGTCTGACTTCTTACGGGGTGGAGATGAGGGGAGTTGCACCCCTGTCTAAAGATTCTCGTTTAAAAACTTCTACAAATTTAGTCCTATTTTTTTCTCGGCTTAAAATAAAAAATAAGACAAAAACTTTTAAGCCAGAGTCTTATTTGTGGTTCGATAAATTAGCAAAGACCGCTCTAATTTATCTAGTCTAATAATTATGACACCGAAACTACCTATTAGACATCAGTAGCCCCAGTGGGCCGTTTCAATTAAGCAACAGCCATTGCCAAAGAAGGAGTGGCAATTGCTTGCGCAATCGCAGTCCTTACTTTGTTAACAAGTGTTTTTGCACTTATAATTTGTCAGCGGTTTAAAGAGCAACTAACAGCTCCATTTGCCGTTTTTAAAAAGAACCTCTGGCGAAGCTTAGGCATCCCCAGATAAAAATTAGAATTAAATTCTTTCTTTCATTTTTCTTTGTAACTGTCTTTCAATTTCTCTTTTCTTAATGCTTTCCCGTTTGTCATAAAGCTTTTTGCCGCGAGCTAAAGCGATTTCAATCTTAATTAAGGCATTTTTAGTATACACTGAAAGAGGGATAATTGTCAAGCCAGAAGCCCCGGTTTTGCCGTGAAGATAACTTATTTCTTTCTGGCGAAGAAGCAGTTTTCTTGTCCGGGTCGGGCTGTAATCTTTTTGCACGCCGGCGGCCGGTTTATAGGGGTTAATATGAGCATTGACTAAAAAGGGTTCATTTTTAATAAAACTGACATAAGAACCCCGCAGGTTGATTTGGCCAAGCTTGGCGGCTTTGACTTCCGGGCCGGAAAGTTTAAGACCGGCTTCAAATTTTTCCAAAATTTCGTAGTGAAAGGCGGCTTCTTTATTGTGAGCAAGAGTCGGCATAAAAGTTTAAAGTTTTTTAAATTTTAACTATTAAATAGGTTTAAGTCAAATAAAACTTAGCTTTGACAAAGAGATTAATTCTTGATAAATTTACCCCGTAACCTCCTCTAAAAAGATTTATCAATTTATCAAGAGATAGTTTTTATCAATTTTGTTTTACCTTCTTTAGTAGATAGAGGAGGTTACGGGGTTTAAGCTATAAAAATTATTTTATGTCCGAGAAATCTAAATTTGCCCAGAAGGAAGAAGAGATACTTGCTTTCTGGGAGCAAAACAAAATTTTTGAAAAAACGCTAACCAAAAAATCGCCCAAGGGTGATTATGTTTTTTATGATGGCCCGCCGTTTGCCACCGGCCTGCCCCATTACGGCCATATCGTGGCCTCTTTAATGAAAGATGCGATACCGCGTTTTCGGACAATGCAGGGCTATCACGTTGAACGTCGCTGGGGCTGGGATTGTCATGGCCTGCCGGTTGAAAATTTAGCCGAGAAAGAATTAAACCTTAAAACTAAAAAAGAAATTGAAGCGCGCGGTATTGATAAATTTAATGCTTATTGCCACAGTATTGTGCTTCGTTACGCTAAAGAGTGGCAGGGCATAGTCAAACGTTTAGCCCGCTGGGTTGATATGGAGCGCGACTACAAAACTATGGAACCGAATTATATGGAATCAATCTGGTGGGTTTTCAAAAGTTTATTTGACAAAGGTTTGATTTATGAAGATTACCGCGTCACGCCTTATTGCCCGCGTTGCGGCACCCCGCTTTCCAATTTTGAGCTTAATCAGCCCGGCGCTTATCGCGAAGTTTCCGACCAATCAGTTTATGTGAAATTTCCCGTCAAAGGACAGGGCAACACCTATTTTTTAGTTTGGACCACCACGCCGTGGACATTACCCGCTAATACTGCTTTAGCTATTGGCAAAGATATCGATTATGTTTTAATAAAACTCAATCCGCCAGCCGGCAGACAAAACTCAAAACTGATTCTTGCTAAAAAAAGATTAGAAGTAATAAAAGATGAATACGAAATCATTAAGACAATCAAAGGCAAAGATTTGGTTGGTTTAGAATACGAACCTTTATATCCGATGAAATTAGATAAAACTGGCTACAAAGTTGTAGCCGCGGATTTTGTTTCAACCGAAGATGGCACTGGCATTGTTCATATTGCCCCGGCTTTTGGCGAAGACGATATGAATTTAGGCAAAGCCGAGAATTTGCCAACGGTTATTACCGTTGATTTGGAAGGAAAGGTGATTAAAAATTTGGGCATTCCCGGCGAGGGTGAATTTGTCAAAATTGCCGACGAAGATATTAAGACAAATTTTAAAAATCGTGATTTATTATTTAAAGAAGAAAAAATTGTTCACAGTTATCCTTTTTGCTGGCGTTGCGAATCGCCACTTCTGTATTATCCGATTCATAGCTGGTATGTAGCGGTGACGAAAATTAAAGACAAGGTTGTTGCCAACAATCAGAAAATCAATTGGGTGCCGGCTCACTTAAAAGAAGGGCGTTTTGGCAAATGGCTTTCGGAAATTCGCGACTGGGCGATTTCGCGCAATCGTTTTTGGGGCTCTCCAATTCCAATTTGGAGATGCCAAACTGGTAAAAATCAAAAATCCCCGCCAGAGGCGGGTCCGCCTTTGGAGGAAAAAGTCAAAAGTCAAAAGTCCTGCGTTAACATTAAAGTTATTGGTTCAATTCGGGAATTAGAAGAATTAAGCGGGCAAAAAATTAATGATTTACATAAACATATTATTGATAAAATTATTTTTAAGTGTAAAAAATGCGGCGGGGAAATGAAAAGAGTGCCCGAAGTGCTTGATTGCTGGTTTGAATCCGGTTCTATGCCTTATGCCCAGTTTCATTATCCTTTCGCTAATAAAGAAAAATTCTTAAACAATTTTCCGGCCCAGTTTATTGCCGAAGGCATTGACCAGACCCGCGGCTGGTTTTATACCCTCTTGGTTTTATCATCGGCCTTATTTAATAAGCCCGCGGCTAAAAATATTCTAGTCAATGGCATTGTTTTGTCTGAAGACGGCCAAAAGATGAGTAAATCCAAAGGTAATTTTCCTGACCCGCAACTCGTTTTTGATAAATACGGAGTTGATGCTTTGCGCTACTACCTTTTTTCTTCGCCGGTAATGGCGGCTGAAAATCTTAATTTTTCAGAAAAAGGCGTGGATGAAGCTTTAAAAAAAGTGGTAATACTTTTAGGCAATGTTTTGAATTTTTATTTGCTTTACGCGCCGAAAGAAAAGGCCCCAACTATAAAAGATAAAAAATCAAACAATATTTTAGATCGCTGGATTTTAGCGCGGCTCAACCAATTAATCAGCGAAGAGACTCAGGCCTTAGAAAGTTATGATTTGCCGCGAGCTTGCCGGCCCCTAGCAGAATTCATCAATGATTTATCAACTTGGTATTTAAGAAGAAGCCGGGCTCGTTTTAAAGATGAAACCACTAAAAAAGAAGCTATTAATACCCTAAGATATACATTAAATATATTAAGTAAACTTTTAACTCCTTTTCTGCCTTTTATGGCCGAGGAAGTTTTTCAAACTGTCACCGGATATAATTTTAAAGCTTGCAGTAAATCAGTTCATTTGGCAGATTGGCCTAAGACGGAAAAAGCAGATCAAAAAATTATTGCAGAGATGGAGCCGGCCAAAAAAATTGTTGAGCAAGCTTTGTCAGCCAGAGCCAGGGCCGGAATTAAAATCCGCCAGCCGCTTAATTTTTATTCAACCGATTTGGTGAAAAAATTGTCCAAAGAAATTATTGAAATTATCAAAGAAGAATTAAACATTAAGGAATTGCGTTTCGGCAAAGAAGAATTGGATATTAAAATTGATGATAAATTAAAAGAAGAAGGTTTGGTTCGCGATTTAACGCGCCTCATTAACAATTTAAGAAAAGAAGCCGGCCTCACCATTAATAACAGAGTCATAATTTATTTTGAATCGACTGATGAGCTGCTTAAAAAAATTATTGCTAATAATAAAAAAGAACTTCTTGAAAATACTTTAAGCCAGGATTTTAAAGAAGAAAAAATTAATGAACAATCGTTTTATTTACTGGAAGCAAAAATAGACGGGCAGGTTATTAAGTTAGGAATAAAAAGACAGTGGGATTAAAAATTGTCATTTTTTAGCAAGATCAATTTTTAATAATAAAATTCACAATGTATCAAATTAATTCAAAAATTACTGACAAATTTACAAAAGAGGCCATTGGCCAGATTTTTAAGATGCTTCGGCTTTTTGTCGGCAAAAACGATTTAGTTAATCTCGCGATTGATTATCCGCCCGAGCTAAAATTCGGTGATTTTACCTTGCCTTGTTTTGCTTTAGCTAAAAGTTTTAAAAAAGCGCCTGAGGCAGTTGCTTCAGAGTTAAAAGAAAAAATAAAGCCCGCTGGTTTAATTAAGAGAATTAAAAATGTCGGGCCCTATCTTAATTTTTTTGTTGATAAAAATAAAAAATCCAAACTGATTTTAAATCAAATTATGAAAGAAAAAGAATCTTATGGCCAAGCGAAAATCGGGCAGGGTAAAAAAATAATGATTGAATATATTTCGCCCAATACTAATAAGCCATTGCATTTAGGGCATGTCAGAAATGCGCTGCTGGGGACGAGTTTGGTTAATCTTTTGGGCTCAACCGGTCACAAAATAATCAGGACTTGTCTAATCAACGATCGAGGCAATCAAATCTCTCAATCAATGGCGGCTTATGAGGTCTATGGCCAAGGGAAATTGCCGGATAAAAAACCGGATCATTTTGTCGGTGATTTTTATGTTCGTTATCATCAAGAAGTCAAAGAAAATCCGGCTTTAGCAAAGCGAGCCAAAGAAATGCTTTTGGCCTGGGAAAAAGGCGATAAAGAAGTCAGGCATCTTTGGCAAAAAATGAACGGCTGGTTTTATCAGGGTTTTAAAGAAACGCTAAAAAATTTAGGCATTAGTTTTGATAAATTTTATTACGAAAGCCAAGTTTATCTTAAGGGCAAAAAAATCATCTCTGATAATTTGAAAAAAGGAATCTTTCAAAAACAAGACGGCGCCGTAGTTGCGCCTTTAGAAAAATACAATTTGCCGGCTAAAGTTTTGATTAAATCTGACGGCACCGCAGTTTACACCACCACTGATATTTATCTGGCCTTCCAAAAATTTAAAGATTATAAATTAACCCAAAGCATTTATTTGGTTGGTTCAGAACAGGATTTGCTTTTTCGTCAGCTTTTTAAAATTTTAGAGCTGATTGGTTTTAAAAAAGTTAAACAAATGTTACATTTAAGTTATGGAATTGTAAATCTGCCCGAAGGTAAAATGAAATCTAGGGAGGGCAAAGTGGTTGACGCCGATAATTTGCTGGCTGAATTGGAAAAATTATCTAGGGAAGAAATTATCAAAAGATATTCATCAATTTCAGAAAAAGAAAAGAAGAATCGCAGCCAAAAAATTGCCCGAGCCGCGCTTAAATATTTTATTTTAGAAATTAATCCCAAAAGCGAAGTTTGTTTTGAGCCGAAAAAATCCTTGTCCTTTACCGGCCGCACCGGACCATATCTTCTTTATACTTACGCCCGCCTCAAGGCAATTTTAAGAAAAGCCAAAAAAGAAAATAAAGCAAAAAAAATTGATTTTTCCGGCTTAGAAAATCCAATCGAGCAGATGTTAGTTAATCTGCTTGGCCGTTTTCCGGCCGTGATTGTTGAAGCCGCTTTGGTTTATGACCCCTCAATTTTAGCCAAATATCTTTATAGTTTAGCCGATCAAACTAACAGCTTTTATCACGATTTGCCCGTACTTCAGGCAGAAGAAAAATTAAGATTAGCCCGCTTAAAAATGATTGAAGCAGTCAGCATCGTTTTAAAAGAAGGTTTGGCAATTTTAGGCATTGAAACAGTGGAAGAAATGTAGATTTTTTTATCTAATGAATTATAAATTTTTAAATTTATGACTAAAAAAAATGAAAAAGAAAGCGAGTTGATGGACAAAATTGTTTCTTTGGCCAAGCGCCGTGGCTTTATTTTCCCCAGCTCTGAAATTTATGGCGGCTTTGCCAGTTGTTATGATTATGGACCGCTGGGCGTGGAACTAAAAAATAATGTCAAAAATCTTTGGTGGCAAGAAATGACCCGGCTTCAAAATAATATTGTCGGGCTGGACTCAGCTATTTTAATGTCGCCTAAAATTTGGCAAGCTTCGGGGCACCTGACAGCTGGCTTTGCCGATGAGTTGGTTGAATGTAAGGAGTGTCATAAGCGATTTCGTAAAGATCATTTAGAAGAAGAGGGTAAGACAAACTGTCCTGATTGCGGCGGAGCGCTAACTGAACCCAAAAAATTTAATTTAATGATGAAAACTTTTGTTGGTCCGGTTGAAGACGAGGCCAATATAACTTATCTTCGGGCCGAAACCTGTCAGGGAATCTATGTCAATTTTGCCAATATTTTAGATTCAACTCGCGTTAAGATTCCCTTTGGCATTGCCCAAATTGGCAAAGCTTTTCGCAATGAAATCACGCCGGGTCATTTTATTTTTAGAACACGCGAGTTTGAACAAATGGAAATGCAGTTTTTTATTAAGCCCCACGAAGCTGACAAATGGTTTAACTACTGGAAAGAGGCAAGAACGAAATGGTATTTAAATCTTGGTCTTAAAAAAGAAAATATCAGATTTAAAGAAGTAGCCAAAAAAGATTTAGCCCATTATGCCAAGCGGGCAGTTGATATTGAATATCATTTTCCAGAACCCATGGGCTGGCGGGAAATTGAAGGCATTCATAATCGCGGCGATTGGGATTTGTCAAATCATGCCAAGTTTAGCGGCAAGGATTTATCTTATTTTGATGAGGTTAGTAAAGAAAAATTTACCCCCTGGATTATTGAAACTTCGGCCGGGGCTGATCGGGCAACCTTGGTCTTTTTGGTTAATGCTTATCAGGCAGTTTTGGGCGGCCGGACTACCACCACTGAATCAACCAAAGAGGCAGAGGTTGTTTTAAGGTTTGATAAAAGATTGGCGCCGGTTAAAATTGCGGTTTTACCCTTGGTGAAAAATAAAGAAAATGTAGTTAAATTAACCCAGAAAATTTTCGAGCTTCTCAAGGCAAAATATTTAACCCATTATGATGAAGCCGGTTCAATTGGCCGGCGCTACCGCCGTCAAGATGAAATCGGCACTCCTTATTGCCTGACAGTAGATTTTGAAAGTTTGGAAAATCAGGATGTCACCGTCCGCGACCGGGATACGATGAAGCAGGAGAGAGTGAAGGTTGATGAGCTGGTAAATTATTTCGGAAATAAATTATTAATTAGTTAGATATATTTTCCTCAATTTATGGTTTTTATGAAATTTCAAAAAGAAACTTTATCAAATGGTCTTCGTTTGATTTTGGCGCCGCTTAATAATACCCAGATAGTAACCGTCTTATTTCTGGTTGGCGTTGGTTCAAAATATGAAACGAAAAAAATCAACGGCATTTCCCATTTTTTGGAACACATGGTTTTTAAGGGAACAAAAAAAAGGCCGACTGCCCTAAAAATTAATGAGGTTGTTGACAAAGTCGGCGGTGAATTCAACGCTTTTACCTCTAAAGAAGCAACTGGTTTTTATATTAAGATTGATAAGAGATATTTAGATTTGGCTTTGGATGTTATTTCCGATATCTTGCTTAATTCTAAATTTGAAAACAAGGAAATTAATAAAGAGCGGGGCGTAATTATTGAGGAAATAAACTTTAAACAAGACACGCCAATCCGACAAGTTGGTGATTTGTTTGAAAAGCTTCTTTACGGCGACCAGCCGGCCGGGTGGGAAATCATTGGTGAAAAGGAGAATATTTTAAAATTAAACCGCCCCGATATCTTGAATTATTTTAAAGTTCATTATTTGGCTAATAATTCAATTCTTTGCCTTGCCGGGGCAATTAATGATAGAATAAAGTTAAAGGTGGATAAATATTTTGCTCGTTTTGAAACCGGTCAATTAAAAAATAAGATTAAAGTTAAAGAAGAACAAATTAAACCCCAAGCCCTGGTTAGTTATAAAAAGACAGATCAAACCCATCTTTGTTTGGGTACAAGAGCTTATGATTTATTTCATCCCGATCGTTACGCCCTGAAAGTTTTAGGGGTTATCTTGGGCGGTAATATGAGCTCTCGACTTTTTAATTTGGTGCGAGAAAAATATGGTTTAGCTTATTATATTAGGACAAACACAGAAACCTATACTGATTCTGGTTATTTAGTCACTCAAGCCGGTGTAGATAATAAAAAAGTAAAACAAGTGATTAAACTTATTTTAAGTGAATATAAAAAAATAAAAAAAACAAAAGTCAATCAAACTGAGTTAAAAAAAGCCAAGGATTATATTAAAGGCGTTAGTTTGATAAACTTAGAAACCTCGGATGAAGTTGCTCATTTTTTGGCTACCCAAGAAATTTTAACCAGAAAAATTTTAACTATTGAAGAACAGTTTGCCGCCATTGATAAAGTGACAACTCGGGATATTGAGCGAGTCGCCCAAGACATTTTTAAGCCGTCTAAATTAAACCTGGCTATCATCGGTCCGTTTGAAAAAAAAGAAGAATTTGCTAAAATTCTAAGTATATGAAAATTGGCATTGATTGCCGGACAATTTTAAATCCTTCTTTAGGTGAGCGAGTCGGCGCCGCTCATTATACTTATTATTTGATAAAAAATTTGTTGGCAATTGATCGGGAAAATAAATATGTTCTCTTTTTTCCCTCGCTGACCCAGCCGAGTGTGGTGGCCGAATTAGTCCAAAATTATGAAAATGTCAAAGTTAAATTTTTTCCGCTTTATCGCTATAAAAGATTTTTACCCTTGACTTATTCTCAGCTTTTAGTCTCGGCCGTTTATGAAAGTGAAAAATTAGAATTGCTTCATTTGACAGCTGACAGTCTTCCTTATATTTACGGCGGTAAATCAGTAGTCACAGTTCACGATTTGGCAATTTTTAAATACCCGCAGTGGTTTCCTTCGCAAATTATTTCTAATTTAAATCTTTATACTAAAGTTCTTTTCCCCAAGAGTTTAAAACATTCGGATAAAATTATTGCTGTTTCCGAAAATACCAAAAAAGATTTGATTGAACTTTTTAAAATTCAGTCTGAAAAAATAAAAGTCATTTATGAAGGCACGGGCCAGCAAAGCGAGGCAGAAATTCAGAAAAATGTTTTACAAAGAGCCGATTCTATTATTGAACAATTTAAAATTAATCAACCATATCTCTTGTTTTTAGGCACAATTGAGCCAAGAAAAAATTTGATTTTATTAGTCAGAGCTTTTGGCGAGTTGCTTCGCAGTAGCGACTTTTTCCAAGGGTTTCAATTAGTCATTGCCGGAGTGAAAGGCTATCGCCATCAAGAGGTTTTTCGCGAAATTAAAAAAGTTAATCAAAACTATAAATTAGGCTTCCCGCCGATAAAATATGTGGGTTATGTTGACAAGACAGCAAAATACGCGCTGATGAGCAGATCCGCTTGTTTTGTTTTCCCCACTCTTTATGAAGGTTTCGGCTTGCCAATCGTTGAAGCAATGAGCCTGGGAGCCCCCGTTATTACCAGTAAAGTTTCTTCTATTCCGGAAATTACCGAGGAGGCGGCTATTCTAATTGATCCAGCCAGTCAGAAGGAAATGACAGCCGCTATCAGCCGATTGCTTAAAGATAAGCAGTTGCAAGAGGAGTTGCGGCAAAGTGGTTTTAGGCAAAGCAAAAAATTTTCCTGGCGAAAATGCGCTATAGAAACATTAAAGCTTTATCAATCGATTCGTTAAATTTTATCAAAACAAAAAAGATAGGTTGGTTTCCTGTCTTTTTTTGTTTTTAAAAATTAATAGCTTTTTAAAATCAAAAGAAAAGTCAGAATCTGGATAATAATTCCGCTTACTAGGTTGACTTTGATGCCTAAAGTATAATGAAGCGATTTATGAAAATCAAAAAAGGACTGAACAATTTTGTTTTTGGTAAGGACGTTAAGGCCAATAATGAAATCTGGTAAAATACTGCCAATTAAAGCCCAAGAAGCGGAGGTATGAAAAATACAAATTTTATTATTATAAAGGAGACTGATAAAAATAATTAAAATGGTATTATCAATTGTGGTGAGAGCCAAGACCTTTCTGACCTTACCCCCTCTTTTGACTCCTTCTAGCAGGCCCTGATCGCCATGAGGAACGAGATCAAGCAAAAAATGGGAAGCAAAGCCAGCTAAAAACGCCAAAAAAGAATTATTAACATATTCGCCGATCAATACTCCGGCCGCGGCATGTACGGTTAGGAACATAAAAAATAAGTCAAAATTCAAAAATCAAAATTCAAAAGTTATTTTAGAAAGTTTTTAGTTTTAAGTTGTGGTCTTGAGTTTTGCCTGCCCCGCCATTGGCTATGCCGTCAGGCGTTAGCCTCAATCTTTAAATTTAATTATAGTATATCCCAAAATAGCTATTTGGGCAATTTTTTCTATTGTGAGGGAGAATAAAGTTTGATATAATAAAGCCATGCTAAAAGTTAAAAAAATAAAGGTCCTGTTAGAACCAACTAATTTACCTTTTGAAGCCAAAGCTGTGCTTAATCCAGCCACTTTTCGTGATGGCAAATATGTCCATCTTTTTTATCGAGCTATTGATAATAATAATTGTTCTTCAATAGGTTATGCCTTACTTAAAGGTCCGACTAAAATTATTAAACGCTGGCGCCGGCCGATTATCCATCGTAAATTTCCTTACGAAAGCAAAGGCGTTGAGGACCCAAGAATAGTCAAAATAGATAACTTATTTTATCTTTTTTATACCGCCCACGATGGCAAAAACGCTTTGGCTGCTTATGCCACTAGCAAGAATTTGAAGAAATTTGAAAAGAAGGGTTTGATCACTCCCCTGATTACTTATGACGAAGCCGAGGATGTTTTTCGTGAAAGTCGCCTTAAGGACAGATATTTCTTTTTTGAATCTTATTATAAAGACGTGGCAGGCAAAGATGTGCTTCTTTGGGAAAAAGATGCTTTTCTTTTTCCAAAAAAATTTAACGGCCAGTTTGCCCTGATTCATCGGATTTTACCCGATATCCAAGTAATTTATTTTGATAAATTTAGTCAGCTCAAAAATAATAATTTTTGGCGAAGCTATCTTAAAGATTTGGGCAAATATGTGATTTTAGAGAATAAATTCGGTTATGAATCAAGAAATATCGGGGGCGGCGCTCCGCCGATTGAAACAAAAAAGGGCTGGCTTTTGATTTATCATGCGGTTGAGGATTCAAATAAGGGCCGTATTTATCACGCTGGCGCGGCGCTGCTTAGTAAAAATAATCCTACCAAAGTCATCGGCCATCTGCCCGAACCGCTTTTTTCACCCGAGCGTTCTTGGGAAAAACAAGGAGAGGTTAGTAATGTGGTTTTTCCCACCGGCACAGCCATCTTTGGTGGTAATCTCTATATTTATTATGGCGCGGCTGATAAAAGAATCGCCGTAGCCAGAGTTAATTTGAATGAGCTGTTAAGGGAGTTAACCAAAAAAAGAAAAAAACCGGGTAGATAAATTTATGTCCCCAGAAAAATTTAATTTTGAAACGCCTCAAATTCCTGCTGAGAACAAGCAAGACGAGGTTACAAAACGCTATTTGGAAAAAAGAAAAAAAGTGAGGGAAATTTATGATTTTACCACCAAAGAAAAACTTTTATTAGCCGATACATACCAGTTAGTTGAGCATTTAAGGAAAAAGGAGTCGCGTTATGCCCATTTAACTACGGTCCAACAGTCAGAAGATGGCTCCTTTCAAGAAAGAAAATTCTTTAAACTTTTAACATCCCAAGGAGAAAGAAGAGAAAGAGACGAAGAGGCCTTTTTGCGAGAGATTTTGGTAACAGATTTTTTAGCCAGAAAAACAGATCTCCCTGCTCGCAAAGTTGATTCTTATTACGTTGACCCAAATAAAAAAGATTTTTACGCCGTAATGGAAACCTTGCCCAAGGCGCAAATTGGCTTTATTGAAAAAGCAGATGAGATGATGGATCTACGAGAAGAGCATGCACAAGAATGTATAGAAAATATTTTTAGACTTCATCAAGAGGTAAAAGAAATTCCGACTAATCTCAAAGAGAAATTACCCGATCGCGAAGTTTTGAATTCTTACAAAGGATTTTTTCAAGATATTGAAGAAATAATGGATGAAGAAGTCCATCCTCTTGATAACCCAGAGGGAGAATCATTTCATCAAACCATGGATAGGCGTCTTGGAACAGAAAATTTCAAAAATAAAGTCGTAGAATTAATTGAAAAATTTAAGAAAACAATTGAAGACGCTGAAAGTAAAAGAGACTATTTAGTTCACGGCGATCTTTCTCCGAATAATCTCTACATGTATGATAACGGCAAAGTTGAATTTTTAGATTGGGAATGGGCTTCACATTCTAACAACGAAGTTCTATCTACTATTTATGATTATGGTAATCTGCGAGCTAGGGCCTGGAATAATCAAAAATTTAGAGAAGCACTCGACCAAGCTATTTTAGATCAGTACCAAGATAATCCGGAAAAAGGTGAAGCCATAGTTAGTTTAGGTATATTGAGATCACATCTAATGTTGGCTGGATTTTTCGAAGATTATCCTCAGGAAAAACAACTAAAAGAGCAGGAAACAACTCGTCGCGAAAATACCGAAGTTGATGTAAAAAAAGCATTCAAAGTAGCCAATATAATATTATAATAAGCAAAATTTTTTCAAGTATACATACCCGAAGTAATCGCAGCCTTATAATTAATAATTAATTGTAAATATATTATGCCAAACAAGTTAGAAAATCCACCTGAGGGGATGGATAAACCTAAGGGGATTAGAGAGAAACTAATTCAAGAACTTGGTCTTGCCGAGAACGCTTCATTGAAAGAGATTCTTAGGGCTGAAGGGAAAGCTTTCAATAAAAAAGTAGAAGAATTAGGAAGGATTCACGGTGAATTAACTGACGAAATTTATAGAGCTGCTGACGAGGAAAATACAAAAGAAAAAATAGAATTAGAGAAAGAAGAAGCACAAAGAAGGGGACTTCCAGAAGGAACAACATTGCTTGACATGGTGTTGAAAGATGAGGGCGAATTTAAAAAAGATGGAACAAGGAAAAAATATGAAGATATTTTTCCTTTTGAGGAAGATTAAATTTGATGATTAAGGACAAGCCGGGGTGTTATTACCCCTTAACCCCTCCTTTACAAAATAAATGTTTAAACGATCAAAGAAAAATCCGATTTTAGAGCCAGACAAAAATCATCCATGGGAAGCACTTAAGGTTTATAATTGCGCTACTCTTTATGAGGATAATAAATATCATTTATTTTATCGCGGCGTGGGTAAAAACTGGGTTTCAAGTATTGGTTATGCTGTGTCAGAAGACGGAGAAAAGTTCACTAGATTTTCCAAACCCCTCCTTAAGCCAGATAATGAATTAGAAAAACAAGGAGTTGAAGATCCAAGGATTACCAAAATTAATGATACTTATTATTTAACCTACGCCGCCTACGATAGTCATACGGCTCGGCTCAATTTAGCAACTTCTAAGGATTTAAAAAAGTGGCAAAGATATGGACCAATTTTGCCAGATTGGAATTTTAAAAAGGCCGGTGGTTTTTTAATCAAGTGGGATGAAGCAAGAAAAAGAGGAGGCAGTGATTGGTCTAAAGCCGGTGGAATTTTTCCGGAAAAAATTGATAACAAGTATTGGCTGCTTTTTGGCGATTCAAATATTTGGTTGGCCAATTCTCAAGACGGTCTTCATTGGCAGCCAATTTGGCAGCCATTTGTTAAACCGAGAAAAGGTGATTATTTTGATCAAGCGCATCTTGAAATGGGCCCGCCGCCAATTGAAACTAAAAAGGGCTGGCTAGTTTTATATCATGGCATTGATGATAAAATCGTTTATCGCCTCGGCTTCTTACTTTTGGATTTAAGAGATCCTGTTAAAATTTTATACCGTTCGGAAAAACCAATTTTTAAACCTAAGGAGTTATATGAATTAAGCGGCTTAGTTGATATTTTACCAGGTGGATTTAAGGAAATGGGAAAAATGAGCAAAGAAAAATTAGCAGAATTTATAAAGAAAGAAAAAAAGATTGGTAAAATGCCCCAAGTTATCTTTTGTTGTGGGGCAGTGGTAGCTGGTGACATTCTTAGAATTTATTACGGGGCGAGTGATTCTTTTATTTGTACCGCCACCAATAAGTTAGATAATATTTTAGATATTTATACGAAAAAGTAACACCAATAACTTTTATACATTAAATAGAAAATAGATTATTATAGATTATTAAAGAAAGCGATTGATATATGACTAAATCAAAAAATCCCTGTATTCTTTATGCCGGCACTTTCCCTCCCCGAGAATGCGGCATTGCTACTTTTACCCAAGATTTAACTAATGCCATTGATAAAGAATTTACGCCGACTATAAAAAGTAAAATTTTGGCAATTAATGATAATGGCACCTCAATTTATAACTATCCCAAAAAAGTAGTCATGCAGATTAATGAAACTGATATTGAAGATTATCTTAACCGGGCCCAGGAAATTAACAAATTAAATCACATCAAGTTAGTTAACATTCAGCACGAGTATGGCATTTTTGGCGGCGAATGGGGCAATTATCTATTGCCCTTTTTAGAACTTTTAAAAAAGCCGGTGATAACCACCTTTCACACTATTTTACCCCAGCCTAATGAAAAATTAAAAAAATTAACCCAAAGCATTGTTGCCAGATCTGTTGGCGCAGTGGTTATGACCAGGTCAGCCGGCAGATTACTCGAGGAAGAGTACGGCGTTAATAAATCAAAAATTTTTATTATTCCTCACGGCGTGCATCATGTGCCTTTCCCTTCCAAAAAGAAAGCTAAAAAAAGGCTCAATTTATCAGATCATATTGTTTTATCAACTTTTGGCATGTTGAATCGCGATAAAGGCATTGAATACGCGATTTCCGCTTTACCCCAGATCGCCAGAGAGTTCCCTAATATTTTATATTTAGTCATTGGCGCTACTCACCCGGTTGTCCGCCGACAAGAAGGCGAGAAATACCGAAACAAATTAAAAAAAATGGTCTTAAAATTAGGTCTTAAGGATTATGTTAAATTTTATAATAAATATCTAATCCTGCCGGAACTGATTGAATTTCTTAAAGCCACTGACATTTATATTTCACCCACCCTAAATCCCCGCCAGTCGGTCAGCGGGACTATTTCCTATGCCCTTTCCTGCGCTTGTCCGGTTATTTCCACCGCCACTCAATATGCTCAAGATGTGATTGAGCCAAACCGGGGGTTTTTGGTTAGATTTAAAAATCCAGCCGATATTAGAAAAGCTCTTTTTGAAATGCTTTCTGATAAAAAAGCTCAGAAAGAAATGGGAAAGAATGCTTACTTTTTTTCCCGCCATATGACCTGGCAAAATGTGGCTCTTTCTTATTTTAAGACCTTTAATCATTTTGCCAAGATTGTGCCCAAAGAAAAAGGCAAGTTGCCCGTCTTTAATTTGGATCACATAAAGGGTTTAACTGATAAATTCGGCATTATTCAATTTGCTCATCATACCAGGCCGGATCATCATTCCGGTTATTGTTTGGATGATAATGCCCGGGCGCTTCTGGGTTGCGCCATTTATTATAAAATCAGGCCCAGCAAGGGGATTTTAAGCTTAATCAATGTTTATTTTAACTTTATAAAATTTTGCCAAAAGCGCAACGGTTCATTTCATAATTTTGTCAGTTACAACCGGACTTTTAATGAAAAAAATGAAAGCGAGGATTCTTTCGGTCGGGCTATTTGGGCTTTGGGTTATGTAATAAACAGCGATCATTTGCCACCGAATCTTAAAAAACAAGCGACTAAAATTTTTAATAAAGCCATTAAATTAACTTCTTCAATCAATTCTTTGCGTGCCATTGCTTTCACGCTTTTAGGATTATGCTTAGTCGAAACCAAATCTCATGATACTAAACGATTAAACTTAATAAAAAAATTAGCCGATAGATTGATTCGGGCTTATTATGATCGCCTTGAAAAAGAAACGCGGCAGAATTGGTTTTGGTTTGAGAATTACTTGACTTACTCTAATAGTAAATTGCCGGAAGCTTTGCTTTTCGCCTATCAGATTACTAAAAATAAAGATTATCTTAAGGTGGCAGAAAGTTCTCTCAAATTTTTAGCCGGGGTTACTTTTGAGAAAAACCATTTTTCTCCCATTGGTCAGGACGGCTGGTATTTTCGCAATGGCAAGCGGGCTTATTTTGACCAACAGCCAGAAGATACTTCTTCGGCTGTTGAGGCCCTGATAACGGCTTATAAAATTACTAAGAAAAAAGGCTATCAGGTCAAAGCCAAAATCGCCTTTGAGTGGTTTTTAGGCAAGAATCATTTAAACCAGATGGTTTATGACGAAATAACCGGCGGCTGTTACGATGGCCTGGGCAAATACTCGCTCAACTTCAACCAAGGCGCCGAATCAACTCTTTCCTATTTTCTGGCGCGTTTGGCCATTGAAGAGGTTTATTAAAATTATGAAAATTGAACAATTAGCTTATCAAAAAGCCATTGAAGTTCTGGAGCACTGTGTGAGGCCTGGTGGTTTTTATGCTTCGGGACTGCCGGGCGGTTATGAAGCGGTCTGGGCGCGAGACAGCATGATTTCTTCTTTGGGCGCTTCTTTGGTTGGCGATAAATTTAAAGACACTATTAGAAAAAGCATTGAAACGCTTAGTAAAAATCAGTCGGAATTAGGCCTTATTCCCAACTGCGTTGGTTCTTATAATACCGACCGCCGTTCGGATGTAACCTTTAATACAATTGATTCGCCGCTTTGGTATCTTATTGGCCATTTTGTTTATGCCAAAAGATTTGGCGGCCGGTCGCTTTTTAAAAAATATCAGAAAAATATTGAGAAAACTTTTCTCTGGCTGCGTTATCAAGATCCGGATGTTTTAGGACTTGTTGTTCAACAGCCGACTTCGGACTGGCAGGACGCTTTTCCCCATAAATATGGTTATACTATCAACAGTTTAGCTTTGTATTATCAAGCTCTTTTACTTTTGAAAAAAAACAAAGAAGCGCAAATTGTCAAAAAGACGACCAACGGCGAAATTAGAAAATACGTTTCTTTGTATGATAAAAAGTTAGGTTATTATTACCCTTGGGGCTGGAAAAACCACGATGGCGACCGGGAACATGAAGAATGGTTTGATACTTTAGGCAATCTTTTGGCAATTATTACCGGGCTAGCCACTCCTAAAATCGCTACCAAAATTTTAAATTATATTGAAAAAGAAAAAATTAATAGGCCCTTTCCTTGCAAATGCCTTTGGCCGCCAATCAAAAAAAATGATCCCGAGTGGCATTCTTATTTTTCTAAATGCGACGCCCGCGCGCCTTACCATTATTTAAATGCCGGCATTTGGCCTTTTATCGGCGGTTTTTATGTGGCGGCTTTAGTTAAAATGAAAGAATATAAAAAAGCCGAGCGTCAGTTAGAAAACTTAGCTCGGGCCAATCTTAAGAAATTGAGAAATTATGAGTTTAATGAGTGGTTAGATGGTCGGAATGGCCGGCCGCGTGGCGAACCGTATCAGGCCTGGTCGGCCGGAACTTATCTTTGGGCTTACGAGTGTTTAAAAAGAAAAAAAGTTTTATTTTTTTAGATTTTTTCTCATCTTCCTATCGTAAATTCAGCCTTTCTTTGATTGTTTTAATTGCTCTTTTGGCAATTTTCTGATAATGGAAATTTTTCAGAGCATGTTCGTAGGCATTTTTGCCCATTTCTTCTCTTAATTTGTCATTGGTCAGAAGTTCCTTGGTATATTTGGCTAAATCAGGAACACTGGCCCGATAAGCAAAGATTTTTGGCTCGGCAAACTTTATTTTATGAGTGGCGTCAAAACCCATGCTTTCATGGGCCCATTCCTCGGTTAATTTTACGGTTTCGCCAACCTCAGCCAAAAAACCGGTTTTATTATGGATAATAGTATCGGCCGGACCGCCGGTGTTAATTGAAATAACCGGTCGTCGGCAGGCTTGAGCTTCAAGCTGAACCATGCCAAATCCTTCAATTCGCGACGGTGCGGCATAAATGTCGCAAGCAGAGAGAAGATAGCTCATAAAATCATGCGAGTACATGCCGGTAAGATAAATGATTTTGTTTTTATCCAGTCCCAATTCTTCAATTAAGCGTTCTTCTTCGCGATGATGGGCTTCGGCGCAATCACTTTCAGAGGCCTTGCAGACATATTTCCAGGCCTTAAAATCTTTATCAATAACCGCTAAAGATCTAATCATTTCCTGCGCGCCCTTAGAAGTGACGTCGCCGCCAATAGTCAAAATCATTTTTTCTTCCGGACCTATGCCTAACATTTCCCGAAGGCGCTGAATCTTGGGATCGGATTGAGGGATTGGCTTGATTTCTTCCGGATCAAAGCCGATGGGCAGAACTTCAAAATTTTTAGTGTTTACTCCATCTCGAGCATAAGTTTCCTTGACCCATTGGCTGGTTGCAAAAACCAAAGGCAAATCACTTATTATCTGATGATAGTTGGCTACCCAGCCATTGGCCACAAACCAGGGCACAGGCGAAATACCATTTTTTTGCGGACTCAAAACAATGTCCGGCACATAAGTCCAACAGCCAATGCCAATGGCAATATCTGGCTGATAAGCGCTGAAAAGCCATTGTTTTTGAAAACTTGGCCCGTGATGGCAGGGCATGACATCAATGCCAATTTCTCGGAGCCCGCGATAAAGCAAATGCCCCTGAATACTCAGACCATCTGGCTCCGGCGGATAGGCATAAAGGATTGCAACGCGCATAAATTCGTCATTCCTGCGAAAGCAGGAATCTATTTATAAATAAAATTTTATTATTTTTGGATTCCGCGTCAAGCACGGAATGACATTCTATATTTTAGCTTTTAGAAAAGTTTCTGTTTTTTTAGCGCTTTGATATTCAAAAGAATCTTGGCTAAAGCCGTAAAATTTTTCAATTAATTTTTGTTTGAGTTTAAAATTTTTTGACCCCCCTTTAAAATAAAAATTAGTTTTTTCAAGATTATTAACGATTTTTTTATCAATAGTTTTATAAGCGAAGTAAAACAAATTAGAACAGATTAATTTCTTTTTTTGGGCGAATTTTTTAACTATCTGATTGACACCTTTGTGGCGGGGATGACCATATTCTCCGTTGGCGCCGTGGGTAAAAATATAATCGTATTTTTTTTTGCCGACAAAAGGCGAGAACCGGCGTTCTATTTCCGACAAGCTTTGGGCCAAGGTTAATTTTGCTTCGTCATCTAAATCAGACATCAACCCTTTAGCGCCGTAGAAACGGCAGACTTTATAAAATTTGGGAGCGCGATCTGGGTCGGTTTTGCGGCAGAGTGAAAAAATTGTCCAAGAAACTTTGGGATTGCTTAAAATAACTTCGCCCATCCAGATGGTTTCATCGTCCGGATGAGCGACAACTACTAACGCTTTCGTGTCATTTTCCAATTTTAATCTTTGCATATATTCCTGTCAACAGTTTAACATAAAAAAATAAATTATGGAAGTGATTATTACTAAAAATTATCAAAAAATGTCCGAGGTTGCTGCTTCGGTTGTGGCTAGGGCTATTGCCAAAAATAAAAAGATTGTTTTGGCCTTGCCGACCGGCAAAACACCGCGGGAATTGTACCGCTTTTTAATTAAAGCTTATCGGCGCGGCAGTATTAGTTTTAAAAAAGCAGTTGCTTTTAATTTAGATGAATACATCGGTTTAAGTCCGGCGGATAAAGCCAGTTATCATTTTTATATGAAAGAATTTTTTTTTAAGTTTATTGATATAAAATCTAAAAATATTTTTATTCCCGATGGCCAAGCCCGCCTGCCAAGGCCTGGAGCCAAGGCGACTGGCGGGCAGGCTAAAAATTTAGCCGCCGAATGCCGCCGTTACGAGAGAGAAATTAAAAAGCAAAATGGTCTTGATTTGGCAATTTTGGGTTTAGGCAAAAATGATCATCTTGGCTTTAACGAGCCGGGCTCAAGTTTTAATTCCAAAACCAGAGTAGTTAAATTATCAGAAGCGACGAGAAAAACCAACGCTAAATTTTTTAAAGGCAGAAAAATTCCCAACTTTGCTATTACTATGGGACTTAAAACAATTTTTTCCGCCAAAAAGATAATCCTTCTGGCTTCGGGCAGGGAAAAAGCTGAAGCGGTTAAAAAAGCTCTAAAAGCGCCGATTAGTCCTCAAATTCCAGCTTCAATTTTGCGTCAACACCCCAATGTGATTTTTATTCTTGACCGCGCCGCGGCTTTCAAAATAAAAAAATAAGACATTTTTAATTCGTTTTTTAGTATGAATTTTAAAAAGCTTCTAAAGAAGCTTTTTAAAATTCATGATCTTAAATTTAATATTTTTGGTATCAACTACTGGTGTCGGTTACAGAACATTATTAGGACTATACTGGACAATTCTGAAGCTATTAAGAGCTGCTTTGAGCAAATGAATTTAATAAAGTCAGAAACGATCAATACTTAACAATCTATGACGGCAATTTTAATGCTTCAAATAATAACTTTAGAATTGGTTACCTAGTAAGAGCATTTGATTGGCTCCGCACTGTGAACAATGTTAGAATTATTATTCAGCGGTCAAATGAGTATATTTATGTTCCAAAACTGGAACTATTCTGACTTATACTTAGAATATAATTAATCCGGCAAACGCGGATTTAAAGAAATATCCCTATCACTAAATAATTCTAATACAGTATTATCTTTTTGAAGGTCAATGGCTGTTAAAATTCTCGAAACTTTATTTGCGTCATTACTAGTATCATTAAAAACTATGTATCGTCCTCTTTGGGAAAAATAAACTTCTCCTTGTAAATAATGATTTCCCGTTACAGTGTATCTAAAATCAATTTGTCCATTGTCTAAATTTAAAGTGTAAATATTATTATGACCACTTAAAACAAGAGTCTTTTCATCTTCCGACCAATTGTTTATCCGAGATAATCCATCAGCACTCAAAATAGATGAGATGTCAAAGTTTTTTTGTGGAGTAGAAAGATTGTCACTGCTATATAGCATCAAATCCCACTTCTTGTTTTCGTTTTTGTTAATAATTGCAAATTTAGATAATGATGGACTAAAAGATACATCTATAGGATCTTTCTTGTTATTTTTATCTTCAAAATCACCTATTTGTTTTATCTTGTCATTGTTAGCATCGTAAATATATATCGGCCAAAATTTAAACCTCCATTCAGCTGGTACCGCAATTGAATAAAATCCAGCCAATATATTTTTATTAGAATCCCAGTTGGACCATATATATTTGTTGTCGCCAAAGGAGTAATATTCCTCATAATCATTATACCATTCGTCTTTTTTCCCGACCGCTTTATAAGCAGAATCAAGAATAGTGGTTGGAGAACAATTTTTTATTCTTGTATCACATATGAATTCTTCTGCTTTCAAGATTGGAGGAGAATCTATATAATTATTTGGTTTTTTTGTCTCATCATAGGTAATAGAAACAATTATAGCTTTATCATGGTCTTCTGATAAGAGATAGGTGCTATTTGATATGCTGATTTGATTATTTTTTGTTTCTTCTGGCAACCCAGTATATTCAGAAAGATCATAAAAATTAGTTTCGATTTTTTTTAATTCCTTTGTATCTATATTCAGTATGTAATCATCGCCTTCAATATTGCACAAAATTGTATCTTGAATTTGTGGCATTACCAATTTACCTTCACCAAGAGGATTATATCCGTTTAATATTTCGGCCCCATCCAAGTAGCCATCATTATCTGAATCAGAATTATTTGGGTTTGTTCCGTATTTTGTTTCGTCATTATCAGTAAGACCATCATTATCGGAATCTTTGACAACTGATTCACTTTTTGTATCGGTTGGTCGGGAGTTTTTCATCCAAAGCCAAGCACCTCCTCCTATGGCTAGCAGAACGACTAATATGACAATCAAAATAATTCCCGTCTTGGACTTTTTCACAGGCTCATAATTTGTATCTTGATAGTCACTTGGGTCTATTTGTTGGTTAGGCATAAGGTTATTATTAAGATTTAGTTGTTTTAATTATAGCAAAAATTCAATTATAAAAAACCCCTTGCGGGTATTTTTTAGATTCGCCGGGTCAAAAAAAATATCCTGGATAATATGAGCGTTTTTTAAAATAAAATTAGTTGAGGATTTCAAAGAGTTGAATTTTTATTTATCTTTTCTTGTGTCAATAATCGAGACATTGGAAAAAATTTCAGAGAGTTTATCCATTTGCTTTATTACCGAATCAGAGGTGGTATTTTTAATAATAAGTTCTACTTTATCGCCCTGAATTATTTTTTTGGTAAATTCTATATCTAATTTTAATGATAAACATCGTAGATCTTCGAGGGAACATTTAAAGCGCTCTTTAATTTTTTGTTCAACTAAATTGCGTGACTCATAGTTTCCGAAATAAGCTTTAAAGACGGTGTCTTCATTAAGGGCTAATTCTTTCATAACCAAATGGGTGGCTGCTCGACACCAACCATAATAATCACCCTCCTCTTCTCTGCTGGGGATAACTGAATTATCGTTCACTGAAGTTTCTTCCCACATTACTGTTACTCCTTCATTAAACCATTTATTTCCCACTGATATTATCCGTCCTTCTTTACTTTTTTCTAAACGAGTAAAACCAGTCGCTGATTCATGGGGCCTAGTGCTTAGCGTATGACCAACTTCGTGTGCCAGTAATTTATTAGGAGTATTAAGTTCTATATAAATAGCGTTAAGGTCTTGCGAATATGAATTAAGAGTGGGAGTAAATTTTGAAGGTTGTAAACCATAGTGAAGAAAATTATCAGCGATGATTATCTTATAATCTCTGGCCTTGGTTAAATACTCCTTTTTTCTGGTGAGGGCGAAACAATCATCAGCTTGTTGTTTAAATAATAGCATTTTTTCAGCAGCGCTTCTCTGATAGTTTTCAATTATTTTTTGAGCATAAAGTTCTAACTCTTTGGCAAAAGGTTGACCGCCAGTTAAATTATATTTTTGGCGGTAGCGATTCTCAGAAATTGGATTTTCTCTAACTTTTTCTAAAATAATTTCAATAGCCTTTTGACTTAATTCTTCTAAACTTAAACCAGAAAAAGTTGAAATGTCTTGCATTTCAATATGTGGTTTGTACCCTTCTTTTATTTCCGGCATTTCAAATTGTTCATGATTTTTCATGTTTGTATTATATCAAAAAACCGCCTCTTAGGCGATTTTTTTTGAAGTTATAATAAGATAGAACTAAAAATGTGTCAGGGGCGGGGATTGAACCCGCGACCTTAGGTTTATGAGTCCTATGCTCTACCAACTGAGCTACCCTGACAAAAAAGTGGGCGGGTGAGATTTGATATTTTATTTTTGTGCCGCGGGAGAGAATCGAACTCTCATGCTCTTGCGAACATACGATTTTGAGTCGTACGCGTCTGCCAATTCCGCCACCGCGGCATTTTTCTTAATCTTAAATAAAATTGGCTAAATTGTCAAAAGACGAGTAATAAGGTATAATATTAGTAGTCAATTTTTTTGACATTTGACATTTGCCTGCCCGCCAATTGCCAATGAGTCACTCGGTGATTTTAACAGATATTTTAATAAAAAGCTTGATAAAATTTGGAAGCTTTCTTAATTGGCTTTGGCAGGCGGGAGCTTTGAGATTTTTAAATTATGTCCCATATTATTTCAGTTGTTAATCAAAAAGGCGGAGTGGGCAAAACTACGACGGCGATTAATTTATCGGCTTATTTAGCCCATTCGGGCAAATCAGTGCTTTTAGTTGATGTTGATCCCCAAGCTAATGCCACCAGCGGCCTTGGCATTAATCATCGCACTTTGGAAAAAAGTATTTATCATGTTCTTTTAGGCCAGGCGTCCCCCAAGGAAGTGATAATCAACGGTGATCTTAAGAATTATAAATTAATTCCAGCCACCCCGGCTTTAGCCGGCGCTAACATCGAATTAATTAATGATGCCGAACGGGAGTTTAGATTGCATCACCTTCTTCGCCAAATTAAACCCGAATTTGATTTTATTATTGTTGATTGTCCGCCCTCTTTGGATTTACTGACTATCAATGGCATTGTGGCCGCTGACAAAATTTTAATTCCGGTTCAGGCCGAGTATTATGCCTTAGAGGGTTTAGGGCAGTTGCTTGAAACGATTAATTTGGTTAAAGAAAATTTAAGGCCGGATTTGGGTATTTTGGGAGCCGTGGTCACAATGTATGATAAAAGGAATTTGCTTTCAAAACAGGTTTTAGATGAATTATATAAATATTTTCCAGCTAAAATTTTTCGCGTGGTTATTCCCCGCAATGTCCGTTTAACTGAAGCGCCGAGCCACGGCAAGACCATTTTGCATTATGATAAAAATTCAAAAGGCGCAAAATCTTATGAAAGATTAGCCAGAGAAATTTTAGAACATTTGTCAATTGGAAACTAATTATTTTCCGAGTAAAATTATTATTATTTTTTAAAATTTAATTAATTTTCTAAAATTATGAAAAGTTTAGGTTTAGGTAGGGGATTGGGTTCATTGATTCCAAGAAGGGAGCCCGATCAAGCCAAAGTTCAAGAAGAAAAATTTAAAATTACTGATGTTAGAAATTCTGAAGGAACAAGAATTTTAGAAGTGCCCATTAATATTATTAAAGCCAATCCGTGGCAACCGAGGCAGGGTTTAAATGACAGCGATGAAGATTTGGCTGAGTTAGTCCATTCAATTAAAGTTCATGGCATTCTCCAACCTTTGATTGTGACTGCCACCAGCGGCGGCAATTATGAACTAATTGCCGGCGAAAGAAGATTACGGGCTGCCAGATTAGCCGGTCTTAAATTAGCGCCGATTATTATCCGTAATGCCCAAAATCAGGAAAAAATAGAATTGTCGCTGATTGAAAATATCCAGCGAAAAGAATTAAATTCAATTGAGCAAGCCATTGCTTTTCGCCGGTTAGCTGATGAATTTGATTTGACCCATGAAGAAATCTCCAAAAAAATCGGCAAAAGCCGTTCGGTTGTTACCAATATGATACGGCTTTTAAGTTTGCCCGATAATATTCAACAAGCTTTGCTTGATGGCCGCATCACTTCGGCCCATGCCAAACTTTTGGTTACCTTAAAACCGGAAGAGCAAGAAAATTTGTTTAAAAAAATTCTCAAAGAAAAAATTACTACCGAACAGACCGAACGCGAAGTTAGGAAAATCTGGCAGAAAGAAGATATTACAAAACTCCGAAAAGATATTTTTCTGGAATCAAAAGAAGAGCGGTTGAGGGAATTTCTGGGCACTAAAGTTTCAATTAAAAAATCAGGCCAGCGCGGCCAGATTTTAATTGATTTTTATTCTGACGAAGAATTATCAGAAATAATTAATAAAATAGTTTCTTAATTATTTACCACCACACCCCCAAAGCCCTACCATTTATGGCTGGGCGTGAGGTTTTATCTTTTAATTTTAGTCAGCAATTTAGTTAAAAGCCCTTTACTTTTAGCAAAGTGTCTTATTCTTGAACGGGCTAAATTAGTTTTAGCAAATTTTAGCCAATCTAAATTCGGGCCCGGCCGATTTTTCTCGGTGATGATTTGAACAACATCACCGCTTTTTAATTTAGCATCAAGAGGCATCATTTTGTCATTAACTATAGCCCCGGCACATTTATTGCCGATTTCGGTGTGGACATGATAGGCAAAATCAATCGGCGTGGCCTCTTTTGGCAAATCAATCACTTCGCCCTTGGGAGTGAAAACAAATATTCTGTCGTCCAAAATATCAAATTTGAAATTTTTAATATATTCATTAGTATCTTTGTATTGTTTTTGTAATTCCAAGATATCATTAATCCATTCACTTTTGGTTTTAAATTCAGCCAGATTAATTTCTTTATAGCGCCAGTGAGCCGCAATGCCATAAAGAGCTTCCTCATTCATTTCATGGGTTCTAATCTGAAATTCAGTTAATTTGCCCTCGGGACCAAAAACAGTCGTTTGGAGACTGCGATAGCCGTTTGGTTTAGGTACGGCGATGTAATCTTTAAAGCGATCTTTTTTTGGCCGCCAAAGATTGTGAATAATGCCCAGCATTTTATAACAATCAGAAACACTCTCAACAATGATTCTTAAGGCGAAAACGTCATAAATTTCATTAAATTGTTTGCCTCTTTCTTGCATTTTGCGAAAAATTGAGTAAATGTGTTTGAAACGGCCATTAACTTCGCATTTAATGCTTTGTTTTTTAGCCTCGGTCAATATAATTTGTTTGATTTTTTCAATATATTGCTCACGTTCGTATTTCTGTTCAATTTCGTAATATTTTTTAATTTTATTATAATTTTCCGAATCAATGTAGCGGAAACACTCATCTTCCAGTTGCCAGCGCAGTCGCCACATACCTAAGAGTCCCGCGATTGGCGCGTAAATTTTTAAGGTTTCCTGGGCAATCCTTAATCTTTTCGGCGGCGGTAAAGCTTCCAAAGTCCAGAGATTGTGGAGCCGATCAGCAAATTTAATTAAAAAAACCCGGCTGTCGCTGGCAGCCGAGAGAAACATTTTTTTTAGGTTTTCAACATAACGATCCATGCCGCGGTATTGAATTTTGCCTAATTTAGTGGTGCCTTGGACTAAATTAGAAACCTCTTTGCCAAAATTTTTTTCAATTTTCCCAAAAGGAGTGGTTGTATTTTCGGGGATATCATGGAGCAGGCCGGCGACGATGGTGGGAATATCAGCTTTATTTTCCGCTAAAATTTTAGCCGTGGCCAAGGTATGATTAAAATACGGCTCGCCAGAAAAGCGGTTTTGTCCCTCGTGGGCTTTTTGGGCAAAATCATAAGCCAGCCGGACCAAATCCAAGTCAGCTTCCGGTTGGTTTTTTTTAATAATTTTAGCCAATTCCTTAAACGAAGACATATTTTTGATAATTTTTTAATTTTTAATGGTTGTACCTAATATTATTACTCAAATCAAAAATCTTAGCAAGATTGACATTTTATATAATATAAAAAATAACGGGGCAATTGCCCCGTTATTTTATTTGACTATTTTTCTTCTTGTGGTTTTTGCCAGGAAACATAATCGCATTTGGGATAGTTTGAACAGCCGTAGAAGAAACGGCCGCGTTTGCTGCGCCGGCGGACTACTATTCCCTCCTGGCATTTGGGGCATTTGATTTCCTCGCCCTTTTCATCAGTAATTTTAAAATTATTATTTAAATGTTTAGTATTTTTGCAATCGGGATAACCAGAGCAGGCCAAAAATTTGCCAAAACGGCCCGTTTTAACAACCATTGGCTGGCCGCACTTTTCGCAAATAACATTGGTTTCTTCATTATTTTCATTTTGAGATTTTTTCTCGCCATTTTCACCGGCCCTGGCTAAATCTTGGGTATATTTGCAGCGCGGAAAATCAGAGCAGGCCAAAAATTTGCCAAAACGGCTCATTCTGGTAACTAAAGGCGAGCCGCATTTGGGACATTTTTCCTCAGTCACCTCACCCAGGATTTTTTCTTTGGAAAGCGTCTTTTCTTTTTGGGTTAAATTTTTCTTAAAGGGCTCATAGAAATCAGCAATCACCGGCTGCCAGGCAGTTTCTCCCTGGGCAATTTTATCAAAGTCATCTTCCATTTTAGCCGTAAACTGGTAGTCAACTATTTGAGAAAAATGTTCAGTTAAAAGATCGGTCACTAAGAAAGCAACCTCGGTTGGTTTTAAACGGCCGGTTTCTTTTAGGATATAACCGCGATCCTGAATGGTGCTGATAATCGGCGCGTAAGTTGAAGGCCGGCCAATGCCGTAACTTTCCAATTTTTTAATGAGTCCCGCTTCTGAATAGCGAGCCGGTGGCTGGGTGAAATGCTGATTATTTTTTATCTCAAGAAGAAGCAAGTCGTCGCCCGCTTTAACTTGGGGTAGAATCGTTTCACTGGTGGCAGTTTGATAAATTTTTAAAAAGCCCTTAAATTTGATTATCTGGCCATTAGCCAGAAAAATGTAAGGCGTCTTTTGGGCCTCAATTTCCAAAGCGGTCTGATCAAAAAAAGCATCGGTCATCTGGGAGGCGACTGTCTTTTGCCAGATTAATTGATAGAGTTTAGCTTGGTTTTTATCTAAATAATTTTTGATTTTTTCCGGCTCCCGGAAAACACTGGTTGGCCTGATTGCTTCATGGGCTTCTTGGGCTAGTTTGGCTTTGGTTTTATAATATTTTTTGCCCCTGAAGTAGCCGGATTCAAAATTATTTTTAAGGTAACTCGCAACCTCGTCTAAAAATTTTTCTGCCAGATTCAGCGAGTCGGTTCGCATATAAGTAATTAAACCAACAGAGCCCTCCTCTCCTAATTCAATGCCTTCATAAAGTTGCTGGGCTAACCTCATTGTTTGTTTGGCCGAGAAACCAAAACGGCGGTTGGCTTCCTGCTGCAGAGTGGAGGTGATAAAAGGCGGCGGGCTTTTGCGGATAACTTCTTTTTTTCTGACATTTAAAACTTGATACGAAGCATTTTTTAAGTTTTTTAAAATTTCCTGGGACTGAGTCTCATTTTTTATTTCTAACTTATCAATTTTCTGACCGTTGATTTTATCAAGATGCGCGGAAAAAGATTCTCCGCTGGCTTTTTGGGTTTTGCCATCAAGCGGATCAAAAATAGCGTCAATGGTCCAATATTCATCTTTTTTAAAGGCCTGGATTTCTTTTTCTCTTTCAACGATTAATTTGACCGCCACCGATTGGACGCGGCCGGCTGAAAGTTTTTTGGTGACTTTACGCCAAAGAAAAGGCGAGAGTTCATAGCCGACTAAGCGGTCTAAAATGCGCCGGGCTTGCTGGGAATCAACTAAATTCAAATTAAGATCGCGCGGTTCTTTTAAGGCATTGTCAATCGCTTCTTTGGTAATTTCATGAAAAACAATACGTTCTACCTTACTTTTGACTTTTGCCTGCCCCGTAGCTCCGCCAGTTGGCGGATGCTTCGGGGACTTTTGCCTGCCCGCCAGTCGCCTTGGCTCCAGGCCTTGGCAGGCGGGACTTTTGACCTCATTCAAGCCCAAGGCTTGGGTGAGGTGCCAGGCAATAGCTTCGCCTTCGCGATCTTCATCGGTGGCTAGAATTATTTTATCGGCTGATTTCAGTTGAGCCTTTAAATCTTTGACAACTTTTTTAGCTTTGCCGGGGATAATATAATGAGGCGCAAAATTGTTTTCAATCTCAATACCCATTTTGTTTTTAGGCAAATCTCGGACATGGCCGTAGGAAGAAGCGACCTGATAATTTTTATCCAAAAATTTGGCAATAGTTTTGGCTTTGGTTGGCGATTCAACGATAACGAGATTCATAATTTAGAATTTAAAATTTAAAATTAACGGGCAAGAACATAATTCATTCCCCCTAAATTTCTGACCAAACCCTTAAGTTCCATCAGCGCGAGGGTGGAATTAATTTGAGCTGGGGGTAGTTTACTAAGCTGAATAATTTTGTCAATATGGAGAGGATTTTTACTGAGCAGTTCAATAATATTTTTTTCTTCCTCGTTTTCAGCAATGATTTTTTGATTTTCTAAAAAGGCGGTTGCCTGTTTAAGATTTAAACTTTCCAGAATATCAGAGGCAGAGGTTGTGGGTTTGGCCCCCAGTTTAATTAAATTATTAGCGCCCTGGGAATTTCGGCTGTAAATATTGCCGGGTACGGCAAAAACGTCACGATTTTGCTCCAGAGCAAAATTGGCCGTAATTAAGGTGCCGCTTTTTTCTGGCGCTTCAATAACCAGCACCCCCAAAGAAAGTCCGGAAATCAGACGATTGCGGGCCGGAAAATGCTGCTTAAGTGGCATGGTGCCCGGCGGATATTCAGAAAGAAGAAGACCCCCCTTTTCAATTATTTTTTTAGCTAAAAAGCGGTTGCTGCTTGGATAAATATTTTGCTTATCAAGACCTGAACCTAAAACAGCAATGGTTTTGCCGCCTGCTTCCAGGGCGGTCTGGTGAGCTAAGGCATCAATGCCTAAAGCTAAGCCACTGACAATTGTTAGGCCATTTTGGACCAAGTCCCAGGTCATTTCTCTTGCCACCTGCTGGCCGTAACTGGTTGGTTTTCTGGTGCCGACCACGGCCAGAGAAAATTCATTGGCAACTTTTAAATCACCGGAGAAAAAAAGAAGAGGTGGCGGTTGATAAATTTCCCGAAGCAGTTTGGGGTAATCCGGCTCTAAAATAGTTATAATTTCCAAACCTTCTTTTTTAAGTTCCTCCCATTCCCTATTAGGATTAATTTCTTTTCGTTTAATCAAAAGATTTTCCAGAGCTTCCTGATCCAAACCGGCTTCTCTCAGTGCTCCGGCTTCAGCCTGCCAGGCGGTTTTTAAATCGGGAAAAGCTCGCAGTAATTTTTTTAATTTTTGCGGCCCGATTTTATTGATTTTGGCAAAAGTAAGCCAATATTTTTTATCATCCATAAGCTCTTGACCCCCCACCTATTCCAATGTAATACTTCTATAACTGAACCTTTGATAGGCGAAGCCGCGCTCCGTCGCTAAAGCTTTGAAGCGTCGGCGACCTTACGGCTCTGTTCCTCGGCAAAAGAAAATAATTCTTTAGAATAGGTGGGGGGTTGACAAATTTTGTTATTTATGCTAAGTTACTTTGATAAAGATTAAGGTTAATTTCTGGCTTTTTGTCTACCAGTAGCGAACGCTGAAGGTCACCCCTCCTAACCAGAGGCAAGTAGCACCAAGTTAAGGTTTGCTGATGTATTTTAGCTAAACCTTCACTGGTAGGCAATAAATTGGATGTTAATATTAAAAATACTAGGGAAAATCTAGTGTTTTAGTTTTTTAACAGTTTAATAATTTTTTGGCTTAAAACTTCGAAGAGGTCATTAAGCTGTTTGAACTCGTCTTTTTTAAAATTTTCTAAAATAAAACATTCGGTCGGAAAATTTAGGCTTTTAATTTTTGGTCCAACACCGATACGCACTCGCCAAAAATTTTTAGTTTTCAGTCGGTCAATAATTGACTGGACGCCGCGATGACCGGCTGAGCCGCGGTTAAAACTCGTTTTAAATTTGCCTAAAGGCAAATCAATCTCATCGTGGATAATTATTATATTTTCCGGTTTTATTTTGTAATAAGCGCTGATTTTTTTAACTGACTCACCCGAATTATTCATATAATCCTGGGGCAGAGCAACAATAATTTTTTTTTCATCTAATTTGGTTTGGCTGATTTTGGCTTGGAAATTTTTATTTTGTTTTACGGCCGGCCAGGTAAAATCTTTCATTATTTTTTCAATTAATAAAAAGCCGACATTGTGGCGAGTAAGAGAATATTTTTTGCCAGGATTACCCAAACCAACTAAAAGTTTCATAAAGAAATATTTTTAACTTTAATTTTTATATTCAGACCGCTTAGATTAATTTTTTTTCTCAAGCGGTTTTCCAAATATTTTAAATAAGAAGTATGAAGAGTATCTCGGGGACCGATAAAAACGGTAAATTCGGGCGGCGTGATTCTGGTCTGGCGAAAGTCATAGATTTTCGGATGTTTTTTACCCTTGGCGCGAAGCGGTTTATGAAAAAGGCGTGCTTCACGGATGAAACCCTTGAGCTCTTCTTCCGTCAGGGTTATTTCGTTAGTTTTATAAATCGCAACAGCGGTTTCTAAAATTTTTTGCAGCCCCACTCCGCTTTTGGCCGAAACAAAAAAAACCGGCGACCATTTAAGCGGTGCCAATATCGTTTGGGCATAAGCAGTAAAATCATTTCTTGATTTTTGATCAAAATTAGTCAAAAGATCAATTTTATTGACAGCTATCAAAGCTGGTTTTTGCGACTTTAAAATTAAATCAGATAGTTTTATATCCTGTTTGGTTATTTTTTGGCTTACATCCAGAAGCAAAATTGCCATATTCGCTTTTTTAAGAGCCCTAAGGCTTTTGTTAATGATGATTTTTTCAATCTGCGTAGTCCATTTTTTAATACCGGCCGTATCAATGATAATAAGCGGAGTTTGATTGAAAATTATTTCTCGCTCTTGCGGCTCTAAAGTTGTTTGCGGCCGGGGGCTGGTCAAAATTTCCTCACGGCCTAATAATTTATTAAGCAGACTTGATTTGCCGACATTGGGCTTGCCAATCAGAGCGATTTTGATTTTTTTTATCTCAGGGGTCGATTTTTTAAATTTAAGGCGGCTAATTATTTTATCCAGTAAATCGCCACTGCCGCTGCCGTTGGTTGCCGAAACAAAAAAAGGCGAACCAAGCCCTAATTTTTCTAAACCAGCTTCTTTGGCAGTATTTCTTATTCTTTGGTTGTCAATTTTATTGGCAACAAAAATTATCGGCTTTTGCAAGAGGCGGATTTTTTTTAAAACCGCTCGGTCGTCAGCGGTTATGCCGATCTGGCCATCAATTAAAAAAGCAATTAAACTAGCTTTTTTCACTACTGCCAAAGATTGTTGAGCGCTTTTTTCTTCAAGTTCATTTTTTTTAACAATATCAAAACCAGCCGTGTCAGCCAAAAAAAAGGTTTTGGCGCGCCAAAGGCAAGCGCCGTAATTAACATCGCGAGTGGTGCCGGGAAAGGGAGAAATAATGGCTTTACTTTCTTCAATCAGTCGGTTAAAAAGCGAAGATTTACCGACATTTTTTCGGCCAACGATGGCAACTAATGGTTCTATTTTTGTGAGGGTTAATGTCATTTTAAAATTTATTGATTTCCATTTGCCAAATCACCGCTGGCATTTTGTCCTAAGATAATAACAAAATTAGCGTTGCGGTTGAGATCTAGCGAAGAAACAAGAGGGGAGTCGGTAGATAAAGAAAAAACATTAATTTCCTCTATTTGACTTTTTTGTTTTAGGAAATTTTTGATTTTTTCTAAATTTTCAATTTCTCGTCCGCTGGTTAAATCATAAATAGCGGTCTGTAGATAATCTTGGCGCGAAGCATTGCCGATATGAATAATATTAAAATCATTTTTTTCAACTTCGGTGGCGAAACTTGCCGCTAAACCGTTGATTTTAGTGCCGTTTTGGATTTCAATTGCTATTTTTGGTTCTGAAGCGTTAATTGTGGTTGGCAGCCCTAATTTTTTGTTTGTTGTTGAAAGCAACCCCCGGGCAATCATCTGTAGTTCTGAAAAATCCCCCCTTTTAGGCAATAAAACATAAGCGCTATTTTCAGTATTGGCAAAAAGCGGCCCATCTGTACCATTATCTAAAACTTTGTTGGCAATATTTTCCCCTTTAGCGTTTTTGGTTAATTTAGCCAGTTTTATCATTTGCCAGCTTTCAAGATTGGTTTTGATATGCCCGCCTAAATCTTCTAAAATTGCCGAAATTTTGACTGGGTTTAAAATAAAGGAAACGGAAAAAACTTTGTTTTTGACTGCTTCAATAACTTTTTGTTGGCGCAATCCTCGGGCAAAATCCGAACCCTCACCATTATCACCGTGGCGTGAACGAGCGTATTTTAAGGCCGCGTCGCCGGCCATTTTTTGCCAGCCGGGGCGGAAAGAAACGGTTTGATATAAATCATTATCAGTTGGATAAGAATTATCGGTAAAACTTCGTTCAACATAAATATCAACTCCGCCCAAATCATCTATTACTTTTCTAAAACCTTCAAAATCAGCTCTTATATAATAATGTATAGGCAGATCAAAAACCCCACTGACAGTTTCCGCGGCCAAAATCGGTCCTTGGCCACGGCCTTGGGCTTCACCCAAAGCATTGGCGTCATTAATTTTTCGCCAGCCGTGACCAGGTATGGGGACATACAAATCACGAGGAATTGAGAGAAGCGCTACTTTAGGAACAGAGGGCTGGATACTGGCAATAATAATTGTGTCTGATAAATTCGGACCATCGTGACCTTGGCCGCCGATTCCTAAAATAAGAATATTAACACGGTCTTTTCCCTCGCCTTTTAATAATTTATCCGAACCTAAAATCAAATATTTCAAATCAACAATCATTTTTATTTCCTCAACCAAATTATTTCGAAAAGTGGCCTCCGGCCCATTCTTAGAAGCGATCAGCCGGTAAGTAAAAATTCCCAAAAACAAAAAGAAAGTCAAAGCCGAGACAATGACAACCCTGCCGGCCAGAAGCAGTTTGTTTTGATTTTTTGGTCTTAGGTGTTCAGTTAAGTTTATTTTAAATTTTTCCATAGGGTGTCTAAAAGTATATTACAACAAAAAATTATAATTGCCAATTTTTTTAAGGGTTAACAAAGGGTTTAAACCCTTTTTGCTCTTTCTTATTTTTTATGTTAAAATAAATTTTAATAGAGATTAGTTTAAGTTTACCATGTTGGTAAGATATCTGACAGCGGCATTTCTTTACCCCCACACCCAAAAAGCCCCATTTCTCAAGGCAGGAATGAAGGGTGTGAGAAAAATAAATTCCATAGAAAAGCCCTGCCATTCATGATGGAGTGTGGGGGTTTACTTTGTGCCAAATTGGGCACATAGCTCAGCTGGTTACCCGCCCGACTCGCTGCAGACGCAGTTGCGTCGAAGCGGGCGGGGAGCGCTACATTCACACCCGCCTGCCTTGGCCGTTTAGCTCAGCTGGTTAGAGCGCTTCGTTCACATCGAAGAGGTCGAAGGTTCAAATCCTTCAACGGTCATAGTTTTAGGCGGGCAGGTTGTAGAGGTCTCTGGTTTGACCCTGCGGGTCATCTCCCGTAGGGATGACAAGTCCAGATGTGCCCATAAAGATGTTTGGCACTATTTAAGAATTTCATACTTAAAAGATAAAAATCAAATCAATCTTTAGCTGGATGTCTTTATTTTTTATCAAAAGCAAAAAAAAACAATTTCCCCGAGGCATTAGCCGCATTGAACTGGTAGTAGTACTGCTGGTAGCTCTTTTTTTCGCTTTTCTTATTAAGATGAGATTTAGTTATTACCAAGCTAAAGCCATTGATTCAGCCCGGGCTTACAATTTAAATATTATTACCCAGGCCTTGGAATTTTATCATCAGGAAAAAGGTTATTATCCGCCTTACATTCTAAATTATCCGACCATTTCCTTTGGCCACATTATTAACGGCACCAACGATGTTTTAACCAAGGAATTGGCGCCAAACTATCTTGACAAATTAGATCCGAGTCTTTATAATTCGCAAAGTTTTATTTACGGAGCCAAAAGAGAAAATATAACCTTTACGCTTAATTGTCAAGAGGGTTCTTTTAGCTACACCGTGCCGACCAACTTTTCTTATTGCGGCTATAATTTGGCTAAATGTTTTGACGGCAAAGATTATTATATTGTATACTGCTTACAGCGTTTGCCGGTTAAAGATAATACTCATTTAATTGAGAGACATACCGGCAACTGGGTAGTTAGCGAGGAAGTTCAAATTTAATTTAAATTCTTATGACCGAAAATCAACCTTCAAAAAATAATTTAAAATTCTTAAAAACGGCCGCTGGCTTTGCTTTCGAAATTATTAAAGCTTTTGTTATTTCCTTGGCTATTATTTTGCCGATCCGTTATTTTTTAATTCAGCCCTTTTATGTCCAAGGAGCTTCAATGGAGCCGACTTTTTCCACCCATGATTATTTAATTATTAATGAAATTGAATATCGTTTTGAGGCGCCTACCCGCGGCGATGTGGTGGTTTTTAAATCGCCTTATAGCCAAAAGGAATATTTTATTAAAAGAATTATCGGCCTGCCCGGAGAAAAAGTGGAAATTAAAGACGGCCAAATTTATATCTATAATCAAGAGCATCCCCAAGGTTTTGTTTTGCCGGAAGATTATTTGCCCGGTATTCAGACTTATACCGAGGGCAAGCAATATAGCCAGCTTCAGATTAAAAATAATGAATATTTTGTTTTGGGCGATAACCGCAATGCCAGTTTAGATTCAAGAAATTTTGGGGCTATACCGCGCCAGAATATTATTGGCCGGGCCTGGATTCGCGGTTGGCCATTTACCAAACTTAGTATTTTTAATAAAGTAAATTATAATTATTAATGAGTTATGTGAAATAATAAAAAATTCTTTTCGCCCGTTGGTCAATTTAATCGGGGTAAATTTATTATTATTTTTAACTAACTGCAAAAAATCATGAACAAAAAAATCAACATAGCCTTAGCGATTGTAATGATAATCCTAATCGCCGGAGCGCTTGGAATTTTTGTCTATTTTGAGAATAGAGATCAATCAATGAATGAATCTATATGTATTCAACAAGGAGGATTATGGGGACAACATGAAAATTCATGGGACGATGGTCGTTTCGATATGTTTTTTGCTTGTACTTGCCCCCAAGAAAAATCAGATGAAACAAGAGTTATTCCCGAAGGAAGTCCATCTAATTGCAAATAAAAAAAATAAAATTTCCCCGATTAAATAATTTGCTATTAGTGAGTTTAGAAACTTTATAATGTGTCTATGGAAAAAACCCAAAATCCGAATCATCACATCGCCTTATTTAGGGGAAAAACAATCAGAAAAACCATTTATCAAAAAGAATGGTGGTTTTCGGTTATTGACGTTGTTGAAGTGCTCACAGACAGCGTTAATCCTCGTGATTATTGGTATAAAATGAAAATTCGTGTTAAAGACGAGGAAGGATTTGAACCGTCGACAATTTGTCGACAGTTGAAATTACTTGCTCCTGACGGTAAAATGCGCGAAACCGATTGCGCTAATACTGAAGGAATGTTTCGTATAATTCAGTCAATTCCTTCGCCTAAAGCCGAACCCTTAAGGCGTTGGCTGGCGAAAGTCGGCTATGAGCGCGTACAAGAAATCGAAAATCCCGAATTAGCCACCAAGAGAACAAAATTACTCTACAAACTCAAGGGTTATCCGGAAGATTGGATTGAAAAACGCATGCGCGGAATTGCTATTCGCGAAGAATTAACCGACGAATGGCAAAAGCGCGACGCGGAAAATGATAGGGATTACGAAATTTTAACCGCCGAAATATCGCAAGCGACTTTCGGTCTAAAACCTAATGAATATAGAAAACTGAAAGGCCTGAAGCGTGAAAATCTTCGCGATCATATGGATGATTTTGAGCTGATTTTATCAATGCTCGGCGAAAGAACGACAACTGAAATTCACCGTACCAAAAATTCTCGCGGTGTGCCGAGATTAAAAGACGATGCCAGAGTCGGTGGACAAATTGCTGGTTCAGCTAGAAAACAGATCGAAAGGCGAATCGGTCGCTCAATAGTTTCAAAAAACAATTTCCTTAAAAATAAGGAAATTAAAAAAATTAAAAAATAAATTTTCCCCGATTAAATAATTCGCTAATAAAGTATTTTATATGGGAAGACGTCCAAAGCAAGAAAAAAAAGCACCTAAACTTCAAAAAGAAAAAATCAAGACCTTTCAACTGCTTCGCGGTATGAAAGATATTTTGCCCTCGGAGCAAAAATACTGGCATCAGATCAGAATTTTGGGAGAAAAAATTGCTTATGATTACGGCTTTAAGAGAATTGACTCGCCGATTTTAGAAGAGCTTGGCTTGTTTATCCGTTCAATAGGCAAAGAAACTGATATTGTTCAAAAAGAACTTTTTTCTTTTATCGATCAGGGTGGAGATAAAATTGGTTTGCGTCCGGAATTTACCGCCGGCCTTGCTCGCGCTTATATTGAGCATGGCATGTTCAACTTGCCCCAACCAGTCAAGCTTTATACTAACGGTCCTGTTTTTAGGCACGAGCGGCCCCAAAGCGGCCGCGCCCGCCAGTTTCATCAATTAAATTTTGAGGTTTTAGGCGATGATCAACCGGTGATTGATGCCCAACTTATTTTATTGGCTTATTCTTTTTTTAAGGAATTGGGTTTAGAAACAAAAGTTGAAATTAATAGCATTGGTTGCCCTGAATGCCGCGAGAATTACCGCGAAACCTTGGTTTCTTATCTTCGCTCAAAAAGAAGCCAGCTTTGTGAAACTTGTAAAAAAAGAATAAGCCATAATCCTTTGAGGGTTTTTGATTGCAAAGAACAAAAATGCCAGTCGGTTAAGGAAGAAGCGCCGCAAATCATTGATTGGCTCTGCGATGATTGTAAAAATCATTTTATGAGAGTGCTGGAATATTTGGATGAGTTAGAAGTGCTTTATGAGCCCAATCCTTATTTAGTCCGAGGTTTAGATTATTATACTCGTACTGTTTTTGAAGTTTTTACCAAAAATAGCATTAATAAATCAGCTCAGGAATCAATTGCGGCCGGCGGGCGTTATGACAATTTAATTGAATTTTTAGGCGGCCGACCAACCCCGGCTTCTGGCATGGCTATTGGCATTGAACGGTCTATTTTAAAAATGAAAGAAGCAAAAGTCGAACCGGCTGAGGTACCGGCGCCGCAAATTTTTTTAGCCCAGCTTGGCGAAAAAGCTAAAATAAAAGCCCTTTCTTTATTTGAGGCCTTGCGGCGAGAAGGTATTCCGGTAACTGAGAATTTATCCAAAAGCAGTTTGCGGGCGCAGCTGGACATCGCCAATAAATTAGGCGTTAAGCTGACCCTGATTTTAGGCCAAAAAGAGGTTTCTGACGGTATGATTTTAATCCGCGATATGGAAAGCGGTATTCAGGAAGAAGTGGATTATAATAAAGTTATCAAGGAAATTAAGAAAAAAATATTATAATTTAATTAATAAAAATTTATTTTTTATGCCAAAAGAAACTTTTAAAAAACAAAACGAGGTGGATGATATTTTTTCTAGCACTGAATCAGCTTCAAAAACTCAGCCAATTTCAAACTTAAAACGAGCCACGCGAGCCATTTCAGCCGGTTTAGGAGGACAAAGGTCAATATCCCAAAGCGAAAATTCTGGCAACTCAGGCGGCAGCGGCTGGGGGAAAAAGATTTTGATTATGGCGGTGGTTGTAATCGTTGCTTCAGCCGGAGCAGCTTTAGCCTGGTTTTTGTTAAGCAAGAGTCCGGCCGGAACCCCGGGAGTTAATAATATAAGTAATATCAATGAAAACCAGCCGACTGGAGAAACTTTAAAAAATACCGGCGGCAATTATGTTAATCAGAAAATTGATGCCGATACCGATGGCTTAACTAACGAGGAAGAAAAAAAATTAGGCACTGATCCCAATAAAGCTGATTCCGACAATGATGATTTATTGGATCGCGAAGAAGTAAAAACTTACCAGACCGATCCCTTAAATCCAGACACTGACGGCGATGGTTATAAAGATGGCGAAGAAGTAAGAACCGGCAATAATCCCAAGGGGCCGGGGCGGTTATTTGAAATACCTAAAAAATAAAAATTTCTAAAATTAACTTATATTTATAATTAATTATTAGATTTAAATTTATGTTTGAAGAAAACGTTCCAAATAATTTGCCAACCGGCAATCAGCCCGAAGACCCGTTTGCTAAAATTGAGTCAGAAAAAGCAATTTTTACCGCGCCTGCTTCCTCACCGCCGCCACCACCGACATCGCTGGCGGGCGAGGAAATTCATACCATGCCGGAAAAATTTCTAACTCAGCCACTCAAAAAAGTATCAACCACTGTTATTTTAATAATTGTTTTACTTTTAGTTTTAATTGCGGCCGGTGTCGGCGTATTTTTTTTCCGTGACAAAATCAGCGGTTTCTTAGCTAGTCGCTTTGGCGGCAACGTGGCTTTAGAAGTTAATTCCACTCCGAGCAATCTCAATAATACTGCCTTGGTTAATGAGACCAACGAAAATACTAATAATACTAATACCAACGAAAATACCAACCTTAACGAAAACACTAACAACGAAACAAACACTAATTTAAATACCAATACCGAAGTAACTCAGCAATTTTTAGATACTATGCTTTCCAGCACCGATACGGACAATGATTTATTGACTGACGCAGAAGAGACTATTTATCAAACCAATCCCAACCAAGCCGACAGCGATCAAGACGGTTATTTAGACGGTCAAGAGGTAGTGAATTTTTATGATCCGGCAGCCGCTCAAGTTAAATTAGCTAATTCCACGGCGGTTCATAAATACACTAATTCTGATTATGGCTATTCCGTTTATTATCCAGCAACTTGGCAAGCAAGAAACCTGGGCGAGGGTAATCAGGAAGTTATCTTTGATTCTGGCGTCGGAGAGTTTATCGGTATAAGCGTTCAGGAAAATCCCAATGGACTTTCGGCTTTAGATTGGTACTCACAAAGTTTGACTGATTTTAACTCTTACGAAATTCAGAAAGTTAATTTTGGTACAATTCAAGCAATTAAGAGTTTAGATGGCTTCAGTCTTTATTTTAGCGGTACCAACGGCGGTAAAAATTACATTTACACCTTAACTTATAATATCGGCAACAAAACCGAAGTTGCCTATAAAACTACCTTTCAGATGATGCAAAAAAGCTTTGAATTTATCCCGTAACCTTAATGGCTCGCTTGCCAAAAATTCAGTGCCAGATTAATCCGGGTCGCAGTTTAGCCATATCACCGAAAATAGTTAAAAAAACGGCAGAGAAAATTTTGGCTTTATTTAAAATTAAAGAAGCTGATATATCCATAGCTTTTATTGACCGCGGGGAGATAAGAAAACTTAACAAGACTTATCGCGGAAAAAACTCAGCAACCGATGTTTTAAGCTTTCCTTATTATCACCAAAAAAATTATCTTTCAGGCGAAATAATTATTTCCTGGCCGCAAGTTAAGAAAAACGCTGCCAAAGAAAAAATCTCGCCCTTTTCTGAACTGAACAAGGTTCTTGTTCACAGTCTGCTTCATTTGATAGGTTATGATCATCAGAAAGAAGCTGAAACAATTTTAATGAGAAAAAAAGAACGAGAAATAATCTCCAAAATTAAATGAAATTTTCATCAGAAATTAGTAATTATCGTCCCTTCGGGAGATCTCTCGTAGGGAGAGAAATTTAATTTATGTCCTTTTTTAATTTTAAGATACTTTTTTCAAGTTTTCAGCATGCCGGCAAAGGATTGGTGCGGGCTATCAGAAAAGAGCAGAATTTCAGAATCCATTTTTTGATCGCTATTTTTATTTTACTCTCGGCTTATTATTTTCAGATCAGCAGTTTTGAGCTTATTGTAATTATTATTTTAATTACTTTAGTTTTTGTTTTAGAATTGTTTAACACGATTTTTGAAAGATTGGTTGATTTGCTTCAACCGCGTATCCATCACTATGCTAAGGAAATAAAAGATATTAATGCCGCCGTTGTTTTGGTGGCGGCAATCGGCAGTTTTATTATTGGTTTGATTATTTTTTTGCCAAGAATTTTTTCCTTATTTTTTAAATAATTGGCAGAAAATTGTTTTTTTAGTATAATGATTTAAGCTGTTAATATATATAATATTAGGTAAAAAGCTTCTATGAAGCGGGATCAATTAATAGCCGGATTAGATGTTGGTTCAGAAGCTATTCGGATGGCCGTAGCCCGACCACCGCGCACCAGTGAAGCGGAAAGAAGATTAAATATTATTGGGGTGGCCGAAGCAACTTCCGAAGGTATTTCTAAGGGGATTATTAATAGTGTAGAAGAAGCAGTCTCCAGTATTTCGCTTTGCTTGGAGCGGGCCGAAAGAATGGTCGGCTTGCCGATTGAAAGCGTCTGGGTTGGCATTTCCGGCGGTCAAGTTATTTCTCACGAGAACAAGGGAATAGTAGCTATTTCAAGAGCCGACGGTGAGATTCAAGAAGAAGACATTGAGCGCGTCATTGAGGCGGCGCGGCTTGTCAATGCCCCGGCTAATTATGAAATTTTGCATGTTATTCCCCAGAGTTTTGCTATTGATCATCAAAGTGGCATTAAGGATCCTTTGGGTATGAGCGGCATTCGTCTGGAAGCTAATGTTCAGGTTATTCAGGGACTTTCCAGCCAGATTAAAAATTTGACCCGCTGCATTTATCGGACCGGCCTGGAAATTGAAGATTTGGTTTTTTCAATTTTAGCCACGGCCGAAGCAGTTTTGGATAAGCGTCAAAAAGAGTTGGGCGTAGCATTGATTGATATTGGTAAATCAGCCACTAATGGCGTAATTTTTGAAGATGGCGATGTGATTCATACTTTTAATATTCCCATTGCCTCCTCTCATATTACTGCTGATATTGCCATTGGCCTTAGAAGTTCAATTGATACGGCTGAAATAATCAAGCTTCAGTTTGGCACCGCGGATATTAAGGCCATAAAAAAAGGTGAAGAAATTGATTTGGCTACCTTAAGTTCAATTGACGAGGGAGTGGTTTTAAGAAAATATGTAGCCGAAATAATTGAAGCTAGGGTTGAAGAAATCTTTGAACGCGTGGTCAAAGAACTGGATAAGATTGACCGGGCTAGCAAATTGCCAGCCGGAGTGATTTTTACCGGTGGCGGTGCCAAATTAGGAGGACTGGCGGAGTTGGCCAAGCGCAAGTTTAAACTGCCGGCTTTCCTGGGTTATCCTCATCATTTTATCAGTGCGATTGATCGGGTTAATGATTTAAGTTTTGCCACGGCCGTTGGTCTGGCTCTGTGGGGTATTAATGCCGAAATTCATCCGGAGGGAGCGATGTTTAAAGCCAAAGGCCGAGGATTGGGCAAATTGGGCGACAAAATTAAAAAAATATTTAAATCATTTACACCTTAAAGTGATACGAATAAAATTTAAGATTATAATAATTTAAAAATAGTTTTTTATGGCTGAAGTTAAACCAGAAATCGAAACCTTAGCAAAAATAAAAGTTATTGGCGTTGGGGGGAGTGGTAGTTCGGTAGTTAATCGTATGATTAAAAAGAAAATCAGAGGTGTTGAGTTTTGGGCAATTAATACTGATGCCCAGGCCTTGCATCACTCGGCCTCACCGCGTAAATTGCACATTGGCAAAACCGTGACGCGGGGCTTGGGCGCCGGCATGAATCCGGAGTTGGGCCGACGGGCGGCCGAAGAAAGCCAGAACGAAATAAGAGAAACGCTTAAAAGCAGCGATATGGTTTTTATTACCTGCGGTTTAGGCGGCGGTACTGGCACTGGCGCTTCGCCAATTATTGCTGAGATTGCCAAAGATTCAGGCGCTCTGACAATTGCGGTCGTGACCAAGCCCTTTTCTTTTGAAGGCCTTCAGCGCAAAGAAATTGCTGAAAAAGGATTGGAAGAACTGCGCCAAAAGGTTGATTCTCTTATTATTATTCCGAATGATAAAATTTTACAGATTATTGACAAAAAAACTTCTCTTTTGGATGCCTTTGCCGTGGTTGATAATGTTTTGTATATGGGAGTTCAGGGCATTGCTGAAATTATTACCGTGCCTGGTTTGATCAATGTTGATTTTGCTGATATCAAAGCCATTATGCAAAATACCGGTTCGGCTCTTTTGGGCATTGGTGAAGCTAGCGGTGAAAATCGAGCTGAAGTTGCGGCTAAGGCCGCTATTAAATCACCCTTGCTTGATATTTCCATTGAAGGGGCTAAAGGGATTCTTTTTACCATTTCCGGCGGCGAGGATTTAACTATGCATGAAGTTAATGAAGCCGCTAGGATTATAACCGAACAGGCTGATGAGAACGCCAAGATTATTTTCGGCGCTGTCATTAACGAGGAGCTCAAAGATCAGTTTAAAGTTACGGTTGTAGCTACCGGTTTTGAATCAAGGCCGTCGCCCTCCTCTTCCTTAAGGGAAAAAGAAACCCCGCTTTATAGTCCTTATTATCGTGAAAACAGCTATCTTAAGGAAAAAGAGGAGGAAGAAACCAAAAAGAAAATAAAAATTAAACGCGAGCAATTATTTACTCCCACTCCCGAAGAAAAGCCAACCCCTGAAGAGTCGCCCCAAAAAAAAGAAGAAGAGGATGAACTGGACATCCCGGCTTTTATCAGAAAAAAAATGATGTAATTTTTATATAAAATATAAAAACGAAATTTTTTAAAAAACAAAAATAAAAAACAATAAAAAATAGCCACTCGAAAATTAAAAGTAAGATTTAAAGATGGGCTATTTTTATTTGTTTTCCACAGCCTTGACAAGTTCTATATATTGTGGTATGATATTATTATATAACACAAGATATAGTATAAATACGCTGAATTGTTATTCTAAATTATCCTCTTTATTTATATAAATTTCGGATTTTTGCCTTAATTTCGTAATCTCGAAGAATTTTATGAAATGTCCTGCCTGCCATCATTTTGATACCAAGGTCATTGATTCGCGGGTGGCTACCGATGGCATTACTATCAGACGCCGTCGCCAATGCCAAAAGTGCAGCTTTCGTTTTTCTACCCGAGAAGAAATGGAACTTTTGGATTTGACCGTTATTAAAAGAGATGGCCGCAAAGAGGCCTATAGCCGGGAAAAATTAGCCACCGGACTGCGAAAAGCTTTAGAAAAAAGACCAATCACTGCCGATGAATTTAAGAAATTAGTTAGCAATATTGAAAAAGACATTCAACTTAAAAAGAAAGACGAGATTAAAAGCAGTGAAATCGGTGAAATTGTGATTAAGAGATTGGCTAAACTTGATGAGGTTGCCTATATTCGCTTCGCTTCGGTTTATAAATCATTTAAGGATGTCAAAACTTTTCAGCGGGAACTGGCCAAATTTACCTCTAAGAAAGTCAAGAAAAGCAAAGCAGCCGTGAGGGTCAAAAGAAAGAAGTAAATAAGGGGTTTTAGCTAATTAGCCGAGATTAGTTAATAAATAAACCATCTTAATAATTAAATAAAATAACTTTCTATGGTCTCATTGGAAAACAAAATCACGCAAATCAGAAAACGCGATGGTCGCATCGTTGATTTTGATCAAGTAAAAATTACCGAAGCAATTTGGAAAGCGCTTCAAGTCACGGGCGAAGCCAAAAATAAAAAGAAAGCTGAAAAGCTCTCGGACGACGCCGTTATTTTACTGAACAAGAAATTTCATTCCCGTTCCATTCCAGCAGTTGAAGAAATCCAGGATGTAGTAGAAGAAACCCTGATTCGGGCGCGGCTTATTAAAGCCGCCAAGTCCTATATTTTGTATCGCGAACAGCATCGAAAAATTAGAGAAATAAAAAATCTGCTTGATTCCAATGAGCTGGTGGAAAGTTATTTAAGCCAATTAGACTGGCGGGTCAAAGAAAACAGCAATATGAGTTTTTCCCTTCAGGGACTTAACAATCATATTTCTGCGGCCGTTTCTTCGCGTTATTGGCTAAATAAAGTTTATCCGCCTGAAGTGCGACAGGCCCATTTGGACGGCGATTTTCATCTTCATGATCTGCAACTGCTCTCAGCTTATTGCGCCGGCTGGGATTTAAAGGACTTACTGATCCGCGGCTTTGGCGGGGTGACTGGCAAAATTGAGTCCAAACCACCGAAGCATTTCCGCAGCGCCCTTGGCCAGATTGTTAACTTTTTTTATACGCTTCAAGGTGAAGTGGCCGGCGCCCAGGCTTTTTCCAACTTTGACACTTATTTAGCTCCGTTTATCCGCCATGATAATTTGACTTACGAAGAAGTTAAACAAGCGCTTCAGGAATTTTTATTCAACATCAATGTGCCAACCCGGGTCGGTTTTCAGACTCCTTTCACCAATATTACTTTGGATTTATTTCCGCCGGAAAATTTAAAAGATGAAGCAGTTATTATCGGCGGTGAACCTCAGGCGACCAAACACGATGATTATCAGAAAGAAATGGATTTGTTTAATCTGGCTTTTGCCGAAGTAATGATGGCCGGCGACGCTAAAGGACGCGTTTTTACTTTTCCGATTCCCACTTATAACATCACTAAAAATTTTGATTGGGATAATCCGGTCATTACCAAGGTTTTTGAAATGACGGCCAAATACGGCATTCCTTATTTTTCCAATTTTATTAATTCAGAAATGAAGCCGGAAGATGCTCGCAGTATGTGTTGCCGTCTGCGTTTGGACAACAGGGAACTGCGTCATCGCGGCGGCGGACTTTTTGCCGCCAATCCTTTAACCGGTTCAATCGGAGTGGTGACTTTAAATTTAGTCCGTCTTGGTTATTTGGCGCATAAGGCTTATCCGCAAGATTCAGAAAAAGCCAAGAAAGAATTTTTCCGCCGCTTAAGCGAAATTATGGACATTGCCCGTGCCAGCCTGGAAATTAAAAGAGAAACCCTGGAAAGGTTAACCGAGGAAAGTCTTTATCCTTATGCTAAATATTACCTCATTGGCATTAAAGAGCGTTTTGGCCAATATTGGAAAAATCATTTTTCCACCATTGGTATCAACGGCATGAATGAAGCTTTAATTAATTTAATGAAAAAAGATATTGCCACCGAGGAAGGCCGTCTATTTGGGCTTGAGGTTTTGGATTTTATGCGCGAGCGCTTAATGGATTACCAAAACGAAACCAATAATTTATATAATTTAGAAGCAACCCCGGCCGAGGGCGTTACTTATCGTTTGCCTCATTTGGACAAAGCCAGATTTCCGGACATCATTGTGGCTAATGAAGAGGAAGTTAAAAAAGGCGCTGAACCATATTATACCAATTCAACTCATCTGCCGGTAAATTTTACCGATGATATTTTTGAGGCCTTAAAACTTCAGGACAAACTTCAAACCAAATACACCGGCGGCACGGTTATTCATATTTTTGTCGGTGAAAAAATACCAAGCGTTGAAGCCACTAAAAATTTAATAAAGAAAGTAGCAGAAAATTTTCATTTGCCTTATTACACCATTACCCCGACTTTTAGCGTTTGTCCGGAACACGGCTATTTGGCTGGCGAACATTTTGAATGTCCGCATTGCCAACGCCGAGCCGAGGTTTATTCCCGGATTGTCGGCTATCTTCGGCCGATCCAGCAATGGAATAAAAGTAAACAAGCTGAGTTTAATGACCGCAAGGTTTTTAAAATAGCGGCGCCAGTTAGTTAATCTAATTATAATTAGCTATTTAGTTATTGCGAGTTTAGCGAGTTAAGAATTATGAAAATAACCCGCTAAACTCGTTAACCCGTAATAAGTTAATAATAATAATAATAATAATAAAAAAATGCTTATCGGCGGACTCCACAAACTAACTTTAATTGATTTTCCCGACAAAGTTGCGGCTGTGGTTTTTACTTATGGCTGTAATTTTGATTGCAGTTTTTGCCATAATGTGTTGATGAAAAAAGGCGTCATGAAACAAGACGAAAATTTTTTGAGCCAGATTTCCGAAGAGGAATTTTTTTCTTTTTTAAAAGAAAGAATCGGGCTTTTGGACGGCGTTTGTATCAGCGGTGGCGAGCCGACTTTGCACGAGGATTTGCCGGAATTTATAAAAAAGATTAAAGAGCTTGGTTTTGCTGTTAAACTTGATACTAATGGCACCAATCCTCAAATGCTCAAAGAATTAATTTCCCAAAATTTAATTGATTATATTGCCATGGATATTAAAGCGCCTCTTAATGAAAGGGCCTACGAGAGAGCGACTAACAAAAAAATAGACCAACTACTGCCACGAGTTAAAGAAAGTATTGAAATTTTGCTCCGAGGCGAGGTTGATTATGAGTTTAGGACCACCACTGATAAAAAAGTTTTAAATCCAAAGGAAATTTTGGAAATCATCAAATCAATTCATAGCGCCAAAAGATATTATCTCCAAAACGTTGTCCGGCGTGAAGAATTATCAGCCGAAGTTGAACCTTATCAGCCCGAGGAACTAAAAACCCTCGCCCAAGTCATCAATCAAATGGCCATTCCTTGCGAAGTGAGGAATATCTAAAATGGTTGTTTAACGTAAATTTATAAAATTTAAACAAGGGCGAGCCCCTTGTTTTTTAAATTCAATTTGCTATAATTTGATAAATAAAAAATAAAGCAATAAGGAGGAAAGATGAAACTAAAAATTTTAGGTTCTAATGGCTGGTATGCCAGCGCGACGGGCAACACGAGTTGTATTTTAATTGAGACCAAAGATTTTTATTTAGTTTTGGATGCCGGCGATGGTTTGGCTAAATTAGACCGCGAAATAAAATTAGAAAAACCGATTTATCTTTTTTTAAGCCATTTTCACTTGGACCACATTTACGGCCTGCACATTTTGAATAAATTCCGTTTTAGCCAATCAATGACAATTTTCGGTCAGCCCGGCACTAAAAAAATTCTCAAAAAGATTATTGCCAGTCCTTTTACCGCTCCTTTCAGTGTCTTAAAAACAAAAGTTGTCATCAAAGATTTAAAAGAAGGACTTAATCGTCCGCCACTTGTGCCTTTTTTGGTTGAGGCGCGCTATTTAGTCCATGCTGATCCTTGTTTAGGTTTTCGTTTTAATCTTGATAGCAAAATTATAACCTACTGTACCGATACCGGGGTTTGTCAGGAACTTTTACAGCTGGCGCGCCAAGCCGACATTTTAATTACCGAGTGTAGTATTAAACCCGGTCAAAGTTCACCCCATTGGCCTCATTTAAATCCAGAAGACGCAGCCATTATTGCCAAACGAGCTAAGGCAAGCAAACTTCTACTTGTTCATTTTGCAGCTCATATTTATCAGACTCTTGAGGAGCGCCGTGTTGCCGAAAAAGTTGCCAGAAAAATTTTTCCTGAAACTTTTGCCGCTTTTGACGATTGGGAAATGGAGATATAATAATATAATTTTAAAAGGGCCCCCTTAAGCCCTTTTTTATTTTTGGTCTAAATTCTGATATAATAAAAGAAGATTAATAATTAATCTTATAAATTTTATAAAAAACAGCGAGATTGCCACGTCCGCCAACTGGCGGACTCGCAATGACACTAATAATTTTATGGAAAATTTAGAACAAGAGGAAATTTTGAAACTTTTAAAAGAAAATTTAGAAATCTCGCAAGAGATTTTGCGACAGTCGCAAAAAGTCCAGCGCTACATTTTTTGGCAGCGAATCATTAGTTGGTTTTACATTGCTTTAATTGTCGGGCCGATCATTTTAGCAATCATTTATCTGCCGCCGCTTCTTAAAAGCACTATTAGCCAATATCAAAATTTATTGCAGGGTGATGTCGGGCAGGGGCAAATTAATCAATTGCCAGCTAATCTCAACCTAAATGATCTGCTCAAAGGGAAATTACCCAATTAAAAAAGATTTATCAAGCCAAGTTTATCAACTCTTAAGAAAAATACCTCGCGGCAAAGTTACTACCTATAAAGAGATTGCCAAAGCATTAGGGAATAAAAATTTGGCTCGCGTTGTGGGCAATATTTTAAATAAAAACCCTAAGCCAATTGCTGTTCCTTGCCATCGCGTGGTTAAATCAGACGGCAATTTAGGCGGCTTTAGTTTGGGAATTAAAAAGAAAATAGAATTACTTAAAAAAGAGGGGCTTCAAATCAAAGCCGGCAAAATCATTGATTTTAAAAATAAAATTTTTAGGTTTAAATATGAATCTTGACCCCGTAGCAAATCCCAGCGAAGAGTTGTTATTATTGAATCATTTTAAGGCGAATCCGCCCCACGGCTTTAATTACTACTAAGCGATTGATTTAACTTAGGATTGCTACGGGGTTGACAATTGATTTTTTTGATTTTACAATTATAAGGCGATTTAACTTTTTAAATCTATGACTGAAGAAACAAAAAGCATAAAAAAAATTATTATTATCACTGTTATTACAAGCCTGATTGTAGGAACACTAGCTGGCGGCAGCGCCGGTTTTTTAGTTGGGCTAATAATTTCTCCGCAAGTTACGAATTGGTTAGGCCAGGCAGTGCCAACTATTACCAAACAGAAAACCATTGAGAAAGTCAATGAGTTGGAGCAAGAATCAGCTACCATTGCCGCGGTTAAAAAAATCAGTCCGGCCGTGGTCAGTATTATTATCACTAAAGATTTAAGTAAATTCTATAATATGACGGACCCCAATTCTTTCCCATTTAATAATTTTTTTGACTTTGGCTTTCCCTATCAGGCTCCGCCACAAGGACAACAAGAAATAGGCGGCGGCAGCGGTTTTATTATTTCTGCCGACGGCATGATTATTACCAACCGTCATGTTGTTTCTGATTCTGAAGCCGAATACACTGTGCTTACAAATGACGGCAAAAAATATGACGCCAAAGTTTTAGCTCAGGACTCAGTCAATGATGTCGCCGTTGTTAAAATAGAAGCTAAAAATTTACCTACGGTAGAATTGGGCGATTCTGATAAAATACAGATTGGCCAGTCAGTCATTGCTATTGGCAATGCTTTGGGAGAATATCGCAACACCGTCACCCGTGGCGTGATTTCCGGCATTGGCCGGACAATTACGGCCGGCACTGAAACTGGTCAAAGTGAAGTGTTGGAAGATGTAATTCAAACCGATGCGGCTATTAATCCGGGCAACTCCGGCGGGCCGTTGGTTGATCTTAATGGCAAAGTTATAGGCATTAATACCGCAATTAATCAGCAGGGCCAACTCATTGGTTTTGCCATTCCGATTAATGATGTTAAGCCGGCGATTACCAGTGTTGAAAAAACCGGCAAGATTGTCCGCTCTTTCTTGGGTGTCAGATATGTTTTAATCAATGATGTCATTGCTAAAGCCAATAATTTAAAAGTCAATTACGGCGCCTTAGTGATTCGTGGACAGAATCCCGAAGATTTGGCCGTTGTGCCAGGCGGTCCGGCTGACAAAGCTGGCATTTCGGAAAACGACATTATTTTAGAGATCAACGGCCAAAAAATTGATCAAAATCATAGTTTGACTAAAATTATCAGCAAATTTGATCCCAATAAGGAAGTGACTCTTAAAATCCTCCACCGCGGCGAGGAAAAAGAAGTCAAAGTTAAATTGGGAGAAAAGAAAAGCGAGTAAAAAATATTTAGCATAATTTAAAAGCCCCGCTAATCGCGGAGCTTTTTTGCTCATTTCTTTGATACAAAATGATTATTTTTAAGATAAAATCTCCAGAGTTTATCTTTATATTCGCCGGCGTAGTCAACGCCGACGCGTTGGCTTTTGACAATTTGGCAGGGTTTGATTTTTAAGCCGGAATCAATTATATATAATTGAGCTTTTTGGCCAAAAGCAGGCGTATTATTTAGGGATTTATCAATTTTAAAATAACAACAGAGTTTGCCCGGACCGCTGGCTAAGCGATATGGCCTTTCTTTTTTATTAAGAAGTTCAATTGCCCGAAGTAAAACCGCCGCCGGATAATCTTTATTTTCGGTCACAACATTGAGACAGTAATACATGCCATAAATTAAATAGATATACCAAAAACCTGGCTCGCCAAACATTGCTTCGGTGCGAGGAGTTTTTCCCCGCGAAGCATGGCTGGCTTTGTCGGCCGGCCCGACATAAGCTTCGGTTTCCACAATCAGGCCGCGCCGTGTTTTTCGGCCGACTTTTCTTATTAGAATTTTTCCCAATAATTCTTTGGCTACTTTGAGAGTCGATCGGTTATAAAAATTTTGTTTTAATTTCATACGCTTGTCAAAATAACTCAAATCAAATATAGTTATATTATAGCAAAAATTTATGAAAGTCCGAGGCATTATTATTAGAGGGAAGGGAAAAGGCAAAAAACTTGGCTTTCCCACGGCCAATATTGCCTTAAAAAAAGAAATTCCCAGCGGAGTTTATGAAGGATCAGTTCACATCAAAGACAAAAAATATCAAGCGGCTATTTTTGTCGGCAAAGATAAAAAAATATTAGAAGCCCATCTGACTGGATTTTTTGGGGATTTGTACGGAAAAGAAATAACCGTGGAAGTCTTAGCTAAACTAAGGGATATTATACATTTTGATAACGATTATGATTTGATTAAACAAATATCAAAAGATATAGAAAAAATAAAATCCCCAACTCATAATTTATAATTTCCGCCAAAGGCGGATCAGCCTTTGGCTGACATAATTCTAAACTTGTGTTTACGGGAATTGTCAGAAAATTATCCGCCGTGGAAAAAATATCAAAGACAAAAAATAGCCTTTTTGTTTTTATTAGAACGCCAAAAGGTTGGAAAATTAAAAAAGGTGAAAGCATTTCAGTCAATGGCGTCTGCTCCACTGTGAGAGCGGTTGATAGACATAAGTTTGAAGTTGAGTATATGCCGGAGACAATAAAGAAAACCAGTATCGGAAATTTCAAAAAAGGGACAGTTGTAAATTTGGAAAAAAGTTTAAGAGTCAATGATTTGCTTGATGGCCATTTGGTAATGGGGCACGTTGATACTGTCGGAACGGCAAAAGAGATTAAAAAAGTGAAGCAGTCGGTTGTCTTAAAAATTAGTATCCCAATTAACTTTATAAAATTTATCGCCGAGAAAGGATCGGTCGCAATTGACGGGATTAGCTTGACAGTGGTGGAAACCGGGAAAAATTGGTTTACGGTTTCTCTTGTCAGTTACACGCTGGAAAATACTAATTTGGGAATTTTGGAAAAAGGAGACAAAGTGAATATAGAAATAGATATATTAGCCAAATATATAAGTAAATTAATTTCTGCCATCAAGTATGCAAAGAAAAAATAAAATCATAAAAAAATCTATTAATGGCTCTAAGTTAAAAATAGCTATTGTGGTATCTGAATTTAACCGGGACATTACCGGCAGTCTTCTTAAGGGCGCTTTAGAAACTTTGCGGTCTAATAAAGTTAAGGATAATAATATTAAAATTATCTGGGTCCCGGGATCGTTTGAAATACCGCTGGCTTGCCAGAAATTAGCGACGAGCAAAAAATTTGACGGCCTAATTGCTTTAGGGTGCGTCATTAAAGGAGAAACTGATCATTACTATTACATTGCCGGCGAAGCTTCAAGGGGAGTAATGGATGTAATACTAAAATTCAACATTCCGATTGGATTCGGCATCATAACTACCAATAATCTCAAACAAGCCCAAGCGCGCTGCCACGGAAAATCCAACAAGGGCCGCGAAGCCGCGCTGGCGGTTTTGGAGATGATAAATTAAGATAGAAAAACATTATAAAATACCTCAAGACATTGAATGGGCTTTTGAGAAAAATAAATTTTATATAGTCCAAAGTCGACCCATAACGACATTAAAAAAATAATACTATGCAAGAGACAACTCAACAATTAGAAAAGCTCCACACGAGGATTGTTGAAGCGCGGAGGTTACTTTGACTTAGCTGCCAAAGGAAAAGAAATTGTTTCAATTGAAAAGGAAATGACGGAAAAATCTTTTTGGCAGGATCGCGAACTTGCCGCCCAAAAAGCGCAGCGCCTCAAAGAACTAAAAGAGGAAATCGAAACTTGGGATGAAATTGAAAAAGAATTGTTAGATTTATTAGAATTGGCTAAAGTGGCCCAAATTGAGAGTGATGAGAAACTGGAAAAAGAAATAAATCTTAAAGCCCAAGAGCTTAAAAAGCGGTTTGAAAAACTGGAATTTTTTATTTTATTTTCCGGATCTTACGACAAAAATAACGCTATTTTATCAATTCATGCCGGCACCGGCGGAGTAGAAGCGCAGGATTGGGCCGAGATGCTGCTGCGGATGTATCTTCGTTTTTGCGAGAAAAAAGGTTGGCGCGCCAATTTGGTTAATGAAACGCGGGGCCAAGAAGCCGGCATTAAAAGCGCCACGCTTCATATTTTTGGCCAATTCTCTTATGGGTGGCTTAAATCAGAAGCCGGCGTTCATCGTTTGGTCCGCATTTCGCCTTTTGATGCCGAAAAAATGCGCCATACCTCTTTTGCCCTGGTGGAAGTTCTGCCGGAATTTCCAGAAACCGAATCCTCATCTCTTAAAATAAAAGAAGAAGATTTAAAAATTGATACCTTCCGTTCCTCTGGCCATGGCGGACAAAGCGTTAACACGACTGACTCGGCCGTGAGAATAGTCCATCTGCCGACCAAAATTACCGTGGTTTGTCAAAATGAAAGAAGTCAACTGCAAAACAAAGAAACAGCCTTTAAAATTTTGCGCTCAAAACTTTATCATTTAAAATTGGAAGAGAAGCACCGGGAAAGGGCTAAACTGCGCGGTGAAGTTTTAGCTGCCCAATGGGGCAATCAAATCCGCTCTTATGTGCTTCAACCCTATCAGTTAATTAAAGATCATCGCACTGATTATGAGGAAACCGACGCCAAAGTAGTTTTAGATGGCGAGATTGAAGGGTTTGTGGAGAGTTATTTGAAATATTTAAAAAAATAAAATAATACCTTTTGTCATTCCGCACTTGCTTGTCCCGCCATGGGCGGTGGATGCGGAATCTATATCCTAAAATAAATTAAGGATGACACTTGGATTCCCGCTTTCGCGGGAATGACACGGAAAAACTTATGCCAAAAATTCTAATCACCGGCGGGGCTGGATTTATCGGCTCGCATTTAGTCGATGCTTTTATTAAAAGAGGTTATAAGGTAGTAGTGGTTGACAATCTTTCAACCGGGCGCAAAAAAAATTTCGACCCCAAAGCCAAATTTTATAAAATGGATATTCAAGATAAAAAACTTTCTGGAATTTTCCGCAGGGAAAAATTTGATTTTGTCAGCCATCATGCCGCCCAAATTGATGTGCGCCTCTCAGTAGCCGATCCTTTGTTTGATGCCCGCGTTAATATTTTGGGCAGTTTGAATTTATTAGAATGCTGCCGAAGGAACAAAGTCAAAAAAATTATTTTTGCTTCCTCGGGCGGAGCTATGTACGGTGATACTGAAGTTATTCCCACTCCGGAAGATTATCCGGCCAAACCTTGCTCGCCTTACGGCATCGCTAAAGTGACGGTTGAACATTATTTATATTATTATAAAATTGAATTTGGTCTGCCTTATGTTTGTCTGCGCTACTCAAATGTTTACGGGCCGCGTCAAAACTCCAAAGGCGAAGCCGGGGTGGTGGCAATTTTTGCTGATAAAATGTTAAACGAAGTTCAGCCGGTTATTAACGGCGCTGGCAAACAAACACGTGATTATGTTTATGTCGGCGATGTGGTGCGGGCCAATCTTTTGGCGCTGGAGAAGAAAGTTGAAGGTGAATTTAATGTTGCCACCACCAAAGAAACCTCGGTTAATGAACTATTTGCCAAAATGGTCAAAATTTTAAATCGTCCTTTTAAAGAAACTCACGGTCCAGCTAAATCCGGCGAACAAAAACGAAGCTGTCTTTCCTATGAAAAAATCAAAAAAATCTTGCTTTGGCAGCCGGCGGTCGGACTTGACGAGGGGTTGGAATTAACTATAAAGTGGTTTAAGGAGAATATATGAAAATTTTAATTATTGGCACAGGGTATGTTGGTTTGGTGACAGGAGCTTGTTTGGCTGACAAGGGCCACCAGGTCACCTGTCTTGATATTGATGAAAGAAAGATAAAAAAACTGAAACAAGGTATTTCTCCGATCCATGAACCTGGGTTGCCGGAACTTTTGGAAAAAAATATTGGTGCCAAAAAAATTTTTTTTGAGGCAAATATTTCACCGGTGATAAAAGGAGCTGAAATTGTTTTCATTGCCGTTGGTACGCCGGCCAAGGAAAACGGGGAAGCAGATCTTTCTTATGTTGAAAAAGCATTAGAAGATGTTGGCCACAATTTGGACCACTATGTGGTGATCGTTAATAAAAGCACGGTGCCGGTCGGCACGGCTAAGCGGGCCAAAAAAATTATCAAAAAATATTATCAGGGGGAATTTGATATTGCTTCTAATCCAGAATTTTTGCGCCAGGGTTCGGCAGTCAAGGATTTTCTTTTTCCCGATCGGATTGTGGTTGGCATTGATTCAGAAAAAGCCAAAAAAATTATGGACGAGCTTTATAAGGATTTTTCCTGCCCCAAGATTTTTACCAATTTGGAAAGCGCGGAAATGATTAAATATGCCTCCAATGCTTTTTTGGCAACCAAAATCTCTTTTATTAATGAAATTGCCGGCGTTTGCGAAAAAGTCGGAGCTGACGTCAAGGAAGTGGCGCGTGGCATGGGGTTGGATCCTAGAATCGGCAATAAATTTCTGGAAGCAGGGCTCGGATATGGCGGCAGCTGTTTTCCCAAGGATACGAGAGCCCTTTATCAAATGGCCGGCGTTAATGGCTATGATTTTCGGATTCTTAAAGCCGTGATTGAAGTTAACAATTATCAGCGAAAATCCCTAATTGAAAAAATTGAAAGAGCCGTCGGCGAAGTTAAAAATAAAACCATCGGTATTTGGGGCTTGGCTTTTAAGCCCAACACTGATGACATTCGCGAGTCAGCTGCCATTGAAGTAATTCAACATCTAATTGGCAAGGGCGCCAACATTAAAGTTCATGATCCGGTAGCTATGCCGCGGGCTCGTGAAATTTTGGATGGGGACATTGTTTACCACGAAGATCCTTACGAAGTGGCTCGTGATGCTCATGCCATTGTAATCATTACCGATTGGCAAAGCTTTAAAGAAATTAATAAAGAGCAACTTAAAAAATTGCTTCTTGAGCCCAATATCATTGACGGCCGTAATATTTATGAAGTTGAGGAAATGAAACGGCTGGGGTTTAATTATTGGAGTATAGGGAGAACTTAGGATAAATTTCCAATTTCCAATTTCCAATGAAATTTCTAATTTTTTAATGCTAAAAGTTTTGTTAATTTAATCATTGGACATTTATTAGAAATTAGAAATTGGGAATTAGGAATTTTAAAGTTATGTCTTCTTCTAAAATTTTTCTTTTTTCTTGCCTCGCTTTTATTGCCGGTATCGGAGTTTCAAGTTTATTTCCGCCTCAAATATTTTCGGCGGATTTTTTGTTTTTTGTTTATGTTTTATTGCTAGGTTTTATTTTTACTTTGATATTCGGTTGGCAGAAAAAGAAATTAAAATTTATTTTATTTTTATTAATCTTTTTTGTTTTGGGATTTTGGCGTTACCAAATTAGTTGGCTAAAAACCGTTGAAGGCCAAATTGAATCCTATTTTGATCAGAAAATTACTTTTAGCGGAGTTGTGGCGCAGGAACCGGATGAAAGAATAGATAGTCAGCGTTTGGTCATTCGGGTCAGCGAAGCAGAAGGCAAAGCAGCTAATGGAGAAATTTTAGTCACCGCCTCGGTCTATCCGCAACATAATTACGGCGACCGTCTTAGAATTAGTTGTAAAATAAAAAAACCGCAGAATTTTAATGACTTTGACTACGGCCAATATTTAGCCGTTTTTGATATTTATGCTATTTGCGGCTTTCCGCAAATTGAAGTTTTGGAAAAAAATCAAGGCGGAAAATTTTATCAAGAAATTTTTGCTTTTAAGAAAAAATTAAGGCAAGTTACCGTTGAAAACTTAGCCGAGCCGCCGGCCGGCTTTTTGATCGCCTTTTTACTTGGCGATAAAAAAAGTTTGGACCAAACGCTTTTTAATAATTTTGCTAAATCTGGCTTGGCCCATATTATTGCCATTTCAGGCCAACATATCACAATTATTTCTGTTTTACTTTTAAGTTTTTTTATCAGTTTAGGCTTTTGGCGAAAACAAGCTTTTTACTTAATTTCTTTTTGTTTGATTTCTTACGTTATTATTATTGGAGCGCCGGCCTCGGCAGTCCGCGCTGCTATTATGGGTTTTTTGCTGCTTTTTGCCATGCATTTGGGACGGCTCAACAGCGCTGACCGGGCTTTGAGTTTGGCGGCGGCTTTAATGCTGGCTTTTAATCCAAAATTAATCTTGGAAGCCGGTTTTCAATTGTCGTTTGCTGCCACTATGGGCATTGTTTATTTTTATCCTTTTTTCCGCGAAAGGTTAAGAAAGGTTTCCTCATTCTGGGGACTGCGTGACTTGGTTTTGATCACCTTAGCGGCTCAAATTGCTGTTTTGCCGCTTAGTCTTTATTATTTTAAAAGATTGCCCCTTTTTTCAATTTTGGCTAATTTTTTAGTTTTGCCGATTTTACCCTTGGTCATTTCTTTGGGCTTTGCCGCGCTTTTTATTGGTTTAATTTATCCGGCTTTAGCTAAGATTTTATTTTGGTTTCTTTGGCTGATTCTTATCTATATTATTAAAGTAGCCGAATATTCAGTTAAGCTGCCCTTAAGTTATTTTGAATTTCAGCGAGTTTCCTGGTGGTGGGCGGGAGGAGGTTATTTTGTGATTATTGGAATAATAATAAAATTCAAAACTCAAAAGGAAAAGTCTCCGCTCGAGGCGGATCCATCTTTGGCGGAAAAAGTTTAAGTTAAAAGTCAAAAGTGACAGCCTTATTGTCATTCTGAACGAAGTGAAGAATCTCGCGGGAGTGTTAGCGACCCGCGAACACGGGTCAGCCTACGGCTTCCCGTGAGATTGCTTCGTCGCTTTACTCCTCGCAATGACATTTATATATATCTTTTATGAGAAATTATAAAAAAATCATTCAGCTGGTTAGCTTGCTGGCAGTAGTATCTGCGATTTTGATTATTGTCGCGGCTTGGCAGGCCCGGGCTCAGGAGAGTTTAGAGATAAATTTTTTTAATGTCGGTCATGGAGACGCAATTTTTATTAGAACGCCGAATGACCAGAGAATTTTAATTGATGGCGGCCTGGGCAATCAAGTTATCCAGAAACTGGGCCAGCGTCTGCCTTTTTTTGATAGAAGAATTGACGTGGTGATTTTGACTCATCCCCACCCGGATCATATTACCGGTTTAATCAGCGTGATTAAGCGTTACCAGATAGGCAAAATTTTTTATACCAATGTCAAAACCCAGGAAGAATTATTTACGATTTTTAAAAATGAATCTTTGGCTAAGAATATTCCTTTAATAAAGGTTGATAAAATTACAAGCCAAGATTTAGTTGGCGAGGTTGTTTTAAATTTTCTATATCCGGATCATGATTTGAATCAGGAAATAATTGAAGAAAAAGACATTAATAATACTTCAATTGTGTTTAAATTGATTTATAAAAAAAGTTCATTTTTGTTCGTCGGTGACGCCGGCGAAGAGGAAGAAAAGGGGTTAATTGCCTCGGGTCAAAACCTAAAAGCAGATGTTTTAAAAATCGGTCATCACGGCTCAAATACTTCGTCAAGCCAAGAATTTACCCAAGCCGTTTCGCCGCAGTTTGCCGTAATTACTTGCGGTGAAAATTATAATTTGAGCCATCCCAGCTTAAGAGTTATTCGCCGCCTGGAAAGAGTTGGGGCTAAAATTTATCGTACTGACCAAGCCGGTGATATTAAAATTTCTACTTCCGGGAACGGTCAATACCGAATTAAAACTGACTAATTCTTGCCCTTTTTTTATTTTTGTTGTATTCTAATAAAAGAGATTTCCTTTTTATTAATTAAATTTTATGCCTGAGGTCAAAGCAAAAATTTTAATCATTGAGGATGATAAGATGCTTTCGGATATGTATAGCTTAAAGTTTAATGAGGAAGGCTACCAAGCTATTCAGGCCTTTACCGGTTCGGAAGGAGTTGAAAAAACCAAAAGCGAGAAGCCGGACATTATTTTATTGGATATAATTTTGCCGCAAATGGACGGTTTTCAAGTGATGGAAGAAATTAAAAAAGATAAAAATTTAGTCAATATCCCGATTCTTTTTTTGACTAATCTAAGACAGGAAGAAGATGTGAAAAAGGGCACGGCCTTAGGCGCGGTTGGCTATTTGGTTAAAGCCAGCTATACCCCGGCCCAGGTTTTAGATAAAGTTAAAGAAATTTTAAAACAGTATAAAAAATAGAATTAAAAATTTAGAATTAAGAATCAAGAATTTATGCCCCGTAGGAAATCAAAATTACAAATCATTTCTACGAGGCGTATTTAAATAAAAACATTCTAAAAAATAAAGTATTTAATTATTAATTTCCTACGGGGTATGAATCATCCCAAAGAAGAAAAGACATTGCTTATCATTAAACCAGATGGCGTTAAGAGGGGACTGGTCGGTGAAATTTTAAAACGAATTGAGGATCGTGGTTTGAAAATCATTGCTCTTTCCATGATTTGGGCTACACCTTCGCAGATGGACAATCATTATCCTAAGGATGAGGTTTGGATCAAGCGAGTCGGTGAAAAAACTTTAAGCACTTACAATAAATACGGTTTAGATGCAATCAAAGAATTAGGCACCGACGATCCGTTGAAAATTGGCAAAATGGTAAGGCACTGGCTCATTGATTTTATGACTTCCGGACCTTTGGTCAAGGCCATCGTCCAAGGCATTCATGCCATTGATATGGTACGGAAAATTGCCGGCAATACCATGCCTGCGCTTTCGGAAATGGGCACTATCCGCGGTGATTACTCGGTTGATTCAGCTGCGGCGGCTAATCGCGACAAACGCGCAGTCCATAATTTAGTTCACGCTTCAGAAACTCAAGCCGAGGCTGATAATGAAATCAATCTTTGGTTTAGCAAAAAAGACCTCCATAATTATAAAAGAGGAGATGAAGATATAATGTTTTAGGTTGTGGAAAACTAAAAATTGACAAAAAATATAATTTTGTTAATATAAAGTAAATCTTATGAGACAAGCCGTTTTAGAAAAGTTAGTTTTAGTATCTCTTATGCCAGTTATTATTTTGGTAATTTTGGTTATTGTTTGTTTTTCGGCGGCTTGGAAATTAGGGTAAATTGAACTTAAACAAAGTTTTAAAAAGCCGCCTGAAAAACAGGCGGCTTTAAAAATGTATGTCTGTCATTCCTGCCCCGCATCTAGTGCGGGATAAACTCCAGTAGGAATCCAACATGCCAAATAGAATAACTCTGGATTCCCACTTTCGTGGGAATGACATTCAAGAAGAACTGTCTTACCGGGCTCTTCTCTTTAGCGCTTTCTTGCTCTTTATTTATTTTACCATTTGCTCCAGAGAAGCTTTTCTTAAGAGAAAGGGGTGAGTGGAAACTCGCCAAGCCCGACCAAATTTCGTTCTTTAAATTAAATTTTCGCCTGAAGGGGTGTCGTTGTTAGATTAAGCTAAAAGGGTTGCGGAACAAAAACCGCGATTACCTCCGATTAAGACCGGCACCGGTCTTAATTAACCTTAATCTTATATGACTTACGGGGGATACAATCCCGTAACCAAGGCTAGGCAACCATAAGTCCTAAAGCCTTGCCCCTTCTTCCCCTTTTTCTTAAAAACAACAAATCTAGATAATTAATATAAGCACTGTTGCGGTGCTTGAATTTCCGTCGCTCTCCCATTACGAAAATAAATTTTCGTATGGGCTCGCTAGGAAATATAAAAAATTATGCGTCTTTGGACAAAACAAATCATTATTGGTATCATCGCGATTATTATTAGTCGGTTTTGTTTTTGCTTTCGAAGATGATTAATTTAAAAAAGATTAAACAAATTAAAATAAATAAAAGGATATCTTTGAAAGAAGACGGCCTTTGGTTTATAGCAAAAAAGGAGGGGAAAAATGAAGAAAAACGCAGAGGTTATATTAGGAAAAGTTGAGGAAGAATGTGGTAACTGCCATACGAAATTAACCGAGGAAAACAGAGGCAAAGAAATTGTTAATTATTGTCAAGATTGCGAAGATTTAATTAAACGTGATTTTTTTAAGAAAGAGGAAAAACCTCCGCCAAACCCCAAGAGCTGACTTAAATCAGCTCTCTTTTTAATAAAGTTCATTAAGGGTTTTGATTATCGCAACGGAACTGTTTTTTAAATAGAATTTGTGTTCTTGTCTTTCTATATAAATAAAATCAATGCCGGAATTTTTAGCAAAAATAGCATCTTCATTGCTATTGCCAATGTAAACCGTTTCTTTAGCGCTAACAGCTAATTTTTTTAAAGCATAATACATTCCGGAAGGATCGGGTTTAGTTTTTAATTTTTTATGGGCAGTGGTGGCTAAATAAAAATCAACAGGGGCATTGTTTAATTTTCTAACCTCCATTTTAGAAATCCAAAGAGGTGCGCCAGTAATAATAGAAATTAATTTACCCATTTTATTTAATTGCCAAAAACAATCTTCAACGTCATGATAGGCAAAAGTAAATTTACTCCTTCGGCGCGGAGTGTCAATTTGTTTAAAAAGCTGCCAGAAAGTTTTAGGATTTAATTTGAATTTTTGGGAAACTGTTTCATCTCGATCAGCCTCAAACCAAAATTCATCCACAGCAGACAGTGAAGATATTGCTCCACCCAATTTTTTTACCACAAACGGCACAATCCAATATCGATAGTCAGAAATTGTGTGAACCAAAGTTCCGTCTAAATCAAAAGAGATATGTTTATACTTTCTAAGCATTATTTTTTATTCTTAAATGTCTTTTTATCCAATAAATTATACCTAAAACAATAATTGCGCCAATCAAAAAATCGAATTTATGAAAATACTGACTCAAAATTTCCCAGTGCTGGCCTAAAGAGAATCCTAAATAAGCTAAAAAATAAGACCAGATAAAAGAACCAATAAAACTGGTAATTGCCAGAAGCCAAAGATTAACTTTAGCGATACCAGCCGGCAGAGAAATATAAGTTCGGACAATTGGCAAAATTCGTCCCAGAAAAAGCGACCAGACGCCATATTTTTTAAAAAATTTTTCAGCTAAATGCAAATCGTGGTTGGTTATCAAAAAATATTTGCCGTATTTTTCTAAAAAAGGCCGACCGCCGTATAAACCGACATAAAAGAGAGCAACGGCGCCGATGGTTGAGCCAATGGCTCCGGCTAAAGAAACAAGAAATAAAGTGAAGCGGTTTTGCGAAACTAAAAAACCGGAAAAAGGCATAATGATTTCCGAAGGCAAAGGCACCGCCGCCGATTCCAAAGCCATTAGCAAGGCCACACCAGCATACCCCAGGCCAGAAATAGTGTTGATAATAAAAGTTGAAATTATAGCAAGAATAGCTGTCATTTTTCAAATTTTAAAAAATAAATTTTGGGTTTTAATTCTTGTTCAATTATTTTAAATTGTCCGTAAATCCGATCCTGATAAAGCATGGGATTAAAGCTGAATTTTAGAAAATAGATAGCCGCCGATTAATAAAAGCAAGCTGGTAATGAAAGTCAAAACACCGATATCAGAAGCTAGCCCAAAATGGGCATTACCGATTAATGTCGCCCTTAATCCATCAACCCCGTAGGCCAAGGGATTAAGGCGGGTAATAATAACAAGCGCTTCAGGCAATCCTTCTAAGGGGAAAAGCGCGCCGGAAAGGAAAAAAGTCGGCATAACCAGAAAATTCATTATTAATTGAAAGCCCTGCATATCTTCCAAAATTGAGGCAATGGCAGTTCCCAGCGCGGTGAAAAGAAAAGCAATTAAAACCATCACGAGAAATGTCAGCGGCAACATAACGGCACTGGGTCTAAACCCGATAAGAAGCGAAATTAGAAAAACTATCACGCCTTGAAGAACCGCTACGGTGGCGCCGCCTAAAGTTCTCCCAATCATAATGTTAAACCGCGATACTGGCGCGACCAAGGTTTCTTTAAGAAAGCCAAACTGACGATCCCAAATTATTTCAATGCCGGAAAAAACAGCCGTAAAAAGTATGCTCATTGAGATTATTCCCGGCGCCAGAAATTGAATGTAATTTCCTCCGCCGGCCCGTTGGTAAATGGGTCCAAAACCAAAACCTAAAGCCACCAAAAAAAGAAGCGGCTGGCCAATTGAGCCAACGATGCGCGATTTGGAACGGAAATATCTTTTAAGCTGTCTTAGCCAAAGAATGTAAATAGTATTCATAATTATAAAGATAAATATTTTTTTAATAATTCTTTTATCCCCACACCTTTTAATACCCCACCCAAAAGTGTGGGGATTTATCTATGCCACATTTTTCTGCGTAGCCGCATTTGATCAATGGGTTTGGCCTCTTCTTCCCTAACAACTTTGCCAGTCAGTGCCAAAAAAGTATCTTCCAGAGACGCAGAATTGGTTTGCTTTTTCAAATCAAGAGGTGTTCCTTGGGCAATAATTCGGCCGTGGTCAATAATGGCAACTTTGTGCGCGACCCGATTCCGCTTCTTCCATGTAATGAGTCGTGAAAAAAACAGCAATACCTTCTTCTTCATTCAATTTTTTAATGTAACTCCAGAGGTAGTTTCTCGTTTGCGGATCAAGACCGAGCGTTGGTTCGTCCAAAAAAATTATTTTCGGATGGTGCAGAAAACCGCGGGCTATTTCCAGTCTTCTTTTCATGCCGCCAGAAAAATATTTAACTAATTGATCTTTTTTATTCCAAAGCTCTACATATTTAAGAAGCTCTTCAATTCTTTGCCGCCGCGTGAGGCGCGGAATTTTATAAAGAACGCCGTGAAATTCCATATTTTCATAAGCGGTTAGTTCTTCATCCAAGCTCGGATCTTGAAAGACAATCCCAAAGGAACATCTTACGTCGTGAGACTCGGTAACCGGATCATAGCCGTTAATTAAAACCTTGCCACCCGTTGGTTTTAAAAGCGTGGTCAATATTTTTATAATAGTGGTTTTACCGGCGCCATTTGGGCCCAAAAAACCAAATATTTCTCCTTTTTCAACGGCGAAACTGATATCATCAACGGCCGTGAACTTCCCGAATTTTTTGGTTAAATTTTTTACTTCAATAATATTCATTATTACATTTTTGCTCTGTGGATAAATTCTAATATAATTTTACAATTTATTATATCTTAGCCAAATTTTAATTACTTGACATAGACCAAATAGTCACCTACAATAGAATATATGGCTAGAAACATCACTAAAAGACAATTCGAGGCACTTAATGTTATTTACCAAAGTATTAAATCGTCCGGTTTTCCGCCATCTATGGCAGAAATGCGTAGTAATCTTAGTGTAGCGTCAAATCAATCAATAATCAACCTTTTAAAAGTATTGGAGGAGGAAGGCTGTATTAAAAGAGAAGAAGGTTTAGCGCGCGGGCTTAAAATTTTGCCTAAAGGTTATAATGCCTTGGGAGTTGATCCTATGGCGCCCGTTGTTGGCGACAGTTCCTGTGGACCGTTCGTTGAGGCCATACAAGAAGTGGGAAAATGGATGAGCTTGCCCGGTACGGTCTGGAAAAATGATGTTTTAGAATCTGAAGAAAAATTTTATGTAATCCGGGTGTATGGCGACAGTATGATTAATGCCGGCATTTTTGACGGAGATATGCTTTTGATAAAACAGTCGCGTGAATACAAAAACGGCGATATCGTGGTGGCGCGCGGCGATGATGGCACTACGGTAAAAAGATTTGTGTCAGAAGACAAAAAAGTTTATTTAAAACCGGAAAATCCGGCCTATAAAAATATTCCTTTTTATGAAGATTTATTCTTAGACGGAAAAGTCATCGCTAATTTAACTACTTTAAAAAGATTATATGGATCAAAAAATTAATAGCGCGGTGCTAAATAAAATTTTTCGCGATCCCGGTATTCAATATGGTTTAAAAGAATTTGATAATATTAAGCCGGTTGAAATGTTAGATATTTTTGAAAAAGAAAAAGGGAAATATTATATTAAATGCTTAAAGCGGGAAAAAGACATATTATTGCTTAATACCGAAAAGAATTTAGCCAAACCGGAAGAAGTAATACGGCAATTATGGCTGTTAAAACTGGCTAAATATTATAATTATCCGTTGGATCGCATTGATTTGGAAAAAGATATCCGATTCGGCCATGAAATTCACTCTAAAGCGGCTGATATTATCGTTTATCGCGAAAACAAGGCAACGCCGCTCATTATTATTGAAACTAAAAATCCAACCGTGGAAAAAGGTTTGGACCAATTAAAAACCTATATCAATTCCGAAGGCGCGCCCGTAGGAGTTTGGAGTAACGGCGTGGATAAAGTGGTTTTATATCGCCCCTATCCGCGCGAGTTTCAGACATTGCGCGATTTGCCCCGCGTTGATCAGACGATTGAAGACGTTTTGGAAGAAAAATTAACTCTTGACGATTTAAAGACGGATTATGATTTAGTAAAGATTTTAAAAATTTTGGAGGAATTAGTTTTGGCCGGCGCCGGTGTTGATTCATTTAATGAGATTTTTAAATTGATTTACGCCAAATTATTTGATGAAAAAGAGGCGAAAAAACGCGCGGACAAAGAAGTGTTTTTTAAACAATCCAAAGACGTCCAGCTCACTTATGATATCGCGAACAGATTATTTCACGGCGCTTGCAATGAATGGCCGGGGATATTTAATACCTATGAAAACATAGAATTATCGCCAGGGCACTTATCCGTCTGTATCGGTGAGCTGGAAAAAATAAAACTGCTTAATTCTGATTTGGAAGTAATTGACGCGGCTTTTGAATATCTTTTGCCGGATGTGGCTAAAGGCAAAAAAGGCCAATATTTTACCCCGCGCCATGTAATTGATATGGCGGTTAAAATGTTAAGCCCCAAAGACAACGAGTATGTTATAGATCCGGCTTGCGGCAGCGGCGGCTTTCTTATTCATGCTATGCGTTATGTCTGGAATAATAGCTTAAAACGCGTTGATAAATCCGTCCAAACCGATTATGCCCGCAAATATGTTTATGGCATAGATTTTGACGATAAGCCGGTAAAAATCGCCCGAGCTATGATGTTAATTGCCGGCGACGGCAAATCGCATATCTTGAAATTAAATTCTCTGAATACTAAAGAATGGCAAGGCGATGAAAGCGAAAAAGAAAGAGCGCGCGCCGAATTGCGCGAGCGGCTTCATAAATTTGAAGATTACGATAAAGATAAAAATAACAAAGAAAATTTTAAATATTTTGATTTTGATATTTTATTATCTAATCCTCCCTTCGCCGGCGAAATTCACGAAACCCCGCTTTTGAAAGAGTATGAATTGGCTAAAAACGATAAAGGCAAACTGCGCAACAAAATGGAGCGGCATATTTTATTTATTGAGCGCTCGCTTGATTTAGTTAGGCCAGGCGGGCGGTTAGCGGTAGTTTTACCGCAGGGAGTTTTTAATAATAGCAATATGGCATATGTGCGCGATTATTTATTGGACAAGGCACGAATTTTGGCGGTGGTGGGTCTTGAAGCGAACACATTTAGGCCCCATGCCGGAGTTAAGACAAGCGTAATTTTCTTGCAGAAATGGGGAGAAAAAGAAAAACTGCCGAAAGACTACCCGATTTTTATGGCTGTATCTAAAAAATCAGGCAAAGATAATTCAGGCGAATATGTTTATCGCAAAGACAAAGATGGCAATTTAATTTTTGACGCGCAAGGCAAAAAGATTCTGGAGCATGATTTGGATGAGATTGCGGGGGAATTTTTGAAATTTATACTACGATATGGGGGGTTATGAATTTTTTTGAAAAGGTAAAAAAATATATTGATAAAATAAAAAACAAGCCATGGCCCACAACGGGCGACGCTTGTTCTCGTTGATACTATGAATAATAGTATCTAAAAAGATTATAATATTTTAACAAACACTTGTCAATATAACTGGTGTGGATAACTAAAATACACAAAAAATATGGTTTTCTCAATAATCCAAAAATCGCAAATTGAAGACACAAAGCGGCTAGATGCTGAATATTATCAGCCGGAGTATTTAGAAGTGGAGAAAAAACTCAAATCAATTAATACTAAAACGATTGGCGAAATATCAGATAGTGTTGTAAATTTCGGCGCATACTCGTTATGTAATTATATCCAATGGCAAGATGGTGGAGTGCCTTATTTAAATGTTCAAGATATCAAAGATGGTTATATTGATTTTGACGATACAAAATTTATTGGCGAAAAAGTAAACGAGATTTTAAAAAAATCAGAAGTAAGCGAAGGACAGGTTATTCTAACGATGGCTGGGACTATCGGAAATGCCGCGGTAGCACATAAAATTCCTTTAAAGGTAAATTCAAATCAGGCAACCGCAAAGATTACATTAAAAAAAGAAATTTCTCCGTATTTTTTAACGGCATTTTTAGGTTCATATTATGGTAAAAATCAAATAATTCGTGAAATTGTTAGTAGCGTTCAGCCAAATATATTCTTATTTCAGATTAAAAATTTTAAAGTTCCAATTGCAACACAAAAAGAACAAAAAGAAATTGAAAAAATCTATATTCACGGATTGGAGGAATTAGAGAACTCTAAATTATTTTATCGCCAAGCCGAGAATTCATTTTTTAAACAATTAAATTTACAAAATTTTAAAAATGATGGTTTATTGTCCATATCTATAAATTTGGCCGATATAAAAATAGTCAATCGTTTTGACGCAGAATATTTTAATTCACCTAGCAATAAAATGCTGGCGATAATCAATAAAGGTAAAATTGCCAAACTTAGCGACTTGGTGGAAATGACTAAGGGCGTTGAGCCCGGGGCGGAAGCGTATCAAGAGCCCTCCGACGCTCCCACCGGCGCTGAAGCTATGGCGGGCAAGGAAACTATGGAGGGTAAAAAGGGGAAGTTATTTATCCGCGTCAGCAGTATTTCCAAAGACGGAATTATTAATAAAGACCAAAAATATATAAGCGAAGATTTATATAATGAATATAAAAAAGATTATCAGCCACAGGTTGGAGAAATATTATTAACTAAAGACGCCAGCCCGGGGATTGCTTGTTTAGTGCGTGAACCGATAGAAGGAATTGTCGCCAGCGGTGTTATGCGATTAAAAATTAAAGAAAAAATTAATTTGGAATATTTGACACTGGTATTAAATTCTATTGTCGGCCGCCTGCAAGCCGAACGGGATGCCGGCGGGTCAATTATCGTCCATTGGAAACCGGAGCAAATAAAAAATTTAGTCGTTCCAATTTTACCCGTTTCAACGCAAAATAAAATTGGCGATTTAATATCGCAATCTTATCAGGCGCGCAAAAAAGCGAAAGAATTATTAGAAGAAGCAAAATTAAAGGTTGAGGAAATGATAGTAAATAATCAATCATTAAAATGATTATGAGCAATCCAAAACATCTTTGCCAAAAATGCTGGGAGAAAAAACACGGACCCCTACGGGATACTGAAACCGAAAGTAATATAATGACTTGCGAAGAATGTGGCGAGAGAAACGAATTTACTATTTTAGATATAGATAAAGATGATTAAGTTAATCGCAACCGACATGTACTGCCATTATACTATAGCCCATTGAAAAGGTGGGCCGGGTCCAAGTGCTCGCGTTTCGCCCGACTGCCTTGACTATCGGGGTGCGGAGAATTGAACTCCGGCCACATGCACCCCATGCACGCGTACTACCGTTATACTACACCCCGGCAGTCAAGGCGGGCGGGCACTACCGTTACGCTACACCCCGAAATTATTATTCATTATTCATTATTCATTATTCATTATATTATATAATTAATATAA
>JAZDOD010000002.1:0-27221 GCA_043798995.1 bacterium
ATATTTTCGCTAACTGTATTTGCCATATTGTTTTGACTTTGATAAACTATTATAATACACTACTTATATTGAGTGTATATCAACTTGCTTAATACAATGGTATCAAAAATATTAAAATTTGGCAAACAAAAAGGGAGTTCCTTGTCGTTGCCCGCGCACGGGCCGGCGAGGCGAGCAAGGCTGGAATTACAAAAAAACATTTTTAAAGTTATTACGCCCAAAACCTTAAATAACATGGGGGGATAAGGAAAAATAATACATTAAACTTATACAATGTTGTATAAGTTTATATTATATAGTGATAATTTTGGCTAATTTTAGCCAAAATACTATTCTTTTAACTATTTTATACAATATTGTATAGATTAAGTTTAATTACCCCTATGTCCTAACCCATAAAATGATTAATTTGTTTCTTAAGGAACAAATTAAAGTGAAAACGACTCAAAACTACTAACTACTAACAGTTAACCAGATAATTATCAATTTTAATTTCAGTGAGTACAAAAAACACGGCTAAAATCTTCTAAACCGTGTTTTTGAGATAAAGTATTTTTATTTAATTTCTTGCAAAGTGGACTTCGTCAGAGCCAGTTGGAACCAAGTTATAGCCTCTCTTAACGACTTCACTTGTTATTCGTAGAAATAGGATAATATCCCCAAACAACGAGGGAAGCTAGCTCCACCTTCAGCGTTCACACTATATTTGCCAAAATTTAAACCATGACACTGAGTAGTACCACCGTACTTGGTAAAAAATCCTATTCCAGTATCGGGAATAAGAAACTCAACTATACCAAGCGCGACCAAGATTATTATTATACTTATTACTAAATAATTTTTCATAGTTTTTTGTAGATAAAAGTAGTTTATTGTGGATTTGGTGGACCGTACCGGACTTGAACCGGTGACCTCCTCCATGCCATGGAGGCGCGCTACCAACTGCGCTAACGGCCCTTAAATAACTTGAATTATTTTAATATATATCTTTTAAAATAGCAAATCCACACCTTTTCCACAATTAATTTTTAAACATAATGTTCCTTAAGGAACATTATTTAACATAATATTTACCCTTAATTTCCGTATCCATATCTTCTTGGGTTATTTTAATCTTTTCCTTAGCTCGTTGCCTTAATTCATTTAAATCCAGTTTATTAAGCTCAACTATTCTTTTTTTAAGATGAATGGGGTCATTTTTCTTTGGTTCATCAATTACTTCAGCCAAAAGCACATCTAAAATCGCCCCGACTTTTGGCCCTGGTTTAATTTTAAGTATGGTCATTAATTGATGGCCGTTAATTTTCAGCATTTTAACCGAAATCGGGTCATGACCAACCTTTTCAACTACATATTCAAAGTGTCGTAATTTATAGGGCTTGGCTTTAGGAACGCCGGAGCCCAAGCGATCAGCAATGCGTAAATCAACTAAATCTTTTATATTTTCTAAGCCAACCTTGCGGATTAAACGCCTGACTCCGGCTTCACCCACTACTTCAACATCATAATAAAACATATGATAACGAATTAATAAACTAACCCTATCAATGTCTTCGCGGCTGAAATTAAGCCGGCGCATAATTTTTTGGCTAATTCTGGCGCCAACAATGTCGTGATTATAAAAAGTGGCGTCCGGCCCCTCGCCTTGTTTAGTTTGGGGTTTAGCTATGTCATGGAATAAAGCAGCTAATCTAACCCGATAATCCTGGCTCGGACAATATTTCAGCGACAAAATACTATGTTTATAAATAGTATAAATATGGTGCTTGTTTTGATCAACCCCTATCCCCAACTCCAATTCCGGCAGGATGTGTTTTAATAAATTTGCCTCTTTAAGCTTTTCTATGCCCTCAGCCGGTTGTTTAGAAGAAATAATTTTAATCAATTCGTCCCGGATTCGTTCGATTGAAATTCTTTTGATTAAAAAAGCGGCTTTTTTTATGGCCTGCCAGGTTTTTGGCTCAATCTCATAGTTTAAAGTCGCGGCAAAACGGATGGCTCGCATTAATCTCAAAGCATCTTCTTTAAAACGCTTTTCAGGCTCACCCACTGCCCGAATAATCTTATTTTTTAAATCCTTTTGCCCCCCCAAAGGATCAATAATAACCGAGGTTGGCCGGCGGTTGACAATAGACAATTTTAGTGCCATCGCATTGATAGTAAAATCGCGCCGAGCTAAATCCTCATTCAAATTACGGGTAAATTTAACCGAGTCAGGATGGCGCTGGTCTGAATATTTTTCATCAAGGCGATATGTCGTGACCTCAATCGGCCCCACGGCTGATTTTTTGCCAACAATTTCATAAATTGTGACCGTGCCAAATTTATTCAAATAAACGCTTTTGGGAAATAGTTTCTGAATTTGCTCAGGTAAAGCTGAAGTGGTAATATCCCAATCTTTGGCTTTGACACCCAATAAAAAATCACGCACACAGCCACCCACCGCATAGGCCTCAAAACCGGCTTGTTCTAGTTTTTTAATAATATATTGAACTTCTTTGGGTAAAAGCATATTTTAATTTTTAATCTCAATGATACTGGATTCGCTTAAGTCACCTTTATTTGTGATTAAATAAGAATAAGAAAGGGGATTTTTTTCTAAGGGTTGCTGCGAGAGTGGGTCAAAATCAACAAACTTGGAATACATCAAAAGTGCTCGACCATTTTTTGTCAAATGTCCCTTAATTTCGCTTAAAAATCTTTTTAAAATGTTTTCTTCCGAACTCCATAAAGAATGTTTACCAAGCAAAACCTCTTTTCTTAAAGGATGGGTTGCGGGTGCGTTAAAAATAATTAAATCAAATCTTTCTTGAATATCAGAAAAAAGATTGGATTTCCTAATCTCAATTTTGCTGGCTTTATTTTGTCGGAAGTTATATTCAGCGTTTTCTAATGCTTCATCCATAATATCAGCGGCAACAATTTTCTGCACCCCTCGTTTCCATAAAATTAAAGCTAAGATACCGCTGCCTGTCCCAAGATCAAGCGCTGAGTTTGTTTCTCTTAATGAATAATCTTTTAAAATTTCAATAAACATTTTGCTTGATTTACCCTTTTTCGGATTCCAAACCCCGGGATAAATCCTAAGGGGCATGCCTTCAATGATTAAATTTTGCTGTTTGTTGTCGGGAGCCCTGCTATCAATAAATTCTAAATACTTCAAAATGTCCTTTACCATAATTTTTATGATAACTTCTTTGCTCTTACTTTCTTTTCAAATTCTCTTTTCATCATTTCTAAAGTATAACCCACGGCTTTTAATTTTTTAATTTCGGCTAAACGTTTTCGCGACTTTTCTAAATCATAAACTCTATTTTTGTTTTTGGCAAACTGAAGATAAGGGAGAAGCCCTATTTTAGAATAATATTTAAGCGTAGTCAAATTAATTTTGGCGAGTTTCACTAATTTGCCAATGAAAACAAATTTTTTCTCCATAGGCCTTACTATCTATTTACCCCCACACCTATTTATAGGTGCGGGGGTTTACTATCCATCTGCTATCTATCTACTATCTATTTTATAATTTTTAAAAAATATTGTCAAGTTTTATAAGATAGGGGTTTAGAAGAAAAAGGAATGGATATTTAAATTTATATAAATTAAAAAAGACCCGATAAAATAATTTGGGTCTTTTTTAATTTATAATTATAAAGCTGGTATCCCTAGCATGAACCGAACACGCACCTATCTCTCCCGCCTTCGTCGAGACTTCCACCAACGCCAAGGCTCTGTCGGACAAGTCGGCGGACAAGTAGGACGGGGTTGTTCCCCGCCCGCCTGACTCGTCTGTGTCCCCACCAAGAGTCGAACTTGGGTCTAGGGCTTAGGAGTCCCTTGTTCTATCCATTGAACTATGGGGACGTCAGGCGAGTCGGGCGGGTATCCGTTGCCCGCCAGAGGCGGGTCCGCCTCGGGCGGAAACTACAAGGACGAATTTTTGCCTTTGACAGAATTAATTTCATTGATTAAAATGAAATAATCCAAACGCCTAACCATATTTATTATAATTAAATCAAACTCTTATGTTTAAATCAACAGACGAAAAAAATTTTAAGGAAATTGAAACCATTATTGGCCCTTCGGTTAAGGTTAAGGGCAATTTTTCTACTCGCGGCAATTTGCGAATTGAGGGAGAATTAGAGGGTTCGTTGAAAACCGAGAGTAATTTATTAGTCGGCAAAAGCGCCAAAATTATTGCCACTGTTGCGGCCAATAATGCCCAGGTAGCCGGTGAAATTAAAGGCAATGTTAAAATTAAAGGGTTGATTGAATTGGAATCAACTGCCAAAGTCGTCGGTGATTTAGAAGCAAAAGAAATCAGCGTGGCCAAAGGCGCGGTTATCAACGGCCGCTGGGCTGTCGGTTCAATCTCTCCGGAGGCGGCAAAAATTCAGACCAAAGTTGAGAAAATTGAGGAAGAATAAAAACTTTTTAAAAATATGTATTTTTACTTAGTTGACAATTTTCTTAATGATAAGAGATACGAAAAGATTTTTACGAAAATTGAAAATCGGATTATTGATTTGGGCATCAATGGCCGGATTACTAAATTATCGCTTCTTAAGAGTGCCGCGGAATTAGTTAAAGAAGAAGTCAAACGCGGCGCCAAAACCATCGTGGCCGTTGGCAACGATAAAATCGTCAGTCAGATAATCAATGTCATTGCCGAACAGGATTTAACTTTTGGCATTATTCCGGTCGGTGAAAATAATCAAATTGCCGAACTTTTGGGCATTCCTTATAATGAAGCGGCTTGTGATATTTTATCCGCCCGGCGCATTGAACATTTAGATTTAGGCAAAGTCAACCAAAATTATTTTCTTTTTAAAGCCCAGATCAAATCACCGGAAGTAGTTTTAGATTCGGAAAATCAATATAACATTAACCTTTTAAGCAAAAATAATCAAATTACTATTTATAATTTAGCGGCTGAGGGAGAATTAAAAAAAATTTCTCCTAAACAAAAAAATTATACCTGTTTTAATCCGCAAGACGGCATTTTAGAATTAATTGTCAACTCCGACAATAAATCGGGTCAAAGCTTTCTTAAAATTTTCAGCTGGGCTAAAAGAAAAGATTCGGCTTTGATTTTAGCAAAAAATATCAGCTTCTTTCCTATTAAAACCATTAATATTAGAAGCAAAGAATCGGTGCCGGTTATTTTAGATCAATATATCGTCACTAAAACTCCGGCGCAGGTTAGCGTTTTGCCCAAAGCTCTCAAAATAATAGTTGGCAAAGGCCGGGTTTTTTAAATAAAAAGTTTATAAGTTAATAAAGAAACCGACCACGTTACACGTTAGTCGGTTTATAGTTTATTAAGAGATTAAATTGGCAATCCGCCGCTGCAGCTTTTTAAAATACTTTTCTTTCAGTTCTGATTTAATTCTGTTCAATTCCTTTTCGTTTCTTTTGATGAAATCTTGGAAATCATCCGGATGATTTTCTTTAATAACTTCTTCCATTTCCTCTTCAATTATTTTCTTAATTTTAGATTCACCTTGCGATAATTCTTTAAGGTGTTTTTTAATTGCTTCCTGGTCAAAAAAATTAAAGAGCATTTTACCCTCCTTTCTTTTTGTTTCTTTATTTATTCCAAATTAATCGGCGTTGTAACATTAAGTGCATCTTTAAGCTTTTCTTTGATTACTCCGTCCTCAACCACCATTTTTTCGGCAGTAATTGAAATAACCTGAACGGGGCTGATAATTAACTGGTCCTGAAAAACTAAATCCTTGATCGGATTTGAACTTTTAACGTAGTAACAGACAATTTGCTGAGTTTCACAGTCAATCTCGAGCGCGGCGATCTTGCCTAACTTTTCACCGCTTTTTGTCTCAACCGGCAAAGAAATGAGATCCTTGGTTGTTAATCTCATATTTTTTCTTATTAAGATGGCTTTTCTTTAAAAAGATAAAATTGTTGAAGTATGGTTAAAAGATTAAATATTAACCAATAAAGAGTCAGGCCGCTGGGCAGTGAAAGACCAAAAAAAATAACCAAAACAGGCATAAAATAAAGCATTTGTTTATTCATAATCGCTGCCAGATTTCCTTCGCCTGGTTTAGAACTTTGGGGGGCGTTGTCTTTTTTGCCCATTAACATTTTAGTTTGCCAATACTGGCTAAGGCCGGCCAAAATAGCCAAGACAACATTGGGTTTAGTCAAATCAAACAAACCCAAAAGGGTGGAATTCAAACTGCCCGGGTTGGCAATAAAGGGATAAAGTAAATTAAAATTGGCTGATTTTAAGCCGCTGGAAAAAACCTGAAAAACAGCGATAAAAACCGGCAACTGGATCAAAACCGGCAGACAGGATGAAAGGGGATTGATTTTTTCCTGGCGATAAAGTTCCATCATTGTTTTGGCTTGCTGCTCCCGATTATCCTTATATTTTTTCTTAATTTCTTCTAGGCGGGGCTGGAGCACCTGCAGTTTCTTTTGAGCTAGGGTTGATTGGCGAGACAAGGGCCAAAGCACCATTTTGACTAAAATTGTTAAAACAATTATGGCTAAGCCCAAATCATGCCAGGTTAAATTGTAGAAAAAAATCAGTAAATTAAAGAGCGGCTGATAAAATAAAGTTGTGAATAATTGGGCCATGAGTTTTTAGATTAAATTTTAAACCGGCGGATCGTAGCCGCCTTTTTTATTAAACGGATTACATCTTAAAACCCGCCACAACGTTTTAAATCCGCCTTTAATTAAGCCCTGTTTTTCAATTGCTTGATAGGCGTATTCGGAACAGGTGGGGTAAAAACGGCAATAGCCGCGAGGAAAAAGAAAAGAAAACCAGCCATGATCAAAAGATAGGGTTTTTTGATAAATTCTAATTAACCTTAAAACAAAGTTTCTTAATTGTAAAGTAAAAATGGTCACTTATAATTTTTTTTATTAAGTTTCTCAAGAGCTAAAAAAAAATTTTCTTTGATTTCGTTGTATTTTTTATCTTTTATTTCCGGCCTCGTGATAATTACCACATCTAAGGGCTTCTCAAACCGGCTTAGGTTTAAAAAAATAAGGGAACGCAATTGCCTTTTTAAGCGGTTGCGAAGTGTGGCTTTTTTGGAAACTTTATTAGAAACAACTATGCCGAAACGGCTGTCTTTTAAGTTATTGGGCAGAGCTTTAATTAAAAACAAAGGATCATTAATTCCTCTGCCTAATTTTACTGCCCGGGCAAAATTTTTTTGCCCGGTTAAACGATTTTTTTTAGCTAACATAAAACTAAACGGCCAATTTGACTCGGCTTTTGGCTCTTCTTCTTTTTAAAACTTTCCGGCCTCCTTTGGAAGCCATTCTTTTTCGAAAGCCGTGGGTTTTTTGTCTTTTTCTCTTTTTTGGTTGATAAGTTCTTTTTGGCATATTATTTTTTCAATTATCATTATTTTTATCTTACCAGCCTAATGCTTTAAAGTCAAATAATTTGTCTTGACTTTTTCAATAATTTCCTTTTAATTATAGTTATTCACAATTTAGCCACAGTTTATTAACAAAAAGGTGGTTGACGAGGATTTTCAGAAAAAATTTTTTCTGTTATAATGATTCACACCTAAAGCTTTAAAAAAAATCTCGGTTGTTTTAATTTAGAATATTTAAACAGAAGCTGGGTTTTATAACTTTATATAATTTAACACTTAAACTTTGGCCTTTTATGGACAAAGAACAACTTTGGCAAGCTACTTTGGGTGAAATGGAGCTTCTTATTAGCAAAGCCAACTTTACTACCTGGTTTAAAAACACCTATATTACTTCCTCGGAAGATGAAACTATTGTTGTGGCTGTGCCCAATGCTTTTACTAAAAATTGGCTGGAAAAAAAGTACCACTCTTTTATTTTAAAAGCTCTGCAAAACATCAGCGACAATCAAATTAAAAAAATTATTTATTGCGTTGAAACAAGTAAAACCAGGTCGATCAGAAAACCGGAAATTAAAACAAAAGAGAAATCCACTCCCTTGTTTGAAAAAGAGGCGTCTCTTGCTAATTCTTTTGGTCTTAATCCCAATTATACCTTAAGCAATTTTATTATCGGCAAAAGTAATGAACTGGCGGTTGCTACTGCCAAGGCCGTAGCTGAAAAACCCGGCCATTCTTATAATCCTCTTTTTATTTACGGCGGCGTGGGTTTAGGCAAAACTCATCTGATGCAGGCGGTGGGTAATGAAATTTTAAAAAGTGGTCCGGTAAAAAAAATTATTTATATTACCTGCGAACAATTTGTTAATGAATTTATTAAAGCTATTTCCAATAACAACGTCGAGGTTTTTAAAGATAAATATCGCAAGGTTGATGTTCTTTTGGTTGATGATATCCAGTTTTTAGCCGGCAAAGACCGCACTCAAGAAGAATTTTTCCATACTTTTAACGCCTTGCACCAAGAAAATAAACAAATAATTTTAAGCTCTGACCGGCCGCCAAAATCAATCGCCACCCTGAAAGATCGGCTGATTTCCCGTTTTGAATGGGGAATGATTGCGGATATCGCTCCGCCTGATTTAGAAACAAGAATGGCTATTTTAGAACAAAAGGCCCGGGAAAAAAATTTCCAGATTGACAAGGAAATCAGCCGTTACATTGCCACCAACATTCAAACCAACATCCGGGAATTAGAAGGCGCCTTAAATAAAATAATTGCTTTTAGCCAAATGAACAATCAAAGACCGGCTATGGAAGATGCCCAAAAAATTCTTTCAAGTTTGCGACAATTTCAAAAGAAGGGCGCTATTACAGCCAAGCGGCTGCTTCAAATTGTAGCTGAATTTTATGATATCAAATTAGATCATCTGACTGGCAGTTGCCGCAAAAAAAACCTAACCGGTCCGCGCCAGATTGCCATGTATTTAATGCGCAAAGAAAATAGTTTTTCTTTTCCGACCATTGGCCAAGAGATCGGCGGACGCGATCATACCACGGCCATGCATGCTTGCCTAAAAATTGAAAGGGAAATTGAAATTAACGACTCTTTAAAACAAGATATTGAATTAATCAAACAAAGACTATATAACCTGTAGATAACTCCCTTAAAACTGTTTATTCTTTGTTGTTTAATTTGTTGATTAAAAACTGGAAAAGTTGTTCATAAACCATAAACTAAAAAAACTATAAAGTTATAAAGATAATTTCAACACCTTTTCTTCTTTTTATTATCATTTTATCCCCAAAGAAAAAATCATTTTTTTCTCTAAACAAAAACATAAAAACTTAAAATTTTTATTTATCCACCTCCTTATTACTAATACTATATTTATATAAATAAAATATTTATTTAATTTTAAACTATAATTTATGAAAATTATTTGCACCCAAGAAAATCTTAATAAAGGACTTTCTATTGTTAATAATATTGCCGGAAAAAATGTTAATTTGCCGATCTTAAATAATGTTTTGATTAAAGTTGAAAACAAAATAATTACTCTTTTGACAACTAATTTAGAAATCGGGGTCAGTTGCACAATTAGAGGCAGGGTGGAAGAAGAAGGCTCTTTTACTATTCCAGCCAAACTTTTAACTGATTTTGTTAGTCTTTTAGATAAAGAGCAAATTGAAATATCTTCAAAAGATAACGAGGTAATGGTTAGCAGTAAAAATCACCAGGCAAAAATTAAGGGCTTGCCAAGCGATGATTTTCCGCTAATCCCTCAGGTTAAAAAAGCAAATCCTTATCTTTGCGATGTTCAAGAATTTAAAAAAGCCGCTTCCCAAGTTGTTTTTGCCATCACCTTAAACGAAAGCCGGCCTGAAATAAGCGGCGTACTTTTTGATTTTAATGGTCAAGAAAATAAATTAACCTTAGTTGGCACTGACAGTTATCGTTTGGCCGAAAAAAATATAAAACTAAAAAAAGACAATAATTTTAGCAGTAAAATTGTTGTACCTTTAAAAACAGTCCAAGAAATAGCGCGTATTTTAAGCAGTTTCAAAGAAGAAGAATTAGGCGAGGAAAAAGAAAAAGAAAAAAACTTGGAAATTTATCTATCAGAAGAAAACCAGATTTTATTTTTTATTGACGACGTGAGTTTAGTTTCCCGAATTATAGAAGGTCAATATCCTGAATATAAAGAAATAATACCAAAGACCTCTAAAACTCAAATTATCGTAGATAGACAAAATTTTATTAATACCATTAAAACCAATAGTCTTTTTAGCCAAACCGGCATTAATGGAATTAATCTGGAATTTCTACCAGAGGCGCAGGAAGTGAAAATCAGTTCAGCCAATCTTCAAACCGGCGAAGGTTTTTCTCGTTTGGCCGGTAAAATTGAGGGAGAAAATAACCAAATAACCTTGAATTATCGTTTTTTACTTGATGGTTTGTCCAATATTTCAACCGATGAGGTTTTGGTAGAAATTATAGATCGCGACACGCCTTGTTTAATTAAGTCGCCGAGCAAAGAAGATTATCTCTATATTATTATGCCGATTAGACAATAATAAAGGGTATTAAACCCTTTGATATCAGCGCCTGCCTGCGCAGGCAGGCTCGCTCGCCCACCTAAATTTTTTTCAAAAACTTTGGCGGGTCTCGCTCGCTTGATAATAAAAATTAAATGTAAAAAATAAAAACTCTCCGTTATTAACGGAGAGTTTTTGCGCCGCAGAAAATTATTGGATATTGAGATTAACTTTTTCACTATAAACCGATTGGTTGTTGTTCTGAATAATTTCGGCAAACAATTGATAAGAGCCGCTCATCTGCGGCGGAGTTTGCCAGTTTAAAGTGAAATTTTTTTGTTGCGGCTGAATCACCGTAGCAATAAGATAAGAATTAGCGTCATCATTTTTTTGATAGAAAAAGTTAATTTTTTGAATTTTATTAAGATAATTAACCGAGGCAGATATTGTTAAAGGAAAATCATTTTTGCCAAAAGACGAGTTATTTACCGGCTTTAAGATTTTAAAATCAATTGGTATCTCGGGTAGAGCAAAGTTAACAGTAATCCAGTCGGTGCCGGTATTATCAATGTCATCATAAGCCACTGCTTTTAAAACACGTGAACCGTTGTCAAAGCCGCTGATAATATAATTATAACTAAAAGGCGCTGAAACACTCTCGGCAATTAATTTTTCATCAAAATAATATTCAATTCTTTTAACCCCGCGCGGAGCCGTGGCCTCGGCGCCGAGGGTAATTTCGTCATTGGTTAAAGTTTGATTAATTAAAGGATAGGTGATTTTAATCTGCGGCTGATTTTCCTTGGTGTGCAAATTATCATATTCAGTTGGCGGAGATTCAGTTTTGTCAAAGCCCCGCTCTTTAGCCCATTTTTGGACCGCTTCTTCCCAGCGAGGATATTGAGGGTCAATTACTGGGCTTTCGGGTGGTGGTCCTTGAGGGTCGTCTTTATTAACATAATATAAAAGACAATGGACTTCTTTAAACCGCCTTTCTTCAATAAAAGTTGGCGGGGTTAGTTCGGTTGCTAATTTGCCCGAAGCCTTGTCTATTTTAACCGTGGCATTGCTTGGCAATTCGCCTTTTAGAATTGGTTTTTCAACCGTGGTCGGCTCTGGCGGATTAAAAGTTTCAACCGGCGTGCCGGTTAAAACTTTTTTCATAAAAGCTTGCCAGATCGGCGCCGCCACTTTAGAACCGTCGGCGCCGCGCTTCATTTCTGAGTTGTCATTGTTGCCAACCCAAACCCCGGTTACTAAAGACGGCGTGTAGCCAATTGTCCAGGCATCGCGGTAATCGTTAGTCGTGCCGGTTTTGGCACCTACCGGACGATCAGGCAAGGTTAAGTAATTGTTTTCGCCGAAAATAAAAGCCCGCGCTGAATTATCGGAAAGAATATTATTAATCTGGCGGCAAACTTGAGTATCTAAAACTTGAGCAGGTGCAGTTTTTTTATATTCCTCAATTACTTTGCCGGTACTATCCTCAATTTTTAAAATCGCCACCGGCTTTTGATAATAACCTTCGCGCGCAAAAACACTGTAAGCATCGGTATGTTCTAATAATTTTACTTCGGCGCCGCCCAAAACCAAAGATAAGCCAAAGCGGCTGCGGTCAGAAAAAGTGCTATAACCCATTTTTTCGGCTTGATCTAAAACATTATTAACGCCGGCCAAATACAAAGTTTTAACCGCCGGAATATTAAGCGAGCCGGCCAAAGCTTGGCGCATTGTGACCGGACCGCGCTCTTTATCATCATAATTATGAGGAATATAATCCTTAGCTCCGGCCACGGCAAAGTTAGTCACAACATCAAAAAGAAGCGTTTCCGGCGTAAAGCCCTTTTTAAAAGCCATAGCATAAGCCAAAGGTTTAAAAGAAGAGCCGGGTTGGCGGGGCCGTAAAGTTACATTGACGTTGCCGTCGTGCTTTTCATCAAAATAATCTCGCGAGCCAACCATAGCCAAGATTTGTCCGGTTTTAGGATCAAGAGAAACTAAAGCCGCATTAGTAGCATTGAATTTTTTTTCATTATCAACCACCTTTTCTTTAATTATTTCTTCGGCCAGTCGCTGTTTGTCTAAATCCAAGGTGGTGGTGACTTTAAAACCGCCTTCTTCTACCGTTTTTTCACTGTATTTTTCAGCCAGCAATTCTTTGACATACATAACAAAATGAGGCGCAATAATATTTTCTCCCGGCGCTTTGAAATTAAGAGTTTCTTTTTTAGCCGCCTCCGCTTCTTCCTGTTTAATATAGCCATATTTAGCCATTAAATCCAAAATCATTTTTTGGCGGGAAATTAATTCTTCCTTATGATTGCCGTGGGGGGAATAATAAGTCGGTGCCTTAGGGAGCGCCGCTAACGTTGCTGCTTCGGCTAAAGTAAGCTCGCGGGCTGATTTGCCAAAATAATTTTTAGCGGCCGACTCAATACCGTAGGCAGTTGAGCCGTAAGGAATTTCATTAAGATACATTTTTAAAATCTCGTCTTTGGTGAATTTTCTTTCCATCTGCCAGGAAAGAATCAGTTCCTTAATTTTTCGCGAATAGGTTTTTTCCGGGCTGAGAATAGCATTTTTAATGAGCTGCTGAGTAATAGTTGAAGCACCCTGATATTTACCACGCTGGATTAAATTAACCAGAGTTGCCTTAATAATTCTTAAAAAATCAAAACCCTGATGTTGATAGAAATTTTTGTCTTCCACGGAAATTGTTGCCCACTTAATATATTCCGGCAGATCCTTAAGCTCAGCCATTGAACGGCGTTTTTCGCCATGAACCTCATAAAGCACAGTTTTGCCGGTTTTATTATAAATCGTTGTGCTTAAGGGCACCACTCTTTCAATCAGGCGGTTAGGATCGGGCAGGTCTTTAGAAACCCAGAGAACAAAAAGAGCAAAAAAAAGCCCTCCGCCCAAAGCCAAAAAAATCAGAATAGTAATTAAATTAGAAATGATTTTTCTTATATTTTTCTTCGGCGGCTGTTTTTTTTGCGAAGGCGAATAAATAGAATTTCTTTTTTTAATAAGCTGAGGAATTGGCATTGATTTTAAAATAATTCTTCTTGAATTTTATTTTAACACCCAATGAATTTTTTTTCAATCCTTTGACTTTTTTAAAATATTAATTAAAATGAATAAAAAAGACAAAAACATCTAAATTTATTAAAATGTCCTTTAAAATTTAAAAAAGGAGGAAGAAAAATGAAACGTTGGGAAGCTATAAGAGAGATAACCAGGATTTTATTGGAGCCGGTAATTGAGAGAGCTAAGATTGAAAGAATAACGAAGGTTTTACAAGAGTATTTGGCTGTTAGTCGATGCGTAATTTTAGAGCTTAGGGAAGAAGGCACTCAATATGAAATTACTACAGCCGTGCCTTATTCCAACAAAGAGCACGGAATTGGCGAAACCGGAACGGTTGCCGGAAAGGGAGCAATTGAAGAAGTATTAAAAACCAAAAAACCGCTTTTAATACCCGACGCTAAGAGCAATCCACTCACCGCCTATATGCATCATTGGGCGGTAATAAAAGGCATTAATGCCGTTCTTTTTGTTCCCATAATGATTAATCACGATTTTGAGGCCATTATGGTTTACGACGCTACCAACGGCAAAAACGGTTTTAATCAAGAAGAGGCGCAGTTCGCGATTGATTGTGCAACTTATATTGAAGAGCTTTTTACCAAAGAAAAGGAAACGTATCGGCTTCAGCAAAGAGCTCAACACAAAGAACAACTCGACTTTTCACTTAAGATTTGCGCTGATTTAGCTCATCTGGCTAGAAACCCCCTAACCTCAATCGGTGGTTTTACTCGCCGAACAGCAAATTTAGCCCGCGAGTTTGTCAAAGCAATTCCTCAACAAGAAGAATCACTGACAGTAATTAATAGGATAATCGAAAACTTAGAGATTATCCAAGAGGGTGCGAGTAAGGTTGAATCGGTGTTTAAAGATATTGTAGAGGTGGCGACGATAGAACAACAATTAAATTTAATTGACGCAGATCTCGGCGCTTTAATTACCACGGTTTTAGCGGAACTAAAAAACGAAAAACCTGACCTTCGTTGCCAGTTAAAAATTGACCCGGTGCCACCGCTGGAAATTGATACGGAGAAAGTCGGTCTTGCCCTGAAACATATTTTGACCAATGCTTTTGAAGAAGCAAATAAACAACAAGATCTGACCAGGCAAGAAATATGGATAAACCTGCGCCTCAAAGGAAACAAGGCGGAAATAACCGTTGTTAATTATGGAGAACTTGCTCAAGACATCATTAACCATATTTTCAAACCCTTTGTTAGCACAAAAACATTAGGTAGCGGCTTGGGCTTACCCATCGCCAAAAAATTAATTGTTTTAAATGGCGGCGAGCTAACCATCAAGTCTGACAAAGATAAGGTGATTTGCCGAATAGTCTTTCCCTGCGATAAATAATAAAAAAACAAAGGCGGTCTATTAAATTGATCGCCTCTCTTTATTTTTAATAAATATTTTGAAGTTCAAATCAAACTGGCGCCAACAAGCACCGCATTGGTGCCTAATTTAGCCTTGGTCAGCCGGCAATGTTTAAGTTTTTTATAAGGAAGATTCTTTTTTGTTTCTTTAATCAGAAGCGGCCAAAGTTTTTTGATTTCGGCAATTCCACCGCCAATGACTACCATCTGGGGATTAAAAATAGTAATCAGGTTGGAGATACCAACACCCAAATATTTAGCTTGAAGTTTTAGAGCTTCAAGTGCTTGTTTATCATTTTTTAAAGCAGCTTTACTTATTTCATAAGTTGATTTTTTGTGGCCGGCGATTTTTTTATACCAGAGCTCCAGAGCCGGGCCGGCAGCTAAAGTTTCAAAATCGCCTCGTTTGCCGCAACAGCAACGCCGGTTTGAAACAGGGTCAATAATCATATGGCCAAATTCGCCAGCGATATTATTTTGACCGCGATAAAGTTTTTTGTTAATAATAATTCCTCCACCAATACCTGTGCCTAAAGTCAAGCCAATCACATTAGCCAGTCCCCGGGCAGCGCCGTATTTATGTTCTGCCAAGATAAAACAGTGAACGTCATTATCTATTTTAACCGGTAAACCAAATTTTTTTTCCAATCTTTTTTTAAGCGGAATTTTAATTAAACCCTCGGGGAAATGAGGCAAAAAATCAACATATTTGCCGTTTTCATAGATTTGTCCAGCAGTGCCAATGCCAATTTTTTTAATCTGGTCATCTAATAAATTTTTAATAATTTTTTCAAGATTAGCTAAAAATTTTTTGGCTGATTTTTTTTCGGTCGGATATTGTTGGCAAGTCAAAACCTTGCCATTTTTAATTCTGGCGGCTTTGATTTTAGTTCCGCCGATATCCAAAGTTAAAATTTGTTTTGATTTCATAGATTTTTTCGATAATAAGCCGCCGCTTCTTCGGGCGAGACGGAGTTAATAACGATGCCGGAGCCCAACTCTATTCCTGCCCACATACTGTCGCGCGGCTGGATTTTTAAATAAAAGTGTTGGTCGTTGTCAGAAATAATTTGATGCATAAAAAAGTTGTAAGAAAGATCGAGTAGATGTAATTTAAGCAAAATCCCCCTTAGAACTTTAGCAAAGGATTTGAATTCAGCCGCATTCAGGCGGGTAATATTATCTAAATGTCTTTTGGTGAAAATCCAGGATTCATAATGAAATTCAGAGGCATAGGGGGTAAAAGCGGTAATATATTTATCAGCATAAATTTTTCTGGGGCCTTTTATTTCTCTTTTTATAATATCGCAATAAGCGCAAGTTCGGTTTTTTAGTTTATACTCTTTGGCTAATTTTAGTTCTTCATAAACATCAGGCGGCAAAATATCGGTAGCAAAGATTTGGGAGTGAGTATGAAGAATTGAGGCGCCGGCTTTAGAGCCGTTGTTTTTAAAAATTAAGATATATTCAATATTTTTGATTTTGGAAATAGCCTCAGTTCTTTCGGCATAAACCCGAAGCATTTTTTCAATTTGCTTAAGAGAGAGTTCGCCCAATTCTATGCCGTGAGTCGGCGTTTCAACAATTACTTCCTGAGTGCCGTAAGCCAGCTTGTTATTTAAAGTCACGGCCGGGTATTTATTTTTTAAAACCAGAACATCCCAAGCATCGCCTTTACCGCCGTATTGTTTAACTAAAATGTCTTTTTCAACATTTTCCGGACAAAAAACGCAGGGTTTAGTCCGTTCAACCATGGTTTTTTCATGAATATCACGCGGACGGCGAGCTCGGCTGGGAGTAATGATAACGTATTTATTAAGAAAGTAAGATTTTCTAATCTCGGAGATTATTTTGGACATAAGCTTAAATTAATTTTCGGTAAAGTTTTAAATATTTTTGGGCAGAAGTTTGCCAAGAAAAATCCTGTGTCATGCTATTTGCTTGTAATTTACGCCAGATTTTTGGTTGGTGATAATAAACATTTAATGCTTCTTCCGTGGTTTTATAAAAAGCAGCAGAGGCGTAGTTTTTAAAAGAAAAACCATTAGCTTTTAAATTTTGTCCGCCAATCGATGGGTTGAAATTTATTACCGTATCTTTTAATCCTCCAACAGCCCGGACAATCGGCACGGTGCCATAGCGCATGGCAATCATTTGGCCTAAGCCGCAGGGTTCAAAGCGCGAGGGCATTAGAAAAAAATCAGCTCCGGCATAAATTTGTTGCGCTAATTTTAAATCAAAACGTGGCTGAAAAGAAAGTTTGTCCGGATATTTTTGGGAGAAATTTGCCAGCCCTTTTTCAAAATTTTTATTGCCTATCGCTAAAATAACCAATTGTAAATTTTTTTTCATCAAATCCTCAAAAATCGGCAAAAGCAAATCAAATCCCTTTTGTTCAGTCAGCCGCCCAACTATTCCCAAAAGAGGAATTTTTTCATCTTGGGGTAAACGGCAAATTTTTTGGAGATAAATTTTGTTGAGCAATTTTCTTTTTAAATTTTTTAGATTATACTTTTCCTTAATTAGTTTATCGGTCGCTGGATTAAATAAGGCGGTATCAATGCCGTTTAAAATGCCAAAGAGCGATTCCTTTCTTTTTTGCAAGTCTGCCCCAAGGCCGCAGCCAAATTCCGCCGTTAAAATTTCTTTAGCGTAGCTTGGGCTGACGGTATTTAAGAGGTCTGAAGCTAAAATAGCCTCCTTTAAGGTAATGATATAATTTTTTATCGGAGAAAAAAAACTCTTTTTATAACCAAGGGCCCGCGCGACTAAATTTTCATTATACCAACCCTGATAAGCCAAGTTGTGGATAGTGGTTAAAGTTTTAATGTTTAGTTTTTTTAATTTAATAAGGCGCGGCAAAAGTCCAACATGCCAGTCGTTGCCATGGATAATTTGCGGTTGCCAGCGCATATTTTTTAAAACTTCCAAAATCGCCAAGCTAAAAAAACCAAATCTTTCAAATTCGCTTTTGGTGCCCGCCGGGGCGGCGTCAGCGCTCACATAAACTCCGCCGTGGCCTAAATAATGCTTGTTATCAATTAGATAAACGATTATTTTTGTTTTTGGCAAAACGGTTTGATAAAGATTTACTAAATGTTTGCTTTTCTCAAACTCAACTTCCAGACCGGCCAAAATTTTTTTAAGGCGGTATTTTTTTTCATCAATAAAGCCGTATTTAGGTATAATAATTCTGACATCTACCCCCAATTGATAAAGAGCCGGCGGCAGGGCGCCGGCCACGTCAGCCAGTCCGCCGACCTTAGCTAAAGGAGCAAGCTCAGCCGTGGCAAAGAGAACTTTAATTTTTGAGGACATAGTTTATTTATTTTAAAAATTGTTTTTCAAATTCAGTAAAAAGCCGGTAAGGTATTTTAAAATAATCCCATTGATTTTTAATTAGTTCTCGGCCGGTAAAATTAACATCGCAATGAAAATCAGAGCCGCCGGTAATAGCCAAATTTAAATTAAGCGCCATCTTTTGGTAATGCTCAATTTGGCCCCAATTATGATAAGGGGAAATAACTTCTAAGCCCTGAAGTCCCATAGCTTTAAGGATTTTGATATAGTAGTCCCTTTCCCAGCTTAGTTGTTGGCCGGGATGGGCTAAAACCGGAATGCCGCCCGCTTTTTTAATAAGTTTAATTGCCTGGTCAATTGGCAGGTTGTTTTCTTCCAGATGGGCGGGACGATTTTTAATTAAAAAAGCATTAACCACGGCAAAAAAACTTAAGCGGCCATCGGGCTGAATAAATTTCCGGAGTTTTTTCAAATTTTTTGGATTTTTTTCTAAAACGTGGACAATATGGCCGTGGCCGATATAATGCGATTGAGTTTGGTTGACTTTTTCCCAGTCAATTATAAATCCTAGTTTGTTAAGTTTTTTAATGCATTTCTGAGCGGCCCTTAGATGTTTTTTTTCTAAATCCGTGATTATGCTGTTTAACTCGTCGTGATGTAAGTGAAAATTGTAACCCAAAAGATGAAAACTTTGCGTTTTATATTTAGTGTAAAGCTCCACTGCCGAAAGTGTCTTTAATTTCGGCGAATTGATTTTTAAAAGAATTTTTGAACCGGCAATGGTGTTATGATCTGCAATGGCAATAACTGCAACATTATTTTTTTGGGCTCGCTCCATAATCTGTTGGGGGGTTAGCGCGCCCTCTGAATAAAGAGAATGAAGATGCAGATCAATAAATTTTTTAGTAGTGGTAGTTGACATTGATTTTGGGAAGTTGCCAATAAGAAGTCTTTCTAAGAAGCTCTTCATTGGTTAATTTATTCTTTAATTTTTGCTCAGCGATCGTCAAGTCCTTGGCTAAAAGCGGTAAAAATTTACGAGTTAAAATTTTGGAGTATAATTTTCTTTTCGGATTAGTTGAATAAAGAAAGACAGACAAGGCCACACTGAGAATATTCAAAGCGTTGCGAACGCGGAAAATTTCTAAATTTTTAAGAACATCTTGCTTTAAATTTTGCGGCAGGTATTTGAGATAACTTTCCATGAAAAGTTTTTGAAAAAAGACAATTTCTTTTTGATCGAAATGGGGATTGAGCATCGTTACTAAATGGGCCAGGAAAGTGCCAACATCATTAGCCGGCGTATAAAGATTAGAAAAGGCAAAATCAATAATGCCTACATTGTTAGCTCGTTTATCATAGATAATATTACTGGCCTGAAAATCATCGTGATTAATAACAAAGGTTTTAGGATTATAAATAGCTCTCTCAAGTTCCGAAAGCCCGCTTATTATTTGTCGGTATGGTCTTTGATAGGCAGGGGCGTAATCTTTAATTTTTTGCCAAACATGTTCTAAAAATTCTGCTTCATGATCAATCGGATAAAGAGCAATTTTAGGCGGTCTGATCAAGTGTAGTTGGGCCAGTCTCTTGGCCACCAGAGGCAAAGTAATTCGCAAGGCATTTTTATCATAATCGTAATCGCGCAAAATCTCGCCCCGGAAATCTTTATATAAAATATAATTTATTTTATCAAAATAATATAAGGGCTTGGGGATGGCGTATTGATTTTTTTTCAAAAAATTTTTCCAGAGATATGCCATTAAGACGTAAGTATCTTTTTTAACGCGGTTACCGCGCACCATCTCAGATCTTATAAAACCATTTTTATATAATAAATCTAAATCATAACTAATCAAAAAACTTCTGCTGGAAAGAGCATTATGTTTTTTGGCGGAAAAGTAAAGAATTTTTTCGGCCCGAGGAAAAAATGGCTTGAGATGGCGTTGGAAAAATTTTTTCATATAAACTTCATCCAGAAGTTTTTCTAATTGTTTCATAAATGATTGGTTAGTTTTTGCCAAGATTATTTAATTTTCTTCTGCGCCCGCCTGCCAAAGCCAATTGACCTAATTTCCAAATTAAAGGAAATATTCATAATTTTTTTAAAATCATATTAATTTAAGTTGAGACAGTTGGCAATTGGCGGGCAGGGAACTCTCCGCCATCTGGCGGATCAAACAATCCTCGTGCGAAAATTAACTAATCTTGGCATTATAACTAGTAAACAAAGGTTTAATGTTTTTTGGTTAATTGGTCTTTTTTTTCTTCTAACTCCTTAATTCTATTTCTGATTTGGGCAGCTCGTTCATATTCTAAGTTATTGGCAGCGGCAAGCATTTGAGCGCGCAGGTTACTCACAATGCGGTTGAATTCTGCTAGCGGTATATAAGGCATTTCCTTGCTAATGCGCTGAGTGACATCTTCATCAGAAATTTTGGCTAACTCTTCAACTTTGCCTGATTTTTGCCAGGCAAAACCGGTAAAGACAATTTTTTTATAAAGCTCTTCGGCTAAGATTTTGCTTTTTTTGGCCGAGACCGGATTTTTTAAAATAACATCAACGAATTCCTTGGCTCCTTTTTCAATAAGCTCCAAGCTCCACCAAGGCATAGCCGAAGCCCACCAGTATTGGTCTGAATGAAGCGATTTATCCAAAGCAGTTCTTATTTTTTGGTAAGATGGATTTTTTGGGGAAAGTTTATACGTTTCTTTGATAGACAGATTAGTCAGTTGCCATTGCCAGCGATGTATGTCGTTATTTTTATCGTGCCAGCGCGAATACGGGGTTTTTTGTTCCAAATCTCGTTTCATTAAAGCCCAACTTGAAGCGATTGGCTCAACTGTTTGGCGCTTGGGAAAAAGTTCAAATAACTCTGACATTTTGTGAGTCTGAATTTCTTTTGATTGATAAACTTCAAAAAGAAGTTCGTCCAAACCCGGCCGATGATGGCCGAAAGTTTCACCGTCCATGGCAGTAATAACAAATTCATCGGGTTTATTTTTTGATTTAAACAAATCAACAATCATGTGGCTGGCGTAAACTTGAGCCGAAAGAATGCGAAAACTGATTTCGCGTTGGCGGAAGAAAACTGATAAATTATCAGCGCTTTTAATTTGATAGATGGTTTGATAATTAAGATTGCCAATTTTGCCTTCTAAGGCCAGCTCATCAATAATCAGCCATTTATAACCGAGGATGTGGCAGATTTTGGCAACTTTTTGGTTGTAGCCCATTTCCGGCGGAAAAAAACCTTGCGGCTTATAGACACTGCCAAAATATTTTTTATTGGTTTGGTGGTTTAATTTAATTTGTCTGATAATTTCTTTTTCAGGCAGAAGCGGCAAAAAAGCGTGAAATTTGGCTGAATCGGTAAATTCAATTTGGTCTCGCCTGGCTAAAGTCCGCAGTCCATTGATTATATCTTGGCAGCCGTTTTTTTGAAAAAGCTCAACCAGGCAGGCATTGATATTAATAACAGCTTTAGCCTGGCGATTAGCGAGAAGTCCCTTGATAAGTTTGCGGTATGATTCGTTGGCGATTTTTTTTACCCAATAAGGTTTTTGGTTGTGCGGTTGATAAAGATGAAGAAAATTTACCCAATGCATAATAAAAATTCAAAATTTAAAAATCAAAATGTAAAATTAAAATTAATTTATTATTCAATATTTTGAACGAAATTTTTTATCCGACGGCGTTTTTTTCAATTTTTTCAGTGCGATTAGATAAAGGGCTAAATATTTTTTAGCCGGCAGTTTCCATGAAAAAGATTCTTTCATAGCTCGCCAGGTGAGATATTCCCAAACTTTGGGATATTTATAGTTTTCTAAAGCCCGGGCCAGGGCAACAAGAAAACCTTCTTTAGTATAAGTTGGAAAAGTAAAACCATTGCCCTGGTTGGTTAGGGGGTTAAAATCAGTGATTGTTTCAGCTAATCCCCCGGTTTCGTGAACTACGGGGATTGAGCCGTAACGCAAACTGATTAATTGTGAAATGCCGCAGGGTTCGTATCTTGAGGGCAGTAAAAAAATATCAGAGCCGGCATTAACTTTTGAGGCCCAGGTTTCTTTAAAAGGGGTGATGAAACTGATTTTTTGCGGATATTTTTTGGCCATTTTTTTAAAAAAATCAATGTAATTTTTTTCGCCGCTACCCACCACAACCAGTTGCAATTTTAATTTTATCAAATGATTAAAAGTTTGAATAATTAAATCAAAGCCCTTTTGTTCAGTCAGACGATTAACCACGCCGATTAAGGGGGTGTCGGCCGATTCTTCCAGACCGATTTCGCGCTGAAGTGCCAATTTATTAAGCCGTTTTTTACGCAGCTTATTCCAGTCGTATTTAATATAGATATTATCATCAAAAGCTGGGTTGAAAACAGCGTAATCAATGCCGTTAATAATACCATAAAGATCTTTTTTGCGCCGAGACAGTACTTTTTCCAAGCCCTGGCCAAATTTAGGAGTTAAAATTTCTTTGGCGTAGCGTTCGGAAACAGTGTTAATAACATCAGCGTGAATAATTGCCCTTTTGGTAAAATTAATATAATTCATTTTTTTAAGATTCTCCGGCGGTGAATTTTTGCCGTCATCTTGTTTTTCCGGCGGGACTTTCCACCAGTCTCGCGGGCCTTGAAAAGCTAAATTATGGATAGTAAAAACGGAAACGGAATTATTAAAAAAAGGCGATTTTTCAATTTTTAAAAAATTTGGCGTAAGTCCCGTCTGCCAGTCATGGCAATGAACGATGTCCGGAGAAAAATTGATATTTTCTAAAAGTTTGAGCGCGGCTTTGTTAAAAAAATAAAAGCGAAGCCCGTCGTTTTCGTAGCCGTAAAGCTTTTGTCCGCCAAAAAGCTTATCATTGCAAATAAAATAAATATCCAGGTTGGTTTTGAGATTAGTTTTTTTGGCAGTAAAAGAAAATTCTTGACCGGCTATTTCAAGGGAAATGTTTTTAGCTACAGTTTCTCGCGGAAAATCTTTTTTTCTGATAAAACCGTAATAAGGAGTAATAATCACAACTTTTTCAACTCGATGGGGCATTTGGGCTAATTTTTTTGGCAGGGAATGTAAAACATCAGCCAACCCCCCGGTTTTAGAAAAAGGGCTGATTTCAGAAGTAAGCTGGACAATTTTTAAGCGTTGTTTCATTAAAATAAATTAAAGTAAGAATTGGTTAGTTTGAGCGCAGCAGATGGCAATAGCTAAAGCGTCGGCCGCGTCATCGGGTTGGGGGCAGTTTTTAAGATGGAGTAAAATTTTTACCATCTCTTGAATTTGTCTTTTTTCCGCGCGGCCATAAGAAGCGACAGCTTGTTTTACTTGAAGAGGCGTGAATTCATAAATCGGCAGATTATTTTCTATCGCTGTTAAAATAATAACACCCCGCGCTTGGCCGACAACTAAAGCTGTTTTGACATTTTTACAGAAAAAAAGTTGCTCCACGGCAAGTTGAGTGGGCTCGAATTTTTTAATTAAAGCAGTTAGTTCCTGGTTAATTTGTTTAAGCCGTTGGCCCAGGTCTTTGTCCTTTTTAGTTTTAACGCAGCCATAAGCAATTAAACTAAGGCGCCCCCCATCTTTTAAAATCAGACCATAGCCAGTGTCGGCCAGCCCCGGGTCAATGCCTAAAATAATCTCGGCTTTAGTTTTTTTAGATAGTGGCATCGCTGTAATAATTATTGATATCCGGATCGTTATCTAAATCTTCAAACAAAGCGTTAAGTTTTTCTGCCAGCGTTTTGTCGGAAATTTTAGTTTTTTGCCTGGCAACATATTCAATCTCGGTATAATCAAAAGCATAGTTTTCTCCGGCCAAAGCTTCTTTTATTTTTTGCAAGTTATGAGGCGAGGTATAAATTAAAAGATCAAGCCCTTCTTGGGTTATTTCTTCGGCTCCTAAGTCAATTAGTTTTAATTCAAAATTTTCTAAATCTTTGATTTTTTCGGCAAAATTTTCCAGCCGTAAAACGCCTTTTTGTTCAAATTTCCAAAGCATACTATTAGGACCGGCCAGAGTTCCGTCATATTTGCCAAGGACGTGACGCAAGGATGAAACAGCCCGGTTTTTATTGTCGGTTAAAGCTTCAATTACTAGACCAACGCCGCCAGGGCCGATAGCTTCGTAGATGATTTTTTCAATTTGCCCTCCGGCCAATTCACCGGTGCCGCGCTTAATGGCGCGTTCAATGTTTTCTTTGGGCATATTGGCGGCCCTGGCTTGGTCAACGGCCAGCCGCAATTTAAAATTAGTTTCCAAACTGCCGCCTTTTTCGCGCGCCGCTATGGTAATAGTATTGGCTAATTTAGTAAAAAGCGAGCTTCTTTTTTGATCAGCCGTGCCTTTTTGTCGTTTGATTTGCGTCCATTTAGAATGTCCGGACATAATAAAAAAATTTCTAATTTCTAATTACTAATTTCTAATACTGTATCATTTTTTTATCTTAAAATCAATCGCCTTGATTATTTTTTTAAAATTTGTTAAGCTGAAGGAAATTCAAACTTAATTTTTTATGAACCAGTTGGACAACAAATCTTATATCAAGAAACTTGACAAGAAAGATGTTTTGTCTTCAATTGAGAATCTGCCGCGTCAGTTTGAGCAAGTGGCTCAAGATTTTTCAAAAATTGATCTTCCCCTAAAATATTTTCAAGTCAAAGACATTGTTATTAGCGGTATGGGCGGGTCAGGTTTAGGCGGTCACATAGTTCAAAGTTTGTTTTTTGAAGAATTAAAAATTCCTTTAAGAATAATTAATGGCTACGCCTTGCCCAAAGCAGTCAATAAAAACACTTTGTGCATTATTGTCAGTTATTCTGGCACAACCGAAGAAACCATTGCCACTTATTTTGAAGCAAAAAAGAAAAAAGCCAATATTTTTGTTATTACTAGAGGGGCCAAACTTGCCCAGATAGTAAAGAAAGAAAAAACGCCGGCTTATATTTTTGAAGAACGGTTTAATCCAACTAAACAACCCAGACTTGGTTTGGGTTATACTTTAACTGCCGAACTTCTTCTTCTGAATAAACTTAGACTTTTAAATTTTAGCCAAAAAGAAAAAAGCATAACTCTCAAAGCTTTGGAGAAGTTTAACAAAATTTTTGGCCAAAAAAGAAAAACCTCGCAAAATATCGCCAAAAAAATAGCCCTCAAACTTTATCAAAATCAAAAAACTCCGATTCTTGTGGCTTCGGAGTTTTTAATTGGCAGTACGCATGCTTTTGCTAATCAATTAAATGAAACCGCCAAAACCCTTGCCGTTTATTTTGCCCTGCCCGAGCTCAATCATCACTTGATGGAGGGCTTGACTTTTCCCAAAAGCAACAGGAAAAATTTATTTTTTTTATTTTTTAATTCCTCGCTTTATCAGTCAAAAATTATTCTTCGCTATCGGATAACCCAAGATGTTTTGGCTAAAAATAAAATTATCAGCTTAGAATATAAAATGGCATCTTCGGATAAAATCAGCCAAACCGCCGAACTTTTGACTTTGGGGAGTTATGTCAGTTTTTATCTTGGTATACTTAACAAAATTGATCCTTCGGAAATCCCCTGGGTTGACTATTTTAAGAAAAAGTTGTCTCATTAAATTTTTCTTGCTGCCATGCTTAGCAAGAAAGGCCCCGATCTAATATTAAATTAAGGTCGGGGTTTTGTTATAATGATAAATATGGGTTATTTAAACAAGAGGTATCAAAAATTGATAAATTTTTTCTATCACCAAAAAGAACTTTTAATTATTTTAAAGTATCTTTTAGTTTTTTTAGCAACAGCCTGTTTTTTTCTTTATTTAACAGAAGCGCCGGTTTTGGCTGATCCCGATGGTTTTTACCACGCTAAAATGAGCTTGTTGATAAGCCAGCAAGGCCTAATTAAGGATTTCCCTTGGTTTCAGGCCACAATTCTGAAAGATTATTTTACTGACCATCATTTACTTTACCATTTGTTTTTAATGCCTTTTGTTAAGTTTTTGCCGCCGCTTTGGGGAATAAAATTTTCAGTCGTGGTTTTGGCCGGTTTATTGGCCGTTGTCTTTATTTGGTTTTTAAAAAGTTTTCAAATTAAGGGAGCGGTTTTTTATTGGTTGATATTTTTAGCCAGTACCCCTTTGACTTTTCGTTTGGCTTTAGTTAAAGCCAATTCTTTAAGCTTGATTTTTTTACTTTTCGGCCTTTATTTTATTTTCAAAGAAAAACCTTGGCCGCTTTTCTTCCTTTCTTTCTTTTATGTCTGGCTTTATGGCGGCTGGTTGTTGATGCTGGTTCTGGCTGGCAGTTATTGTTTTGCTATTTTTTTTGAGAGATTGATGAAAAAAACACCCAAAAAAGAAACTGCCCAGGGGATTACAATTGATTTTTTGAGAATATTTATTATCAAGCAGTCACTTAAAACAAAAATTTTTGCCGCTTCTCTTTGGGGCCTTATCCTGGGCGTTGTTGTTAATCCCTATTTCCCCAAGAATTTGTTTTTTTACTGGCAGCAGGTTGTCCAAGTCGGCCTGATTAATTACCAAAAAGTCATTGGCGTGGGCGCCGAATGGTATCCGTATCAACTGCCTGAACTTTTAGTTAATGCGGCTTTAGCTTTTCTTTTATTGCTGCCGGCTTTAATTTTATTTTTAGTTGATTTTAAAAAACAAGGAAGAAAGACGATTTCTTTATTTTTTCTGAATTTCTTTTTTCTTATTCTAACTCTTAAATCGCGAAGATATATTGAATATTTTATTCCCTTTAGTATTTTATTTTCAGCTTTTTCCATTAATTTAGCCGCTAAAACTAAAACTTTAGCGCAATTTTCTTTAACCATTCGCCAATTTCCGCGTTATATAAAATTTTTATTTCCGCCCTTAATAATTTGTTTGGTTGTTCTTTTTTCTTTGGCAGCTTTTAAAGGGGCAGAGGAAAATAAAAAAAGTTTAATCCACGGCGCCCCCTTCACCCGTTTCCAAGAAGTCTCCCAGTGGCTTTCCCAAAACACGCCCGAACATTCAATCATCTTTCATGACAACTGGGACAGCTCCCCCTACCTTTTCTATTATAATACCCACAATTATTATTTAGT
>JAZDOD010000001.1:0-2001 GCA_043798995.1 bacterium
AGCATTAAAAGAATTAAATTCAAATGGCGGAAATTATTAAACAACAAGATACAAGAAGGGAATTTATTGATGCCCTCATAGAGTTGGCGGAAACCGATCCAGCTATATGTTTGATTATTCCGGACGTCGGTTTTAATTATATCGAAGAATTCAGTAAAAAATTCCCAGACAGGTTTTTTAATTTCGGTGTAACCGAACAAAGCACAATGATAATTGCCGCGGGATTGGCATTGGCGGGTTTTAAACCGTACGTCTACAGCATGATAAATTTTGTCACTTTCCGGCCCTATGAAATGGTTAGAAACGCTGTTTGTTTGCATAACGCCAATGTTAAAATTATTGGAGTCAAAGGCAGCGAGAAATATAAATTCTTGGGGTTTAGTCATAATCTTATTGCCGAGAATGAAGAAATAAAAGTTTTGGAAAATTTACCTAATTTAAAATCTTATATTGTTAAAGAGCCCGGCGAAGTCAAAAAGGTCATTTTAGAAACCTACCAGATGAATTCACCTTGTTATATAAGAATCTAATCATATGACTTTTAAAGTTCCCTTTGTAAATTTCCCAGAGCATTATAAGGCAATCAAGGAAGAGGTCTTAAAAACAATAGACGATGTTTTATCCAGAGGAGATTTGATTTTGAGAAAGGATGTGGAAGAATTTGAGAAAAAGATTGCTGATTTTATCGACGTAAAATATGCCGTTGGTTTAAATTCGGGAACCGATGCCTTATTTCTGCCGCTGAAAGCGGCCGGAATTGGGCCGGGAGACGAAGTTATTACCGTTTCTCACACCTTTGTTGCTTCAATAGCCGTAATTGTTCAGGCCGGGGCTAAGCCAATTTTAATAGATGTTAAAGATGACTTTACGATGGATGTGGACCAATTAGAGCAAGCAATAACCGAAAAGACAAAAGCTATCATTCCGGTTCATCTTAATGGCAGGGTTTGCGAAATGGATAAATTAATGGAGATTGCTCAGAAACATAATTTAATAGTAATTGAAGATGCGGCTCAGGCCTTGGGCGCTAAATACAAAGGAAAAATGGCCGGCAGTTTTGGCTTGGCCGGTTCTTTCAGCTTCTATCCGTTCAAGGTATTAGGATGCTTTGGCGACGGCGGCATTTTAACCACTAACGACGAAAGTTTAGCCGAAAAAATTCGGTTGCTGCGGGACCACGGCCAAAAAACAAAGCAGGATATAATTTGTTTCGGCTGGAACTCTCGGCTGGATAATTTGCAAGCCGCTATTTTAAACGTTAAATTTAAATATCTGTTAAACTGGATTAAAAGGAGAAGGGAGATAGCTTCTATATATGATAGGGGCCTATCTGATATTCCGGAAATAAAATTACCGCCAACCCTAGATTCAGACGAAAGGCACTTTGATATTTTTCAGAATTTTGTCATCCGAGCCCGGAAGAGAGATGAATTATTCAACTTTCTAAAAGAAAAAGGAGTGGAGACCTTGATTAAAGACCCGATTGCCAACCACCAGCAGCCGGGACTTGGACTTTCTCTTTTCAAACTCCCTTGCTCAGAACAATTAGCAAAAGAAGTTATTTCTCTGCCAATGTATCCGGAATTGAAAGATGAACAGGTAAATTATGCCATAAAGATTATTAAAGAATTTTATTCCAAGTAAATGTCAATTGCCTTTCAAAAATTTTTTATTGAAAAAAGGCGGGCTTTAAGAACATTGTTTTTTTTATTGGCCGATATTATTTTAATAATTTCGTCGGTTATTTTGGCTTTTCTGGTCAGATTTGAAGGTGGACTGCCCGGCCGGTATTATTTAAATATCACCGGTATTATCGCTTTGGCTCTGCTGATTACTATTCCAATTTTTTTCTTTTTCAAACTTTATTCTTTCACTTGGGTTTATGTAAGCGCCACAGAATTAATCGCTCTTTCCAAAGCCCTTGCCTTAAGTTTTTTGGTTTTGACCGCCGCTTTTTTTGTTTTAAAAGAGCACGCAGTTTTTACCGGTTTTCCCCGCTCA
>JAZDOD010000007.1:0-2749 GCA_043798995.1 bacterium
CAAAAAATAAATGGTTTATTTTAGCTAAATTTATATTTTAACTGTTAAAGTCGGGATAAATATATTAGCGAAAAAATTTGTGAAAAATTTACCAAAATTTGGAAATTGCTTTAGAAGCTTATTAAGCAACAAGTCTATTGAAGTAACCGGCAAAAAAGATGATAAGAAAAAAATGAAAATTAAAACTGCCCGCGACCTATGGGTGCCGGCGGTCAATAATTTTGGAAAGTATGGCAAATGGGCGGTTTTAGAAGTTCAGGATATACATGAAACGCAAAACTTAATTCGCGCCGGCATGGAACGGGGGTTTAATAAAATAGTTTGATTATCAATCTAACCATGGATAATTTAGAAAAATTACAAGAAACAAAAAAAGCGGCCGAAGCTTTTTATGAAAACATTGGTTCCGTTCCGTGCCCTTATTTAAAACGGAGCATTGTTTTTAATGTTAAAGGTCTTGATCATATTAAAATGAAAGCATGGAATAAAACTCGGTTATCATCCGACCAATATTTGCGTTTAAAGTTTTTAAAATTAGTTCCTGATGTTTTAAGGGTGGCCGGAACCTTGCAAGAATTGTTAGAAACAAATTGCATGGAAAGATTAAAGTTTACCGGCAAATGGCAACATAAAATGGTGTCGGTAAAATATTATGGTTTTATCGCCATAATTAATGGTATAAAAATTAAAATTATTATAAAAGAAATAGAGGGAGTTCCGCCGTATTTTTGGAGCGTGATTCCGTTTTGGAAAACAAAAAATAATGAAATTTTCGGAGAAATAAAAAAAGTCTTCCATGAAGGAGACCTTGAAAATGATTAGAAAACTTTTTTTAACCTGATACTTGTCTGCGGTTTTATGTATTTAACCGCGGGAGAACTAGGTCCTCACAAATATCATTGATTATATAATAGCAAACCTTCTATTAAAAATCAATTAAAAATGGCAGTCAGTTAATATTATCATTTAAAATTAGCTAATTATCGCCTATAAAATTATGCCAAGAAAAAAAATAATCCAGCCGACAACCGCCGCGCCGGTCAAATCATATAAACATGACAGTAAGCGCGCGCGCATCCCGACGCAAGAAGAATCGGTTAAGCTTTCGGCGATGACGCTTCCCACCCGAACATTGGAAAAATAAATAAAGAAAAAGCTAGTTTTATTTTAAGCGGTTGTCTAATTTTAATTGACGATTTGTTCAAAAAATAAACACCCCTCAAGAAAGAGGTATTTATGATTGCGGTTTTTCTTGCGGTTGCTTGGGTATATTTGGCGGCGATCCTTGCAGAATTACTTGCGCCTGCGGGAAATTCTTCATCAAAGAAGTTCCGTAGGCATTTTCATAAAGTTTTACTGCCGCGCTTCTGTCAAAAAATAGCTCAATAGCACAATATAATTTCCAAACCTTATCCCTCAAGTCTTTATTTTCTCGCATATCCTCAACATCAAGCTTCCATTCTTTGGCTTTCGAAATAGTAATTGGTCTTGCGTGCGACTTGTGGTCATCATGTTCAAGAAAATGACCTGAAATTTCTTTTGCCAATTCCTCTTTTTCTTTCTTACCTTCAAACATATATTTTTTAAGCCATTCTCTTACCAATTCCTCGGCTAGTTTCAAGGAAGTTTCGCAAATTTCAAGAAGGGCAAGATCATATTTATTCAGCATCGGCAAATAAGCCGGCAAGGAGTCCGTGCCCTCACTTTCTATAATTGATTTTGCCTTATTAAACCCGTTTAGAATTGATTTTGCCGGTACAAACATAATACCTCCAGGCACAGGAATCATAACTTGCGGGTCGGTTGGCCCAAGTTCAGAACGGTCGTCCATCAAAATCTTATTGCCGGAAAGAGCAAACATTGTTGCCGCGCTTTTTGCCATTCTGGGAATAATAAATCTAATGTCTTTGTAGTTTTCGCGTAACATTGAAACTATCTGCTCTGTTGCTTCAGCAGATCCGCCCGGACTGTGTATTAAAATATCAATGCTGTCGCCGTCAATTTTTTCAATAAGATCGGAAAAACAGGTTAGATCGGTTTGGTTTATGGAATTAGGAACAGCCGGATGACTTTTATTAAAATCAGCCGCATAAACGATAAGCTTTCTTTTAGTGATTTCTTCAATCTCCTTAATCAAACTTATTCGTAAGTCGTGATGTTGTTTTGGGTCTTTAATACCCTCGACCAGTTCCTGAAATGTAGACATTGTAGTTGCCCTTAGTTGAAACTGAATTAGATCCTTTTATTTTAGATTTTGGAGTAAAATAAGCACCCATCGACTCATCGTATTTTTTTTGAGCCTTTTCAAAGATTTCCATTGTCCTTTTCACTTTTTCGTTACCTTGGACAAAATCTTTAATTGTGGTAAAAGGATTGTTATTGTTGGTATTCATAATTGAAATTTACCTTAACTTAAGATACAATTATAGTATAATAAAAATTTCAAACTTATGCAATAGTGCGAAATTTTCTTAACCCACCCGCTACCCAAATTGAGATCCCGCAGTCCGCTCGCAAAAAATTCTGGCCGTCCCCGTCGTCGTTGAAACTTTGGCGGGCAGGTATTCAGGCGGGCAAAAAGCCTGCCTGTCGGCAGACAGGGAAGATACTCTATGTCAAGTTTAGTTATTCACAGCTCTCAGGAAGGTCAAAGATAGTAGGCTCTTTTCTCTTTCAACATTGAAAAAATAATATCGCTGATTTGTCTCTTCAGGCAAGTCAAAGCGTGCTTCTTGGATTTCCCTTCTTT